>VXXM01000004.1 GCA_009835395.1 Acidimicrobiia bacterium
CCGTGTCTCAGTCCCAGTGTGGCTGATCGTCCTCTCAGACCAGCTACCCGTCGAAGCCTTGGTGAGCCGTTACCTCACCAACTAGCTGATAGGCCGCGAGGCCCTCCCGAAGCACCGGAGCATTTCCTCGTCGCGGCATGCGCCGCATCGGGGGTATCGGGTATTAGCCGCAGTTTCCCACGGTTATCCCCGTCTTCGGGGCAGGTTCCTCACGTGTTACTCACCCGTTCGCCACTAGATACCCGAAGGCATCTCGTTCGACTTGCATGTGTTAGGCCCGCCGCCAGCGTTCGTCCTGAGCCAGGATCAAACTCTCCGTCGACATCTCAGGCTCGCGGCGGCGAGCCGCCTCGAACCGTCGATTCTGTGCCTCGCCCGCAAGTTCCTTGCGCGGGCTCGGCTTGGAGAGCCGGACGAGGGTGCCTACCCACGTCCGACAATCCGGAATTGCTGGGTAGGCCGCGCCGGACAAGGACATCCGACGAGGCCACCCGCACTGGCATTCGTCTTCTCTTCCGTTTTCAAGGAGCACACCGGTCGCCGCTACCCCGGAGGGTCGCGAGCGACTCTCAGAAAGTGGCGTCCTCCCCCCGCCTCGCTTTTTCGCCGGCCCGGTCTGCGGCCAATCGGCGCTTTCCGAGTGCGGGGGTGGGATGCGATGCTAGCGAGATACACCCGCCGTCGCAACCACCGCGGCCCCGGCAACGGGTAATCCCGCCGCCGCGGTCTAGGGATCGACCAGGACCAGGCGCCGCTCACGGCGGCCGCGCTGCAACAGCAGGTAGCGACCGTCGATCAGCCAGCCCGGATCCACCTCGCTCTGCACCACACGGGTGCGGTTCACCGAGACGGCCGACTGGGCCAACTGGCGGCGGGCGTCGCCACGCGACGAGCACAGGCCCGACGCCACCAGCAGGCCCACCAGGGCCTCCGGCCCGGCCAGGTCGTCACCGGTGGCACGGGTCTGTACGACGATCCCCTCCAGGGCGTCGAGCATCTCGCCGCTGAGTTCTGCGGTGCCGTACAGCGCCTCGGCAGCGAGGTTGGCTCGCGACACCGCCTCGGCGCCGTGCACGAAGCCGGTCACCTCGTCGGCCAGCCGCTGCTGGGCGAGGCGACGCTCGGGAGCCCGGGCCGCCTCGGCGGAGATCTCGCGCACCTCGGCCATGGGCAACAGCGTGAGCTGCGCCAGCAGGCGCGCCACATCGGCGTCGTCGGTGCGCAGCAGGTACTGGTGCAGATCGAAGGGCAGCGTGCGCTCGCTGTCCAGCCACATCGTCCCCTCGGCGGTCTTGCCGAACTTCTGACCGTCGGCGCGGGTCAGCAGCGGCCAGGTGAGGCCGTGGGCCACCGACCCGGAGCGGCGCCGGATCAGGTCGATGCCCGCGACGATGTTGCCCCACTGGTCCGAACCCCCCACCTGCAGGCGGCAGCCGTGATGGGTGTGCAACCACCAGAAGTCGAAGGCCTGCAGCAGCATGTAGCTGAACTCGGTGTAGGAGATCCCCTGCTCGCTTCCCAGGCGGCTGCGCACCGACTCGCGGGCCAGCATCTGGCTGACCGTCACGTGCTTGCCGACGTCACGCAGGAACTCGATGACACCCACCGGCGCCGTCCAGTCGTAGTTGTTGACGACGTCGGCCTCCGCCACGCCGGCGAAGCGGGCGTACTGGCGCCGGATGCTGGTCACGTTCGACTCCAACGTCTCGGCGTCCAGCAGGTTGCGCTCGTCGGAACGGCCGCTGGGATCGCCGACCATGCCCGTGGCGCCGCCCACCAGCGCCAGAGGCCGGTGCCCGGCCTCGGCGAACCGGCGCAGCACCAGCACGCCGATGAGATTGCCGAGGTGCAGGCTGCTGGCCGACGGGTCTATGCCCAGGTACAGCACCGCCGGGGGCTCGGCCAGCAGCGCCTGCAGCGCCTGCCGGTCGGTGGTGTCGTGGACCAGACCCCGTTCGTCGAGGTCCGCCAACACCTCCGCACCACTCCCCGTCGCCTGCGTGCTCATACCACTCGCCGCTCCATCGTGTGTCGCTGCCGTCTCCGGTGCCCGCGGTTGCGCCCCGGGCACGTACTCCCGAGTCTGCCGCACCGGTGGCGCCGAGCGGCGTTGCCGTGGCGCGCCGGGCACGCTCTCGTAGGCTCTGAACGTCGCCGTGACTGCCATTCTCGCACGCCGCCGCGCCGTCCTGGGGCTGGTTCCGGTGGCCCTCACCGTGGCCCTGATCGCCGGGTCGTGCACCTACCAGACCCGCGACCTGCGGGTGTCGCTTCCCACCACGGCGCAGTCCTCGTTCATCTACGACGCCGACGGCCGGCTCATCACCACCTTCCGCGGCGAGCAGCACCGGCGGAACCTGGAGACCATCGACGAGGTGCCGCGGATTCTGCAGGACGCCGTGGTGGCCATCGAGGACGAGCGGTTCTGGCAGCACCAGGGGGTGGACGTGCGAGCCCTGCTGCGGGCGGCTCGCTCGAACATTTCCGTCGACGGTGTGCTCCAGGGTGGCTCGACGATCACCCAGCAGTACGTGGGCCGAGCCTTCCTGGACCGCACCGAGATCACCGTCAGCCGCAAGATCGAGGAGATCGCCCTGGCGCTGCAGTTGGAGCGCGCCTACTCGAAGGAGTTCATCCTCCTGCAGTACCTCAACACGGTGAACTTCGGCGAGGGCGCCTACGGCGTGCTGACCGCCGCCCGGGAGTACTTCGACAAGGATCTCGACGAGTTGACGTTGGCCGAGGCCGCGCTGCTGGCCGGGCTCATCCAGGCGCCGTCGGCCCGCAACCCGTACGAGAACAGGGAGTCGGCCATCCGACGCCGCGAAGCGGTGCTGGAGCGGATGCTCGCCAACGACTGGATCAGCGAGAGGGAGTTCCGGCAGGCGCGGACGGAGCCGCTGCGGCTGGCGCCCCGGGTCGCGACCCTCGAGGAGGAGTACGAGTACGGCTACTTCGTGGAGGAGGTGAGGCAGTGGATCCTCACCGATCCCCGCTTCGGCGCCACGCCAGACGATCGGGTGCGGCTGCTGTTCGAGGGGGGCCTGCACATCCACACCACGCTGCGGCCCGACGTGCAGCACGCCGCCGAGAGCGCGTTGACGGCGATCCTGCCGTGGGAGGGCGGACCGTCGGCGGCGATCGTGGTCATCCGCAACGACACCGGGCACGTGGAGGCCATGGTCGGCGGGCGGGACTTCTTCGGCGACTCGGCATCGGCGCGTTTCAACCTGGCCACCCAGGGCGGGCGCCAGGCAGGCTCGGGGTTCAAGCCGTTCGTGCTGGCCGCCGCCCTGGAGCAGGGGATCCAGATAAGCGCCCTGTACCCGGCCCCCAGCGAGATCGAACTGCCGATCCCCGGCCTGGAGGAGACCTGGGAGGTGTCGAACTTCTCCGAGACCGGTGCCGGCGGGCTGATGACGCTGCGCGAGGCGCTGGTGCGATCGATCAACACGGTGTACGCCCAGCTCATGGAGGACGTGACGCCGGATGCCGGCGTCGCCATGGCGCAGCGCCTGGGGGTGGCCTCGCCGCTGCAGCCCGTGCTGGCCGCCGTGCTGGGCAGCGAGGACGTGACGGTACTGGACATGGCCGCGGCATACTCCACGTTCGCCCGGCGTGGGATCTACATTCCCCCCACGATGGTGACCCGCGTGACCCACCTGGACGGCACCTTGCTGTACGAGCACGAGCCCAACTCCACGCGGGTCCTGAACAGCCGGATCGCCGATGAGATGACCGACGTGATGACCGAGGTGGTGCACACCGGAACCGGGCGCCGGGCGGCCGTCGAGGGCCGGCAGGTGGCCGGCAAGACGGGCACCGCGGAGAACTTCGTGGACGCCGGGTTCACCGGCTACACACCGCAGTACACCACGGCGGTGTGGGTGGGGTTCCCGGACGCGCAGATCCCCATGGAGCCGCCCACGACCGAACGCGACGTGACCGGTGGCTCGTACCCCGCGGAGATATTCGCCCTGGTGATGGCCGCCGTTCACGAGGGTCTGCGGGCGGAGTCCTTCCCCGCCAGCGTGCCGACCACGACCACCACGCAGTACCCGCAGGTGGTCGAGGTGCCGTCGGTGATCGACCTGCCGCTGGAGGAGGCCACCGACGCCATCGAGGAGGCCTACCTCGACGTGCGGCTGTCGGAGGTCGTGCGGGATGACGTGGAGCCCGGCACCGTCGTGAACCAGATTCCCCGCGCCACCGAGTTGGCCAGCGGCGGCAGCGCGGTGATCATCGAGGTGGCCGTCGAGCCGCCGGAGCCCGACCCGGCGGACCTCGAGGCGGTCGAGCTGCCGGGCGAGACCGGCGGCGACCCCGATGCCCAGGACGGGGAGGGACTCGAGTTGGAGGGATTCGATTCGGAGGGACTCGAGGCGGAGGGTGGCGGCGGCCAACCCGGCGGCGGCGGAGGTGGCGAGGCGGGAGGCGGGCAGTGATCAGCTCGCAGAAGCAGGAGGTCCAGCACTGGCTCGACTCGATGCGCGGCGCGGACGATCCCGAGGCGGCCGGGCGGGACCGCAACCCGCGCTGGCTGCCTAAGAGCCGCGCCGGCGCCTCGATCGCGGTGGTGGCGCTGGCGGTGATGGCAGGGTTCTGGGTCTGGGCTTTCTCACCGCTGGCGCCGAGCGGCCACCCCGACACCCTCTACAACGTCGTCTTCACCCACAATGCCGAGGACATCTGCGCGGCCACGGTCGCCGCGGTGGGCCGGCTGCCGGGAGCGGCCGAGGCCACCGGACCGGAGGATCGCGCCGGCCAGATCAGAACATCCACGCCGCTGTTCGAGGACATGGTCACCGAACTGCGGGCCGAGGCCGACGATGTCGTGGGTTCCGACGCCGACCTCGTGGACGCCTGGCTGGCGGACTGGGACACCTACCTGGGCGACCGCCGCGCCTACGCCACCACGCTGGCGGGCGGGAGCGACCCGCCGTTCACGGTGAGCTCCCGCGACGGCGAGGCCATCACCGGCTACATCGACATCTTCGCCGAGGTGAACGCCATGCCGAGCTGCGCCACGCCCGGCGACGTCTGAGAAGCGACCGGCTAGGTCTCGACCCGGCCGGAGAGGTAGAGGCGGTCGAGGTCGGGGCCGAGCTTCTCGTCGCGGGAGAATCGGGCGGCGAGGGTGCGCTTGATGCCCGCGCTGAGGGCGCCGATCTCGAGCAGCTGCCGGGCGCCGTCGAGGTCGTTGCGATCCACGTTCAGGATGCGTCCGGCCTCGGCGACGCTCCAGTCGTGCGAGGTGTCCCGCTCCACGAGGCGCATCTCGTCGCCGGCGGCCACGTCGCCCTCCTCCAGCACGCGCATGAGGTAGCCGGTGAACCCGGTGTCCTGCACCACGATGGAGATGTCCTTGCGGCCGTAGCGGGCGGCGATCTTGTAGCAGGGCGACCGCGGCTCGCTGATCTGCAGGGTGCAGGATCCGAGTTCGAAGGTGTCGCCGATGTGCACGTCGGACTCGGTCAAGCCGTCCACGGTGAGGTTCTCGGCGAAGGCCCCGGCGTCGGGAATGTCGACGCCGAGGTCGCGCCAGAACGGGTAGTGGTCGCGGGAGTAGACGAGCACCGCCGCGTCCTCGCCGCCGTGACCCTCGTAGACGTGCTCGTCGCCCTCGACACCCAGGCTGTGGACGCGCACCCGTCCCGCGACGGGCCGCTTCACGAAGGCGCTGGCGATGGTGCGGCCGCTGGAGTCCAACTCCCCGACCTTCCCGACGCAGACCGCCGCCACCGTGCCACGGAGTTCGCTGCCCATGAGTTCAACCTATCCCCGAGATGACCGCCGGAGTACGGCCTCCGGCGGCGTGTGCCGCTCAGCGGGGTGGGCGGGAGACGTTGGGG
>VXXM01000085.1 GCA_009835395.1 Acidimicrobiia bacterium
GTCGCAGGCTGGGGTGGGACCTCCGAGGGCGCGGCAGCGGAGTCGCCAGCCGGCGGCGGTGCGGTCTCTGCAGTGGCGGAGGTATCCGCGGAGGCCGAGGTGCCCGGGGCGGGCGGTGCATCGGCAGGCTCGGTGGAATCCGAGCCACATGCGGCACCGAGCACCACCGCAGCCGCCACCACAGCCGCGATGCGAGGGCTCATCAGCGGCGACCGGCGGCGCTCCGGGGTCACCGCGGTACACCCGGTCATCTACGTCCCCCACCGTCGGCGAGTGCTGTCGGTCGTCCCAGGCACAGCAGGCTAGGACGGATCGACGCCGGCGGCGAAGTGGCTCAGCCGTCCTACGGGCTCTCCAGGCCGAACGCCAGGCGGGCGTTGGCGGTGGTGATCGCCGCAACATCCTGCGGCGAATCGCCTCGCACCGCAGCCAGCGCCGCGCCCACGAGGGGCACGTTGGCAGGGCTGTTGGGCCTCCCCCGCAGCGGTACGGGGGCCAGCAGCGGGGCGTCGGTCTCCACCAGCAGCCGGTCGGCGGGGCAGCGCGCCGCCGCCTCGTGTACCTCGCGCGCCTTGGGGAACGACACGATGCCGCTGAAGGAGAGGTAGGCCCCCGCCTCCAGCGCTCGCTCGACCTCGGGCACCCCGCCGGTGAAGCAGTGCAGGACCGTCCGTTCCGGGACTCCCTCACTCGCCAGGATGGCGAACGTGTCGTCCCAGGCCGAGCGGCTGTGCACCACGAGCGTCAGGCCCGTCTCGTGCGCCAGCCCGATCTGGGCGGCGAAGACCCGCCGCTGGTCCGGGCGGGGCGAATGGTCGTAGTGATAGTCCAAACCGCACTCACCGACCGCCACGACATCGCCGAGCCCCAGCAGGTCCACGAGCCCGTCGGTGCCGCCGGAGGCCTCGTGCGGGTGCACCCCCACCGAGGCGCGGACCTCGGCATGGCGACCGGCGACCGCCACAGCCTGCCGGGAGTCGGCCACGTCGGTCCCGATGGCGATCAGCGCGGCGACGCCGGCCGAGCGGGCCGCGGCCACCTCGCCGTCACAGGTCTCGAGTTGCAGGTGGCAGTGCGTGTCGATCCAGGGCCCGCTCGCAGCGCTTGCGAGCGCGGCGTCACCCACGCCTGACCCTCAGTCGACCGTCAGGCGGGGGAACAGCGGATCGTCGACGGTGACCGTCAGACCGGCCGGGTACTGGCCCCAGCGCGCCGCCTCGGGCAGGCGCGCCTCCGACGGGTCGCCCTCCAGCCCGATGCGTCGCCACACCTCGGCGCACGAGCGAGGGATCGCCGGATGTGCCAGCACGGCCACGATCCGCAGGGCCTCCAGGGCGTCGCCGAGGGTGGCGTCCAGTTCGGGCCCCGCTTCCAGCTTCCATGGCTGGCGGTCCTGCAGGTACTCGTTGGTCTCCCGCACGAGGCGCCACGTCTCCTCCAGAGCCACCGACGGCTGCACCCTGTCCCAGGCCGCCGCGGCCGCGTCGTAGGCCTGTGCGGCGGTGGCAGCCAGAGGGCTGTCCGGCACCGGAGCGCTGCCGGCCGAGCCGTCGGCACGGACCACGATGGTGGTGACGCGCTGCAGCAGGTTGCCGAGTCCGTTGGCCAGGTCGCTGTTGCAGCGCTGCACCAGCGCCTCGTAGCTGAAGTCGCTGTCGGGGCCGAACGGGTTGTCGCGGAGCACCGAGTAGCGCAGACCGTCCACGCCGATGCTGGCCGCCAGGTCGGCCGGCGCGATCTGCACGACGCTGGTCTTGGCCATCTTGGCGCCGCTCACGAGCAGCCAGCCGTGGACGTGGAACCGCGGCATCGGCTCCACGCCCGCCGCCATCAGCATGGCCGGCCAGTACACGCAGTGGAAGCGGATGATGTCCTTGCCCAAGAGGTGCCGCACCGCCGGCCACCAGGTGGCGAAACGATCCTCGTCGGTGCCGTATCCGGCCGCGGTGGCGTAGTTGGTGAGGGCGTCGTACCACACGTAGAAGACGTGCTTGGCGTCCCAAGGAACGGGGATCCCCCACTGCAGAGAGGTGCGGGTGATCGACAAGTCCTCCAGCCCGCCCCGCACCAGCGCCCGCGCCTCGTTTCGATAGCGCTCGGGGGTGATGTTGTCGGGGACTTCCTCGAACCACTCCAGGAGCCGGTCCCGGAACGCCGAGAGCCGGAAGAAGTAGTTGTCCTCGGACATCTGCTCGACGGGGAATCCGTGGATCGGGCAGTTGCCGTCGACGAGGTCGGCCTCGGCGTAGTACGCCTCGCAGGACACGCAGTAGGCACCCTGATAGGTGTCCTTGTAGACGTAGCCGTTCTCGTAGCAGCGCTCCAGCAGGGTCTGCACAGCCGTGTGGTGGCGCGGCTCGGTGGTGCGGATGAAGTCGTCGTAGGCGATGTCCAGGAGGTCCCACGCCTCCTTGAACCGCTTGCTGGTGCGGTCGGCCTGCTCCTGGGGACTGAGGCCGTTCTGGGTGGCCGCGCGCTGCACCTTCAGGCCGTGCTCGTCGGTGCCGGTGAGGTAGAAGACCTCGTCGCCGTGCATCCGCCGCCAGCGGGCCAGTGCGTCCCCGTTCAACGTCGTGTAGGCGTGACCCATGTGCGGGACGTCGTTGACGTAGTAAATGGGGGTCGTGTAGAAGTAGCGGCCCACGCCGTCACGATACCGGCGCCGCCCGCAGGGTCTGTCAGATCCCCTCGAGTTTGCGTGCCTGCTCGTAGACGCGCCGGCGGCCCACCCCCAGGGTGCCGGCGACAGCGGAGGTGATGTCGCGAACCGAGGCGTCCGGCGCGGCGGCGCGCGCTTCGGCGAGCGCCTCGGCGATGTCCTCGTCGGTGGGCGGGCCGGCCTGCGGCGCTCCCTCGATCACCAGGACGACCTCGCCGCGGAGACCCGCTGCGGCCCAGGCGGCCAGCTCGCCGAGGCTGCCCCGCCAGATCTCCTCGTGCAGCTTGGTGAGCTCGCGCACCGCCACAACGCGCCGCTCAGACCCGAACGACTCCGCCAGGTCGGCTGCGGTGCGGGCGCAGCGGTGGGGCGCCTCGAGCAGCACCACGGCCCGCTCGGACGTCGCCAGCTCCGCCAGACGCTCGGCTCGCGCCGCGCCGCGGCGGGGCAGGAATCCCTCGTAGACGAAGCGCCCCGAGGTCAGCCCGCTGACGGCGACCGCGGCCAGCGGCGCCGACGGTCCGGGCACGATGCTCACCGCGCAGCCGGCTTCGGCGGCGGCCCGCACGAGCCGCTCGCCGGGATCGGCAACCGCGGGCGTCCCGGCATCGGTCACGAGCACCACCCGCTCCCCCGCCCGGATGCGCGCCACCAGCGGCGGCGCGGCCTCCGCCTCGGTGTGCTCGTTCACGACCACCAGTTCCTTCCCGGAAATCCCCGCCAGCGCCAGCAGACGCCCCGTGCGGCGGCTGTCCTCGCAGGCGATCACCTCGGCGGCCGCCAGTTCCTCGACGGCGCGCGGTGCCAGGTCGCCCACGTTGCCGATGGGAGTGGCGACCAGGATCAGCGCCGGTCCGCATTCCACTGCGGCTACTCCTGCACTTCGAGGGTGCTGCCGACGGTGATTCCCCAGCGCTGCAGGTTCCCCGCCTGCGCCTCCACGACGCTGCGCGCCCGCAGGCGAGGTCTACCCAGCCGCCACCGTCGCATCGTGACGATCGCCAGCACTCGCCCCTCTGCGTCGCAGTAGGCCACGTCGATGGCGAAGCGCATTCCCAAGGTGTGGACCGAGCGCGTGCGCGGCAGCCACAGCGCCCCTTCCAGGGCGTCGCGGCCCAGCAACCCCCGGGTCCGCCTGTGGGCGCCGGTTGCCACCTCCAGAGAGGCGAGGACCCTGTCCCCGGAGACGAGCCACGGCATTCCTCCAGTCTGCCGGGGCCGGCAGCCGGCGCGAGTGCACCGGCGACCTCTCGGCGCCGGACCGGCAGCGGGGACCGGAATCGGGGCGGGGAGCCGGACTCGTGTCACAGGCAGGTGCTAGAACTACACGCATGCAATCCTCCGATGCCGACCCCGGCGAGAACCCCGGTCAACCTGTCTCAGCAACCGGCGAACCGGGCGCTCGCGCCGAGGCGTCCCCCGACTCCGGCGACACGGGCACCGTGGTGCACATACCCGTGCGCCCCAAGCACCTCTCGCCGTCCAGCGCCTCCATGTTCCGCCAGTGCCCGCAACGCTGGAAGTTCCGCTACGTGGACAAGCTGCCCGATCCGCCCGGCGAGGCCGCTCTGGCGGGGACCTTCGCCCACCGCGTGCTCGAGGAGTTGCTGGAGTTGGCCCCTGACGAGCGCACGCTGGAGAGCGCCAAGTCACTCGCCAAGCAAGTGTGGGCCGAGACCGAGTCCGACAAGGATTTCGAGGCGCTCGAACTCGACGCCGACGGCGTCCGCAACTTCAAGTGGGCGGCCTGGCGGGCGATCGAGGGACTGTGGGATCTGGAGGATCCCAAGACGGTCGACGTCGTCGCCACCGAGACGGAGGTAGCGGTGGAGATCGGCGGCGTGCCCTTCGTCGGCTTCATCGACAGGGTCGAGGAGGGCGCCGACGGGCTCGTCGTCAGCGACTACAAGTCCGGGCGGGCGCCGGGCCGGAAGTTCTCCGAGAGCCGCCTCGAGCAGGTTCTGCTCTACGCCGCGGCCCTCGCAGAGATCCACGGCACCCTGCCGGCAAGGGCACGGCTCATGTACCTGGGCCAGCGGACCGACGAGGCCACCGTCACCGCCGAGAACATCGCCGATGTCACCCGGCGGCTGGCCGACACCTGGGCGGAGTTGCTTGAACGCTCCGAGACCGGCGACTTCCCGCCGCAACCCGGCCCGCTGTGCGGCTGGTGCGCCTTCGTCCGGCACTGCCCCGACGGCCTCGCCGAGGTCGAGCGCCGCCACCTCGCGGGCTCCCTCAGGCCCGACGCCCCCGCCCTCGCCGAGGCCGTCTGAGCAACCACGGCAACCGGCCGGCTCGCGGCGGGGAATCGCAGTGCCCGAGCTGCCCGAGGTCGAGACGATCCGCCGCCAGCTGGAGCCGCGGCTCGTCGGGCGCCGGATCACCGAGGCGGCCGGCCACCCCAGCGAGAAGTTCCTGCCCGCACGGGACGTGACCGGGGCGAAGGTCGATGCCGTCGGCCGGCGGGGCAAGTACCTCATCGTCGCACTGAGCGACGGTCGCGAGATGGTGGTGCATCTCGGCATGACGGGCAGGCTGCAGTTCGCCGCCGCCGAGGTGCCGAGTGACGGCTACGTGCGGGCCTGGTGGGGACTCGACGACGGGGCGGCCCTGGAGTTGCACGACGTGCGCCGGTTCGGGAGGGTGCGGGTCGTGCCGGCGGGGTGCTACGACACCATCCCCACGCTGGCGCAGCTGGGACCCGAGCCGCTGAGCGAGGGATTCAGTACCGAGGGGCTCTGGTCGGCGCTGCGCCGGAGCACGCGGAGGGTCAAGACCCAGTTGCTGAGCCAGCGCCCCGTTGCGGGGCTCGGCAACATCTACGCCGACGAGGCGCTGTGGCGGTCCGGCATCAACCCCGCCAAGCGCCGGATCACCCGGGCGGAGGCCGCGGCCCTGCATGCCGCCATCGGCGACGTGCTGGCGCAGGCCATCGCCCACCGCGGCACGACCTTCCGCGACTACCGCACGCTGCTGGGGTCCGGTGGCGACAACTACGCCCACCTGGACTGCTACGGCCGCCGCGGCGAGCCCTGCCGCCGCTGCGGCGCCGAGTTGCGGAGTCGTGTCCTCGACGCCCGCAACACCACCTATTGCCCGGCCTGCCAGCGCTGAACGAACGCTGGCGCCGACCGGTTATCCATCACGGCGAGAGGGACCACCGCAATTGGCGACCGGACCGGTACGGCCGCGCCGGGTGACGAGAACTAGCGTTGACGGTGGCGGGGCATCCCGCCATGACCGGATACGAGACACGACACGGGACTTCCCCATGACGTACCGCCTGACGCAGTACAGCCACGGCGCGGGTTGAGCCGGCAAGCTCGGTCCCGGTGACCTGGCGCAGGTCCTGCGCTCGCTGCCAACACACGCTCATCCCGATGTGCTGATCGGCACCGGCGACGACGCCGCCGTGTGGCGGCGGCCGGACGGGCGCGCCCTGGTGTCGACGGTGGACTTCTTCCCGCCGGTCACCGACGATGCCGAGACATGGGGCCGGATCGCCGCCGCCAATGCGGCCAGTGACGTCTACGCCATGGGCGGGCGCCCACTGTTCGCTCTCAACATCGTGGTGTGGCCGCAGGATCGCCTCCCGCTGGAGCTGCTCGGCGCCGTCCTGCGCGGCGGCGCGGCGACAGCCGAAGAGGGCGGCTGGCAGGTGCTCGGCGGCCACACGACCGAGGGACCCGAGCCGCTGTACGGACAGGCGGTAACCGGTGAGGTGCAGGCGGACCGGCTGATGCGCAACGGGGGCGCCGCGGCGGACCGCAGCCTCGTCCTCACCAAGCCTCTGGGCACCGGCATCATCACGACCGCGCACAAGCGCCTTCAGCCCGGCGACCCCGCCCTGCCCGAGAGTGCGTTCGGCGCCGCGGTGGCCGAGATGTGCCGGCTGAACGCGACGGCGTCGGAACTGGCCGCGGAGGCGAGGGTCACAGGCGCCACCGACGTGACCGGATTCGGCCTGCTCGGGCACCTGCAGGAGATGTGCGCGGCCAGCGGGACCGGCGCGGCGCTGCAGGTGGCCGAGGTCCCGCTGCTGCCCGAGGTCGCCTCCCTCGCCGCAGCGGGGTACGTCCCGGGCGGGACCGGCCGCAACCTCGCAGCCGTCGGCCGGCACCTCCGCTTCCGGTCCGGCGAGCCCGACGCGGTGCTCCTGAACATCCTGGCCGACCCGCAGACCTCCGGCGGCCTGCTCCTGGCGTGCCCGCCCGAGGGCGCCGGGGACCTCGTGCGCGCCCTCACTGCAGCCGGGCACGCCGCCGCCGTCATCGGCGAGACCACCGGCTCGGTGCCTGCGGGGGAGATCGAGCTGGTCCTGGAGTCGTGAGCCACTGCGACGAGGGGCCGGCTGCATCGCCCTGCACAGCGGGAAGCCCCCGTCGCCGCACCACCGCCCCTCGCCCCGCGGTCTCGGCGGCGGTCGTCCTGGTGGCCGGCGTAGTCGTGCTGTCGGCGGCTTCGCTGCTCGTGGCCCAGGACTACCTCGTCGCACGGGGAGCCCGCGTCGTGATCGTCTCCTTCGCGCTGGGAGCGATCCCGTTCTCCAACCTCCTGGCACAGTCGGTCGCCGGAACCGACCTGCGGTCCGTCGGCAGCGGCACCGTGTCGGGCACAGCGCTGTACCGCGTGGCCGGCTTCGCTCCCCTGGCGGCGGGCGGACTCCTGGACGTCGCCAAGGCGGTACCCGGGGTCCTCGCTGCGGATTCGGCGCCCGTCGTGAGCGCCCTGGCGGCGGGAGCGGCGGTCGCCGGGCACAACTGGTCGCCGTTCCTGCGTGGTGCCGGGGGGCGCGGTGTGTCGCCCGCCATGGGGGCCCTGGCGATCGTCTACTGGCCCGGCACGGTGCTGCTGCTGGCCGGGCTGGGAGTCGGCAGGCTGATGCGCCAGACCGGGCTCGTTTCCTTCGCCGCCATGGTGGCGCTCCCGCTGCTGGCGTGGTCATGGGGAGGGCGCGACGCCGCGCTGGCGGGCTCGGTGGTGGTGGCCCCGATGCTGCTCAAGCGACTCACGGCGAACAACGCCGTGCCCCCGGCAGGCCGCCGGGCGCGCGTCGCGCTGCGCCGCCTGCTCTACGACAACGACGGTGCGCCATGCGGCTGAGTCGACCGGGCGCCGCAACCGCCGGGACGGTGCCGTGAGTTCGCTGCGCCGCGTGCTCGGCGGCACCGACTTCCGGCGCCTGCTCGTCGGCCAGGGCGTCTCGGGCCTGGGCGACTGGATGGCGACGTTCGCGCTCATGGCGCTGGCCTGGGAGGTCACGTCCTCGACGAGCGCCGTGGGCGGCATCCTCACGCTGCGGCTGTTGCCGGCCGCCCTGGGCGGCACGGTGGCCGCCAGGGTGTCGCTTCGCTGGGACCGGCGCCGCACGATGCTGGCGACGGACCTGCTGCGCGCCGGGATCGTGGCGATCATCCCCCTCATCGCGCAGCTCTGGTGGATCTATCTCTGGGCCTTCGTCCTGGAGGCCGCCAGCGTCATCTTCCTGTCCGCCCGTGACGCCGCCGTGCCCGATCTTGCCGAGCCCGATGACCTGCCCACGGCCAACAGCCTGATGCTGGGGTCGTCCTTCGGGAGCATTCCCATCGGCGCGGGCGCCTTCGCGGTCCTGACCCTGCTGCCGTTCGCGGACCGGGGATGGCTGGAGTCTCGCCCGCACGCCGTCGTGTTCTGGATCGACGCGCTGACCTACCTGGTCTCGGCTCTGCTCATCGCCCGCATGGCGCCGCTGAAGAAACCGACCGGCGTCGTGGCCGCGGGTACCGGCCCGGGCCGGCTGCGCGACGCCGTGCACATTCCCCTCGTCCGCTCGGTGATGCCCGCGGCCGCCGCTGTGTCACTCGGGCTCGGGGCGCTGTTCTCGCTGGGCCTGAGCCTGGTGCTCGTGGAACTGGCGGCATCGAACCTCGAGTTCGGCGTGCTGATCGCCGTCTTCGGCGTCGGGGCGGGAGCCGGCCTGATCATCGCCACCCAGCTCTCGCTCCCGCTGATGGAGATGACCCGCTACGGCACCCTGGCCATGGGCGTCCTGGTGGCCTGCATGAGCCTCAGCCCCGTGCTCTGGCTGACCTACCTGGGCGCGTTCGGCTTCGGCTTGGCAGCGACGGTGGCGCTCACGTCGGGCATGACGGCCCTGCAGTCCGGCACCACCGAGATAGAGCGCGGCCTCGCGTTCGCCGCCTTCCACATGGTCATCCGGATGGCGCTGGGGCTCGCCGCCGTGGTGGCCGGTGCGATCCGCGACGCTCTCGACGAGGTGACGATCTTCGATTTCTGGACGCTCAGCGGGACCCGGCTGGTTCTTCTGGCGTCGGGCATCCTCGTCATAGGCAGCGCCGTGGCGGTGCGCGCCGGATCGCCCGAAGATCCGGATACGAATAACGCCTCGTGACCGTCCTGATGTGCACTGCAGCGACCGGGCGCGCCCGCCTGCCGGGCGGCTCGGGGCCGGCGGTGACGGCGTGACTGTCGCGATCGTCACCGACAGCGCCGCGGCACTCCCGCCGGCGATGCAGCGGGAACTGGGCATCAGCGTCGTGCCGATCCTGCTCACCGTCGACGGCAAGGAGGTCGCGGATGACGCCCTGCCGCCGCACGAGCTCCTCGCCGCGGGCACGCTGAGCACGGCGGCGCCGAGCGCCGGCGCATACGCCCGCGCCGTGCGCGAGCGCCAGGGTCCCGACGGCGTGCTGGTGCTGACCCTCTCGGACAAGCTGTCGAGCAGCCACCGGGCGGCGGTGCTCGGCGCGCGGGAGGTCGAGGGCTCGACGATCGTGGTGGACACGGCCAACGCGGCGGGCGCCCAGGCCCTCGCCGTGCACGCCGCGGCCGTTGCCGCACGGCGCGGCGCCGGCCTGGCCGAGGCGGCGGACGTCGCCCGCCGTGTCGCCGCGCGGGCGCGCCTCATCGGCGTGCTCGGCAGCCTCGAACAGCTCGTGCGTAGCGGGCGGATCCCCGCGATGGCCGGCCGGGCCGGGGACCGGCTGGGGGTCCGACCGATGTTCGACGTGCACGACGGGCGGATCCGCCGGCTGCTGCCGAGCCGCAACACGCAAAGCGCCCACCGGCGCATCCTGGATCAATGGCGCCGGAGTCGCCCGCCGGCGGTCCGCGCCCTGCACGTCGCCGCGGTCCATGCCGGCGCGCTCACCGATGCCGAGGCCCTCCTGGCGGCGTTGACGGCGGAGACCGAGCCGGCCACGGCATTCATCGGCGGCTTCGGCGGGGCGCTGGTCGCCACCGCCGGCGTGGGAGTCTCGGGACTCGCCTGGTGGTGGGAGACGCCCGAGGATCCGCTCTAGGTCAGCCTGTCCGCGCCCGGGGCACCGGCGCCGCCGAGAGGTCGTGCGCGCACCGGCCGTCGGCGGTGACAGTGAGGATCTCGACACCGCCGGCGGTCACCACCAGGGTGTGCTCGAACTGCGCCGTGCGCGACCGGTCGGCGGTCACCGCCGTCCAACCGTCGCCCCACAGCTCCACCTGCGGGCTGCCGAGCGTGAGCATCGGTTCGATCGTGAAGGTCATGCCCTCGGCCAGCGGGGTCGAGTTGCGCGGATCGTGATAGTGCGGGATCTGCAGGTTGCCGTGGAAGTCGGTCCCCACGCCATGGCCCACGAACTCGCGCACGACGCCGAGACCGCCCGGGCGCGCCACCCCTTCGATGGCCCTGCCGATCTCGCTGACCGGCACGCCGGGCGCCACCACCGCGATCGCCGCCTGCAGCGCCCGCAGCGTCCCACTCACGAGCCGGCGGCTCTCGGCGTCCACCTCGCCGGCGCAGAACATGGCCGAGGTGTCGCCGTGCACCCCATCGAGGTACACGGTGACGTCGATGTTCACGATGTCGCCCGCAACCAGCGGCCGGCTGTCGGGAATGCCGTGGCAGATGACCTCGTTCACCGACGTGCAAACCGATTTCGGGAAAGTGCGGTAACCGAGCGGGCTGGGGTACGCCCCCCGGGCAAGCACTTCGGCGTGGACGACCTCGTCGATGGCGTCGGTGGTGACACCCGGGGCGACCTGCCGGCCGGCGATCAGCAGGATCTCGGCGGCGACCGCCCCCGCCCGGCGCATCGCCTCGATCTCCGCCGCCGGGCGCACCGGCGACATGCGCGCCGGTCCCGGCTCCCCGCGTGCGTTGCGAACATACGGCGGGCGGGCGATGTGGCGGGGCACCGGTCGGGGCGGTCCGACGATGCCCGGCTGCACCGAGGCGGACCGCACCAGCGGCCGCCGCTTGCGCTTGGCCACTCCCCTACACCGCGGCCGGGTCGCCCGCCGCCTGCGACGGCGCGGGCCAGACCGGCGGGCGCTTCTCGAGGAACGCCCCGATGCCCTCCTGAGCATCGTCCATGGCGGCGTTGGCCGCCATGACCTGACGCGTGTACTCGTAGGCCTCCGGCTCGGCGCGATCGAGTTGCTCGTAGAAGGCCCTCTTGCCGATCGCCAGCACGTCGGCGCTGAAGCGGCCGATCCGCCCGGCCAACTCGGCCACCGCCTCCTGCAACTCCCCGGCGGGCACCACCCTGTTCACCAGCCCCCACTCGGCAGCGGTGGCAGCGTCGACGGGGTCTCCGGTGAGCAGCATCTCCAGAGCCCGCTTGCGCCCGATGGCACGCGACAGCGGCACCATGGGCACCGAGCAGAACAGGCCGATTCGCACCCCGGGGGTGGCGAAGCGGCTCCGGTCGGTCGCCACGACGAGGTCGCAGGCCGCCACCACCTGGCAGCCGGCCGCGGTGGCGATGCCGTCCACGGCGGCGACGACCGGTTGGGGCACGTTGCGGATCGACGCCATCAACTCGCAGCAGACGTCGAACAGCTCCTCGTAGAAGTCGTCGGGGCGGTCCACCATCTCCGCCAGGTCATGGCCGGCGCTGAAAGCGGGAGGCGTCCCGGAGACGACGATGACCCGCACCGCGGGGTCGGCACCGAAGCCGGTGACCGCCGAGATGAGATCCCGGAGCACCGCCAGGCTGAGGGGATTGCGACGTGCGGGGTTGTCCAGCAGCACCTCGCCGATGTCGCCGTTTCGGCTCACGCGAACGTGGCCGGTGGCCTGCGATCCGTTGCCTCCGGTCATGCGGCCAGCCTAACGGTGCGCCGGATGGGCCGCCCCGGGCGCGCCTTTGTGCTACGGATGGAGGCATGTGCAGGCAGATCCCCCGCCCGGGCCGCCGGGAGACCGCATGGCCGCCCAGGTAGGCACCAAGTCGGTCATCGCCGCGCTGCTGGCCAACACCGGCATCGCCGTCGCCAAGTTCGCCGGCTTCGCCCTCACCAGCTCGTCCTCCATGCTGGCCGAGGCGATCCACTCCGTGGCCGACGCCGGCAACCAGGCGCTGCTGCTGCTCGGGGTCCGGCGGTCTGCGAAACGGCCGTCGGCGGAGCACCCGTTCGGCTACGGGCGCGAGCGCTACTTCTGGTCGTTCGTCGTGGCGCTGGCGCTCTTCACCCTCGGTGCCGGGTTCGCCGTCTACGAGGGCATCGACAAGGTGCGCCACCCGCACGAGATCAAGGGACTCTGGACGGCGGTGGTGATTCTGGGTATGGGCATCGTGCTGGAGAGCCTGTCGTTTCGCACCGCCATCAGAGAGGCGCGGCCGCTGCGGGGCGGGCTGACCTGGTGGCGGTTCATCCGCCGCAGCCGGACCCCGGAACTTCCCGTCGTCCTGCTGGAGGATCTCGGCGCCCTGGCGGGCCTGGTAGTGGCGTTGCTAGCCGTCGTGCTGTCGCACGTCACCGGCAACGCCGTCTGGGACGCGATCGGCACCTTGTGCATCGGGGCCCTCCTCGGCGTGATCGCCATCCTCCTCGCCATCGAGATGAAGAGCCTGCTGATCGGCGAGGGCGCACTGCCCGAGCACCGGCAGCGGCTGCTCGAGGCGGCCTCCACCGCGCCGGGCGTACGCAAGGTCATCCACCTGCGTACCCAGCACCTCGGCCCCGACGAACTGCTGGTGGCGCTGAAAGCCGAGTTCGAACGTGATCTGGACATGGCCGCCTTGGCGGTCGCCATCAACGACGCCGAGTCCCGCCTGCGGGCCGCGGTGCCACTCACCCAGGTGATCTACATCGAGCCTGATCTTCTCCAGGAGAACTGAACCGCAGGATATCCCGACCTGTTGGTGATTTTCTGCTTAGTCTCATATACTCTCCAATGCGTGAGAATACATGAAAGATACTTAAGACTGCCTCGGCGCCGGGCGCAGCGACGAAGGCCGGGCAAGGATCAGGCGGCACTGTGGGTTCTCGTGGCTGTCGCGTTGGGGGCGGCCTGCTCAGCAGCGGCGCAGCAGGGCGCCGTCGCTTCCCCGATCGCTGAGCACCCCCGCGAGTCCGCGCACTCCCTCGGAGAGGCCGCGAGCGAGGACGCCCCCGGCGCCGCGCCGGCTGATCGGGGCGATCCAACACGTGCCGGGCCCCGACCGGGCCCGGTGACACCTGAGGCCCCGCGACCGGGGTGGAGCCCCGAGGCCGCCCGCGCGGGCCACAGCCCCGGCGAGGGCGTCATCCCACAACCGCCCGAGCCCGAGTACGGCGCGACCACCGCCCCCGCGCCCCCCGACGCCGTCGAGGTGCTGCCCGGTCCGTCGGTCCCGCTCAGACCGGTGCCGCTCGTCTCCGCCCGCCGAGGCGGAGACCCGCCCGCCGATGTCGCCACGGCGATCCTCGACGCGTACACGGCCTTCTGGGACAGCTACTGGGCTGCGGCGACCCATCCGGTGAATCCCGGCCATCCCGGGATCGGGCTGCACAGCACCGAACCGCTGCGCAGCCGCACCGTCGGCGTCCTGCTGGGGCGGGAGGCCGAGGGCATCGCCCTGCGCCTTCCCGCCGACCACGGCGCGGGCCGGGTCATCCACATCGAGGGCTGGGACGCCGGCAGCGCCGAAGTCCTCGACTGCTTCGTCGACACCGCCGTTCTCTACGAGGTGTCGACGGGGCGGGTGCGCAACGACGAGCAGGCCACCGTGGTGCATCTGGCGTTGCTGCGACGCCAGGGCGGCAATTGGCGCGTGGCGGAGATCTTCGAGCAGGCCATTCACACAGGAAGGACGGACGGATGCATCCTGCAGGCGAACACGCACAGTCGAACGGCACCCTCCACAGGGGAGCCCACTTCACAGGCCGCTCCAAATGGTGGTGGCGCTGCGGGCGCGCCGCCGTCGCCCTCCTGACCGGGGCCGGAACCCTCGCGGTCACCGCACCCGGCGTGACCGCGGCCGACTCCACCGAAGTCGAGAACTGCAGCAACGGAGACGTCTTCTGCTCGACGCTGACCGTCGAGCGACCCACGACCGAGGACCCGTCGCCCACCAACACGGGAGGGAGCCTCAACTACTGCAGTTCCTACTACCTGCAGCCCGACGGCAGCTACAACGTCGATGTGTGCGACGCCAACGGGAACTACATCCAGACGCTGAACCTGCAGCCGAGCAGGCCTCGACCGCAGCCCACCCAGTCCACGGTCATCGCCTCGGCGATGGGAGCCCTCAACCCTCCGGCGCCGACCATCCACACCTCGCCGGCGTACCGCTCGGGGCTGCTGGTGCAGACCCCGACGTGGCTCTGGCTGCCACCTTCCTACTGGCGCACCTACAGCACCACCATCGTGGTCTGGGGCTACGTGGTCACGATCTTCGCCACCCCGACGATGGTGCGCTGGAAGATGGGCAACGGCGACTCGGTCACCTGCATCGGGCCGGGCACACCGTGGGTTCCCGGCCTCGGCAACGCGTTCAGCACGTGCAAGTACACGTACCGCCACTCCTCCGACGGGGCCTCGGGCGACCGCTACAGGATCACCGCCACCGTGACGTTCGCGGGCAGCTTCACGACCGTCGGTCTCGGCGGGATGCGCGGCCCGCTCGGCGCGGTCACCCGCAGCGCCTCGGTCTACGCCCCTGTGGCGGAGATCCAGGGCCTGGTGGTGTGAACGGGCGACGGTCGGCGGGGAGCCTGCGGCGCCATAGGCTCGGGCGGTACCCGCCCAGGCACTCGGGAGGCCCGCATGTTCACAGCCCTGCTGCTCTCCAAGACCGACGACGGCTTCGAATGCGGCATCAGCCGGCTCGGCGAGGATCAACTCCCGGACCATGAGGTGACCGTCGCCGTGGACTACTCCACGGTCAACTACAAGGACGGTCTGGCGATCTGCAACGGCGCGCCGGTGGTGCGCAACTGGCCGCTCGTGCCGGGCATCGACCTGGCGGGTGTCGTCGAGGCCAGCAACCACCCCGACTGGCGCCCCGGCGACCGCGTCACCGTCAACGGCTGGGACCTCGGCGAGAAGCACTGGGGTGGCATGGCCACCAAGGCCCGCGTCGAGGCCGGCTGGCTGACCCGCCTGCCCGCCGGCATCGACACGCGCGCCGCGGCCGCCATCGGCACCGCCGGCTACACCGCCATGCTGTGCGTGATGGCCCTGGAGGACCACGGCGCCGGTCCCGGGGGCGGGCCGGTCGTCGTCACCGGGGCCGCCGGGGGCGTCGGCAGTGTGGCGGTCGCCGTGCTGGCCAAGCTGGGCTACGAGGTGGTGGCCTCCACCGGTCGGGCGGGCAGCGAGGGCGACTACCTGCGCAGCCTCGGCGCCGCCGAGATCATCGAACGCAGCGAGTTGAGCGAGCCCGGCGGGCGACCCATGGCGAGGCCGCGCTGGGCGGCCGGCGTGGACACCGTCGGCAGCCACACGCTCGTGAACCTCATCGCGGCCCTCGAGCCCGAGGGCGCTGTGGCCGCCTGCGGCCTGGCCGGCGGCTCGGACCTCTCCGGCACCGTGTTCCCGTTCATCCTCCGGGGGGTCAGCCTGCTGGGGGTGAACTGCGTCTACCAGCCGGTGGCCCGACGTACCGAGGCCTGGAACCGGCTGGCCACCGATCTGGACAGCGGAACCCTGGAGTCCATCACCAGCGAGGTGGCCCTGGCGGAGGTTCCCCGGGTGGCCGCCGACATCCTCGCCGGCGCGGTGCGCGGCCGGGTCGTGGTGGACGTGAACGCCTGAGAATCAGACGCGTCGAGGCGGTACGCTGCGGATCGACGGTCCGCAGGGCAGCGGTGGCGGCCACCCTTCCGGGCGCGAACGCATCGAGCACGCCGCATCGACCACGAGGAGACACCCGATGGGATATTTCGGACGGTCCTGGGAACTCGGCAAGACGTCCTGGCGCGTCCTGCGCAAGGACAAGGAGCTGCTCTGGCTACCCGTCCTGGGCGGCTTGGCGGCGTTGATCATCGCCGGCGTCGTCTTCGGCCTGATCGTGCTCATCGACTACGACCCGGCCATCGGGTGGAGCGACTTCGAGGTGAGCGGGGGATCGAGGTGGCTGGTCTTCCTAGGAGTCATCGCCAGCACCATCGCCGTCTACTTCTTCCAGGGCGCCCTCGTCCACGGCGCCCGCGAGCGGCTCACCGGTGGCGACCCCACGGTGGCCAGCGCCATCCGCGGCGCCTCGGGCCGCTTCGGCACCATCGCCGTGTGGGCGATCATCGCCGTCGTGGTGGGCATCATCATCAACTCGATCCAGGCGGCGGCCCGCGACCGCGCCGGTTTCGCGGGGGCGCTGCTCGGCGGCCTCCTGGACCTGGCGTGGCGGGTCATGACGTTCCTGGTCATGCCGATCATCATCGCTGAGCGGGTCGGCGCGTTCCGTGCCCTCGGGCGCTCCAAGGACCTGCTGCGGCGGACCTGGGGCGAGAACCTGATCGCCCAGGCGGGTCTCTCCATCGTGGGATTCGTCCTGATGGCGCCCGGGCTGCTCATCGCCATCTTCCTGGGCACCGGGCCGCTGGGCGTCTTCGGCGTCATCGTGGGCGGCCTGCTGATGATCCTCGGCGCCGTGGTGGCCTCGGCGCTGAGCGCCGTGTACCAGACGGCGCTCTACGAGTACGCCACGACCGGCGAGTCCCCGGCCGAGTTCGCCGAGGTCGACCTGGGCCGGTCGTTCGGCCACCGCGACCGCCGCAGCAACTGGGGGCAACCCGGCCGGTATCGCACGTAGCGTTCCCGCTCCCCCGGTCGGGGGGCGGGCACTACACGTCGAGCCAGTCGGGGCGGTCCGAGACCCCCTGGATCGTCCAGCCGCCGTCCACGACGATGCACTGGCCGGTGACGTAGGAGGCATCCTCGCTCGCCAGGAACACCGCGGGGCGGGCGATCTCGGCTGCGTCGGCGAGGCGGTCCAGCGGGACCTCCAGGAGCATCCAGTCCTCGGTGAGGGAGCCGTCGTCGAGCGCCTGCTGCACCAGTGGCGTCCGGGTGAAGCCGGGGGCAATCGCGTTGACCCTGATGTTGTGGGGTGCCACCTCGACGGCGAGCGACCGAGTCAGCCCCATGATTCCGGCCTTCGCTGCCGAGTACGGGGCACGTCCGGGGATGCCCACGATGCCGGCAGCGCTGGCGATCGAGACGATGGCGCCGCCACCCGCTTTGCGCATTTCCGGAATCGCCGCCGCGCTGCAGTGGAACATACCCCCCAGGTGGATGCCCACGACGAGATTCCAGACCTCGGGATCCATCATGTGCGTCGGCGCGGCGCGCTGGATACCGGCGTTGTTGAACAGCGCGTCGATGCGACCGCACTGAGCCACGACCTCAGCCGTTGCGGTCCGCACAGACTCGACGTCGGAGACGTCGACGGTGAGATCCAGGACACCGTCACGGGGTTCGTCGGGTTCGATGAGATCGAACGACGCCACCGTGGCGCCCCGGGCGACCATCTCGCCGGCGATCGCGCCGCCGATGCCGCGGGCCCCGCCCGTGACGATCGCCACCTTGCCCTCGAACTCGCCGGACATCACGAACTCCCCCCGTCGGGGAACTCGGGGCCCTCTTCGTGGCCGGCACGCAGGGCGGCGGTGGCCTCGACGTCGAGGATGAAGTCGTCGGCGTCGGCATCGTGGGTCGCCACGACGCCGTAGTCCCGCTGGGCGCCCTCGACGCTGATGTAGCCGTCACGCAGGTCGTCGAGGACGTGCTCGATGCGCCGCGTCAACGGAAGGCCGTACCCTCCGCCGCCCGGCTGGAAGCAGTCCAGCATCTCCCCCCGGCGGATCGGCAGATTGGTGCAGAACATCCCCACGTTGACCTCATCGTCGGTGCCGGGGGCGTACGTGAACTTGTTGGGCCGGGCGTCGGCGCCGCCGGCGAAGCCCCACGGGCCGAACTTCTCGCCGTCGCCGAGGTCGGAGAGCACCCCGTCGCCGTGGGTGAGATACCACCGGCGGGTCACGCCAAGGCCGCCGCGCGACCAGCCGGCGCCGGCGCTGTCGGTCTCCATGCGGTAGCAGTCGAACAGCACCGGGAAGAGCCGCTCCTGCAGCTCCACGGGCTGGTTCATGGCGGTGGTGGCGAAGGTGGTCATGGCGGTGGCGTTGTCCTTGCGCTGCGCCCTACCGCCCCAGCCGCCCTCCAGCCAGAGGTACATGACGAACTCCCGGTCGTAGCCGGGCCGCGGGTCCCAGCCCGCCGTGATGGTGTTGATGAGCCCGGTGGGACCCGACATGGACCGCTCGGGCGCCAGGTGCATGAACGCCTTCAGCACCAGATCGCAGACCGCCGGGTACACGCCGGCGGCGCAGCCCGACACCGGCGCCGGGAACTCCACGCTCACCAGCAGCCCCGGCGGCAGCACGAAGTCGATGGCCCGGAACACGCCCTGGTTCATGGGGATGTGCGGGAAGATCATCTTCATGGTGACCACCGCGGCCGACAGCGTGACCGACCGGGTGGAGTTGACCGCCCCCTTGGCCGGGGGGTCGGAGCCGGAGAAGTCCATCGTGGCCCGGTCGCCGTGCACCGTCAGCAGCATGTGGCATGACAACGGTTCGTCGGAGTCGCTGGCGGGGTCGCAGTCCAAGAGCGACTCCACGGTGACGGGACCGTCGGGCAGCTTGGCGAACTCGGCGCGCAGCAGGTCCTCGGAGTACTCGATGAACTCGTCCATGGCGGCCAGGATCATCTCGGTGCCGTAGCGGCGGGCCAGCGCCTGCAGGCGCGACTCGCCGAGGCGGACCGCGCCGATGGAGGTCAGCAGGTCGCCGCGCGCCGTGTCGGCCATGCGCACGTTGCGCAGGATGAGGTTCGAGACCTCGGGCTGGAAGACCCCCTCGCGCACCACGTGGATGGGGGGCACGGCGAGACCCTCGCCGTAGGAACTGCGGGAGTTGGAGTCGAACGTGCCCGGCACGTGCCCGCCGATGTCGGTCCAGTGCATGGAGTTCTGCACGAAGCCGGCCAGGGAGCCGTCGAAGTAGAAGGGCATGACGGCGCGCATGTCGTTGTGGTGCGTGCCGCCGATGTACGGGTCGTTGATCAGCACCACGTCGCCGGGGCGGAAGTACTCCTCGGGGTCGGTGCCGATCCATTCCAGCATGCCCTTGATGGTGAAGGGGTGCGTCCCCAGATGCGCCGCCAGGTCGCGCACACCCGAGGCGATGAGGTCGCCGTGGCGGTTGCTGATGGTGCCGGAGTAGTCACCGCCCTCGCTGACCACCAGCGAGAAGGCGGCGCGCATCGTGAGCGCGCTCATCTCGTCCACGATGCTGCTGAAGGCGCTGTTGAGCACCTGGAAGAGGATCGGGTCTCGCTGGCGCAGACCCACCGACTCGGTGGGCGCGGTGTCCACGACTCGCAGGCTCATCTTGCTCCTTCCCTCATGCAGACTCTTCCCTCATTCGGACCGGGCCATCTGCAGGTTGCCCAGCTTGTCCACCTCCACCTCCCAGTGCGGCGGCACCCAGGTGGTGGAGTCCTCCTGCGTCAGCACGAGCGGCCCGGAGAGGCGGCTGCCGACGTGGAGGCGGCCGCGTTCGGCGACCCGGGCGGTGACCTCACCGTCGCGCGTCAGCACCGGACGCTCGACGGTGTGCAGCGGCGCCGTCGAGCCGCTGAACGGGATGTGCGGCCGCTCGGAGCGGCGGACGCCGCGCACCCGCAGCGCCGAGATCTCCACGCCGATGTCCACCGCCACTGAGTGGAACTGCCGCTCGTACTCCTCGAAGAACATCTCGCGGTACTCCTCGGTGAACCGTTCCGGAACCGTGCCGGTCTCCAATTCCACCGTCAGCGCCCGCACCTGGCCGAGGTAGCGCAGGTCGATGGAGTACTCGAGACGCTGGCGCTCGGCGGCGACGCCGTCATCGGTGAGTCGCTGGCGCATGGTCGCCGCCAGACGGTCGAAGACCTCCTGCAGCCGGGCTCGGTCCGCATCGGTCAACTCGCTGATCAGCGCCTCGCCGATGTCGTGGGTGATGTCGACGTAGAGGCAGCCGAGGCCGGAGGTCACCCCCGGCGCAAGCGGCACGACGATCCTCCTGATCCCCAGCACGTCGGCCAACTCGGCGGCCATCAGCGGCCCGGCGCCACCGAAGGGGACGAGGGTGAAGTTGCGCGGGTCGAGTCCCCGCTCGACGGTCACGACGCGGATCGAGCGCGCCATGTTGTTGTTGGTGATGTCGATGATCCCCAGGGCCGCGTCGGCGACACTCAACCCGAGTTGGTCGGCGAAGGATTCCACGGCCCGGTGCGCCGCGTCGGTGTCGAGACTGATGCCGCCGGCGAGCCCCACGTCAGCCACGAGGCGCCCGGCCACGAGGTTGGCATCGGTCACGGTGGCGTCCGTGCCGCCGAGCAGGTAGGCGGCCGGCCCCGGGTCGGCCCCGGCGCTCTGGGGCCCGACGTGCGGCAGGTGCCCGGCGTCGACCCAGGCGATCGAACCCCCGCCGGCGCCGATGGTGACGAGGTCGATGGCCGGGAATCGCGCCGGCTGGCCGAACCGCGGCGAGAACTCGTGCACGATGTCGGCCCGGCCGCCCTGCACCACGGCGATGTCGGCGCTGGTACCGCCGATGTCCAGAGAGATGACCTCTTCCAGACCCTCCGAGGAGGCGAGCACACCGGCCGCCACCACACCGCCGGCCACGCCCGTGGACGCGGCAACACCTTCGGCGGCCTTGGCCCCGGCGGCGGGGCCCGATGTGAGCAGGCGGGCCGGGAAGCGCGAGGCGCTCTCCACGGTCAGCAGCCCTCCCCCGGAGTGCATCACGTACAGGCGGCCGACGAAACCGGCCTCGCGGAGCCGGCTCTCCAGCGCCGTCAGATAGTCGCTCACGACCGGGGCCAGGTAGGCGTTGAGCACGGCGGTGGAGGTGCGCTCGAACTCGGGGGGTTCCCGCAGCAGCGAGCCGGAGGTGCTGACGAACGCGCCGGGAACCTCGGACCGGACGATCTCCGCCGCCTCGTCCTCGTGGACCGGGTTGACATAGGAGTGCAGGAAGGCGATGGCGAAGGTGCCGATGCCCCGCCTCGCGGCCAGGCGGGCCGCGGCGCGCACCTGTTCGGCGTCCAGGGGGATCACCACGTCGCCGGCGTAGTCCAGGCGCTCGGTGATCTCGAAGCGGTTGCGGCGCGTCACCAGCGGCGGCGGCGGGTCCCACTGGATGTCGTAGGGATCGCCTCGGTTGTGGCGGCGCAACTCCAGCACGTCCCGGAAGCCCCGGGTGGTCAGCAGCGCCGTGGCGGCGCCCCGCTGGGTGATCACGGCGTTGGTGGCGACCGTGGTTCCGTGGGCGATCATCTCGATATCGGGGACCTCGATGCCGGCCGCAGTGATCGAGTCGAGGACGCCCTGGTCGAACGCCGCGGGGGTTGACGGAACCTTGGCGATGCGCTGCTCGTCACCGCGGACCGCGACAAGGTCGGTGAACGTCCCGCCCGTGTCGATCCCGACCTGCCAGCCGCCTTGCATGCTCCGAGCCTCCCCGTGGTGCGATTCACCACGCTCCGGCGTCAGCGTGAACCTACAACACCGCCGCGGCCTGCTCGAAGTCCGGCATCAGGACTCGGCGGCCGATTCCTCCAAGCGGCGCAGCCGACCGAAGAGACGCTCGCAGGTCTCGTCGCAACAGCGCCGGGTCTCCCCGCCGTCGGGCTCGATGAAGCTCCAGTAGCGGGCGATGAGGAGGTTCCCGCAGACGTCGCAATAGTCGACGGTGGTGTCGTGCCAGTTCTTGTTCAGCTCATGCCACGCCATCGCGCATGCTCCTTCTCAACGCGGCGGTGGCCGCCTCGTCGACGACCAGGCCATCGTCGGGAGCGCCGTCGAGCACGACGCCGTAGGCCGACTCGGCGGAGACGCGGCTCACGAACCCCAACTCGACGTCGGCGAGGACCTTGGCGGGGTCGCGCTCGAGCGGGTCGCCGTAGCCACCACCGGACGGTGAGGTGATGCGCACCCGGTCGCCACGGCGCAGGCGGATATTGGTGAACTTCGAGGGTGAGATCAGTCCGAAGGCGTCCTGGAACGTCTCGTAGGCGTCGCTGCCCTCCGGAGCCACCTCCAGGGCGGTCCGGCTGCCGTCGTGGCCTCCGAACAGCCCCCAGGGGGAGCGCTTCATCCGCTCCGACAGGGCGCTCACGGTGATCACGTCGCCCTCCACCTCCATGACGCGCCGCACGCCGAGCCCTCCCCGGTGCCGCCCGGCGCCGCCGGTGTCGTCGTTGAGGCTGTACTCCTCGTGCACCCAGGGCCACTTGGTCTCGAAGATCTCCACCGGGGTGTTCCGGCAGTTGGCGTGCGGCACGATCTGGGCGCTGTTGCCGTCGGATGTCGCCCGGCCGCCCCAGCCCATCCCCTCGAAGTGGTAGTGCGCGTAGTACTCGCCGTTGCGGGGGTCGACCCCGCCGAACAGGAAGTTGAGCGACGTGTTGCCGCTGGCGGCGGCGGCCCTCTCGGGCAGGATCTGGCTGAGGATCTGGCCCAGCACCAGTTCCATGATGCGCGGCTGGAACTCCGTCTGGCCGCCCACGCACGGCCCGGGCAGGCGCACGCACGTGATGGTCCCCGCCGGGGCCACCACCTTGACGGGTCGCACGATGCCGGCGTTGACCGGCACGTCGCGGGCCAGGACGTACAGCAGGCCGTTCAGCGAGGCCGACAACGTCACGACGTAGGGGGCGTTGATGGGCCCGATGGCCTGCTCGTCGGACTTCGAGTAGTCGAAGATCAACTCGTCGCCCTCCACGATGATCCGCGAGCGGATCCAGTAGGAGCGGTCCGATATGCCGTCGTCCTCCATGCAGTCCTCGCCGGTGTAGATGCCGTCGGGGAGCCCGGCGATCTCCGAGCGCATGTACGCCTCGGCGTAGTCGAGGATCTGCTCGAATGCCTCGTTCAGCCCGTCGACGCCCCGCTCGGCGATGAGGCCGCCGACGC
This sequence comes from Acidimicrobiia bacterium, assembly GCA_009835395.1. Taxonomy (GTDB): domain Bacteria; phylum Actinomycetota; class Acidimicrobiia; order Acidimicrobiales; family CATQHL01; genus VXNF01. The sequence goes on from VXXM01000085.1 coordinate 22,876, forward strand.
GGCGCTCCCCCACCCGCAGCGAGCCGACCATGGCGTGCAGGTCCCCCCAGGAGTTGTTCGGCGTGCGGTGGTTGGCGAGCATGATCCGCCAGATGTCCTGCACCGGCTCGCCGCGGTCGAAGAGCTTGGTGGGCGGGATGCGCAGCCCCTCCTGGAAGATGTCGGTGGCGGTCGCCGCGAAGGAACCCGGCGCCATCCCGCCGATCTCGGCGAGGTGGGCGATGTTGCCGACGAATGCGGCCAGCTCGCCGTCGCTGTAGACGGGAGCGACCATCATGTGCTCGGGCAGGTGCGAGCCGCCCCGGTAGGGATCGTTGTGCACGAAGATGTCGCCGTCGGCGAAGTTCTCCGGGCCCACCTCGCGGATGATCCACGTGGCGGCGTACAGCGAGGCGCCCAGCATCGCCGGGTTGATCCCCGCCGTGGCGATGAGCCGGCCCCGCCGGTCCAGCACCAGGGTCGAGAAGTCGAGCCCCTCGGAGAAGATCGGCGAGTAGGCGGTGCGCATCATGGCGAACGCCATCTCGTCGCAGATGTTGCGGACCCGCTTGTACAGCAGCGTGAGACCCACCCGGTCGATGCCGTCGAAGGGCGGCGATGTGGCGGTCATGGTCGGGCCTCGGCGTCGCTGCGGGCGATTATGAGGCACTGGCTCTCGTGCACCGTGGCCCGGAACCCGGGCGGGACCCAGGTCGTGGAGTCCGCCTCCTCGATGACGGCGGGGCCGTCGAGCGTCTCCCCCACCTCCAGGGTGTCGCGATTGGCGATGAGCGCGTCCACCCACTGCCCGGCTGCCGCCAGGACGCGCCGGGTCACCGGCGCCGTGCCGTCGCCGCGGCCGGCGTAGGGGCGGATGAGCACCTCCGGCGCCTCCGAGAGCGCCGTGGCGCCCAGGTAGACCGACTGGATGGGCTGGTCGCGCATCTCGTAGCCGTAGGCGGCCTTGTGGGTGGTGTGGTAGCCGTCGGCGAGTCGCGCCACGAAATCGGCCGCCTCGGGACCGATCGGAACGGCGAGTTCGAAGCTGCGGTCCACGTGGCCGAACTCGGTGCGTATCTCCTGCTCGTAGTTCTGACCGAGGTAGCGGCAGGCCACGTAGGTCGTGACATCGACGGGCACCTCCGGGCGCCGCAACTGTGACCGCAACTCCGCGACGGTCTCATCGGCGAGGCGGCTCAGAGCGCCCGGCAGATCCTCGGACTCGCCGTGGTCCAACCGGCGCACGAGCGTGATGCGCCGGTCCACACGCTGGTCGGCGATCACGGTGCCGTAGGCGGAGACGAGCCCCGGGTTCGGCGGCACGATGACGCGGTTCATCCCCATCCGCCGGGCGATCTCGGTGGCGTGCAGCGGTCCGGCACCGCCGTAGGCCACGAGGTCGAACTCCCGGTAGTCCAGCCCGCGGTCCACGGTGACGAGGCGCATGGCGCCGTCCATGTTCTCGATGGAGACCGACACGATGGCCTCCGCGGTGTCCTCGGGCGTCAGCCCGAGTCGGTCCGCGACGGGGTCGATGGCACTGCGGGCCCGCTCGGCGTCGAGGTTCATGCGCCCGCCGAGGAAGTAGCCGGGGTTGAGGCGCCCCATCACGACGTTGGCGTCGGTCACCGTCGGACTCTCGCCCCCGAGGCCGTAGCACGCCGGGCCGGGTTCGGCTCCGGCACTCTCGGGCCCGACCTTCAGCAGTCCGCCCGAGTCGATGGAGGCGATCGACCCCCCGCCGGCGCCGATTGTCGTCACGTCGAGGATCGGGAGCGCCAGCGGCAGCCCGAACTCCACCTCGAACAAGCCCGAGAACTGCAACTCGCCGTCCACGATGACGCCCACATCGGCACTGGTCCCGCCCATGTCCAGCGTGACCGCCTTGGCGGAGTCCACGGCGCGGGCGAAGTGGGCGCCGGCGATCATCCCCGCGGCGAGACCCGAGAGCACGATCTCCACGGGCTTGGCGGGGGCGTCGGGAATCGCCACATGGCCGCCATTGGACCGCAACAGGCCGTGCCAACCACCCATCTCGAGTGCATCCAGTTCCCTCAGGAGGTCGCCGGCGAAGTTGGCGACGATCGGCTTGACATAGGCGTCCATGGCGGTGGTGTTGGACCGCTCGTACTCGCGCCAGATGGGCGCCACCTCGCTCGAGATCGAGACGGGCAATCCCCCCAGCGCTTCTTGCAGGGCCGCTGCCAGCTCCTGCTCGTGAGCGGGATTCACGTAGGAGAAGAGCAGGGACACCGCCACCGCCGGCTCTTGATCACCCGCCGTGATCCGGCGCACCTCGTCGACGACGCGGTCCAACTCCCCACCGGTGAGCGCTGTGCGAACAGAACCGTCGGCGAGGATCCGCTCGTTCACGCCCACGACCCGGTCGCGCGGCACATAGGGCTCGGCCTTCACCCACTGCAGGTCGTAGAGGCCCTGGCGGTCGATGCGCTGGATGTAGAGGACGTCCTCGAACCCCGCGGTCGTGATGAGCACCGTCGGCGCGCCACGCCGCTGGATGAGGGCGTTCGTGGCGATGGTCGTCCCCATGATGAAGGAGTCCACCTCGCCCCGCGGATCGACCTGGGACCGCTTCAGGGCGTCGAAGGTGGCCCTTGCAGGCTCGGCCGGCGTGGAGGCGACCTTCTGCAAGCGCACCTCACCGCCCGGACCGACGGCGACAAGGTCCGTGAACGTCCCGCCGGTGTCGACGCCGATCCGCCAGGCGCCGTTCGGGCTCCGGCTCACTCCCGCCCCCGCCAACCGGCGCTCATCCGTCCTAGTGCTCCGGAATGGCAGCCCGAGCGTGCAGCCCGCCGTCCACCGAGATGACCGTGCCGCTCACGAACGTGCTGTCGCGCGAGCAGAGGAAGGAGACCACCCCGGCGACCTCCTCGGGCGTCCCGACCCGCTCGAGCGCATGCGACTTCCCGAGCAGCACCTGGCGCTCGGGCGGGTGCGACGTCTCGAACATGTCGGTGCGGATGTAGCCCGGCGCGACCGCGTTGACCCGAACCCCTGCCGCACCCAACTCGAGCGCCAGTCCACGGGTGAGGTGGTTGAGCGCGCCCTTGGCGGCCAGGTAGCTGATGATGGTCTTGCAGGCGACAAGGCCCATGACCGAACTCACGTTGACCACCGAGGCGTCGCCGCCGGGCGCACCGGCCGCCGCCCGGAGCGCCGGCTCGAGGGCGCGCACCAACTCGAAGGCGGCGCGCACGTTGATCTCCATGACGTCGTCCCAGTCGGCGCCGTCGAACTCGCCGATATCGCCGACGCGCACGATGCCGGCGTTGTTGACCAGCGCATGTATCGCAGGGTGGGCCGCAGCCAGCTCCTCGCAGACCGCGGCCAGCTGCTCACGATCAGCGAGGTCACAGACCACGACCTCCGCCTGCCCGCCACCGGCACGGATCTCGTCGCATATGCCGTCCAGCAGGTCAGCCTTCGTCGCCAGCAGCGAGACACCGAACCCGTCGGCTGCCAGCCGGCGGGCGATGGCGGCGCCGATCCCTCGGCTCGCCCCCGTCACGACGGCCCAGCGTTGATCGCTCTGCACCGCTTCCCTCCCCTTACTCGAGGAACGCCTGCGGCCGGTATACCACGTCCCGGCGACAGCACGCGTTACGCGTCCTGTGGAAATTGTCCCCAAGTTGGGAACAAGCGGTGGACAATCTGCGGTTCTGTTGCGGGTGCGCGACAAATCAGCCGTTGCGCGGCGGAAATAATCGATATTCTTCCGCCCGTGCCCGAGTCGCTTGACACTCTCGTGCTCGGACAGCGGATCCGGTACGAGCGACGCCGGAAGGGGCTGACTCTCGCCGAGTTGGGCGAACTCGTGGGCCGCCCTGCTCCCTACCTCTCGCAGCTCGAGAACGGCCGGATCGAGCCGCGCCTGTCGCTGCTGGGTGACCTGGCCGAGGCTCTGGGTTGCGCCGCGGGCGACCTGCTGAACGGCGAGGCGCCGACCCGGCGCGCCGAGTTGGAGATCCGGCTCGCTCACGTCCAGCGGACCGACGCCTACCGCTCGTTGCAGTTGCCCGAACTGAAGGCCACCGCCCGGCTCCCCGACGCCGCCCTCGAGCACCTCCTCGCACTGCACGACGCCTGGCGAGACGGCTCGGAGAGTCGCGCCGCCGGCGCCGGAGTCCCTGCGGTGGATCCGGTGCGGCGGGCAAACATCGTGCTGCGGGCGCAGATGCGTGCCCGCGGCAACTATTACGGCGAGATCGAGGAGGTGGCGAAGGCGGCCCTGAGGGCCGCCTCCTACCCCGGCACCGGCCCGATCTCCGAGCGCATCCTGCTGGACCTCGCCGGTCACCTGGGCTACCGGATCGACCGGGTGCGCGACATCCCCCGCTCGACCAGATCGGTCACCGACCTGCGCCGCCGCGTGATCTACATCCCCCAGCGAGACGAGCTGCCGACGCGCGCCTCCCGGTCGGTGGTGCTCTCCACCCTGGGCCACTTCGCGCTCGACCACTCCGATCCCGAGACCATCGAGGACTACCTGCGCCAGCGGGTGGAGTCCAACTACTTCGCCGGGGCGGTGCTGGCGCCGGAGAGCCCGGCGGTGTCGCTGCTGCAGGAGGCGGCCGGCGAGGGCGACATCGCCGTGCAGGACCTCAAGGACGTCTTCTCGGTGTCCTACGAGATGGCCGCCCACCGGCTCACGAACCTCGCCACCGAGCACCTCGGAATCCCGATGCACTTCATGCGCGCCGACGAGGAGGGACTCATCTCCAAGGCCTACGAGAACGACAACGTGCCCTTCCCGACCGCGCCCGACGGGAGCCTCGAAGGTGTGCGCGTCCCGAACTCGTGGGCGCCGCGCCAGGTGTTCCACTCCGCCGACACCTACGCCACGTACGCCCAGTACACCGAGACGGCCACCGGCGAGTACTTCTGCGTCACCCAGGTCGACACCACCCGCGACCACGGCCACACCGTGACCGTCGGCACGACCGCGGCCCATGCCGGGCGCTTCCGGGGCAGCGAGACCGCCCACCGCATGGTCGCTCCTCAGGCGGCCGGCAGCGCCGGCGCCGGGGCCGGCGACGGTCCGCCGCGCGACCAGCCGGTGTGGGCCTCGGCTCGCGATCGCGAGTTCGTTCTGGGCCCCTTGACCTCGCCCGACGGCGCCTTGGCGCCATCGCCGGGCGTCTCCATGAGCGAGGTCCACGCGTTCCTGGACCGTCACCGGCACGACGCCGCCTCCTAGCACCGGACCGACCCCTCGGCGGCTCCCTCGCCGCAGCCCTCAGATGGCCGGCCTCAGGTGGCCGAGCCGGATGGGAGATGGATGTCGTGGTTGGCCGGGTCGAGGCGCCTGGTCAGCTCGCGGAGCCGCCCGTGGAACTCCTCGCGGGGGACGTGACACAGCCGGATGTGGCGTCCCGAAGCCGGATCGAAGGCTGTGCGGCCATGGAGCACTCGGTGGTTGTCGATCAGGATTCCCTCGCCAGGCGCCACCTGGATCTCCGCTACGAACGCAGGGTCGGTGATCCTGCGGTTGAACTCCCGGACGGCGTCGTAGAGGGGCTCGATCAAGCCGGCGGGCACGTCGAGGGGCGCCAGGCTGCGGTCGAAGTAGCGGATGCCGCGAACCCGCCCTTCGCCGTCGACGGTGATCAGCGGTGAGCGGCTGCGCATGTCGATCTCGCCGGGATGCCAGCGGATGTGCGAGACCGGCAGCGTTGTGAGCAGTTCGTAGGCGTCCGGCGCGGTCGCCTCGATGTCGGAGGCGACGGCGAAACCGTCGACGTAGGTGGACATGCCCCCGCGGCCGGCGCCGGCCAGGCAATGGAAGACGTCGATCCCCGGCGGGGAGTACTGGAAGGCGTCGTCGACGTGGGGCGCCTGCGCCATCCCCGTCTTCGCCCCCAGCTTGGAGACCGGCTCGGCCCGGACGTCGTAGATGCGTCCGTAGACGGTGGTCTCGTGGATGGGTCCGAGCAGGCTCGCCAAGGCCTCGGTCCGCTCGGGGTCGGCGCCGAGACCACCGACCCTTACGACGCCGAAGTCGCGCAGCAGGCGGTACATCTCGAAGCGCCCGGAGTCGCTGCCGTCGGCGCTCGACCATTCGACGGTCGGGAAGTCCTCGGCGAGTTCGGATCGCCACAGCACCGGGCGCCATGCACTGCGCCGGGCGCGGTCAGCGGTGTCGTAGGAGTTGTGGATCAGCCAGTCGGCCCCGTAGGCGGAGCGGTGGCCGTCGGGCCAGGCCACGTGGAGATCACCCTCGGCGGCCCAGGTGTCGGCGGGCGTGATTCCCGAGTCGAAGCTGATGACGGTGACGCGCCGGATGCCGTCAGCCGGGTTCCCGCATTCGCGGCAGTAGCAGCAGTGACGGAGCCACTGGTGGTGGTATCGGCGCCTGCGGCCGTCCGCGAAGGCCACCTCGGTGACCCGACCCGTGATGACGGCCCCGGTCACCACGGGCAAGCCGTCGAAGCCGAGCCTGTTGCCGACGAATGGATTGTGCACCTCGATGTCGCCGGCGCCTGTGGAGCCGGGCCCGCTCACGCGCTCCAACCCCCGTCGACGCCGATGGTCTGGCCGGTGATGTAGCTCGCTCCGGCGCACAGGAACAGGCACGCCTCGGCGTACTCCTCGCCGGTGCCGGGCCGGCCGAGCGGCAGCGCCGCCGAGTCCTCGAACACCGTGTCCCACCGAACCGGGAAGTTGGTGGAGTCGGGATGGACGTAGCTCGGGGAGATGGCGTTGACCCGCACCTCGGGTGCAAGGCCGCGGGCGAGCTCCCGGGTGAGCGAGATGACGCCCGCCTTGGCGACGCAGTAGGGCGAGGAGGACCCGCCCCCGCGCCAGCCCGACATCGAGGCGCAGTTGACGATGGCGCCGCGCGACGCCTTCAGGTACGGGGCCGCCGCGTGCGAGGTCCGGTAGACCGAGAGCAGGTTCACCGACAGCATCTCGTCCCAGAACTCCTCGGTCTGCGCCTCAAGGTCTTCGGCGGGGATGACGGAGTGGGTCACCGAGTGTCCGGCGATGTTGCAGAGGTAGTCGAGGCCCCCCATGCGCTCGGCGGCGTCGGTCACCATCCGCCGGGCGAGGTCGCCGTCGCGCAGATCGGTCGGGGCGGCGAAGACGTCCAATCCCTCGCCGGCGAGGGCGGCGGCGGACTCCGCCAGCCGGTCGCCCGCCAGGTCGGCGATCGCCACCGTCGAGCCCAGCCCGGCGAACATCCGCACCGTCGACAAGCCGATGCCGCTCGCACCGCCGGTGACGATGGTGCGCCTGCCACCGAGATCGGCGGTGATCATGGCGGCGGCTGCTTCGTGTGCGCCCGCACCAGGTCCTCGTTGAGTTCGAGCCCCAGGCCGGGCCCTGCAGGCAGCGCCGCGTAGCCGTCGCTGATCTCCGGCTCGGCGGGTGTCACCAACTCGCGCCTCAGGCGCGACGGCCCCAGGCGGGAGGATCTGAACTCCACCATCGGCACCGTCAGGGCGGCGGCCTGCAGGTGGAAGCTGGCGGCGTCGGTGATGCCGGTGGCGTAGCCGTGCGGGACGAGCTGCGCGCCGTACAGCTCGCACATCTCGGCGATCCGCATCAGCTCGCTGAACCCGCCGGCGCGGCTCACGCCCGGCTGCACCAGCGAGACGCCGCCCCGCTCCAGCCACTCGCGTACCTCCCAGCGGCCGGCGGCGAACTCGGCGCCGCCGACGCGCACCGGCGAGACGCCGGCCAGGCGAGCGTGACCGTCGAGGTCGTCGTGGCGCAGCGGCGCCTCCGCGAAGTGGATGTCGCAGTCCTCGATGCGCTTGAGGGTCCACGCCGCGTCGTGCCAGTCCCACCAGCGGTAGCCGAAATCCAACCCGACCAGGATGTCGTCACCCACGAGGGTGCGGCTCTGCTCGGCGAAGGCCACGATCTGGCGGTCGGAGACCTCGGGGCCGAAGAGCACCGGCACCTTCACGGCGCGCAGTCCCTGCTCGATGGCGATGTCCGCCTGCTCGCCGATGTGCCGGGCGACCTCGGCGGGCGGCCGGTCGTAGATGTCACCCGGGTAGAGGGTGGCGTAGGGACGAATCCGCTCGCTGCGGGCGCCTCCCAGCAGCTTGTAGACGGGCTCGCCGAGCTGGCGGCCGGCGAGGTCGTACAGGGCGATGTCCACGCCCGACAGCGCCTGGATCAAGGTGCCGCGGCGGCCGTGATAGAAGCTGCCGTGGTAGACCCGGTCGTAGAGGGCCGCGGCCTCCAGCGGGTCGGCACCCACCAGGATGTCGGCGATCCCCCGGCTCCAGAAGTGGATCGTCGGCGACTCGATCATGGCCTTGGTGACGCGCGGCGTCGTGATGCACTCGCCGATCCCGTAGAGGCCGGCCTCGTCGGTGACCCTGACGAGGACCGTCTCCTCCTCGTCGTCGGCGAATGCGTTGCCCGCGGCGGGCACGGCCACGACCAGCGCCTCCACCGTGGCTATCGCGCTGCGAGAGGGCATCGGCGGCTCCTGGGGGTCCTGTGGCTCCCCGGCGCTATCGGGAGGCTCGGCCTCCCCCTACAGGTCGAACTCGTCGTTCAGCGGCGAGTCCACGATCATCACGTCCCGCAGGAAGTTCGGTGGCCGGGTGGGGTCGAACACCTTGATCCGCACCGCGCTCGTGGGGCGGCGGTTCTCGGGCGTGCCGTAGACGTAGTTCTCCGCGGCGAGGCCGTCGAGATCCACCTCCCCGAGTTGCGCCAGGGCGTTGCGGATGCCCTCCCGGCTGAAGTCGCCCAACTCGGCGGCCTTATCGAGCAAGGCGTGCACCGAGACCTGCAGGAAGTAGCCCGAGAGCACGAACGTGGTGATCGCGCCGCTCCCGTAGCGCTCAAACCGCTCGAGGAAGTTGGCGATGCCGGGAACCGACGTGTCGGTGAGTTCCGGCGAGTCGAGGGCGACGTAGTACTTGGCGTACAGATCGGGGGCACCGGCTGCGAAGAGGTTCAGGTACGTCGGCAGCAGGCCCAGCCACACCGGGTCGAGTCCCTGGCTGGCGGCCTCGGCCAGCATGGCGTGCTGCTCGGTGGGGACGGTGATGGCGAAGATCACCGTGCAGCCGGCGTCGGCGAACGCCGCCACCTGCGCCGTGAACGCCCGGTCGCCCCTGTTGATGGTCTGGGTCTCGGCCAGGGAGAACCCCAGGCGGTCGGCGGCGAACTCCACGCCCTGCAGGGAGTCCCTGCCGTACTTGTCGTTGACGTAGACCGCGCAGTACACATCCGACGCGCTCGCCAGCCCCGAGTGGTTGACATACCAGTCCGCCAGGTTGATGCCCTCGTACTCGTAGGCGGCGCCGCTGGGCATCAGCAGCGGCTCCCGCGCCCAGGAACCCGCCAGGGAGCCAGGCACGGCTACGATGCCGTCCTCGTCGAGGAACTCCAGCAGCGCCTGAACCGGCGGCGTGGAGAGCACCTCGGCGAACATCACCACGTCGTCCTTGAGCCGCTGGTACTCCTGAACGGTCGCGCCCTCGGAGTCCTTGGTGTCGCCGACCGCCAACTCCACCCGGTACCTGCCGGCGATGCCGCCCAGCTCGTCGTTCACCCAGTCCCAGTAGAGCTGCGAGCCGGCCAGCAATGGACCGCCGATGATGGCCAGCGGCCCGGACTGGTCGACCAGGTAGCCGAGCGTGAGGGTCTCGCCGTCGAAGCCGGTCGTCGGCTGCGGCTCCGGGGGCGGGGCGGGCGGCGCG
>VXXM01000001.1 GCA_009835395.1 Acidimicrobiia bacterium
CCGGTGGCGTGGGCGGGGGTTTGCTGGGCGTGGCGGTTGGCGCTGGTGGTCGCCAGGGGGCCGACCTCGGTGAGCAGGCGGCGGAGCCAGGGGTGGTCGGGACAGCGGACGCCGACGGTCTCGCGGTCGCCGCCGATTTGCGGGGCCGACGTCCGCGGGCGGGGCAGCACCACCGTCAGGGGACCCGGCCAGTGGCGGTCCATGAGTTCGGCGAGGGGCGGCGGCACCGAGGCAGCCAGGGACTCGGCAGCCGGGCGGTCGGCCACCAGCACCGCAATCGAGCGATCGGCGGGCCGGCCCTTCAGCACGAACAGGTCCTCCTCGGCGTCCGGGGTGAGCGCCGCCAGCCCGTAGACCGTGTCGGTGGGGACCAGCACCACGCCACCCGCTCGCAACGCGGCCGCGGCCTCACGCAGCGCCCGCTCGGGCTTGGCGCTCATATCGATCAACTCAGGCGTCATGTCAGCCGCGGCGCGCGACGAGGACGCGTTCGGTGCCGGCCAGGTCCCGATGCACAGAGATATCCACGAGCCCGGACGAGTGGGCGAGTTCCTGAACGCGGGCTGACGTGCCGTCGGCCATCTCGAGGATCACTGCACCGCCCGGCGCCAGCCAGGTGGCCGATCCGGACAGAATCTCGCCGGTCGCCTCCTGGCCGGTCTCACCCGAGTACAGCGCCACCGGCGGCTCGTGGTCGGCGATCTCGGCGGGCAGCGAATCACTGCCCGCGGCGACGTAGGGCGGGTTCGAGACGACGACGTCGAAGCGCCCGCGCAGTTCCACCGGCAACGCCTCGTACCAGGAGCCCTCCGCCAGCCGCACACGCGCCGCGGGGCGGCCCAGTCCGGCCAGGTTGGCGCTCGCCACGGCCAGGGCGTCGGCCGACACGTCGGTGCAGATCACCTCCACATCGACTCGCTCGGCCGCCAGCGAGAGCCCGATCGCCCCCGACCCGCACCCCAGGTCGGCGGCCAGCAGCATGGAGGCCGACAGCGCCTCGGCGCGGCGCTGAAGTTCGTCGAGTGCACAGCCGGCGACGATCTCGGTCTCGGGGCGGGGGATCAGCACCCGGGGGTCGACGAACAGGTCGAGGGCGCGGAACCCCCACGAGCCCAGCACGTACTGGAGCGGCTCGCCGGCGATGCGACGTGCAAGCATCGAATCGAACGAGGCCACGCCCCGCCGGGTGGCGGGCCGGTCCAGCTCGCGGTGCCAGGCGGTGTCGTCACAGCCGGCCGCGGCCACCACGATGCGCCGGGCCTCGATGTCGGCGGAGTCCAGCCCGGCTTCCGCCAAGCGCTCGGTGGCCTCATCCAGAAGCTCGCGCCACAGCACGAGACCACCGGTGTTCACGTCGTCACCGGGCAATACGGACTCGCCACCGGCAGCACCCGCCCGGGCTGGATTCCGGCCGGCGCCGGAATGACGGATTGGGTGGTCCGCAGCATCTCCCCGCGGTGCCTCAGGGGGCGGCTGCGGCCAGCGCCTGCTCGCGGTCGTGGCGGGCCAGGGCCTCGATGATCTCGTCGAGGTCGCCCGCCAGGACCCGGTCCAGCTTGTAGAGGGTCAGCCCGATGCGGTGATCGGTGACCCGGTTCTCCTTGTAGTTGTAGGTCCGGATCTTCTCCGAGCGCCCGCCCCGGCCGATCTGGCTGCGCCGCTGGTCGGAGGCCTCGGCGGCGGCCCGCTCCTGCTCGAGGCGCAGCAGCCGGGCCCGCAGCACCTGCAGCGCCTTGTTGCGGTTCTGCAGCTGGCTCTTCTCGTCCTGCATGCTCACCACCAGGCCGGTGGGCTTGTGGGTGACCCGCACGGCGGAGTCGGTGGTGTTCACCGACTGGCCGCCCGGACCGGAGGAGCGGAACACGCTGATCTGCAGGTCGGCCTCGTCGATCTGCACCTCCACCTCGTCGGCCTCCGCCAGCACCGACACGGTCGCCGAGGAGGTGTGTATGCGGCCCTGCGACTCGGTCTCGGGCACCCGCTGCACCCGGTGCGGGCCGCCCTCGAAGCGCAGCCGCCGCCAAACGTCGTCGCCGGACACCTCGAAGGCCACGTTGGTGATGCCGCCGAGGTCGGAGGCCTGCGAGCCCAGCACGTCCACCTTCCAGCCCTGCCGCTCGGCGTACGCCAGGTACATCTCGAAGAGCTCCCGGGCGAACAGGTTCGCCTCCTCGCCGCCCTCGGCGCCGCGGATCTCCACGATGACGTCCTTGCCGTCGTTGGGATCGCGGGGCGCCAGCAGGTCGGTGAGTTCCGCCTCTAGGGCGGCGATGCGCGCCTCGGCATCGGCGGCGTCGGCCTGCAGCGACTCGGCCTCGGCGGGTGTGGCCTCGCCGAGCAGTTCGGCGGCCGCGTCGCGGTCGTCGATCGCCGCCCGCAGTGCGTCGACGCGGTCGGTGATCCCCGTCAGCTGCTTGTAGCGGCGGGTGACTTGGCGGAAGGCGTTCCGGTCACGGGCCAGGTCGCCGCCGGCAAGGCGCGCCTCCAACTCGGCCCGCTCGGCGAGCAGCGCCTCGAGGCGCTCGGAGTAGGGATCGAGGTTTCCCGGCACTCCCCTATTGGCGGTCGCGCCTGCCGTAGCGCCGCTCGAAGCGCTCGACCCGCCCGGCGGTGTCGACGATGGTCATCGTGCCGGTGAAGAACGGGTGGCTGGCGCTGGAGATCTCCACCTTCGCCAGGGGATAGGTGTTGCCGTCGGTCCACTCCACGGTGTCGGCGGTGGCGATCGTGGACCGGGTGAGGAACATCTCCCCCGAGGACGTGTCCTGGAACACGACCGGGCGGTAGTCGGGATGGATGTCGGGTTTCATGCGCTCGGCTCCTCTCTGCGGGCGGTCCGCTCAGCCGCCCATCGGCCCGCGGGCCACTTCCTCCAGGAAGGCGTCGTTGTCGGGGAAAGTCTTCAGCCGGTCTATCAGCAGTTCCAACCCGGCCGCGCCGTTGCCGTGATCGCTGGCGAGGCCCGACAGCACCCGGCGCAGCTTCCAGACCTGCTGCAGCTGCTTGCGCTCGAACAGCAGTTCCTCGTGGCGGGTGGAGCTGGCGTCCACGTCGATGGCGGGATAGATGCGCCGCTCGGCGGTGCGCCGGTCGAGGCGCAACTCCATGTTGCCGGTGCCCTTGAACTCCTCGAAGATGACCTCGTCCATCTTGGAGCCGGTCTCCACCAGCGCCGTGGCCAGGATGGTGAGCGAGCCGCCCTCCTCCATGTTGCGGGCCGCGCCGAAGAACTTCTTCGGCGGGTACAGCGCCCCGGAGTCCACGCCGCCGGACATGATGCGGCCCGTGGCCGGCGCCGCCAGGTTGTAGGCCCGGGCCAGGCGGGTGATGCCGTCGAGCATGATGACCACGTCCTCGCCGGCCTCCGTCATGCGCTTGGCGCGCTCGATGGTCAACTCGGCCACGTGGGTGTGCTCCTCGGCGGGGCGGTCGAAGGTGGAGGCGGCCACCTCGCCGCGCATCAGCCAGCGGCGCATGTCGGTGACCTCCTCGGGACGCTCGTCCACGAGCAGCACGATCAGCTTCACCTCGGGGTTGTTGACCTCGATGGAGCGGGCGATCTCCTTCATGATCGTGGTCTTGCCGGCCTTGGGCGGCGAGACGATGAGGCCGCGCTGGCCCTTGCCGATCGGCGAGATGAGGTCGATGATGCGGGTCGTCATGTTGCCCCGGTCGCCGGCGCGCTCGAGGCGCAGCTTCTGGTCGGGGAACAGCGGCGTGAGGTCCTCGAAGTTGGGGCGCTTGCGGGACGCCTCGGGTGGCTTGTTGTTGATGGCGTCGAGGCGCAGCAGTGCGGGGTTCTTCTCGCTGCGGTTGGCGGGGCGGGAGCCGCCGGTGACGTGGTCGCCCCTGCGGAGGCCGAACTGGCGCACCTGCTTGACCGACACGTAGACGTCCTCGCGGCTGGGCAGGTGGCCGTTGAGGCGCAGGAAGCCGTACCCCTCGTCGCGCAGGTCGAGATAGCCGGACACCTCCACCGGGTCGCCCTCCCAGGGCTCCTCCTCGACGCGGCCGCGGCCCCGGCGGCGGCGACGGTTTCCGTACTCGGCACCGCCGTCCTCCCAGCGGCCGCGCTCGCCCTCGGGGCGGTCGCCGCGCTCGGATCGCTCGGCGGTCGCCGTGGCGGACCGGCCCTCGCCGCTGCGCTGGCGCTGCTCGGGGCCCTCGGGGCGTTCGCCCCGCTGGTCGCCCTGACGCCGCTGCTCGCCCTGGCGCCGCTCGCCGGAGGGGGCGGCGGGCTGCGGGTCGCTCTCGGCGGCCGGAGCCTCCGCGTCGGCGCCGGGCTCGGAGCCGTTGGCCGGCCCGGGCTGGACGCCGTCGGCCGCGCCGGCGGCCGCCGGTGGGGCCTCCTCGGCAGCGTCGTTGCGCGGGGCGGCCACCTCGGCGGCCTCCCCGGCGTTGTCGCCGGCGGGGGCTCCCTCGGCGCCGAACCCGGCCAACTCGACGATCATGTCGACGAGTTCGGCCTTGCGGCTCCGCTGCGAGGGCTGCCCGCCCATGGCGGTGGCGATGTCGATCAATTCGGCGCGGCTCTTGGCCTCGAACAGGCTGCGTTGCGCCTCGACGGTCTCGGTGCTCACCTCAACCTCACTTCCACAGACCGGCTCAGTCACCGGCTTGTCTTCACGCCCAGATCAGATACTGGCGACGGGGAACCCCTCTGCAACCTTGGCGGTGGCTGCCGCGGTGCGTGCACGATGCACTCACGAAGCATTGTGGGGCACTCACCGAACCTTCGGGCTGCGAGTGCGTTCCGAAGGCGACGACCAGCGTAACCGCCCCGCGGGTCGCCCACAACCCTGCGGTTGCAGCAGCCCCCGGCCTCAAGACCGCAGCAACTCCCCCATCAGGCGGTGACCCGGCACCACAGGGGCCTGCGCCGTCGCCGCCTCGGTGTAGGAACCGCCGGGCCCGGCGATCTGCGAATCCGCCAGCAGGTACGGCACCGGGTCGGCGGTGTGGGTGCGCAACTCCAGCGGCGTGGCATGATCGGGCAGCAGCAGCAGCCGCCACGGGCCGAGTTCCTCCAGCCCCGTCACCAGGTCGGCGAGGATGCGGCGGTCCCAGTTCTCGAGGCTCTTGACCTTCTCGGCCACGTCGCCGGCGTGACCGGCCTCGTCGCTGGCCTCCACGTGGATCACGAACAGGTCGGCACCGGCCGCCAGGCCCGCCAGGGCGGCGTCGCGCTTGCCCTCGTAGTTGGTGTCGTACCAGGCGGTGGCGCCGGGCACGGTCACGACGTCCATGCCGGTGAGCACGCCCAGCCCCCGCACCAGGTCGACTGCGCTGACGAGCCCGGCGGCCTTGCCGTAACGGTCGGCGAAGGAGGGCATCTGCGGGGACGTTCCCTGACCCCAGAACCAGACCTGCGTGGCCGCCACGTCGAAGCGGGCCAGCACGTCGCGGGAGGCGTCCATCAGCGCCCGCAGCCGCGGGGCGGCCGGGCCGGTGGGCAGCACCGCCGGCATGCCGGTCAGGTCGTGGGGCGGCGTGCAATCGGCCTCGGCCCAGTCGGCGGGCGCCACCATGATGTGGCGGTACTGCACGCCGGCGTGGAACGCCACCTCGCCGCCCAAGGTGTCCTGCAGGGCGTCGACCACCTCGGCGGCGACGGCGCTGGGGGGATGCCCGCCGGCGAAGTCGAGCATCGTGCCGTCGCCGTCGGTGGTCACCAGGTTGCAGCGGTAGGCCACCTCGTCGGGACCCAGACGCAGGCCCATGGCGGCGGCCTCGATGGAGGCCCGGCCGTTGTGGTACCGCTGCGGGTCGTAGCCCAGGATCGACATGTTGCCCACGTCGCTGCCGGCCGGCAGGCCCTCGGGGATCACCCGGGCGCGCCCCAGGGTGCCCCGGGCCGCCAGGCGCGCCAGCGTCGGCATGTGCGCCACCTCGAGCGGGGTGCGGCCCTCGAGGGCGGGGACCGGCTCGTCGGCGCAGCCGTCGGGAATGCAGACCACGTACTTCACGCCCGCCCCCTGCTCACCGGTCGCCGCCGACTCGGGTGTGCGCCGCCACGAAGCGCTGCACGGCCGCGAGGTCGTTGTCCAACTCGACGCAGCGCTCGGGCCGCTCGCCCAGGTCGGCGAGACGCTCGGGCAACGCCGGGCGGCGCCCGCAGGCCCGCGCCACGGCGTCGGGGAACTTGGCCGGATGGGCCGTGGCCAGCACCACCAGCGGGACCTCCGGGTCGCGCCGGGCGGCGGCTGCCGCACCCACACCCACCGCGGTGTGCGGATCGATCATCATCCCGGTCCGGTGGTAGGTGTCGCCGATGACCTCCAGGGTCTGCGCCTCGTCGACGCGGGCCCCCGACCACAGGGGAGCCAGCCCGGCGGCCGGACCCGGCGGCAGCTCGGCCACCCCGGCGGCACGGAAGCCGCCCAGCAGCGCGGCGGTGGCGGCGCCGTCTCGGCCGTTCAGCTCGAACAGCAGCCGCTCCAGGTTGGACGACACCTGGATGTCCATGCTCGGCGACATGGTGGGCATCACCCGGCGGATCTCCAGGCGGGCCGAGTCGAAGAACCGGGTGAGGATGTCGTTCACGTTGCTGCCGACCACGAACTGCGACACGTCGAGGCCCATGCGGTGCGCCGCATAGCCGGCGTACACGTTGCCGAAATTGCCGGTCGGCACGGCGAAGCCCACCGGCGGGGCGGCCCCCTCGCCGGCGAGCGCCCGCGCCGCCACCACGTAGTAGACGACCTGGGCCATGACCCTGGCGAAGTTGATGGAGTTCACCGCCGCCAGCCGGTGACGGCCGCGGAATGCCTCGTCGGCGAACATGGCCTTCACCAGGTCCTGGCAGTCGTCGAAGCTGCCGTCGAGGGCGATGTTGTGGACGTTCGCCGAGGGCACCGTGGTCATCTGGCGGCGCTGCACGTCGGAGACGCGGCCGCGCGGGTGCAGCACGAAGATGTCGAGGGAGTCGCGGTCGCGGCACGCCTCGATGGCCGCCGAGCCGGTGTCGCCCGAGGTGGCCCCCACGATCGTGACCCGCTCGCCGCGCCGGGCCAGTTCGTGGTCGAACAGCCGCCCCACCAGCTGCAGGGCGATGTCCTTGAACGCCAGCGTGGGCCCGTGGAACAGCTCCATGAGCCACAGACCCCTGTCCTCGTCGAGGGGGACGAGGGGCGCCACGTCGGGATGGTCGAACGTGGCGTAGGCCTCGGCGGTGAGCGCCTCGAACGCGGCTCGGTCGATCTGACCGTTTACGAAGGGCCACATGACGTCGACGGCGGTCCTGGCGTAGTCGAGTGGCGGAGGTCCGGCGGAGGCGCCGGGGAGGACCGGCCACTGCTCGGGGACGTAGAGGCCACCGTCGGTGGCGAGGCCTTCCAGGAGGACGTCGGCGAAGGCCAACTCGGGGGCCTTGCCGCGGGTGGAGACGTAGCTGAGGCTCATTCGTCGGCGATGACCCGCAGCACGCTCCCCACCTGCCGGACCGCTTCGAGATGGCGCAGGTCGTCGAGGGTCGCCCGCATGTCGCTCTCGCAGGCCACGTGGGTGATGAAGATGATGCGGGCCTGGTCGCCGAGGCCCTCCTGCTCCATGGAGCGGATCGACACGCCGTGGCGGCCGAACACGCCCGCCACCGCGGCCAGCACACCCGGGCGGTCGATCACCTCCAGCGCCAGGTAGTAGGCGGTGCGGAGCTCGCCGATGGGGTGGATGCGGGCAGGCGCCACGGGCGGAGGGCCGGCCGCGGCGCCGCTCGCCAGGTTCACGGCCGCGTCGATCAGGTCGCCGAGGACCGCTGAGGCGGTGGGGCGCCCGCCGGCGCCGCGCCCGTAGAGCATCAGCTCGCCGGCGGCGTCGCCCTCCACGAACACGGCGTTGAAGCTGTCGCGCACCGCGGCCAGCGGGTGGTCGTCGGGCACCATGGCGGGATGCACCCGCACCGCCACCGCCGCTCCGCCTCCGCCGGCTGATCCGGCACCGCCGTCCCCGTCGATCCTCTCGGCGATGGCCAGGAGCTTGATGACGTGGCCCAGGCGGCGGGCGAAGGCGATGTCGTTCGGGCTGAGGGTGCTGATGCCCTCGCAGTGGACGTCGGCTGTGGTGACCTCCGCTCCGAAGACGATGCCGGCCATGATGGCGGCCTTGGCGGCGGCGTCGTGGCCCTCCACGTCGGCGCGGGGGTCGGCCTCGGCGTAGCCCAGAGCCTGCGCCTCGGCGAGAGCGTCGTGGTAGCCGGACCCGGCGGTGGTCATGCGGCTAAGGATGTAGTTGGTGGTGCCGTTGACGATGCCCATGATGCGGCGCACCGACTCGCCGGCCAGGGACTCCCGCAGCGCCCGCACGAGGGGGATGGCCCCGCCGACGGCCGCTTCGAACAGCAGGTCCACGCCGGCGGCGCGGGCCGCGGCGAACAGCTCGGCGCCGTGGCCGGCCAGGACCTCCTTGTTGGCGGTCACGACCGGCTTGCCTCCGGCCATGGCCGCCAGCAGCAGCTCCCGGGCGGGGTCGATGCCGCCGATGAGCTCCACCACGATGTCGGTGTCGGGACGCGCCACCACCGCGGCGGCGTCGCCGGTGAGCAGATCGGCGGGCACGCCGGGGCGGGGCCGGTCGGGCGAGCGGACCGCCACGGCGACCGGCACGAGCTCGATGCCGCAGCGGGCGGCGATCTCGGTCCGGCGCTCGGCCAGCAGCCCCACCAGCGCGGCGCCGACCGTGCCGCCGCCCAGGATGCCCACGCCGATCCGCCGGGGGGCGGGCGCGGCACCGGACGCAGCAGAAGCGGGAGCAACCATCCCGCTCACGCTACCGGCCCAGCCGCCCGACACCCGGCGCCCCCAGTCGGCATTCCGGCCCAGCCGCCCGACACCCGGCCCCCCAGTCGTCATTCCGGCGCAGGCCGGAATCCACAGTCCGGCGGACCGGCCGCCGTCACCCGGGGACGTGCTACAGGTCGAGGCGCAACAGATCCTCGAGGGTCTCGCGGCGGATGACGGGGCGGGCGTCGCCGTCTCGCACGAAGACCACGGCGGGGCGGGGGACCCTGTTGTAGTTGGAGGCCATCGAGTAGCCGTAGGCGCCGGCCACCGGGATGCCCAGGATGTCGCCGACGGCCAGATCCTGCGGCACCGAGCCGTCGGCCACCAGGATGTCGCCGGACTCGCAGTGCTTGCCCACCACGCTGACGGCGCGGGGACGCTCGGCGGTGGCGGCGCGGGGCAGGAACGCCTCGTAGCCGCTGCCGTAGAGCACCGGGCGGGGGTTGTCGCTCATGCCGCCGTCGGTGGCCACGTAGGTGCGGATGCCCGGCAGCTCCTTGACAGTGCCCACCGTGTAGAGGGCGACGGCGGCGGAGGCCACGATGGCGCGGCCGGGTTCGACGCTGAGGCGCGCCGTCACGCCGGCGGCGGTGGCCGCCTCGAGAACCGTTTCGCCCCAGGCGGCGATCGACGGGGCCTCCTCGCCGGTCACGTAGGCCACGCCCAGGCCGCCGCCCACCGACAACTCGGCCAGGCCCAGCGGGTTGGCAAAGGCCGCCACCACCTCCACCGCCCGGGCGAACGAGTCGAGACGGAACACCTGGCTACCGATGTGGGCGTGGATGCCCACCAACTCCACCGAGTCCGAGGCGCGGGCGCGGGTCACCGCCTCGGCCGCGGCGCCGGTGGACACCGTGAAACCGAACTTGGAGTCGTCGCGGCCCGTGGCCAGGTAGACGTGCGTGTGCGCCTCCACGCCCGGGGTGATCCGCAGCAGCACCGCGGGGCGGAGGCCGGTGGCGGCAGCCAGGGCGTCGAGGCGGTCCAGCTCGTCGAAGCTGTCGACCACGATGCGCCCCACGCCGGCGTCGATGGCGGCGGCCAGCTCTTCGGGCGACTTGTTGTTGCCGTGCAGCACCAGCCGCTCGGGCGGGAAGCCGGCGGCCAGGGCGACGTGCAGCTCGCCGCCGGTGGCCACGTCGAGGTGCAAGCCCTCCTCGGCGACCAGCCGGGCCATGGCGCGGCAGAGGAAGGCCTTGGCGGCGTAGACCACGCCGCCGTCGCCGAAGACCGCCGTGGCCTCGCGGCAGCGTGCCCGCAGGTGGTCCTCGTCGTAGACGATCAGCGGCGTGCCGAAGCGGCCGGCCAACTCGACGAGGTCGCAGCCGGCCAGCGAGAGCCGGCCGCTGACGTCGGCGGCCGCGTTGTCGGGCAGCAGGTGCGGGGGCAGAGGTCCGGCCATGGCGTGCCCCTAAGTCTCCCCTGCCGGCGCGCCGGCCTCGAGGGATTCCATGCGTTCGGGGGCGGTGACGCCCAGGAGGTCAAGGGCGATGACCAGGCCGATGCGGGCGGCCTCGGTGAGCCACAGCCGGGCCGCGGCCCGCGCCGGGTCGATGTCGCTGCGCAGCACCGGGCAGTCGTGGTAGAAGCCGTGGAAGGCGCCGGCCAGCTGGCGCGCCCAGGTGGTGAGCTTGTGGGGCGCCCGCTCCCGGGCGGCCTCGGACAGCACGTCGCCGAGGGCGTGCAGGGTCCGCAGTACCTCCAGCTCGCGGGGGTCGGCGAGCAGCTCCAGCGCCACCTCGTCCAGCGGCGGGCGCGCCACGCCCCGCTCGGCGGCGGTGGCCATCAGCGAGCAGATGCGGGCGTGCGCGTACTGCACGTAGAACACGGGGTTCTCCATGGACTGCGCCGCCACCACGTCCAGGTCGATGGTCTGGCGGCTGCCCAGGGACTGCAGCAGGAACGTCATACGGGCGGCATCGGGCCCGACGAGGTCCACGAGGTCGTCGAGCAGCACCACGTTGCCGGCCCGCTTGGAGATCTTGGCCTCGGTGCCGCCGCGCATCACCGTGACGAGCTGCCCCAGCACGATCTCGAGCTGCTCGCGGCGGTGCCCGAGGGCACCGACGCCGGTCGCCAGGGGCTCCACGTGGCCGTGGTGGTCGGCGCCCCAGACGTCGATCAGAAGATCGAAGCCGCGCGCAAGCTTGTCGGCGTGGTAGGCGATGTCGGGCAGCAGGTACGTCGGCTCGCCGTTGGAACGGACGAGCACCCGATCGCCGCCCCGGGGCGCTTCCTCGTGGGCGGCGTCGGCGATGCGCAACCACACCGCACCGTCGGCGCAGTAGGTGGCACCTCTGCCCTCGAGGGTCTCCAGCGTGGCGGCGACGGCCCCCGAACTCACCAGCGCCCGCTCGCTGGACCAGGTGTCGAAGGTCACGCCGAGGCGCGCCAGGCTCTCGGCCACGTCGCGGCGGGCGCGGGCGTAGCCCCACTCCAGGGCGTCGGCGCCGTCGGGCATCTCGGCGGCCCACTCCCTGATGTAGTCGCCGTGATAGCCATCCTCCGGCGGCTCGGTGCCCTGCTTGCGGGCCACGAGCGACTCGGCGAAGGCGTCCATCTGGCGGCCGCGGTCGTTGAGGTAGTACTCCCGGTGCGGGACGAAGCCGCAGCGGGCCAGGATGTTGCAGAGGCTGTCGCCATAGGCCGCCCAGCGACCCCCGCCCACGTGCAGCGGCCCGGTGGGGTTGGCGCTCACGAACTCCACGTTCACCGTCGTCCCGGCGCCGACGTCGCTGCGGGCGTAGCCGTCGACGCCGTCGCCGACCACCTGGCGCAGCACGTCATGCAGCCAGCCGTCGTCGAGGTGGAAGTTCACGAACCCAGGCCCCGCCACCTCCACGGTGCGCAGGTGCGCGGGCGGATCAGCACTGATGTGTTCGACCAGCTCGCCGGCCAGGTCACGGGGATTCCGCCCGGCGGCGCGGGCGCAGACCAGCGCCACGTTGGAGGACCAGTCGCCGTGCTCGGGACGCGCCGGGCGCCCGATCTCGATCGTGGCCGGCAGAGGCTCGACACCCGAGCGGGCGAGCGCGGTGGCGAGGGCGTCGATCAGATGCCTCCGTATCATGCGGCAGCGTACCGGTGAGGGCGACCGCAGCGTTAGCCTGCGAGTCCGGCCCTCGTAGCTCAGGGGATAGAGCAGCGGCCTCCGGAGCCGTGCGCGCAGGTTCGAATCCTGCCGAGGGCGCAGCGGTGGCGCGTTCGGTGCCGGGCGGGAGACGAAAGGGACTGACCATGGCTGGACGACTCGCGGGCAAGGTGGCGGCCATCACCGG
Organism: Acidimicrobiia bacterium; assembly: GCA_009835395.1. Classification (GTDB taxonomy): domain Bacteria; phylum Actinomycetota; class Acidimicrobiia; order Acidimicrobiales; family CATQHL01; genus VXNF01. The sequence continues at coordinate 12,056 of VXXM01000001.1, forward strand.
GAGCGCCAGCGGCTTCGGGGAGGCGGCGGCCCGGCTGTTCGTGGCCGAAGGCGCTCGAGTGGCGCTCGGCGACATCCAGACCGACCGGGGCCGGGAGATCGCCGCCGAACTCGGCGACGCGGCCCGCTTCATCGAATGCGACGTCAGCCGCGAGGAGCAGGTGGCCGCCCTCGTGAACCTGGCCACCGACAGCTTCGGGCAGCTCGACGTGATGTACAACAACGCCGGCATCGTGGGCGCCCGCGGGCCCATCGACCAGATCCCCGCCCCCGAATGGGGATTCACGATCGACGTATTGCTGCACGGCACCTTCTACGGCATGAAGCACGCCGCCCGGGTCATGAAGCCCCGCCGCACCGGGTCGATCATCAGCATGGCCTCCACGGCGGGGGTCATCGGCGGCCTCGGCCCGCACGCCTACGCCGCCGCCAAGCACGCCGTGGTGGGGCTCACCAAGAACGCCGGCGCCGAGCTGTGCCGCTTCGGCATCCGCGTCAACTGCATCGCCCCGCACTCCATGGCCACGCCGATGGTGGCGATGGCGCACCTGGGCGACCCCGAGGACATCGACGGCGTGACCGCCGAGTTGACCGAGCGGTCGCCGCTGGCGGGCCGGCCCGGGCTGGCCGCCGACGTGGCCAACGCCGCCCTGTGGCTGGCGAGCGACGAGTCGGGCTACACCAACGGCCACTGCCTCACCACCGACGCCGGCGTCACCACCGGCTCGAAGGCCGAGGACGCCCCCTACTCCGAGTTGCTGCCGATGATCCGCGAGGCGGGCCGCACCGGCCTGTGAGCCGCCCCGCCCTGGATTCCGGCCTCCGCCGGAATGACGGCAACTGATCCGCGAGGCGGCCGCACCGGGCTGTGACCGGCCCGGCGGTACCATCGGGACCGTGAGCGACACCTCCACGGCCGCCGCGGCGCCGGCCGCCAAGAAGCCTCGCTGGACCTTCCAGTGGAAGGAGCTCTACGAGGAGGTCATCACCAGCGGGCTGTGCACCGGCTGCGCCGGCTGCGTCATTGCCTGCCCTCACGACGTCATCGGCTACCGCCACGAGCCCGGCGAGTACTACCCCTTCCACCTGGAGGAGGAACTGGGACTCGACGACTGCGTCCACGGCGTGAAGGGCTGCACCTCCTGCACCCGGGCCTGCCCCCGCTTCCGGGCCTGGGAGCCCGAGGCCGACGAGCACCTCTTCGGGCGCCGGCGCAACGACGACGAGATGTCGGGCGTCTACAAGGACATCATCCTGACCCGGGCCAGCGACGACTTCGTCTACGACGTCGGCCAGGACGGCGGGCTGGTGTCGGCCATCCTCATCTGGTGCCTGGAGAACGGCATCATCGACGGCGCCCTGGTGTCGCACCTGGAGGGCGAGGCGGCCGGCTGGAAGGCCATCCCCGGCGTCGCCACCAACCGCGACGAGGTGCTGGCCGCCGCCGGCAGCCGCTACACCTACTCGGCCAACACCATGGCCTACCCCGAGGCCGCCGAGCGGGGGCTGAAAGAGCTGGCGCTGGTGGGCATGAGCTGCCAGACCTCCATCGGGCCGGTCATGTGGCACCGCAAGGTGGGCAAGGTGGGGCGGCCCATCAAGCTGAACATCGGCCTGCTGTGCTCCAAGAGCTTCGACGACTCGATGTTCGACGAACTCTTCTGGATCAAGTACGGGCTCCGCAAGGAAGACATCAAGAAGATGAACATCAAGGGCGTCTTCCAGGTGTGGATGCACAACGGCGACTACCACGAGATCAGCCTGAAGGAGTGTCACGCCTGGACCCGCGAGGGCTGCCTGCACTGCCCCGACTTCGCCGCCGAGCACGCCGACATCTCCACCGGCGGCATCGGCGACGTCAGCGACTGGACCCTGACGGTGGTGCGCACGCCGCTGGGGCGGGAGATCATCGTGCGGATGCTCCAGGAGGGGATCATCGAGGGGCGCCCCGGCGACGCCGATCCGGGCGCCATCGCCCTGATGCACAAACTCTCGGCCAAGAGCCGCCAGCGCTGGCCCTCATGGGCGGCGCCCGAGGCTCGGGTGGGGTTGCCCGCGCGGGGCTGACCGCCGTGTCCGGGCGGGGCTAGCCGCGGGTGTTGGCGGCTCGGCAGTCGGCGAAGATGGCCGCTAGTCGGGCGGCGGCGGACTCCTCGTCGTCGTCGATGATTTTGTCGGGGTCGTCCTTCACGTCGTCATCGAGCTGCTTGAAGTCGTCGAAGCTGATCTCGGTCCGGACGCGGTCGTAGGCGCAGCCGCAGTACCGGAGGGCCACCGGGCTGATCTGGGGGTCGGCCTCGGCGGCCAGCTCGCAGCCGTTGAGGAAGTTGGCCTCGACGGTGTCGTCGAATGAGGTGGGGGCGCCCTCATCGAAGCAGGCCGCCAGCAGCAGCGCCACGGCTGCGCAGGAGGCGAGCAGGATGAGCCTTGGGCGGCGACGGCTTCGAGGCGAATCACCCATGACCGGCGCAGGCTACCCGGCGAGGCTGCGGGCCCGGTCGAAGACGGCGTCGAGCCGCTCAGTCAGCGGCGTGGCGGGCGCCACAGGCGGCACTGATGGCCGCCATAGCGCTAATGGTGGAGGCGGCGGCCGGGTCAAGATCCCCCTCTGGGTCGTTGCGAAGTGCCTCCTCGAGCGCCATGAAGTCCTCGAATGGGACCTCGGCGACGATCCCATCCCAAGTGCATGCGCAGGCCTGCTGCGCCACCGGGCGGAGTGCCGGATCGTTGAACGATGCCTCGCAACTCAGCTTGAAGTTCGCTTCTACGAGAGCGGTGTAGTCCCCGGGACTGGGGGCGTGTCTGTCGGAGCAGTCCTGGGCGATCGCCAGAATGGCCGGCGCGAGGGTGGCAGCGTCGTCGTCCTCGCCGTCGACGCCCGCGAGGAACTCCAGAAACGGCAGCATCTCCTCGAACGGGATCTGCGCGACCATCTCGTCCCACACGCAGCCGCAGTACTGTCGTGCGACAGGTCCGGGAGCCGAGCCGAAAGTCACCGCCGACCGCTCGCAATTCCGCGTGAAATGCTCCTCTGTCGCGTCGTCGTAACCCGAAGAAGTGAGGTCGGAAGCTCCCGCGACTGCCCTGCCGGTGACGTCGTCCTGCTCGATGCTGCCACCGTCGGCCGGCTCGCCGCTCGACCCGCACGCTGCCAGCAGTACGAAGACGCCGGCACAAGCGCCGAGCAGAGCCAGCCTCGGTCCGCGCACACCCCGAGGTGAACGATCCATGACCGGCGCAGGCTACCCGGCGAGGCTGCGGGCCCGGTCGAAGACGGCGTCGAGCATCTCCTCGGTGAGCCGGCCCGTGAAGGTGTTCTGCTGGCTCACGTGGTAGCAGCACAGCAGGGTGCGGTCGCCGGGCAGGGCGACCTCCAGCCCGTGGGCGAAACGGGGCCGGGGCCGCAGGTTCCAGTGCCTCGCCGCCGCACCGCACGCCAGGCCGCCCAGGGCGACGACCACCCGGACGCCGGCCAGCGCCTCCAATTCGGCCTCGAAGAACCCCCGGCAGGCGGCGAACTCCTCGCCGGTGGGCTTGTTGGCGGGTGGCGCGCACTTCACCGGCGAGGTGACCCAGGCACCGGTCAGCGCCAGCCCGTCGGCCGCGTGGGTCGCCTCGGGCTGGTTGGCGAAGCCGGCCCGCCACAGCGCCCGGTAGAGCCACTCGCCGGAGCGGTCGCCGGTGAACATGCGCCCCGTGCGGTTGGCCCCGTGGGCGGCGGGCGCCAAACCCACCACCAGCAGGCGGGCCTCAGGATCGCCGAAGCCCGGCACCGGCCGGCCCCAGTAGTCCTCGCCGGCGAAGGCGGCCCGCTTGGTGCGAGCCACCTCTTCCCGCCACGCCACCAGCCGCGGGCACGCCCGGCAGGCCACCACGTCGGCCTCCAGCGCCGCCAGGCGTTCAGCCGCCGGGTGCCCGCCGCCGGTCCGCACGTCGCCGCCACCCCGCCCGCCGCCGGCGACCTCCTCAGAACAAGCCACGGCCGAACGCTAGGTTGAGCGGGCGATGGCTGCTGCCCGCCGCCCCGTCACCGTCCTGCTGGTGCGCCACGGCACCACCGCCACCACCGGGAAGGTCCTCCCCGGGCGGGCACCCGGCCTGCACCTCGCCGAGGCGGGACGGACGCAGGCCGAAGCGGCGGCGGCGCGCATCGGAGCCCTGGCGGACGTGCGCGCCGTGTACGCCTCACCGCTGGAGCGGGCCCAGGAGACCGCCGCCCCGATCGCCCAGGCCACCGGCCAGCGGGTCCGCACCGTGGAGGGCCTCAACGAATGCGACTTCGGTGCCTGGACCGGACGGAAACTGGCAGACCTGCGTCGGCTCAACGCCTGGGAGCAGGTGCAGAGCCTCCCCAGCGGTTTCCGCTTCCCCGGCGGCGAGTCGTTCGCCGAGATGCAGACCCGCATCTGCGGCACCCTCGACGAGTTGGCCGCCCGCCACCGGGGCGGCGCCATCGTGGCGGTGTCCCACGCCGACCCGATCAAGGCGGCCGTGGCCCAGGCGGTGGGCACGCCGCTGGACCTGTTCCAACGCCTCGTCATCTCGCCCTGCTCGGTCACGGTGATCGCCTACGGCGGAGGTGGCCCCGTCGTGTTGACCGTAAACTCCACCGGCGACGACCTGCGGACCTTGCGGCCCAGCTGAGCGTCACCCTTCAGCACCATGCCCTCCTCCTACGAGTTCTCCGACGTGGACGGCTTCGCCTGCGGAACCGTCGGCCCCAAGGGCCAGCGCGTCTTCTTCCTGCAGGTCCGCGAGGGCGACACCGAGGCGTCGCTGAAGATGGAGAAGCAGCAGGTGGCCGCCCTGGCAAGGTTCCTGGGTGAGATGCTCGGCGACATCGAGCGCAAGCGCGGCGCCGAGCCGCCGGAGCCGCTGGACGCCGACACCGAGGAGGCCGACTTCCGCGAGCCCGACGGCCCCGACTGGATCGTCGGCACCATCGGCGCGGCCTACGAGGAGACGAACCGTCGCATCATCCTGTGGATCGAGGAACTCACCGAGGACGACGAGGACGAGGCCGCCTCGGCGCGCATCGCCCTGCGCCCCGGGCAGGTTGCCGGCTTCATCCAGCAGGCGAACGCCCTGGTGGCCGCCGGCCGGCCGCCGTGCCCGTACTGCGGGGCACCCCTCAATCACGACGACGGCTTCTGCCCCTGCTGGAACTGACCCGGCGGCGCCGTGGCCGAATCCGCAATCCGGGCGAGGGGGCCCATCGCCGACGCCGAGGCGGTCGAGCTGCTGCTCACCGGCGAGTTGCGGGTGCTGGGGCGCCTGCCGTGGAGTTCCAACGCCACGTTCCTCGTGGACGTGAGCCCGGGTGAGGATCCCGGCGCCGAGCCGGCTCTGCAAGCCGTCTACAAGCCCGCCCGCGGCGAGCGGCCCCTGCACGACTTCCCTCCGGGGCTGCACCGGCGGGAGACGGCGGCCTACGAGCTGTCGGCGGCGCTGGGCTGGGACCTGGTGCCCCCCACCGTGGTGCGCGACGGCCCCCTCGGCCCCGGGTCGCTGCAGCTGTTCGTGCCGGCCGACTTCGAGCAGCACTACTTCACGCTGCGGGAGCGGGCCGAACTACACCCCGCCCTGCGCCGGCTCTGCGCCTTCGACGTGGTCGCCAACGCCACCGACCGCAAGGGCGGGCACGTGCTGCTGGAGGGTGACGACCACGTCTGGGCCATCGACAACGGCCTGTGCTTCCACGCGGTCTTCAAGCTGCGCACCGTGCTGTGGGACTTCGCCGGGGACCCGCTGCCCGGCGACGTGCGCGACGGCCTGGGCCTGCTGGCCGGCGACGGGCCGCCGGCGGCGCTGGCCGAGCTGCTGGACCCCGCGGAGTGCGACGCTCTGGCCACCCGCGCCGAGGTGCTGCTGAGCGACGGCCGCTTCCCCACCGACCCCTCGGGCAGGCGCTGGCCCTGGCCGGTGGTATAGCCCAAGGCCCCGAAAGGGAACCGAACCGCCGGACAGTCCTCGGCTTGTTTCACGCCGTCGAAGAAAATGACCGCGCCCCTCGCCGGGGAGTAGCGTCGCCGCCGGAGGCGTCGCCATGCGGAACTTGAAGGGCAGAATCCGCTACAGCAGGGACGACCTCCGCAGTGATGTCCTGGGGGGAATCACCGCCGGGGTGGTGGGGCTGCCACTGGCGCTGGCCTTCGGGGAGGGTTCAGGCCTGGGAGCGGTGGCCGGCCTGTACGCGGCAGTGTCCATGGGGCTGTTCGCGGCGCTCTTCGGGGGGACCCAGACGCTGGTATCGGGCCCGACGGCGCCCATGACCGTGGCCGTGTCGGTGATCGTGGCCACGCAGGTGGAGAGCATCACCGAGGTGTTCGCCATCGCCGTCATGGCCGGGATCCTGCAGATCCTCCTCGGGGCGCTGCGGCTCGGCCGGTTCATCGCCTACACGCCGTACTCGGTGATCTCGGGGTTCATGTCGGGGGTCGGCATCATCATCATCCTCAGCCAGACCCTGCCGTTCGGGGGCAGCGCCGTCGCCGAAGGCGGGCCGCTGGGGGCGATCCGCGCCTGGCCCGACCTGTTCGGCGACCTGAACACCCAAGCGGTGGTGATCGGGGGGGTGACCCTGGCCGTGAGCATCTTCTGGCCGGTGCGGCTGCGGCGCTGGCTGCCGGCCACCCTGGCGGCGCTCATCGCCGGCACCCTGCTGAGCGTCGGCTGGGGCGGCGACACGCCCATCATCGGCGACGTGCCGCAGGGCTTCCCCGCGATCGCCCTGCCGGCGTTCTCGGTGGACCTGCTCGGGCGGGCCGTGCAGCCGGCGATCACCCTGGCGCTGCTGGGCTCCATCAACACCCTGCTGACCTCGCTGATGGCCGACTCGATGACCCGCACCCAGCACGACTCGGACCGCGAGCTCATCGGCCAGGGCGTCGGCAACGTGGCCACGGGGTTCATCGCCGGCATGCCCAGCGCCGGCATCACCGTGCTGACCGGGGCGAACATCCGGGCCGGCGCCCGGACCCGCGTCTCGGCGGTGCTGTGCGCCGGGATCCTGCTGGCCATCCTGCTGGGGCTGGGCCGGTTCCTGGAGGTGATTCCCCACGCCGCCCTGGCCGCCATCCTGATACGGATCAGCTGGGACATCATCGACTGGCGCTTCCTGACCCGCATGAAACTGATCCAGCGCGAGCACCTCGTCGTGATGGCCACCACCCTGGCCCTGACGGTGTTCGTGGACCTGCTGACCGCCGTGGCGGTTGGCCTGGTCGTGGCGGGCATGGTGGGGGCGCGCCGCTTCGAGCTGTTCCAGATGGACCGGGCGGTGTCGGTGCCGCTGCTGGACCAGACCTTCCTCTACGCCGACGTGGACCTCTTCGACCTGGACGACGACGTGGACATGTTCGCGGCGCGCACCGGCATGGTGGGGCTGAAGGGCAACTTCACCGTGGCCTCCTCCCGGCGGATGATCAAGGCCCTCAGCCAGGACATCGGCGAGCACGAGGTCGTGATCCTGGACTTCTCCGAGACCCAGTACATCGACGACAGCGCCGCCCTGGTCGTGGAGCAGATGATCGACGTGGCCCGGGCCGAGGACACCGAGTGCATCGTGATGGGCCTGCAGGGCCTGCCGGCGGAGACGCTGCAGTCACTCAACGTGCTGCGGCACATCCCCCCCGACCACATCGTGGAGGACCTCGACGGCGCCCGCGAGGTCGCCAAGCGCTTACTCGATGCCTAGCGGCATCCTGAGCAGCCCAAACGGTCGTACGAGCAGGTCGGAATGGCGCCTAAGTACGACCTGGGGTCCCTGCGCGGCGATGTCTTCGGCGGCGTCATCTCCGCCGTCGTCGGGCTTCCCCTGGCATTGGCGTTCGGGGTTGCATCGGGTCTCGGTGCGATCGCCGGGTTGTACGGAGCGGTGGCACTGGGGTTCTTCGCGGCCGTCTTCGGAGGGACCCGAACCCTCATAGCCGGCCCCACCGGCCCCATGGCCGTGGCGTTCCTGGCGATCGTCGCCCACCACGCCGACAATCTCTCCGAGGTGTTCACCGTCGTGGTCATGGCGGGGCTCATCCAGATCCTGCTGGGCGTGCTGCGGGTCGGCCGGTTCGTCGCCTACACGCCGTACTCGGTGATCTCGGGGTTCATGTCCGGGATCGGGGTGATCCTCATCCTCATGCAGACGCTGCCGATGTTGGGGGCACCCGTCGCCTCGGGCGGTGCGCCGGGGGCCGTACGTGCCTGGCCAGGGGCGATCGGCGACCTCAACACCGGCGCGTTGGTGATCGCCGCCATCACCCTGGTGGTCGGCGTGGCCTGGCCCGCCCGGTTGCGTGCCTTCCTGCCGCCCGCGGTTGCGGCGCTGGTCGCCGGGACACTCGCCGGCGTGCTTTGGCCGACCGACGTCCCGGTCATCGGAGACGTGCCGAGTGGCCTGCCGGAACTGGTCCTGCCGACCCTGTCGGTCGATCTCGTCACACGTTCGGTGGCGCCCGCGGTTGGCCTGGCGCTGCTCGGTTCGATCGACAGCCTGCTCACGTCGCTCATCGCCGACGCCATGACGCGCACCCGCCACAAGCCTGACCGGGAGCTGATCGGTCAGGGCATCGGCAACACCGTCTGCGGGTTCATCGGCGGGCTGCCCGGCGCAGGGGCCACACCCAACACCGTCGTGAACATCAGGGCCGGCGGGCGGTCCCCGGTTACGGGCGCGCTGTGCGCGGCAATCCTGTTCGGGGTCGTTCTCGGGCTCGGGAAGTACGCGGCGGTGATCCCGCACGCCGTCCTGGCCGGGATCCTGATGAAGGTCGGCTAGGACATCGTCGACTGGCGCTTCATCCGGCGCCTTCGGTGCGTCCAGAGGGAACACCTGCTGGTGATGCTGCTGACCCTGGGGCTGACGGTCTTCCTGGACGTGGTGACCGCCGTGGCGATCGGCCTGATCGCGGCCGGAATGGCCGGCGCCCGGCAGTTCGAGCGCCTGCAACTGGACAGCGTGGTCTCGGTACCCCTGCTGGACCGGACGTTCCTCGACGACGCCGGTGAGCAGGACCCGTTCGCGGCTCGCGTCGGCCTGGTGGCCCTCAAGGGAAGCTTCACCGTCGCCTCCTCGAACATGATCATCGACAGGATCGGCGCGGAGATCGGCGACCACGAGGTCGTCATCCTGGACTTCTCCGAGACGGTCCACATCGACGACAGTGCCGCCCACATGGTCGGGCAGATGATCGACATCGCCCGGGACGAGGAAACCGCGTGCATCATCATGGGTCTCGCCGGGGCGCCAGCCACGACGATGGACGGGCTCGACGTGCTGGAGCACATCCCGGCCGACCAGATCGTGGAGAACCTCGATGAGGCCCGGGAAGCCGCACGACGGCTGATCGACGCCTAGCGCCTCACATCCTGTCGAGCGGCAGGTGGCCGCTTCCTAGTCGTCGTCGTTGAAGATCTCCTCGGGGACGACCACGAACTCGGGGTAGGCCTCGATGCCGAGCTCGCCGACGTCCTGGCCGAGCTCCTCCACCTTCCGGGAGACCCGCAGGCCGATCGTCATGTCGACCAGCTTCCACACGACGAAGGAGGCGGCGAACGTGAATGCACCGATGGTCACGATGCCCAGCAGTTGCGTGCCGAAGCTTGCGCCGCCGGCGATGCAGGCCGCGAGGGTGCCCCAGATGCCGCAGATGAGGTGGGCGGGGATGGCCCCGACCACGTCGTCCAGCTTCATCATCTCGAGCGCCTTGATGCCGGCCGTGCAGAGGACGCCGCCGATGGCGCCGATGACGATGGCCCACCAGTGCTCGGTGATGTAGGGCGCGGCGGTGATGGACACCAGGCCGGCGATGGCGCCGTTGAGGCCGGCGATGAGGTCCATGCGTCCCAGGAGCCGCTTGGAGACGGCGAGCGCCGACACGACGCCGGCGGCGGCCGCCAGGTTGGTGTTGACCAGCACGACGCTCATGCTCACGGCATCGGCCGCGCTGCCCAGCGCCAGCACCGATCCGCCGTTGAAGGCGAACCAACCCATCCAGAGGATGAACACGCCGAGGGTGACGATCAGCACGTTGGAGGGCGGCGTGGGCCGGGCCGAGCCGTCCTTGCGGAACTTGCCGAGCCTCGGGCCGATGATCATGACGCCCGCCAGCGCCGCCCAGCCGCCGGTGCTGTGGACGATGGTGGAGCCGGCGAAGTCCACGAACCCCCGCTCGGCCAGCCAGCCGCCGCCCCAGGTCCAGGAGCCGACGATCGGGTAGATGAAGGCGGTGAGGATCAGCGTGAAGGCGAAGAAGGACCACATCTTGATGCGCTCGGCGATGGCGCCGGACACGATGGACGCCGCCGCCGCCACGAAGACCATCTGGAAGTACCAGTCCGACATCACCGAGTAGCCGTTCTCGACCACCCCGCCGATCGCCCCCTCGTCGCCGCCGAGCAGCGCCACCTCGCTGGCCGACGACTCGTACAGGAACCGGAACGAGCCGACGGCGTCGCCCACGTCGACGTACATGATGTTGTAGCCGATGAGGTAGTAGGCGATGCCGGCGATGGAGAAGATCCCGATGTTCTTCAGGCAGATCATCGAGGCGTTCTTGGTACGCACCGAGCCCGCCTCGAGCATGGCGAAACCCGCCGCCATCCACATCACCAGCACACCCCAGATGAGGAATGCGAAGGAGTTGAGGATGAACTGGGTTGAGACGTCGATCACAGCGCTTCCTCCTGCTGCCAGGCGATCGGTTTACTCCCGCGCCGGCTGCGGCTGCGGCCGCTAACCGAGCCGGGACATTAGCAGTCGCCTCGTGGCCTCTGCTTGTCCCTCGTGACGCCGCGGCCGGCGGCCGGCGGTCCCCGCCCGGACTGCTACCCGCGGGATTGCAGGGCTTCGATGAGGCGGGGCAGGACCTGGTGGACGTCGCCGACGATGCCCAGATCGGCGACCCCGAAGATGGGGGCCTCGGCGTCCTTGTTGATGGCGACGATGTTGCGGGAGTTCTTCATCCCCACCAGATGCTGGGTGGCGCCGGAGATACCGCAGGCGATGTAGACGTCGGGCTTGACCACCTTGCCGGTCTGACCGACCTGCTGGGAGTAGGGAACCCAGCCCGCGTCGACGATGGCCCGGGAGGCGCCGGCGGCGCCGCCCAGCAGCCCGGCGAGCTGCTCGATCATCTCGTACTTGCCGGCCTCGCCGAGACCACGGCCGCCCGAGACCACCACGGCGGCCTCGTCCAGCTTGGGCCCCGTGGACTGCTCGGCGTGGCTGCCGATCACCCGGGCCGCGCCGCCGGCGCCGCAGTCGGCGGCGGGCAGCTCGACCCGCTGCGCCGGCGGCCCGCCGACGGGCTCGGCCTGGAACGACTTGGGGCGGATCAGGAAGATCTGCGGGCCGGCGCCGGTGAAGCGGGTGTGCACGTTGGTGGTGCCGCCGAAGATGGGCTCGATGCCCACCAGCGCCCCGTCGCTGACGGCCAGCTCGGTGACGTTGGTGACGACGGGGGCGTCGAGCCTCGCCGAGAGGCGACCCGCCACGTCGCGCCCGTCGTAGGTGGTGGCGAACAGGATCACCGAGGGCGGGTCCTCGGAACCGGCGACCGCCTCCGCCAGCGAGGTCGCCAGCAGCGGGCCGACCAGGGCCTCGGAGGGACGCTCGAGGTGGTGCAAGGCTGCGGCGCCATGCTCGCCCGCCGCGGCGCTCACGGCGTCGGGGTCGCCGCCGGCGCAGACCGCCTCGACGCGCTCGCCGAAGCGTCGTGCCGCCGCCAGGAGTTCCTGCGAGATCGACGCCACGCCACCGGGGGCGGGCTCGACGTGCGCCCAGACGGTTCCGACACCCATGGCGACCCCCCTAGAGGACCTTGAGCTCTTCCAGGAACGCCACGATGCGCTCGTGGCCGCTGCCGTCGTCGGTGACGACCTCGCCGGCCTCTCGGGCCGGCACCGGTGCCACCTCGACGATCTCCTGGCGGGCGCCGGCCCAGCCGACCTGGCCGGCCTCGATGCCCAGGTCGGCGATCCCGAGCCGGTCGGCGGGCTTGTTCTTGGCCGCCATGATCCCCTTGAAGGACGGGTAGCGGGGCTCGACCACACCGGCGGTCACCGACAGCACCGCGGGCAGCGGGCAGACGACCTCGTCGTAACCGTCCTCGGTCTGGCGCTGGACGGTCACCTCGCCGTCGCCGAGGCTGACCGACTTGGCGAAGGTGACCGACGGCAGGCCGAGCAACTCGGCGATCTGGGCGGGCACGGTGCCGGTGTACCCGTCGGTGGACTCGGTGGCCGCCAGGATGAGATCGGGCTCGGCCCGGCGCATCGCCGCCGCCAGAACCTTGGCGGTGCCGAGGGCGTCGCTGCCGGCCAGCGCCTCGTCGCTGACGAGGATGGCCCGGTCGGCCCCCATCGCCAGGGCGGTGCGCAGGCCGCCGAACTCCTCGTTGGGAGCCATCGACACGACGACCACCTCACCCTCGGTGGCCTCGGCCATCTGCAGCGCCATCTCGACGCCGTAGGAGTCGGACTCGTCGAGGATGAGCTTCTCGGCGCGGACCAGGGTCTTCGTGTCCGGATCGAGCTTGCCGGGGTTCGCCGGATCGGGGATCTGCTTCACACAGACTGCGATTCGCACCGTGTGAGTCTGCAACTCCACCGCCCCGATTACAACGCGCCTCGGTGACCGCCCGGGGGCGGGGGCCGCCGGTAGCGATTGTGGGCGATCGGGGCGCCGGGGCTAGCGTCCCGGGACGGGCACGGGCTCTGGAGAGGAGCCGAACCTGAAGCTGCTTCTGATCGTCAACCCCTCCGCGTCCTCGGTGTCGCCCCGGACCCGGGTGGTGGTGAACCGGATCCTCTCGACGCACCACGACGTGGCGGTGGCGATCACGACCAGGCGCCACCACGCCACGGCCCTGGCCCGCCGGGGCGTCGAGCGGGGTGCCGAGGCGGTGGTGGTGCTCGGCGGGGACGGCACGCTGAACGAGGCCGCCAACGGCCTCGTGGGCACCGACGCGGCGCTGGGGGTGCTGCCGGGCGGCTCCACCAACGTCTTCGCCCGCACGCTGGGGTTCCCCGACGAGCCGATCGACGCGGCCGAGGCGCTCCTGGGCGCCCTGGACAGCGGGGCGATCGAGCGCGTCGGCCTCGGGGCGGTCAACAACCGCCACTTCCTGTTCCACGTGGGCCTCGGCTTCGATGCCGCCGTGGTGGAGCGCGTCGAGCGGCGCAGCGACCTGAAGCGCACCCTGAACCACGCCCTGTTCGTGTACGCCACGGTGGTCACCTGGCTCCGACACATCGACCGGGACGAGCCGTACTTCGCGCTGGAACTCCCCGACGGCCGGCGCATCGACGACGGCTACTTCGCCGTGTGCCTGAACACCAACCCGTACACGTACCTGGGCACGCGGCCGCTGAACCTGGCGCCGCGCGCCTCGCTGGGAGAGCCGCTGGCGCTGCTCTCGGTGCGCGACTTCACCGGCGCGGGACTCGGGCGGCTGGTGCTGCAGGCGCTGCGCAGCGAGGGCGGGGTGGCGGCGGGTGGCGAGGTTGACTACGCCGAAGGGGTCACCGATCTGCGGGTCGTGGGGCACCGGCCGATCCCGGTGCAGGTGGACGGGGACTTCGCCGGACGGCTCATGGAGCTGCGCCTGACCTGGCGACCCGAGGCACTCCGGCTGGTGCTTCCCTTCGGCTACTGAGACCCGCCTTCGGCGGCGACCTGCTCCACGATCGCCCGGACCGTCGGGCAGTCGTCGGTGATGACGGCGTCCACGCCGAGGCGCACGAGTTCGGTGACGGCGGCAGCCTCGTTGACCGTCCAGACCCACACCGCCACCGACGCCTGGCGGGCCCGGCGCAGCAGCGCCGCGTCCACGGTGGCGTAGTACGGCTGGATCGCCACGTGCCCGGAGGCGGCGGCCCGCTCGGGACCCTGCAGCACCCGCACGGGGTCGAACATCAGCAGCGCCGTGGCGAGACGGTCGTCGACCTCGCGGATGCGGTCCACCGTGGTGGTGTTGAACGACGAGATCATGACCTCGTCGTAGGGGCGGTAGGCCGACACGAGGCCGGCGACGGCGGTGGCGATCGTGTTGTCGCCGTCGTAGCCGGGCTCGCCGGGATCGTTCTTGATCTCCACCAGCACGCCCATGCCCTCGCAGGCCTCGAAGGCCTCGGCGAGCGAGGGAACCCATCCGGGCAACTCGTCGAGTGGGGTCTCGGCGATGAGCCTTCCGTCGGGCAAGTGGGCGTCGTGGTGGGCGACCAGCACGTGGTCGACGGTGCGCCGCACGTCGAGCTCGACCCAGTCGGCGCCAAGCCGGCGCGCCAGCCGGAACGCCTCGGCGGTGTTCTGGCGGACACCGGTCGAGGCACCGCGGTGCCCCACCACCAGCGTCATCGGCTCGCCCCGGCGACAGCCCGGCGCGGCTGCTCGTCGTTTCCACCTCTGCGCGCCACAGCCCTCCCTCCGGCCCGCCCGTCAGGTCACTGACAGGTTGTGCCCAAGCTTCCCACAGTCGATCTTGAACTTTCCACAGGCGATCGTTATCGTTACGGCCTACCCGCCGGCGCGACCGACGACGTTCGCGCCAACCGTACCCACCAGCCTGCAACCGGGAGAGCGTGTTGGCACTCACCTTGCCCGCGGCGTCGCCGGGCGAAACCGACTGGCGAACGCTGGCCGCCTGCCGGAACACGGACCCTGCTCTGTTCTTCCCAATCGGGACGACCGGTCCGGCCGTCGAGCAGATCCAGAGCGCCAAGGCCGTCTGCGGCCAGTGCCCGGCCCGCGAGCCCTGCCTGGACTTCGCCATGAGCACCCGCCAGGACTCCGGGGTGTGGGGCGGCATGACCGAGGACGAACGCCACCGGCTGCGACGCCTCAGCCGGGCCTGAAGCCCGGGGCCCGGCACCGGCGGATCGGCGCCGGGGGCTCAGCTCAGTCGATCAACTCAGTCGATCAGCTTGAGGCCGGGGTTGTAGCGCCGAGTCGGCGCCAGTTCCACGTCGACCGCCTCGGCGATGGCCGCGAAGGCCCGGCCCGCCTCGCCGTCGGGGTCGAGCGCGGCGACCGGCCGGCCCGAGTCGCCGCCCGCCCGCAGCTCGGTCACCAGCGGCACCTGACCCAGCAACGGCACCTCCAGGCGGCGGGCCAGCTCGGCACCACCGCCGGACCCGAACAGCTCGTAGCGCTTGCCGTCGTCGCCGGTGAACCAGGACATGTTCTCGATGACGCCCTTCACGGTGAGCTGCACCCGCTTGGCCATGAAGCCCGCCCGCTGCGCCACACTGAGCGCCGCCGGCTGCGGCGTCGTGACGATATACACCTCGCTGCGCGGCAGGTACTGCGACAGCGAGATGGAGATGTCGCCGGTGCCCGGCGGGAGGTCCACCAGCAGGTAGTCGGGGTCGTCCCACCACACGTCGGTGAGGAACTGCTCCAGCGCCTTGTGCAGCATGGGGCCCCGCCAGATGACCGGCTGGTCCTCGGCGGCGAAGAACCCCATGGAGATGCAGCGGACGCCGTGGGCCTCGGGCGGCACGAGCATCTCGTCGATGACCACCGGGCGCCGGTCGATGCCCAGCATGCGGGGGATGGAGAACCCCCACACGTCGGCGTCCACGACCGCCACGTTGCGGCCCCGGGCCGCCAGGGCCACCGCCAGGTTGGTGGTGACCGAGGACTTGCCGACGCCCCCCTTGCCCGAGGCCACCAGCAGCGAGCGGGTCCTGCAGGCCGGATTGGCGAACGGGATGGCGCGGCCCTCGGCGTGGCCGTGGGCGGGGCCCGAGCCGGCCGTGGCGGCGGGATCGCCGATGAGGCGCTCCCGCAGCGCGGCGCGCTGGGCGTCGGTCATCACGCCCAACTCGACGCGCACGTCGCGGACACCCGGCAGGGCGCTCACCGCCGTCGACACCCGGTCCGTGATCTCCGAGCGCATCGGGCAGCCCTCGATGGTGAGGGCGACCTCCACCTCCACGACGCCCCGCGGCGAGATGCGGACGTCGTTGACCATGTCCAGCTCGACGATGCTGCGGTGCAGTTCGGGGTCGTCGACTCCGTCGAGAGCTTCGAGGACCTGCTCGTTCGTGGGCACCTTGGTGGCGGGCACGGGGACCTCCAACGTCGCCGCCGGCGCCGTCGACACCGGTGACCGCAGGCTACCGGCGCGCCCCTGCTTCCCGTCCCGGCGGTCATGTCGCCGGATCCGAGCGGGGGCCGTAGAATCCGGCGTCGCTGTGTCCGATTCGTGGAGACCCGCGGAGTGACCCTCTACCTCATCCGTCACGCCGATGCCGGCACGCGTGATCCGTACTCGCCCTCGGATCATCTGCGCGGTCTCAGCGAGGACGGGATGCGGCAGACCGCCCGCATCGCCGACCGCCTCGGCGACGCCGGCGTGACCCGCGTGCTCTCGAGCCCCTACCCGCGCTGTGTCCAGACCGTGGAGCCGCTGGCCCGCCGCCTGGGCGTGGAGGTGGAACCACAGCCCGCCCTGGCCGAGGGCGCCGACGGGCGCCGCACGTTCGCCCTCATGACGGCGTTGGCCGGAACCGACGCTGTGCTGTGCAGCCACGGCGACGTCATCCCCGAGGTGATCCGGTTGCTGCGGATCACGGGCACGGTGATCAATGGTCAGCGCGGCAACGCCAAGGGCTCGATCTGGACCGTCACCAGCGACGGCGAGTCCCTCCTGACCGCCGAGTACGCCAAGACGCCCCGCAAGCCCGACGCCGTCCTGCGTTAGAGACTCCCCGCCACGGCCCGCGGCTCACCCGCCGGGCTGCGGGCCGCAGTCAGGCGGCGCTACTCCGATGTGACGGAGAGCGTGTAGGAGCCCGTGCCGAATTCGTCGAAGCTCCCGACCTCGACGAAATAGCTGCCCGACTCGGGCGCCGACCAGGAAATGAGCGATGCCAGGGATTCCTCGCCGTGGTCATCGTTGAACGCCAACTCCCACCCGTCGGCGTCGTACAGCGTCAGCACGGAGTCCTCCAGCGTCAGCACGGAGTCCTCCAGCGATCCCAGCGTCACCTCGATCCGGTAGGACTCGCCCGCCACGGCCTCGAAGGTGAAGACGTCGACATCGCCGAAGTGGTCCACCCCGCCGTGCACCGGTTCCCCGACGGTCACCGGCGTCGCCTCCGCGATGAAGTCACCGTGGTCGTCGAGACCGGCGGCCGGCGCATCGGGCAAATCGAACAGATCGGGAACACAACCGATGAGATCGAACAGACCCTCGAACGCCTCGGCGTCGTCCTCCGCACTCATCAGAGCCGCCCAGTCCGTCTCCGACATCCATTCCCGCATGCACGACAACTCGTCCTCGCTCAGTTCGTCCAGGTCCACGCCCAGGTCGGCGACCATCAATTCGAGGAACACGTCCGGAAGGCAACCGATCACAGCCGCCGTGGCAGTCACGAGCTCGCGTTCGTCTCCGGCGACGTCCGCAGCCACCAGCGCCGCGATGTCGAGGTCCGCCACCAGATCGTGCAGGCAGGACATCTCCTCGTCGCCCACCTCCCCGATGTCCACGTCTTCGCGCAGCCCCTCGATCATGCTGGCCAGGAACAGGGACCGGGCGTTGTCCGGCGTGAGGCAGCCGAAGATCGACGCCACCCAATCCTCGGTGTCGTCGTCGGTCATGATCCGTTCTTCGAGGGCGGAATCCAGCACGTCGTCGTCCACCTCGCTGCGGATGCAGGACTGCTCCGCCGCTGTGACCGAATCGAAGACGTCCTGCCAGACGGTGTCGGCGTCCACGTGGAACGTCGAGGGCTCGGCAGGGGTCTCGGTGGGCTCCGGCGGACTCGCCGGCTCCGCGGGCGGCGCAGCGGGCTCCGCGGGCGACGGGGGCTCGACAGGCTCCGCGGGCGACGGGGGACTCGCCGGCTCGACCGGGGGCTCCGCGGGCGGCGGAGGCTCCGGCGGGGACGCCTCGGTGCCCGGAGGCGACGGCGGAGCCTGCGGCCCCCCGGTCTCGGTGGCCGGATCGCCACCGCAGGCCGCCAGAACGAGGATCGCGGCGATCGCCACCGAGGCGGCTCGCGTGCGCCAATAAGTGGGATTCCGGTTCATGACAGCCGCCTCTCGCGAGCCCCGGTCGACGGCACCAGACTCGCCGACGACCGTTGATCTGCGGAGTCAGTAGGCGAAACTATGAACTCGCGGCGACCGCCCGGACTTCTTCGGCGAGGCGGGCGGCTTCGGCGAGAAGGCCTGCCGGGGCGGTCTCCAGCGTCGCTAAGTGGTCGAGGTCGGCGAGGGCGTCGTCGAAGAGGCCGAGGCGGGCCAGGGCCAGGCCCCGCCAGAAGCGGGCCTCGGGGTCGTCGGGGGCCAGTTCGACGGCCCGGTCCAGGGCGCGCATCCCCTCGGCCAGCAGGTCCTCGAAGGCGGCGAAGTCCGGCCGGGTCAGCAGCGCGCCGCGGCCCACCAGCGCCGCCACGTTGGTGGGGTCGGCCTCCAGGGCGCTGCCGAAGAGCCGGGCGGCCAGCACCGTCTGCCCGCCGTCGTCCAGCAGGCGGGCGGCGGTCGCCATCTGGGCGGACGTGGCGCCGGCCAGGAGCGCCGCCGAGGCGGCCGTGTCGCCTGTCGTCTCGGCGGCGGCCAGGCGACCCGCCAGGACGCGCTCACGCAGTTCGGCGTTGGCGACCAACTCCAGCATGAGCGGCGGCGGGTCGACGGCGTCGAAGACCGCCAGATGGGCCGCGGCCTCCGCGAGCCTGCCCAGGCGCAGCGCCACGACGGCCCCGAACACCCTGGCCGCGGGATAGCGGGCGTCGGCGGCCACCGCGGCGGCGATGCGCTCGGTGGCGGATTCCAGGTCGCCGCGCTGGAAGTCGATCCAACCCCAGTAGGCATGTGCCTCGGCGTTGGAGGGCTGGGTGTCGACGACCTCGGCGTAGATCTGCTCGGCCTCGTCGAAGCGCCCCGCGGCCAGATGCTCCTGGGCCTCGAAGAGCAGGCCGCGGGTGCTCTGGCGGATGTCGCCGGTGGCGGTGTCGAGCGACGAGCGGCTGCCCAGCGCCGACGCCAGCCCCACCCCCAAACCGGTGCCGACCATCGCCACGATGACCAGCACCGCCACCGGCCTGCGCCAACTACGCACCGGCCGGCCGGGGCGGTCCGGAGCCTCCCCGCCGGTAGCGCGCCGGCGGCGCAGGGCTGCGGCGCGCTCGGCGTACAGCGTGGTGAGCGAGCGGTAGTCCGGATCGCTGATGTCGCCGGCCGACCGCTCGGCGTCGAGGTCCTCAAGCGATCGATCCAGGAACTCCAGTTCCTCGTCCTCGAAGCGTTCCATGTCAGCGCCAGCGCCGGAAGGCGAATCCCAGCCCTGCGGCCGCCGTCAGGCCGACGATGGCGGGGGCGATCCAGACGAGGCTGCCGAAGCCGCGCGACGGCGGCGTCAGCAGGACCGCCTCGCCGTAGATCGTGGCGTAGGCGGCCCTGATCTCGTCGTCGCTCTGACCAGCGTCGACCCGCCGGGCGATGTCGGCGCGGATCTCCCGGGCTACCGACACGTTGGACTCCGCCACCGACTCGCCTGCGCACTGCGGGCAGCGCAGGCTGCGGGCGATGGCGGCGGCCCGCTCGGCATCGCTGGGCGTGCTCCGGTCGTCGAGCGACCCGTAGGTCAGCAGCACCGCCAGCGCCACGAGCGCCAGCCCCCAGCCGAGGCGGCGCCGGGACTGAGCCGGCCGGTGCGAGTGCCTGGATTCCGGCCTTCGCCGGAATGCCGCTGGCCACGCCCCGCGGGCGGCGGCTTCGGGATTTGGGGGGCCGGACCCGGGGGC
>VXXM01000082.1 GCA_009835395.1 Acidimicrobiia bacterium
AAGGGCATGGCTGGTTAGCGACCTGCGGAAAGGATAACCGCTGAAAGCATCTAAGCGGGAAGCCTGTTTCAAGATGAGATCTCCCACCGGGTAAACCGGGTAAGGCCCGTGGCAGACTACCACGTTGATAGGCCGGAAGTGTAAGCGCGGCAACGCGTTCAGCTGACCGGTACTAATCGGCCGAGGGCTTGGGTTTCAACCACTTCTACGGAAAAGTTCGTGCTCGCTATGGAGTTCTCGAGGGAAGCCTCGGTTGACAGATCTCCGGTGGTCATAGCGGTGGGGCCACACCCGTTCCCATCCCGAACACGGCAGTTAAGCCCACCAGCGCCGATGGTACTTGGACGGAGACGTCCTGGGAGAGTAGGTCGCCGCCGGATTTTCTATTGAACCCGTCCCGCGCCCAAGCGCCGGACGGGTTCTTCAGTTTTTCTTGAAAGAGTTTCTGAAGAATTCGTGGCAAACTGCGTCGATGCGGGTGTGCGTGGTGGGCGCAGGTGCGATCGGCGGCCTCATGGCGGTGCGGATGGCCGCAGCCGGGCAGGACGTGAGTGTCGTCGCGAGGGGTGAGCACCTGGCTGCGATTCGCCGCGACGGTCTACGGCTGGTGGAGGCCGATGGCACCGAGGAGGCGGCGACGGGAATCGAGGCGTCCGACGACTTCGCCGCGCTCGGACCCCACGATCTGGTGATCCTTGCCCTCAAGGCGCATCAGATCGCCGCGGTGGGCGACCGGCTGGCCCACCTCTACGGACCCGACACCGTGGTGGTCCCGGTGCAGAACGGCATCGGTTGGTGGTACTTCGAACGCCACGGCGGTCCCTACGACGGGCGACGGCTGCAGACGCTCGACGCCGACGGCGTGCTGGCCGCCGCCGTGCCCGCGGAGCGAATCGTCGGCTGTATCGCCTACCCGGCTGCGGAGAAGGTCGCTCCGGGCGTCATCCAGCACGTCGAGGGTGACCGCTTCCCGCTCGGCGAGCTCGACGGCAGCCGCTCCGAGCGGGCCGCGGCGATCGCCACCGCCTTCGGCGAGGCGGGATTCAAGTCCCGGGTTCTGACCGATATCCGCTCACACGTCTGGGTGAAGGCATGGGGCAACCTGGCGTTCAATCCCATCAGCGCCCTCACCGGCGCCACCCTGGCGCAGATCTGCCGCAACGAGGACACCCGCAACCTGGCCGCGGCGATGATGACCGAGGCGGCGGAGATCGCCGCCCGGCTGGGTGTGCGGATCCGCATCAGCGTCGAGCAGCGGATCGCCGGTGCCGAGAAGGTGGGGGAGCACAAGACCTCCATGCTGCAGGACGCCGAGGCCGGCCGCCCCCTGGAGGTCGACCCGCTGGTCGGCGTGTTCGTGGAGCTCGGCGAGCTGACCGGCGTCCCCACGCCCACGATCTCCTCGGTCTACGCCCTGGTCACCCTCCTCAACCGCCGCCTCCATGCCGCCCGGGATGGCTGACACCGTCTGGGACCTGCTCAGAACCGGCGCAGGTGGCGATCCCGCGCTCATGGCCGAGGACGGCTCACTCCTGTCCCACGACGAGTTGCGTGCCACGTTGGCTCGGTTGCGAGAGCAGATGCGCTCCCTGGGAGTCGGGGTGGGGGACCGCATCGCCATCGTGCTGCCGAACGGGCCGGCAGCCGCCGTGGCGTTCCTGGCTGCGGCGGTGACCGGTTGCGCGGCGCCGCTCAACCCCCGCTACCGGAGCGACGAGTTGCGATTCTACCTCGAGGATCTCGGTGCACGGGTTCTCATCACCAGCGAGAGTGGCGGCGAGACAGCTCACGAGGCGGCGGGGGACCAGGTCCTGAGGCTCCGGATGCACGGGTCGCTCGACGCCCTCGAATTGGCCCTCGACGACCGTCATTCCGGCGACCGTCATTCCGGCGACCGTCATTCCGGCGACCGTCATTCCGGCGGAGAGCCCGCCCCGGACTCGATCCGGGGCCGGAATCCAGTGACGGGCAACAGCGACCGAGCGGGGACATCCGGCGGGATTGGCGTCCCCGGCCCCGACGACGTCGCGCTGGTGTTGCACACCTCCGGCACGACCTCCCGGCCGAAGATCGTGCCACTGCGCCAGCGAAACCTCGGGTGCTCCGCCGCCGGCATCGCCGAGTCGCTGCACCTCACCGCTGCTGACCGCTCGCTGAACGTCATGCCGCTGTTCCACATCCACGGCCTGCTGGCGGGCCTGCTGGCGCCGCTGTCGGCCGGCGGCTCGGTGGCGGCAACCGGGGGGTTCGACGCCTTCCGGTTCTTCTCGCACCTCCGAACGCTGCGGCCCAGCTACTACACGGCCGTGCCGACGATGCACCAGATGGTGTTGGCACGCTCCGCCCGCCACGCCGGCGAGGCCCGCTCCGCCGGCCTGCGCTTCGTGCGGTCGTCGTCGGCGTCGCTGCCTGGTCCCGTGCTGGAGGAGCTGCGGGATCTCTTCGGGGTGCCCGTGATCGAGTCGTACGGCATGACCGAGGCCACGCACCAGATGTGCACGAACCCGTTGCCGCCCGGTCAGGCCAAGATCCGCTCGGTTGGCCTCCCCGCCGGCATCGAGTTGGCGATCCTCGACGGGGCCGGCCAGATCTTGCCAGCCGGAACCCGAGGCGAGGTGTCGATCAAGGGCCCCACGGTCATCGACGGCTACGAGAACAACGCCGCGGCCGACGAGGCGGCCTTCAGCGACGGCTGGTTCCGCACCGGCGACGAGGGCTACCTCGATGATGACGGTTATCTGTTCCTCACCGGCCGCCTGAAGGAGCAGATCAACCGCGGCGGCGAGAAGGTCTCCCCCCTGGAGGTGGACGAAGTGCTGTTGCGCCACGATGCGGTCGCCCAAGCGGTCACCTTCGCCATGCCGCACGACAAGCTCGGCGAGGAGGTGGCCGCGGCGGTGGTGCTGGCCGGCGACGCCACCGCCACCGAGTCCGAACTGCGCGACCACGTGGGCCGCTCGCTCGCCGCCTTCAAAGTCCCCCGGCGCATCGTGTTTTGCGACGAACTCCCCAAGGGCCCCACGGGCAAGCTCCAGCGCATCGGCCTCGCCCAACGCCTCGGCCTGACGTAGCTTCGATCGCGAGGGAGAGAGGAGCATGGGATCGATGAGAGTCGGCGTCATTGGGTGCGGGTTCCAGGGGCGGTTGCACGTCGACGTGCTCAGCAGGCTGCCTGAGGTCGAACTCGTCGCGGTGGCGGACATCGATCCGGATCGAGTCAGCGGGTTGGCGCAGGAGTACGAGGTCGCCGGCTCGTACACGGACTACCGCAGGATGCTCGACGCCGAGCGCCTCGACCTCGTCACGATCTGCACCATGCCCGTCCACCACGCGGAGATGACGGTTGCGGCGTTCGACCGGGGCGCCCACGTGCTGTGCGAGAAGCCGCTGGCGATGAACGCCGCCGAAGGAGCGGCAATGGTCGGCGCCGCCCGGAAGGCCGGCAGGTTCCTGGCGGTCGGGCTCAACATGAGGTTCATGCCGAACTCCATGGCGATCCAGTCGTTCATTCGCGACGGAGGGTTCGGTCGACCCGTCTATACGCGCGTGGTGGCGAACGACGAGATCCCGTGGTGGGGAGAGCACTACCGGCTGGAGGTCTCCGGCGGCGGGGCTCTCGCCGCGTCCGCGGTCCACCTACTCGACCTGGCGCTCTGGTTCGCGGGCTTCCCCGAGCCCGTAGCCGCCTCGGGGAGCATGGCGACGTTGTTCCCCACCAAGCGAGGATCGACCGCACCGAACCCGGTAGTCGCCGAGCGTTATGACGCCGAGGACCTGTTCAGCGCCCACGTGCGGTTCGCCGGGGGTTTCTGGCTCACGATCGAAGGCTCGTGGATCGGCAATCAACAGCCGCGCCCCGGGCCGCAGCCGTGGGACTACGAACTCACCGCGATCGGCGAGCACGCCCAGGTCTGGTTCGACCCGCTGGCGATACGCGGCGAAGCGCCCGACGGCTCGACGGTCGACCTCCTTCCGCCCGGGACTGAATCGGATGTCTCTTTCCCGCACTCCGTCGAGCGTTTGATCGCAGAGGTCGTCGACGCCGCGCGGGCCGGGCGGGAGCCATCGGTCACGGGATCCCAGGCGCTGGTTTCCCAACGGATCGTCGACGCGATCTACCTGTCGGCCGCGACGGGCCGCGAGCAGGCGATACCGCCGCTCGAGGTCTCGCCGTGAGCACGGGCGCCTGCTGAGGATCGTCGGGCACCGCTCGATCTGTCCCAACCAGTCGGTCCGAACCGGTGTAATCCGTGCTGCGGTACCATCGCCCGATCGCGCCCTGACCCGGCGATCGCGAGGGGAGACCGAGTTTGAGTGGCGAATCGACGATCCAACGAACCGGCGGGTGGGACGACGGCCTCGCACCCGATGAGTTCGCGGGGATCGTGTGCCTCGTCACCGGCGCCGCACAGGGCATCGGACTTGCGATCGCCAAGGCGCTCTCCGAACTCGGCGGAAGGGTGGTCCTGGCCGACATCAACGGGGCGAAGGTGGCCGAGACAACACAACGACTGCGCGCTGGCGGACTCGAGGTGACCGATCTGGCTCTCGACGTTCGGGACACGGACGCGATCGACGCGGCTTTCGCCCAGCTCGAGAGCGGGTGGGGATCCGTCGAGGTCTTGGTGAACAATGCCGGTATCGGCAGGATCGACCAATCCGAGGACCTCCCCGACGAGGACTGGGATCTGCACGTCGACGTGATGCTGTCGGGCACGTTCAAGATGTCGCGGCGGGCCTCCGGACCGATGCTGGAACGCGGCTCGGGGGCGATGGTGAACCTCTGCTCGATCGGCGGCTACGGGGGCCACCCCCAGCGGGCGGCCTACAACGCGGCGAAGGGCGGCATCCGGATCCTGACCGAAGTGCTCGCCACCGAGTGGGCGCCGCGGGGAGTGCGCGTCAATGCCATCGCGCCGGCGGTCACGAGGACCGAGATGACGCAGGAGATCCTGGACCGCGCAGAGGGTGAGTTGCGGCTCGACGACTACATAGATCGCACGCCTCTCGGTCGCATCGCCGAGACAGAGGAGCAGGCGGATGTCGTCGCCTTCCTGGCGTCGCGGCGCGCCGCGTACATCACGGGCCAGATCGTGGCCGTCGACGGCGGCTGGCTGGCGAGCGATGGATTCCTGACGCACGGCGAGGCGCAGGGATGAGTGAGCACAGCGCGGGAGCGGCTGGGGGCGTGGATCAATCCAGCCGGGCCGTTGACAGGCCCTGCGTCGTGATCGCGGCAGGCGAGCCGTCGTTCGCGCAGCACGTGGAGTCTGCTCTCGGCATGCCGGCTCTGCGTCTGGGAGCGGATGAGCTGGACTCGAGCGCCGGCTCTCTGGACGGGCAAATGGCTCCAGCGGGTGTTGTCTGGATTCACTTGGTTCCGGGTCTTGCGCCTCCGGCTTCGCGGGATCACGGTGCGGGGGTCTTCGAGGAGGCGGCTTTGCTGGAACGTTCCGTCGGAGCCGCTCGCGCGCTCGGCGACAGGACGCGCATCCCGGTGACGTTCGTGGCGCTGCTGCCCGAGATCGGGCTGTTCACCGGTGCCCGGGAGAGGCGCTGTGCGCTGGCCTCGGCGACGATGCAGTCGCTCATGCGCACGGAGATCCGCTCTTGGAGCGACGCCGGCGATCGGATCGTTGCCGTCACCTACGCCGGCTTGGAGGGGCATGCACCGGATGGTCAGCGCTCCACTGATCAGGTCATCGAGCGGACACCGATGAAGGCGCCGGCCACGTTCGCACAACTCGGCGACGTGCTGCGCTTCGTCGGCTCACGGCAGGCGTCCTATGTCACGGGCACGTTCCTGCGCATGGACGGTGGTTGGACGGCCTACAGCTGGCACTACCCGGCGAAGACGATCTAGGAAGCCGCTGATGAAGGTTGGTGTGATCGGGTGCGGGTTCCAGGGCAGCCTTCATGTGGAGTGCCTGCAGGCGCTGGAGGACGTCGAGGTCGTCGCCGTCTGCGACACCGATAGGTCTCGCCTGGACGAGGTGAGATCGACCACCCGGAGCGCCAAGGGGTACGCCGACTATCGCGACCTGCTCGACCGACACGCACTCGATCTCGTGACGGTGTGCACGATGCCGAACCACCACATGCGCATGACGGTCGACGCGTTCGCCACCGGTGCCCACGTGCTGTGCGAGAAGCCGCTGGCGCTCGACGCCTCCGAGGGGCGGGAGATGCTGAGGGCGGCCGCCGCGGCCGATCGCATGCTGGGGATCGGCTTCAACATG
Source organism: Acidimicrobiia bacterium (assembly GCA_009835395.1). GTDB lineage: Bacteria > Actinomycetota > Acidimicrobiia > Acidimicrobiales > CATQHL01 > VXNF01. The sequence continues at coordinate 6,240 of VXXM01000082.1, forward strand.
CGCTTCACGCCGAACGCCCAGATCATCAAGCGCCACATCGAGTCGGGGGTTCTGGGTCGCCCGCTGTACACCCACGCCTGGGCGAAGTCGTCACAGATCCCCTGGTGGGGCGAGCACTACCGCAAGGAGCTGTCCGGGGGCGGGGCGCTGGCCGCCACGGCGGTGCATTTCCTCGACCTGGCCCTGTGGTTCGCCGGATTCCCCAGGCCGGTTGCCGCCTCGGCCAGCGCGGCGCAGGTGTTTCCCACCAAACGCGGGCCGACGGCTCCGGACACCGCCAGCGCCGGTCGCTACAACGTGGATGACCTGCTCGCCGCGCATCTCCGGTTCGAGGACGGCTTTTGGATGACGCTCCAGGGGAGCTGGGTCGACAACATCCCGTCCCACGCCGACGGCTCACCGTCGTGGGACTACAGCCTGGATGCGATCGGGGAGAGCGCCCAAGCCGTCTTGGATCCCCCCTCGATCCGCGGCGAGCGGGAGGGCGAGATCATCGAGCTGCTCCCGCCGGACACGGTCAGCGACGTCTCGTTCCCACCCTCGGTTGCGAGTCTCATCGCCGAGACCGTCAACGCCATCCGAGCCGGGCGCGACGCTCCGGTCACCGGTGAACAGGCACTGGTCACGCAGGTGATCGTGGACGCCATCTACGAGTCGGCCGCGGCCGGCGCCGAGGTATCGATCGACCCCTCAGAGCTCGACTGGTCCCGCTAGAGCCCCTGAGCCGCCCGGCTCCGGTGCGCTAGGGTCTCCCCCGTCACAAACCTTCGACGGACTCGTCGAATGGGGGAGGGGAAATGGTAATGCGTACTGCCAAGTCAAAGTTTCGCGTCCTGATCGCGCTCGGTGTTGCGCTGGCGCTCGTCATGGCCGCCTGTGCCGGCGATGACGACGGTGACGCCGCGCCGGCGCCTGCACCGGCGCCAGAACCTGCGCCGGCGCCCGAGCCTCCGCCACCGCCCGAACCGGCGCCCGAGCCTCCGCCACCACCCGAACCTGCGGCAGCGCCCGACTACGAGCAGTTCCTGGGTAACCCGAGCCCGGATCAGTGCGCAGGTGAGACTTACGATTTCGGGTTCGACATCTTCTCCGACACCGAGTCGTTCGCGCTCCTCACCGTCGAGGGCTTCCAGGCCGTGGCCGACGAGATGGGCTGTGTGAGCATCGACGTCGTCTCCGACAACGCCGACCCGCTAACGGCGGTCGACAACGTGAGGATCTTCGCGGAGCAGGGTAAGGACGGCGTCATCATCGCCAACGTGATCGAGGCTGCGCAGCCCGGCATCGTCGACGTCCTCCAGAGCAACGACCTCCCGGGTCTGGCGATCTTCGTGCCCGCACCGGACATCGCCCTCATCGAGGTCGACCTCGGCAACGCCGGCTTGAAATCCGGTCAGACGCTCGGCGCGCAGGCGGTCGAGCGCTGGTCGGGCGAGGAGATCGTCCTCATCGTCGGGACCTTCGACGAGGCCGGCCAGACGACGATCGACCTGACGGACGGGATCGTGGAAGGCGTCACCGCGGCCGTTCCCGGCGCCGAGGTCCTCGCCATCGCCACGGCGGCCGACCCGCCCACCGCCAACGCCAACACCGCAGCCGTCGTCGCCAGGATTCCCGAGGATGCGAAGATCCTCGTCGCCTCGGTCAACGACGAACTCACGCTGGGAATGCTCGAGGCGCTCCGCACGGCCGGGCGCAGCGACGACGACATCGTGTCCGTCGGCCAGGGCGCGAGCCAGTTCGAGGCGATCTGCGAGGGCAGCCTCTACGCCAGCGTGGCGTACTTCCCCGAGAACTACGGCAAGTACGCCATACCTGCACTCATCGGGCTGATCCACGGCGCCGATCTCCCGGGCTTCATCGAGTTGCCCACCGAAGTGCTGACCGCCGAGAACCTTGGCGACTTCTATCCGGAGTCTGCGTGCTAGCAGTGCGGGGGTTGTTGATCGCACGTCCATCGGACCGATGGTCGTCTGCCGGCAGGTGACTCGGTCGCGCGCGTAGTCAAGTCAGTGATCGGCTTCTCCTAGGGGAATCCGTGTTCAAAGCCGCGAAGCCGCGTTCGGACACTCGCTCCGCCATTGGCGTTGAGCAAGTGTCCGACGTGTCCGCGCCGCGCCGCTGGACCGACCCCGGTTTCCTGCAGAGCCAGGGGTTGCTCCTGATCCTGGCCGGGTTGATGATCTTCTTCAGCCTCAAGAGCCCGTTCTTCTGGGCCACCTCGAATCTCCTCAACGTGGCCGCGAGTTCGACGGTGCTCGCGATCATGGCCGCCCCGCAGACGTTCCTGATCGTCTCCGGCGGATTCGACGTCTCGGTCGGTGCAACCATCGCGATCAGCACCGTGTCGCTGGGACTCCTCCTGGCGGCCGGCGTCCCGATGGCGGCCGCAATCGTGGTGGTCCTGTTCATCGGACTCGCGGTCGGCGCGGCGAACGCCACACTCGTCGTGCTCTTGCGGGTGAATCCCCTGATAGCGACCCTCGGCACGATGTCGATCTTCACCGGGCTCGCCCATTTCCTGTCGTCGGGACAGACCGAGGTCGTGCGCAACGACTTCCTGCGGTGGATCACCAAGACGCAGGTGGGGCCCGTGTCGGTGCTCGTGTTCATGTTCATCGGCGTCTACGCGATCAGCATCGTGCTGGAGCGCACGACTGTGCTGGGTCGTTGGTTCTACGCCATCGGCGGCAACGCCGAGGCCGCCCGGCTGGCGGGCCTCCCCATCCGGCGCGTGCAGTACTCGCTCTACATCGCGTCGGGGCTGTCGGCCTCTGTCGGCGGTGTGCTGCTGACCGGGATCCTGCAGTCCGCATCGCCGCGGGTCGGCGACACGTTCCTGCTCTCGGTTGTCACGGCGGTCATTCTCGGGGGCGCCAGTCTCACCGGGGGCCGGGGGTCGATCATCGGCACGTTGCTGGCGGTCGCGATCCTGGGTGTGCTACAGAACGGCTTCTCGCTGCTGCTGCTCCCCTCCTCCGTGCAGACGATCGCGCTGGGCATCGCGCTCATCGTCGCGGTCGTGTTCGACGGCATGCTTCGCAGGATCGAGCGGCGGCCATGACAGGCGCATCCGTCCCCGTGCCCGTCCTGGAGATCGAGAACGTCGTCAAGCGGTTCGGCGCCATCGAAGCGCTCAAGGGTGTCTCGTTCACACTGGGCCCCGGCGAGATCCTCGGGCTCGTCGGTGACAACGGCGCCGGAAAATCGACCCTTCTGAAGATCATCTCGGGCGCCCTGGATCCGACCTCGGGCTCGGTGAAGCTCAATGGTGAGCACCTCGAGTTCGGGAATCCCGCCCAGCAGCGGCAGGCGGGCATCGAGGCCGTCTATCAGGATCTCGGGCTCGTGGGGAACCTGGACGTTGCGGGGAACTTCTTCCTGGGCCGTGAGCTCCGCCTGCGAGACCATCGCAGCCCGCTGGCGTTCCTCAACAAGCGCGCCATGCGCCTGCAGGCGCGTGACGCCATCGCCCGGCTCCACATCACGATTCCCGGCTCGGTGGCCCAGCGGGTGAACAGTCTGTCCGGTGGTCAACGCCAGGCCGTCGCCATCGCCAGGGCTGCGTTCTGGAAACGCGAGCTGCTACTCCTCGACGAGCCCACGGCGGCGCTCGGCGTCGAAGCGACCGCCGAGGTGGGCCATCTGATCATGAAGATCGCGAAGGAGGAGAACGTCCCGATCATCGTGGTGAGCCATGACATCGCCGAAGTCCTGAAAGTGGCCGACAGGGTCGTCGTGCTGCGTCAGGGCGAGGTCACCGCGGAGTTGACCGGCTCGGAGACGTCCGCGGCAGAGGTGGTCGGCTACATCACGGGGACAATTGCACAAGAGACGGAGGAAGGCGGATAATCGAACCGTCACTCGCTGCGGCGGTCTGGCACACGCTGCCGCGGTGAGCCGAGGCTTGAGGAGGAGCGATGGGATACGTCCTTGCGGTGGAGTGGACCGCCAAAGCTGGCCAGGGTGACCGGATAGCGGAGATCCAGAGGGAATTCGCTCCGTTGGCTCGCCAGGAGCCCGGTTGCCGGAAGTTTTTCGTCAGCCGGTCGGGCGACGATCCGGACGTGTTCTTCCTCTACGAGGAATACGACGACGAGGCGGCGTTCGATGCGCATCTGGAGACCCCGCACTTCGATCGGCTGATCCGGGGTGCGGCGTTGGACCTTCTCGCGGAGTCGCAGAAGGCGATCTACGAGCCGCTCGACTGAGTCGTCCCAACCGGGTCGGTCAAGGAACGCTGGATGAAGTCAGAGCACATCAGAGGATCCTCCGGGGGCGCACCGGTCGAGGCTGCAACCTTCGTGGCGTTCCTCGAGGGTCCCGCCGCCGACGCGCATGGCACGGTGTACTTCTCCGACCTCCGCGGGAACCGGATCATGACACTCACCACCGACGGGGAGTTGGGGATCTTCCGGGAGGACGCGGGACGGGCCAACGGCAACGTGTTCGACCGGCAGGGTCGTCTCGTCACCTGCGAGGGAGTCGAGCACGGACCCCGAGGCCGCAGGCGGGTCACCCGCACCGACATCGCCACCGGTGAGGTCGAGGTGCTGGCGGATCGGTACGAAGGGAGGCGCCTCAACAGCCCCAACGACGTGACAGTCGACACGCAGGGTCGCCTCTACTTCACCGACCCCCGCTACGACCCCGACCGATCCGACCTCGAGATGGACGTCGAAGGCGTCTACCGCATCGACACCGACGGAACCCTCACCCGGATCATCGGACAGCCCGACGTCCAGAAGCCCAACGGCTTGGCGATCACGCCCGACGACAGGGTTCTCTACGTCATCGACTCGAACCATGCGGTGGGAGGAAGCCGAATGGTCTGGGCCTTCGCCCTCGATGCCGACGGCAACGTTGTCGACCGCCGGCCCGTCTACGACTTCGCCCCCGGCCGCGGGGGCGACGGCATGGAACTCGACGTGGCCGGCAACCTGTACGTGTGCGCCGGACTCCTGACCCGGCGGGGTCCGGGTGAGACCACGCTGAACCCCCCGGGCGTCTACGTGATCACGCCGTCGGGCGAACTCATCGAGCGGATTCCCATACCCCAGGACGTGATCACCAACTGCTGCTTCGGCGGAAGCGACAAGCGGACTCTCTACGTGACGGCGGGACATATGCTCTACAGGACCAGGGTGAACGTTCCCGGATACCACGTTCACCCGGACTAGGGGGGCACATGACATCCACCATGCAGTCCGGCGAGGCGTCGAGGGGTGCCGACGCCCAACGGCTTCATCACATCGGTCTGACCGTCAGTGACCTCGAGGAATCGCTCCGGTTCTGGGAGCAGCTGTTCGGTGTCACCGCCAACTCCCGGCGCCTGCTGGACCAGCCGCACATCGGCTCGATCGTGGGCCACCCCGGCGTGGCCATCGACGCCGCCTGGATCGACGTACCGGGGAGTGAGGCCGTGCTGGAACTCGTGCACTATCTCAATCGCGACGGCACACCTATCGACGACGACACCATCAACGAGGGCAACGTCCACTTCTGCATGGAGGTCGAGGACATGGACGCCATCTGGGCACGCGCCGTTGCGCTCGGTGCCCGCCCCCTCAGCGGCGTGCCGGTCGAGGTTCCGACCGGTCCTGCCAAGGGCGCCAGGATCGTCTACATGCGCACGCTCGACGGAGCGACGATCGAGTTCATCCAGCCGCCACCCGGCTCCTGAGCGGATCGCCGCCGGCGAGGACCGGTCCCGGATGGCATCTCCTGACTTCGAACACCTGCGCCGCGTGGCGACCGCGGTGCGGCGGTCAGTGATCAGCGCCATCCACCACGCCGGCGCCGGTCACGTCGGCGGCCCGCTGTCGGCGACCGACCTGCTCACCGTGCTGTACTTCCACGAACTCCGGATCGATCCGGCGGATCCGTCCTGGTCGGACCGGGACCGCTTCATCTTCTCCAAGGGCCACTCGTCGATCGCCCTGTACGCCACGCTCGCCGAGCGGGGGTATTTCCCGACCGATGAGCTGCTGACGTTCGACCAGTCCGGCTCCCGCCTGCAGGGCCATCCGGACATGCTCGTGACCCCGGGCGTCGACATGTCGACCGGCTCGCTGGGCCAGGGCCTGTCCCCGGGGCTGGGGATGGCACTCGCCGCCAGGCTCGCCGGCAAGGACTACCGGACCTACGTCATGATCGGCGACGGCGAGGCCCAGGAGGGGCAGATCTGGGAGGCCTCGATGGTGGCGGCCCGCTACGGGCTCGACAACCTCTGCGCCATCGTCGACTGGAACGGTCTGCAGCAGTACGGCTGGGCCGAGTCCGGCGAGCAACCCGAGGATCGCATGAACCCGTTGGTGGATCCTGCCGGCAAGTGGCGGGCCTTCGGCTGGCACGTCGTCGAGTTGGACGGCCACGATCTCCCCGCGATCGTCGCCGCTCTCGATGAGGCGAGATCGACCACGGGTCGACCGACGATGCTGATCGCGCACACCGTCAAGGGCAAGGGCGTGTCGTTCATGGAGGGGGACTACCTCTGGCACGCCAAGCCGATCACCGATGAGGAGTGCGAGCTCGCCCTCGCCGAACTCGCATCATGAGGCGAGCATGATCCACGCGGCGGCGAACGGCCGGCGATGACCGCCGGAGCCGAGGCGGGCAGCGAGATCCCGCTGCGCGTCGCCTTCGGCGAGGCTCTCGTCGAACTCGGCGCGCTGAACGACCGCGTGGTGGTTCTGGACGGGGATCTCGGCAACTCCACGCGGGTCGACATGTTCGCCGACGCCTTTCCCGACCGGTTCTTCCAGATGGGCATCGCCGAGCAGAACATGGCCGGCGTGGCCGCCGGACTGGCGACGACCGGGCTGGTCCCGTTCGTGACCACGTTCGCGGCGTTCGCGACCAATCGTGACCTCGACCAGGTCCGCATGACGATCGGCCAGACGAAGTTGCATGCCGTCGTCGTCGGCGGCTATTCGGGGATCCAGATCGGCCGGGCGGGCAAGACGCACCAGGCCATCGAGGATCTGGCCGTGTTCAGGGCCATGCCCAACATGACGGTGCTGGCCCCTGCCGACGCAACCGAGACCCGCAAGGCGACCTTCGCAGCCGCACAGGACGTGGCCGGCCCCGTGTACATGAGGCTGACCCGCGACGCCAGTCCCGTGCTGTTCGGCGACCACGGTGAGTTCCACGTCGGCCGTGGCGTCGTGATGCGACGGGGATCCGATGTGGCCCTCATCAGCACCGGCGTGCAGACGACCCGCACGGTCCGAGCCGCCGACCTCCTGGAGGCCGAGGGCGTCAGCGTCCATCACCTCCACCTGCACACGGTCAAGCCGCTCGACGAGGCGGCGGTCATCGAGGCCGCCGCGACCGGTGCCGTGGTGACCTGCGAGGACCACTCGATCATCGGCGGCCTCGGCGGGGCGGTCGCCGAGGTCCTCTCGGAGCGGTGCCCCACGCTCATGCGCCGGATCGGCGTGCGTGACGTCAACATCGAGTCGGCACCCAATGAGGCGCTGCTGGAGCAGCACGGATTGACGCCGCGACACATCCTCGCCGCCGCGAAGGAGATCCTCGGGACGTGGTAGAACTAGAGACGCGGGGGGTTTGAGTCGTTCGGGCTCGTGAGGTTGCTCCCGGTGGGGGAACACGGAGGTTCACGATGTCAAAGCAGAGTCTGGTCATGAAGGTGACCGATGTCCCGATGCTGGAGATGGCCAACGGCAAGTTCCGGGACGTCTTCCAGATCACCGACGAGACGTTCGGCCCGGGCACCAAGATCTCCGCAGGTCAGGTGTGGCTCGCACCCGGCAACACCGAGGGCCATGTGGACGTGCACGACCAGGACGAGGCGTTCTACATCATCTCGGGACGCGCCCAGTACTACGCCGACGGCGAACTCATCGATGTCGAGCCGGGGGACACGGTCTATTGCCCCGCGGGCACCGAGCACACCTTCTACACGGGCGACGAGATGCTGCACATCTTCTGGCTGATCGCCGGCGAGTGGTCGACCGACTTGGCCGACATCAAGGAGGAGGTCGGGGACTGGGTCGAGGTGGACGGCACGACAGGCTGGCACCTCGGCTGAATCCCATCCGTCGTTTTGGCGACGGCCGGAACCCACTGTCCAGCGGCTCGATCCGAACCTCCGACGGACCACCCGGCGAGTAGGCATGCCTAGCTACGAACTCGACGGCAAGGGCGCCATCGTGACCGGTGGTGGCCGCAACATCGGCCGCGGGATCGCACACCGTCTCGCCACCGAGGGCGCCGCGGTGGCGGTGGCCGACATCGACGCCGCCGCCGGGGAGGCGGTTGCCGGCGAGATCGAGGGCGCAGGCGGCCGGGCGATTTCCGTGCCGACCGACGTCACCGACCGGTCGCAGGTCGATCGGATGGTCGAGCGGACGGTCGCGGAGTTCGGCTCTCTGGACGTCATGGTCAACAACTCGGGCGTGCTGAGCACCGCTCCGGCGATCGACATCACCGAGGACGACTGGGATCACCATTTCGCGGTCAACACCAAGGGGGTCCTGTTCTGCTCGCAGGCCGCCGCGCATCAGATGATCCACCAGGGCCATGGGGGCAGGATCATCACCATCGTCTCCACTGCCGGCGTTCTCCCGTCCTTCCGTGACACGTACGTCGCCTCCTACGTCGCCAGCAAGCACGCCGCCATGGGACTCATCAAGCAGATGGGTCAGGAGATCGCCCCGCACGGCATTCTCATGAACGCCGTGTTCCCCGGAATCGTGGATACGGACATGCTGCGCTCCATTCACCGCGACGTCGCCGCCGACACCGGGGAGACGTACGAGGACGTGCGCCAACGGGTGCTCGACCTGATCCCCGTCGGGCGATACCAGACGCCCGACGACGTGGCGAAGATGGTCGCTTTCCTGGCCTCCGCGGATGCCGACTACTCCGTCGGCCAGGCCTTCGACGCGAACGGGGGAGCCTTCTTCTGGTAGCGGCCGGAGCCGTGCCTTCTGCCTGCTAGAGCAAGTGGCCTCCGTCGACCACCAGGGGATGTCCCGTCACGAACGACGCCTCCTCGGAGCACAACCAGACGACGGCGTCGGCGATCTCCGCCGGCTCGCCGAGCCTTCCCATGGGATGCCGGGCGACCGCGGCCCGCTCGGCCTCGGGGTCCCCGTCGAGGAAGAACTCGGTCATCGGCGTGCGGATCACGCCGGGGCACACCGCGTTGATCCGGATGCCGTGATCGGAGTACTCGAGGGCCGCTGTCTTGGTCAATCCGATCACCGCGTGCTTGGCCGCCACGTACGCCGATTCGCCGGGTAGCCCGATGACGCCCGCCACGGACGAGGTGTTCACGATCGCGCCCGCGCCCTGCTGCACCATATGACGCAACTCGTACTTCATGCAGAGGAACATCGAGACCTGGGTCACGCGTGTGACGCTCTCGAAGACGTCCTCCGGGTACTCGTGGATCAGCGCGCGGGTACCCAGATTGCCCACGTTGTTGTGCGCGAAGTCCAATCCGCCGAGGCTCTCGACGGTGACGGCGATCATGCGCTCGACGTCGGCCGAACTCGTCACGTCGGCTTCGATCAGCAGTGCGTCGGCGCCTTGCTCCTCGACCATCTCGACGGTGCGGGCGGCGGCGGGCCCATCGATGTCGACGACGGCCACGCGGGCTCCCGCGGCGGCGAAGGCGAGTGCGCTGGCCTGCCCGATCCCGAGCCCGGCTCCGGTCACGAGGGCGACTTTCCCAGTGAAATCGGCCATTCGGAGAGCCTCTCGGTCGGGTGGTTCCACCCCGGCGATGAACGCCGGTCCCACGATAGCCGTGCGCATTCGGGCCGTCGGGGGGCGTCCACAGCAGGGGAGGCCGGCGTGCACCGCCGCTCGCGGAGCGCTGGCGGCGGGCGTACGAACAGGGGTAGGGTCTGGTGGCCTCATGGCATCGAGATCGTCGTGCCGGGAGGTGAAGGGGGGAGGGTCATAGCGCTGTGACTCTGTGGCGGCCGATCCTGGCTCTGGCACTGACGGTGTCGCTCGTCGCCGCGGCCTGCTCGGACGATGACGGCGACACAGCGCCCGCACGCGGCTGGGAGGACCCGGCCGGCAACATGCTCGCCTTCTCCAACGTCGCGGCGACAGCGGGCATCGAGTTGGTCCGCGAACTGCCGCCCCCGCCGGCGCCGCCCGAAGGGGCTGAGGGCACACCCTCCGAACCGCAAGGCATGCCGGATCTCATGGATCCCGCCGAGAACGCCAAGGCGACGCTGGCGATGCGAGGGGGAGCGGCCGTGCTCGACTACGACCGGGACGGTTGGCTGGACCTGTTCGTGGTCGGCGCCGACTCAGGCCCCGACCGCCTGTACCGGAACAACGGTGACGGGACCTTCTCGGAGGTGGGTGCGCAGGCCGGTGTCGCCCTCGAGCATCTCGGCTCCGGCGCCGCGGCTGCCGATTTCGACGGTGACGGTTGGACCGACCTGCACGTCACCAGCCACGGCATGCCCGGTCTCGCCTCGCCGGGTCACCACCGGCTGTACCGCAATCGCGGCGACGGCACGTTCGAGGAGATCGCCGGCCGGGCCGGCGTGGCGACCACCAGCTCGACGATGGGGGACGGTTTCGGATCGGCCTTCGGCGATGTCGACCTCGACGGCGACCTGGACCTTCTGGTGACGGGCTGGCAGGAGGGGTCGCTCGGCAACCGGCTGTTCGTCAACAACGGCGACGGCACCTTCAGCGACGTCACCGAGGCGGCGGGCATCACCGACGACGGCATCCGCGGCTTCGCGCCCTGCCTCGCCGACATGACGGGTGACCGCTATCCGGAGGCCCTCATCGCCGCCGACTTCGGAACCAGCAGGTACTTCGTCAACAACGGCGACGGCACCTTCACGGAGCGGACGGCGGCCTCCGGCACCGACGACACGTGGGCGGGAATGGGCGGCACGGTGGCCGACTTCGACGGGGACGGCTGGCTGGACTGGTACGTGACGGCGATCTTCGACGAGCACGGTCTGGGTTACGGGGACGGCAACAAGCTCTACGTGAACCGCGGCGGCGGCACCTTCGAGGAGTCGGCGGCGTCGGCCGGCGTCGACGACGGCGGCTGGGGATGGGGGACGGCCGGTGTGGACCTCAACCACGACGGCATGGTCGACATCATCGAGACCAACGGCTGGATGCGCGAGGAGTACCAGGGCGAGCGCGCCAAGCTCTGGATCAACATGGGGGACGGCACGTTCACGGACGTGGCCACAACCGCCGAGCTGACCTACGACATCCAGGGCCTGGGCCTGTTGCACTTCGACTACGACGGGGACGGCGATCAGGACGTGGCCCTGACTTCGCCGGCCGGTGACTTCCGGCTGTACCGCAACGATCTCAGCGGCGAGGCGGCCAACTGGCTGCGGGTGTTCCTGGACACGACGGGCGCCGACGGCATCGCGCCGCACGGGCTGGGGAGTCGGGTGACGGTGTCGGCCGGCGACCTCGAGATCCACCGGTGGATCGTGTCGTGCGCGCACTACCTAACCAGCAGCGAGCTGTCGGCGCACTTCGGTCTGGGCTCGGAGGACACCGTCGATGAGGTGCGCGTCGAGTGGCCGGACGGGTCGGTGACGATCATGAGCGACGTGGACGCCAACCAGACGCTGACCGTCTCACCCGGCTGAGGCGCTCGTAGGGGACCGATCGTGGAATCGATCGATGACCAGCTGGTCTCGCGACAATTCATGGAGGACCCGTACCCCGTCTACCGGCGTCTGCAGGAAGAGGCGCCGGTGTACTGGAGCGATGCGTGGGACTGCTGGCTGCTGACCCGCTTCGCGCACGTGGATGCGGTCATTCGCAGTTCGGCCAGCTTCCAGAACCGGGTCTATGCCACATGGATGGAGAGAATCCCCGAGCAGAACCGCCGGGAGCTGTCGTCGTTCGTGGACTACTGGACGACCAGCGGATTCAGCCAGGCGGACCCGCCCGAACACACGCGGATCCGTCGAGTCGTGTCGAAGGCCCTGACCCCCGACGCCCTCGCCGCCATTCGGCGACGCGTCGAAGCGCTCGCCGACTCCCTGCTCGACGAGGTGACCGAGAGCGGGCGTACCGACCTGCCGCCCGACTTCGCCGTGCCTCTGCCCGCCATCGCGGTCAGCGAGCTGGTGGGGTTGCCTTCCACCGAGAGGGTGCAATTCAGGGAGTGGACCAACCAGTACCTGGAGTTCCTCGGCCCGGGCGGCCTCGACGTGGACGTCATGCGCCGGAGCCAGGCGGGTCTGATGTCGCTGCGCGGCTGGCTGGGTGACCTTCTCGAGGACCGCAGGGCCAACCCCACCGGCGATGTGCTGTCCAGCCTGGTCGCCGCCGACGAGGCGGGGGACGTGATGAGTACCGACGAGTTGCTCTCCACGTGCGTGGATCTCGTGACCGGCGGAGACGACACGACGACGAACATGCTCGGCAACGGCATGATGGCGCTGCTCGACCATCCGGATCAGCTGGACCTGCTGCGTGATGACCCGAGCCTGATGAAGAACGCCGTCGAGGAGCTCGTCAGGTACGAATGCCCGTTCCAGATGGTGTTCCGGCTGACGACCACCGACGTCGAGATCGACGGCACGGTGATCCCCGAGGGACAGGTGGTCCGGCTCATCCTCGGTGCGGCGAACAGAGACCCCGAGCAGTTCGAGGATCCGGACAGCATCGACATCAGGCGCAGCCACATCCGCCATCTCGGGTTCGGTTTCGGGACGCACTACTGCGTCGGTCAGGTGCTGGCGCGATCCGAGTTGCAGGTCTCCTTCGAGAGGTTGATCGAACGCCTCCCGAACGTCCGCCTGGCAGGGGAGCCGGTGCGCCTTCCCAGCGTGGGCCCGCGCGGCTTCGACTCGCTGCCGCTCGCATTCGATCCGACGCCGCGCCTGCTCTGAGCCCGGGGATCATGGCGCCCACCGCGACGATCGAGGACCAACTCGCCTCGCTGGAGCTCGTCTCGGACCCCTACCCGCTCTACGGCGAGTTGCGCGAGAGCCATCCCGTGTACTGGTCGGAGGGGTGGAATGCGTTCCTCCTCACCCGCTACGACGACGTGGTCGACGTGCTGCGCGACTACCACCGCTTCGTCAACGCCGGCCGCTACACGCTGTTCATGGAGCAGCTGTCCGCCGATAGTCGGGCCGAGTTCGGCCAGTTCTACGAGTACTGGACGAAGCCCGGCTTCAACCTGTCCGACCCGCCCGATCACGCGCTGGTGCGGACGCTGGCCAAGCGGTTCTTCACACGGCGTGCCATGGAGCGCATCCGGCCCCGCGTCCAGGCGCTGGTGGACGAGCTCATCGACGACGTGATCGAGCAAGGCGAGGCCGATCTGGTTAGGGACATCGCCACGCCGCTCCCGGCGACGATCATCGCCGAGTTGCTCGGGCTTCCCACCGACGACGTGGTCTGGTTCAAGCACTCGACGTTGCAGTACATCTCCTTCCTCGGCACCGGTGCGCCCGAGCCGGAGACCATCCGCCGCAGCGAGGCCGCGCTGCTGGAGCTACGCGCGTGGATCAGCGGCGTGGTGGACGAGCTGCGCCGGGAGCCGCGGGACGACATCCTGAGCGCGCTCGTGGCGGCCCACGACAGCGGGGAGATGGTCAGCGAGGATCAGCTTCTGGCCACCTGCATCGACCTGGCCTCCGGCGGTGACGAGCTGCTGACACACGTGATCGGGACGGGCATCCTGAGCCTCCACCAGCATCCCGACCAACTCCGCCTGCTGCGGGACGATCCGTCCCTGCTGCCGCTGGCGATCGCCGAGATGCTGCGCTTCGAGCCGCCCTTCCAGCAGGACTGGCGCCGGACCACCGCCGACACCGAGATCCGCGGCGTGCCCATCCCCGCCGGTTCGATCCTCCGGCTGATGCTGGCGGCGGCCAATCGCGATCCCCGCGTCTTCGACGAGCCCGACGTCTTCGACATCAGGCGCGATCCCAACCGGCACATCGCCTTCGGCTTCGGCATCCACCTGTGCGTCGGGGCGCCGCTCGCCGAGGTCGAACTCGACATCGCCTTCAGCACCCTGCTGCGCCGGCTGAACGGCCTGCAGGTGGCGACCGACACGTTCGAGTGGCACCCGAGCAACGGCCCGCGGGGCCTCAAGACGTTGCCGATCACGTTCCAGCCCGGTCCTCGGGTGTCGGCGCGGTCCCGACTGGACTGATCACCCTCTGCCGGCGACGGCTTGGAGCCGGGGCAGAACCTCGCTGCGCAGCCGCACCATCGATTCGGCGTCATGCGGGTAGGGGAACCCACAGATGATGTGGCGGAACCCCAGCGCCACCATCGGTTCGAGCTTCTCGAACACGTCGTCGGGCGTTCCCACCGGCTGCTCCGGCCAGATCGGGGCGTCACCGTTCAGTCTCCGCAGTTCGGCGTAGGAGCGGTCGGCCTCGCGCCGGGTGTCGCGGATGATCACGACCCGGATCTCGGTGGTCCGGGCGATCTCGCTCTCGTCGCGACCCACGTCGGTGCAGTGCTCCCGCAGGAGCCTCTCCTTGCGCGCCAAGGCGTCCGCCCCATGGTGGAAACCGAAGTTGCAGGCGTCGCCATAGCGGGCGACGAGCTTCAGGGTCACCCGCTCGCCGTCGCCGGCCACGACGATCGGTATGCGCTCCTGAACCGGTGGGGGATCGTTGCGGGCATCGGTCGGCCGGTAGCGGCCGGCGGTGGCACTCACAGATTCACCTCCGAGCATGGAGCGGAGCAGCGGGAGGGCCTCGCCCAGCCAGCCGAGCCGCTCACCGGGGCCGGATCCGAAGGCGAACCCGTAGCCGGTGTGCTCATCCTCGAACCAGCCGGCGCCGATGCCGAGGAAGGCTCGTCCCCCGCTGATGTGATCCAGCGTGGTGATCATCTTGGCGAGCAGCGTCGGCGCCCGGAAGGTGTTGGCCGTCGCCAGCAGCCCGAGCCGAACCCGGGATGTCGCCTGCGCCCAGGCGGCGAGGCTCAGGTAGCCCTCGAAGACCGGGCCCTGCTCGCCGACGCACGCCAGGACATGGTCCGACGTCGAGAGCGTGTCGTAGCCGAGTTCATCTGCACGGACCGCCGCCTCGATCAGATCGGCCCAAGTCGTGTGCATGCTCCACAGGTTGACGCCGAGCAGGACACGCTCGGGGTCTTGCCAGGGCGCCGGTCGGGTGGCGGCTTCCGCCACGGGATCAGGAGCCGGTCAGCCGGGCGGCACGAATGTTGCGTAGGCCGTCGATGAAGATCGCGAACAGGATGACGAGGCCGTTGGCCACGGGGATCCACTTGCCCTCGACGTTGGAGATGTTGAGGGCGTTCGTGATGGTGCCCATCAGCAGCAGACCGCCGAACACGCCGAAGATCTTCCCCCTGCCGCCGCCCAGCGAGACTCCACCGATCACGGCAGCGGCGAAGGAGGTGAACAATGCGTCGGCCGATATCCCGGCCTGGGCGGCGCCGAGCCTTCCGACCAGCAGCCACGCCGCGATCCCGCAGAGGAGCCCCGACACCACATAGGCGCCGATGATGACGTTGCCGTCGTTGATGCCGGCGGCCCGGGCCGCGTCGCGGTTGCTGCCGACGGCGTAGATGCGCCGCCCGTACACAGTGCGCGTGAGCACGTAGTGGAAGACGACGAAGACGAGGACGAGGAAGATCGCCGATATCGGGAACTTCAGATCCTCCCCGATGTCGATCCGGGTCTTGCCCAACCAGCGGAAGGCCTCGGGGATGGTGGTGAGCTGCCGCCCGACGCCCACGACGAGCGTGAGCCCGTACAGCAGGATCGACATGCCGAGCGTCACCATGAAGTTGTTCATCCGCAGCTTCACGATGAGCAGGCCGTTGGCGAGCCCCACCGCGGTGCAGACGATGAGCAGGATCGGCAGGACGGCGCCCGTGGACCATCCGCGTCCCCCGAGGTTCAGCTGATCGGCCGTGCCCTCGCCGAGGATGGTCACCGGCGAGATCAGGACACCCGCCAGGACCGCGCCGAAGACCATGTTCGCTTCGGTGCTCAGGTCGAAGTTCCGGGTCAGCAGCACCACGGTCTGCGCCAGGACGAGCATGCCCAGGGAGGAGACCGCCGCGCCGAGGTTGAGGATGTTCTGGAGGATCTCGAACTTGGTCAGCAGCGACGCGGCGAGGACGGCGATCGCCAGCAGGACCCACACGGAGTTCCTGTCCAGGAACCTCAGCAGACGTTGACCAGGAGTGAGTTCGACGTAACTCTCGTCGCTGAGTCCGGCGGCCCCCGGCGCCGGACCCTGATCGATCGCCATCGATAGTCCCCCCTATCGCACCCGGTATCGCAACCGGACCTCCCTGGCGTTCCCCGACGCTCGCGCGCCTGCCGAGATTGCCCTGGATTGGCGCCAGTATATGTCCAACCCCTGAGGGGCTGCTGAGGCCGGCGGGTGCCGGACGTGCTCACGACGGCACGGCGCAGAGAGCCTCCACGCTGTAAGGTTTCGGCAGTGCGACTCTGACGCAGTCGTCGACCAGGGGGCGGCACGGGGGGAACCGAATGACTGATCCAACTGGCGCTGCCGGCGGTGATGGGGGAGTCGCCACGCTCGAGGAGTCGCCTGTCCTGGAGGCGGTCTCGATCAGCAAGTCCTTCGGACCGGTGCGCGCTCTGCGCGATGTGAGCCTCACGTTGCGTGCAGGCGAAGTGGTCGGCCTCCTGGGAGACAACGGAGCCGGCAAGTCAACCCTCATCAAGTGCATTTCCGGCACGTTCCAGCCCGACTCGGGACACATCCGCATGGGTGGGGAAGAGGTCCAGATCCGGAATCCCCAGGCAGCGCGGGAACTCGGCATCGAAACCGTCTACCAGGACCTGCAACTCGTCGACGTGCTCGACGTTCCGGCGAATCTCTTCCTGAACCGGGAGATCTACCGCAAGCTGCCGCCCGGTCTGCGGTGGACACGGGTCATGAACAAGAAGCAGATGCTGCGCGAGGCGGAGGACATCGTCTCCCGCCTACAGATCCGGATCCCGTCGCTGGCGTTGCCTGTGGAGGACATGTCGGGCGGGCAACGCCAGTCGGTGGCGGTGAGCAGAGCGGTGGCGTGGGGGCGTCACGTCGTCCTGATGGACGAGCCGGTCGCCGCGCTCGGTGTGGCACAGACGCAGTCGGTGCTGAATCTCATCAGGACGCTGGGCGACGAGGGCATGGCCGTCGTCTGCATCAGCCACAACATGCAGCACGTGATGGAGGTATGCCACCGCGCCGTGGTGCTCTACCAGGGGCAGATGGCCGGGGACGTCCCCATCGCCGACGTCGAGCCGCGCGATCTGGTGGACCTCATCACAGGCGCCAGCCTGGCGAGGAGCAACTAGCTCCCGACCGACTCCCTGACGCGCTTGCGGGCGGCCGTTGGGCCGCCCGCAAGATCTTGTTCTATGCGTCGGGTTTACCGATCGTCACATGACGTGAGGCCGTTGGGCTCGCTCATGAAGCTGTTGCCGAACAGGGTCGGCTCGTTGGCCGTGTCCTGCGTGTACTCGATCAACTCCATGAAGTAGATCGGTCCGCCGCTTCCCTCGACCATGGCGACGTTGCCGCCTTCCAGGCCGGGGATGTTGACGGTCTCTCCAGGCTGCGGCGATTCGCCCGTCTCGAGGTAGTGCACGGCGATCTGGGCCATCTGGGCCGCCGCCAGGTCGGTCGGGTACGTCGTCCCGTAGTCCTGGAAGCCGCAGCGGACCTCGTGCAGCGAGGAGTTGCAGCCGTCGGTGCCGAAGATCCCGATGTGACCCGGATCGTCCTTCGTGACGTAGAGATCCAGCGCCTCCAGCGCCGACCGCACCGATGGGGTGTAGTCGCAGTTGGAGTGGATGTAGATCGCGTCCGTGTCGGGGTTCGCCGTGAACCAGTCGGTGGTGATCGTCCCCGCCTTGGCCGTGTCGTAGTCGCCGTTGCGAACGGTGACCTCGATGTCGGGATACTCGTCGACGACCGAGTGGAACCCGGCGTTGCGGTCCTGCGCCTGGCTGGTGGTCATCAGGCCGGTGATTTCCAGAACCGTGCCCTGGGGCCCACCATTCTTCTCGGTGAGGTACTCCACGAGCTTGTGCCCGTTGAGGACGCCGGCGTCGTACACCGGAATGGTCAGCGTGTAGAGCTGCTCCTGGCCCACGTCGGGAATGTTGCCGAAGAACGACCCGACGGGGATCCCCGCTGCGTTGGCGTCCTTGATCTTCTCGGCCATCGCATCCACGTCCGCCGGGTAGATCAGGATGATGTCGACGTTCTGGGCGATGAACTGATCGATGCAGTTGGACTGGTCGACCGCTGTGGCCTTGCCGCTGCAGTAGACGTGCTCCATGCCGGCGCCCTCGACGGTGTTCTTCACCTGATTGTCGAAGGCCACGTTCAAGTCGTTGGTCGGGTCGGTGTACGGCGTCCAGGCGACCACGAACTGGGTCCCGTTGTTGGGCGTCGGCGCGCCCGACATGTCTTCCTCGGGGGCGGGCGGAGGATCCGGCGGAGGCGGTGCTGGTGCCTCCGTCGGCGCCGGCGGCGGTGCGGCCGCCGAGTCGTCGTCATCCTCGCCGCACGCTGCGGCCACGAGAACGATCACGAGCAAAGACAAGAGCAGACTTCGTGCCCTCATGAGGACCCCCCCTCAATGGTGGCGTGGCGACTGACCGGCACGCCTGAACGCGGCGCCGCTGTCGGCGTCTGCGCACGTCAGAGCATAATCTCGCGGGTCAGGGGCGGTCAACAGGGACCGGCGCCGGAGACGGATCTCGAGGGGTCTCCTCCGGCAGGCCGCGCCATGACTGGCGGGCTGGGCCGCGGCGACCCTCAGATGCGCTCGATGCCGATCTCGCGGGCGAACGCGTCGAGCTGCGACACCACGGTCGCGTTCAGAGGTATGCCGTTGCGGATGCGGTGACGCCGCGTGGACCACTCGGGTTCCCCGGGCACGAGGACGGAGTCGACACCTTCCGCCGGCGGCGTCTCCTTCATGTGGATCACGAGGCGGTCCACCTCCGTCTTGAACTCCTCAGGCTCGGCGAACGCTTCGACGTTGATCGCCATCGCCAGATGGCCCGACCCCCACGAGTCGAGCATGGAGGAGCCGGCCTCGAGGAATGCCCGCGGCATCTCGACCGACAGGCACGCTCCCGGCAGCACGGAGGCCAGGATCTCGGTCACGAGGGCGACGCCGTAGCCCTTGTAGCCGGCCATGGGCACCACTGAGCCCCGCATTGCGGCAGCGGCGTCCGTGGTCGGGACGCCGCGCTCGTCGATCGCCCAACCTTCAGGGATCGGTTCGCCGCGATCTGCGTGCATGCGGACCTTGCCGCGGGCGACCTGTGAGGATGCCATGTCCAGGACGATCGGATCGCCGGCCAGCCTTGGGATGGCATAGGCGAACGGCGCGTTGCCCAGACGCGGTTCACGGCCACCGTGCGGTGCCATTATCGCCGGGGCGTTGCTGGTGAAGTAGCCGATCATGTCCCGGTCCGCCGCCCTCAGCACGTGGGTGGCCAGCATTCCCGTGTGGTTGCTGTTGCGGACGGCGACGATGCCCACCCCGTGCTTGCCGGCGAGATCCACAGCCCAATCGGTCGCCACCTGACCGATCACCACCCCGTGGCCGTTGTCGCCATCGAGCAGGGCGGTTGCGCCGAACTGGCGCACCGCTTCGACTCGGGGCGCAGGGTTGACCACACCCGCGGCCAGCGCCCGCACATACGGCGGCACGCGCACGACGCCGTGCGACCAGTGCCCGCGCAGGTCGGCTTCGACGAGGCCGTCGACGAAGCGGCTGACGTCCTCGTCGGGCATGCCCGCGAAACGGGCCGCTCGGTCCACGAACGCTCTGGCGGCACCCACCGTCACCGTTCGCCCGTCACTCGAATCTGACGACATCGGCACCGCTCCCCGAGGTCGGTCTCGCTCGACACTACCCCCCGTCGCGGGTGGCGGCGGCTCGTAGGCTGGGGTGGTGACTGGCGGGAACGAGCCCGACCTGGCCGGGGTGCTGCGCAAGAGGCTGGGGGCCGAGCGGGGGCGCTGGGCGCTGCGGCAGGTGACCAAGGCCGCCGACAGCTTCGCCTCCGAGTACCACCGCGAGGCCTTGGCCCAGTTGCGGCCCGTGATGGACACCGAGGCCGCCGACGTGCCCGAGGTGCGCGAGCTGCACGGCCTGATCCTGTACCGGTTGCGCCGCTGGCGGGCGGCGGCCCGCGAGCTGGAGGCCTTCGCCACCCTCACCCGCAGCTGCGAGCAGGCACCGGTGCTGGCCGACTGTTACCGGGCTCTGCAGCGCTGGGACAAGGTCGAGGAGCTCTGGGACGAGCTGCGCCACGAGAGCCCGTCGGCCGAGTTGGTGACCGAGGGCCGGATCGTGGCCGCAGGGGCGCTGGCGGACCGGGGCCGGCTGGCCGAGGGGGTCGCGCTGCTGGCGGACGGGTGGCGCACGCCCCGCAACCCCCAGGAGTTCCACCTGCGCCGCGCCTACGCCCTGGCCGACCTGTACGACCGCGGCGGTGACCAGCCTGCCGCCCGCCGTCTGTTCGCCTGGATCGACCGCCACTCGCCCGGGTACGCCGACGCCACCGACCGCCTCGCCGACCTATCCGCGTGAGTGGGAATTGGCGCCGCCTGCGGCTGCCACCGGGGTAGGGTCGCACTGTGGGGTCGTATCGCGGCCGGCCCCCCGTTTGTCATCCGACCGACGACAGAGGAGCCGCTCGATGCGAGACGTCGCAGCTCTCTTGGGCGACGACGCCGACTACCTGCTCGGCCACACCGCCAAGGCCATACCCGCCGAGGACCTCCACCTGCCCGGACCGGACTTCGTGGACCGGGTCACGGCCGCCACCGACCGCTCGCCGCAGGTGCTGCGCAACCTGCAGGCCCTGTTCGGCCACGGCCGGCTGGCCGGCACCGGCTACGTGTCGATCCTCCCGGTCGACCAGGGCGTGGAGCACTCCGGCGCCGCCAGCTTCGCTCCCAACCCGGCCTACTTCGACCCCGAGAACATCGTGCGGCTCGCCGTCGAGGGGGGCTGCAACGCCGTGGCCTCCACCTTCGGCGTGCTCGGCGCCGTGTCGCGCCGCTGGGCGCACCGCATCCCGTTCATCGTGAAGATCAACCACAACGAGTTGCTGAGCCACCCCAACAGCTACGACCAGGTGGGCTTCGGCAGTGTCGAGCGGGCCTTCGAGTTGGGCGCCGCCGGCGTGGGCGCCACCATCTACTTCGGCTCGGAGGAGTCGCGCCGCCAGATCGTTGAGATCAGCGACGCCTTCGAGGAGGCGCACCGGCTGGGCATGTTCTGCGTGCTCTGGTGCTATCTGCGCAGCAACGCCTTCAAGGTGGACGGCGTCGACTACCACGGTGCCGCCGACCTCACCGGCCAGGCCAACCATCTCGGCGTCAGCATCCAGGCAGACATCGTCAAGCAGAAGCTGCCCGAGAACAACGGCGGCTACCAGGCGGTTGGCTTCGGCCGCACCAGCCCGCTGGTCTACAGCGACCTCACCTCCGACCACCCCATCGACCTCACCCGCTGGCAGGTGGCCAACTGCTACATGGGCCGGGTGGGCCTCATCAACTCCGGCGGCGCCAGTTCCGGCGCCGACGACCTCGCCGAGGCTGTGCGCACGGCGGTCATCAACAAGCGGGCCGGTGGCACCGGGCTCATCAGCGGCCGCAAGGCCTTCCAGCGCCCGATGGCCGACGGCGTCGAACTGCTCGGCGCCATCCAGGACGTCTACCTCGACGCCTCCGTCGCCGTGGCCTGAGGCCCGGGGCGGTCCCGCCGCAGACCCTGCCGGCGACCCCGAGAATCCCTCTCCGGGCGGTGTCGATCTCCTAACGTGACCGCGGTGCAACCCGGCGGTCATCTGCTGTGTGAACAAAGTCACACCGCGTGCCACCTTCAGAGGCCCGCGGTCCGGCTCCGGCCCTGCCGAGGCGGTACTATTGCAATTCCGGTCGGTCGCCAGGCTCACTGTCGCGCCCGCAGTCGCCGGCCGATGAGGATCGAATTCGCAAGGGAACGCACGTGACCGACACTGCCACCCAACAGCCTTCGCAGAGGACCGTCGAGGATCTGGACCGGCTGGTCATCCGCTTCGCCGGCGACTCCGGCGACGGCATGCAGCTCACCGGCGACCGCTTCACCAGCGCCAGCGCCCTGTTCGGCAACGACCTCGCCACGCTGCCGGACTTTCCCGCCGAGATCAGGGCGCCGGCGGGCACGCTGCACGGCGTCTCGGCCTTCCAGGTGCAGGTGGCCAGCGAGACCGTCACCACGCCGGGCGACGCCCCCACGGTGCTCGTGGCCATGAACCCCGCCGCGCTGCGCAGCGAACTCGACCGCCTCGAGGTCGGCGGCACCGTCATCATCAACTCCGACGCATTCCAGGAACGCAACCTCGACAAGGCGGGCTACAGCGACGACCCGCTCACCGACGGCACGCTGGACCACTACACCACCTACCTGGTCCCCATGACCAGCCTCACCAAGGAGGTCTGCAAGGACCTCGGCGTGAAGCCCCGCGACGCCGAGCGCAGCAAGAACTTCTTCGCGCTCGGCGTGGTGAGCTGGCTCTTCGACCGGCCGACCCAGCCCACTCTGGACTGGATCGACATGAAGTTCGGCAAGCGGCCCCTGGTGGTCGCCGCCAACGCGGCCGCCTTCAAGGCCGGCCACGCCTTCGGCGAGACCACCGAGATGTTCCAGGCCACCTACAAGGTGCGCCCCGCCGAGCTCGAGCCCGGCACCTACACCAGCATCAACGGCAACACGGCGCTGTCGTGGGGGCTGATCGCCGCCGCCCAGCAGGCCAAGCTGCCGCTGTTCCTGGCGTCGTACCCCATCACGCCCGCCTCCGACGTGCTGCACGAGCTCTCGGGGCGCAAGAACTTCGGCGTGCGCACCTTCCAGGCCGAGGACGAGATCGCCGCGGCCTGCGCGGCCGTGGGGGCGTCGTTCGGGGGCCACATCGGGGTGACCACCACCAGCGGCCCCGGCCTGGCGCTGAAGGCCGAGACCATCGGCCTGGCCCTCAGCATCGAGCTGCCGCTGCTGGTGATCGACATCCAGCGGGGCGGCCCCTCCACGGGCCTGCCCACCAAGACCGAGGCCTCGGACCTCAACCTGGCGCTGTACGGCCGCCACGGCGAGGCCCCGCTGCCGATCGTCGCCGCCTACAGCCCGTCCCAGTGTTTCTTCGCCGCCATCGAGGCGGTGCGGATCGCCCTGAAGTACCGCACCCCGGTGATCCTGCTCTCCGACGGCTACCTGGCCAACGGCTCCGAGCCGTGGCGCCTGCCCGACCTCGACGAACTGCCCGACATCAGCGTCGACTTCACCACCCAGTTCAACGACAGCGACGAGGACGGCAACCCGATCTTCCAGCCCTACAAGCGCGACCCCGGGACCCTGGCCCGACCGTGGGCGGTTCCCGGCACGCCCGAACTCATGCACCGCGTCGGCGGCCTCGAGAAGGAGGACGTGACGGGCAACATCTCCTACACGCCCGCCAACCACGGCCTCATGACCGAGTTGCGGGCCGCCAAGGTGGACGGCATCGCCGCCGACATTCCCCCGACGATGCTCGACAGCGACGGCCCGGCCACAGTCGCCGTGCTGTCGTGGGGGTCGGTGTGGGGATCGGTCACCAGCGCTGTGCGGCGGGTGCGCACCGCCGGCACAGCTGTCGACCACCTGCACCTGACGCACCTCAACCCGCTGCACGCCGACCTGGGCGACCTGCTGGGCCGGTACCGCACCGTGCTGGTTCCGGAGATGAACCTGGGGCAGCTGGCCTCCATCGTCCGATCCCGCTACCTCATCGACGTGAAGTCGATCAACAAGGTGGAGGGTGTGCCGTTCACGGCGAGCGAGATCGCCGCCGCCATCGCAGGAGCCGTCGATGACGACTGACACGTCCACCGACCAGTCCACCACCAAAGCCGACTGGACCAGCGACCAGGAACCCCGCTGGTGCCCCGGCTGCGGCGACTACTCCATCCTGTCGGCCATGCAGTTGCTGATGCCGCAGTTGGGGGCGCGTCCCGAGAACACGGTCTTCGTGTCGGGCATCGGCTGCGCCGCCCGCTTCCCGTACTACATGAAGACCTACGGCATGCACGGCATCCACGGGCGTGCCCCGGCGCTGGCCACCGGACTGGCCACCTGCCGGCCCGACCTCGACGTGTGGGTCGTCGGCGGCGACGGCGACATCCTCTCGATCGGCGGCAACCACCTGCTGCACAGCCTGCGCCGCAACGTCAACATCAAGATCCTGCTGTTCAACAATCAGATCTACGGACTCACCAAGGGCCAGTACTCGCCGACCAGCGAGATCGGCAAGGTCACCAAGTCCACCCCCTTGGGCTCGGTCGACGAGCCGCTCAACCCCCTGAGCGTGGCGCTCGGCGCCGAGGCCACCTTCGTGGCCCGCACCCACGACATGGACCGCACCCACATGCAGGACATGTTCCGGCGGGCCTGGGAGCACTCCGGCGCCGCCTTCGTGGAGGTCTACCAGAACTGCAACGTGTTCAACGACGGGGCGTTCGCCGAGATCACCAAGAAGGACAAGCGCACCTCCATGCTCATCCCGCTGCAGCACGGTGAGCCGATCCGCTTCGGGACCGAGGGTGAACGCGGCGTCATCATGAACCGCAGCGGCGAGCTGCAGATCGTGGAGGTGGCCGACGTGGGGGAGGACAACCTGTTGGTCCACGACGAGCGGGCCGAGACGCCGTCGCTGGCCTTCGCCCTGTCGCGCCTCGCCTCGGGTCCGTTCATGCCCACACCCATCGGGGTGTTCCGGGCGGTCGAGGGTCCGGAATACGCCTCGCAGGTCTCCCGGCAGTTGGCGTTCGCCCAGGATCGAAGCGGTCCTGGGGACCTGCACGCCCTGCTGCGCTCCAGAGCCACCTGGGACGTCGCCTGAGCCGCGGTTCCCCAAGCCTCCTCGTCATTCCGGCCCCTCCCCGTCATTCCGGCCCCACTCGTCGTCATCCCAGCCCCGCAACCCGTCATTCCGGCCTCTCCTCCCCGTCATTCCGGCGGAGGCCGGAATCCAGTCGGGTGGTCTCCGGCTGATTCGATGACACCGTGACCCCGGTACGCAGCGTCGTCATCGACCTCGACGGGGTCATGTGGGTGGGCGATGACTGCATCGCGGGGGCCGGGG
>VXXM01000079.1:0-84746 GCA_009835395.1 Acidimicrobiia bacterium
GGGCAGCGGGGTGGCGGGGTCGGCGGTGCGGGCACTGGCCTGGAAGTTCCAGATGGCGCCGGACCCCTCGGCGGGCACCACCTCGGGGAGGGCCTGCGAGAGGGCGCCGAGACAGAGATCGGTCACGAAGTGGCCGATCACGTGGCGCACGGCGATGGGAGCCGGCTCGGTGGCGTTGAGGATGACGCCCGGCGGCGCGCTCACCGTGAACGGGAACAGCGAGGCATGGTTGTTGGGCAGTTCCGGCGCCAGTGCCACCAGCATCCCGTAGGTGAAGTAGGCCTGGGCGTAGGTGATGGGCACGTTGATGCCCATCGGGCTGATGGGCGAGGTGCCGGCGAAGTCGGCGTGCATGCCCTCGGAGTTGACGGTGAGTGTCACGGCGAGATTGACGGGGTCGCCGTAGCCGTCCACCCGCATCTCGTTGCGGTAGGTGCCCGGGGGCACCGCCGCCATTGCTTCCAGGGTGGCCTGGCGCGTGCGGTCGAACACGAAGCCGGCCACCTCGGAGAGATCGGCGATGCCGAACTCCTCGAACATGGCGAGCAGGCGCCGGCGCCCGATCTCGTTGCAGGCGGCAAGGCCGTGGAGGTCGCCGATCACGTAGTCGGCGGCGCGCACGTTGTGGCGCACGATGTTGACGAGGTCGCGGTTCAGCCGCCCCCGGTCGGCCCATCGCATGATGGGGATCCGCAGCCCCTCCTCGTAGACCTCGCGGGCGTCGGGGCCCCAACCCCTGCCTCCGACATCGACCACGTGGGCGGTGGAGGCGAAGAAGCCGACGAGGTCGTCGCCGACGAAGACGGGCGTCGTGACGGTGAAGTCGTGCAGATGGCCGGTGCCCTTCCAGGGGTCGTTGGTGATGTAGACGTCGCCCGGCGCGATGGTCTCGGAGCCGATGTCGGCGATGAAGTGCCCGACGGCGGCGGCCATTGTGTTGACGTGGCCGGGTGTCCCGGTGACGGCCTGGGTGATCATGCGGCCCTGGCGGTCGAACACTCCCGCCGAGAGGTCGCCCGCCTCGCGGACCGACGTGGCGAAGGCGGTTCGCACCAGGGTGCGGGCCTGTTCCTCCACGATCGAGATGAGGCGGTTCCACATGACCTGCAACTGCACTTCGCCAGGGTCGGCGCCGCTTCCGGCGGCTGCCGCCTCACCGGCGCCGGTCCGGGCTCCCGACGTCGTCCCCGAGCGGATCACGAGCGTGCCGTCGGCGGTCACGGCAGCGCTGTGATGGGGCCCCAGCACGGTGGTGGTCTGCTCCTCCACGATCAAGGCAGGTCCCTGCACCCGCTCGCCCGCCACGAGCGCGGCCCGTTCCACGATGCCGGCCTCCAGGGATCCGCCGGTGGCCGGATCGTGAACCGCCCGGTGGGCCCCCGCCGTCACGGCGGCGCCCTCGGTCACGGGAGAGACGAGCCTCCGGGGCGCCTGCTGCGATGACACCCGCACCGACCAGCTCACCGCCTCGATGGTGAGGTCTTCGATGGCGCGCCCGAAGTGCGCCTCGTAGGCGGCTGTGAAGGCGTTTCCGAGTGCCTGCGCGGTGACGCGGCCCGGCGGCAGTTCCACCGGGATCTCCCAGCCCTGACCCCGGTAGCGCATCGAGGCCTGGCGTTGGGTGATGAGCGGCGCGTCGGTGCCCCGCCGCACGAACGCCTCCGCCTCGGCGGTGAGCTCGGCGAGTGTGTCGTTGACCCCCTCGTCGTCGAAGTCCTCGACGGTGGTGTAGAGGCTGCGCGACGCCTCGTAGGAGAACGGCGCCAGCAGGAATCCGATGGCCGAGCCGACACCGGCGCCGGTGGGCACCAGAACCTCGGTGAGACCGAGCTTGTCCATGAGCCGGGTGGCGTGCACCGGCGCGCCGCCGCCGAAGGCCACCATGGAGAAGCCGCTGAGGTCCTTGCCGTGCTCGACGGCGTGGACGCGGGCCGCGTTCGCCATGTTCTCGTCCACGACCTCGGTGACACCGACCGCGCCCGTGACGGTGTCCAACCCCAGGGGCGTTGCGATGGCCTGCATGGCCCCCTCGGCAAGGTCCGGCGACAGCGAGATGTCCTTGGCCCCGAACGTGTCGGGATGCAGGCGGCCCAGGCAGACATCGGCGTCGGTCACGGTGGGGTCGTCCCCGCCGAGGTCGTAGGCCGCGGGTCCGGGTTCCGAGCCGGCGCTGCGGGGCCCCACGCGGATCTGCCCGAGGGCGTCCACCGAGGCGATGGAGCCACCCCCCGCGCCGATCTCCAGCATCTCGATCACCGGGATCGAGATGGGCATGCCGCTGCCCTTCTTGAATCTGGCCTCCCGCGCCACCTCGAAGCTGGAGGCGGTGCGCGGCACGTGATCCTCGATGAGGGCGATCTTGGCCGTCGTGCCACCCATGTCGAACGAGCAGATGCGGTCGCGGCCGTGGCGGGCAGCCAGATCGGCGGCGAACACGGCCCCGCCGGCGGGGCCCGACTCGACCAGGCGCACCGGGAACGCCGCGGCCACCTCCACGCTCAACAGGCCGCCGCCGGAGTGGATGAGGTGCAGCGGGCAGGTGGCGCCGAGCCGGTGGAGTTCGGCCTCCAGGCGACGCAGGTACGAGGCCATCAGCGGCTGCACGTAGGCGTTGGCACAGGTGGTGTTGAAGCGCTCGTACTCGCGCATCCGCGGCGAGACCTCGCTGCTGAGTGAGACCGCGACATCGGGCGCGGCCTCGAGCAGCAGCTCGCGGAAGCGGCGCTCGTGGTCGCCGTTGCGGTAGCTGTGCATGAATCCGACGGCCACGGACTCGTAGCCGGCGTCGGTCAACTCCGCCACGACGGCTCGGGCGCCGCTCTCGTCGAACGGCACCAGCACCTCGCCCCGGGCGTTTAGGCGCTCGGCGACGACGTAGCGGTCCTTGCGCTCGATCAGTGGTGCCGGCAGCACGATGTTGAGGTCGTATTGCTCGAAGCGGCTCTCGGTACGGGTCTCGATCACGTCGCGGAACCCTGCTGTTGTGACGAGCGCGGTGCTGGCGCCGGTCCGCTGGATGAGGGCGTTGGTGGCCAGCGTGGTGCCGTGGATGATCTGGGTCACCTCGGCGAGGTCGACGTCGTTGCCGGCTGCCAGTTCGGTCACTGCTGCCAGCACGCCTTCCTCGGGGCGGCCGGTCGTCAGCACCTTGGTCGAGACGAACCGGCCGTCATCCCGTTCCAGCACCACGTCGGTGAAGGTGCCTCCCACGTCGGCCCCGATGCGCAGCGGCACGGTCAGACCTCCTCGAGCGGGGGGAAGTTCTCCGGCGGCATGATGTCGACGGTCGCCGAGCGTTGCTGAGCGAGCATGCCGCCGTCCACGCGTAGCACGTCGCCGGTGATGTAGGCAGCATCGTCGGAGGCCAGGAAGAGGGCGGCGCCGGTCATGTCGTACGGCTCGCCCATGCGCCCCAGCGGCAGGTTGTCGCCGCGCAGTGCCCGTGCCTCGGCGCTCATTCCCTCCGTGTCGATCGTGCCCGGCACGAGGGCGTTGACCCGGATGTTGTAGGGACCGAGGTCCAGCGCCATGGCCCGGGTGAGTCCTTCCACGCCGCCCTTGGCGGCGTCGTAGGCGGTGAAGCAGCGGTGTGCCCGTGTTGCCCCGCCCGAGCTCATGTTGATGATGCTGCCGCCGCCCTGGCGAGCCATGATGCGGGCCACGGGGTGCGCCACGAGGAAGTGCCCGGTGAGGTTCACGTCCACAATGCGCCGCCACCAGGCCTCGTCGCCCTCGAAGAAGTGCAGCATCGGCCCGGTCAGCCCGGCGTTGTTGACCAGCACGTCGATCCGGCCGTGAGCGACCATGACGGCGTCGATCATCGCCGCGACCGCGGCGCTGTCCGACACGTCCGCAGGGGCGCCCATGGCCGTGCCGCCGGCGCCGCAAATCGAAGCGACCACCTCGTCGATGACCTCAACGTCGACGTCGTTGACCGCCACGCTCGATCCCACGTCCCCGAATCGTTCGGCGATGGCCCGACCGATGCCGCGCCCGGCACCGGTCACGATCACCACCTTGCCCGCCAACGTCTCGTGCATGTGTGCCTCCCGGCTGTTCGGCCTGCGGTGACGGACGCTCCGGCTCTGCCGAGCGGGTCGTTCGCTCGCCGGCCGCAGACGTTGAGTAAGGCTATGGCGCTGTCGCCGAGCCCGGCAGGTGCAAGCGGGGCCACCTTTCGAACATGGAATGTAAGAAAGATTCGCGGGGATTATCGGTGTGAAACGAGGCGCACACCGCTGCTGTAGTTGTAGTTTTCATCACATCGTCGTTTGCCTGCCATCGGTTCCGGATGCCGGATTGAAATCGACGATTCCGGCAACGGCGCCGGGAAGGAGATGCAATGCCAAGGTTGCCGTTGCCCGTCTCCAAGCCCACCCGCTTGGTAGTGGCGGTCCGAACCCCGCACATCACCTGCCGTCTCCCCGCTGCGGTCGACGGATCACGGCCGTTCCGAGCCGGTCGCGTTGACCGGGTCGCGGCCACCACGCCGCGCCGTGGTCGCCGCCGCGCTGGAGGTGTCGCGTGAACGCCTTAGCGGGCGAACCCCGCGACCAAGGTTCCGACGGGGGGATGCGCCGCGTCGGCAGCGAGTACGAGTTCGTGACCCACGACCTCGACCGGGTCATCCGCCGGAGACGCGACGACGTCCCGGCAGCGCACGAGGACGACCCCGCGCCGGGATGGCCGGTTCCCGGCGACGCCTCGGCTCTCCATTGCGAGCAGTGGCACGGCTTCAGTGACCCTGACGAGTTGACCTACGGCGGCTACGTCACACGTCAGGACGAGGCCGGCACAATCGTGCACGGCGTTCTGGACTACTACGACAGGGCCGCCCACGACCTGATGCTGGGACCGGACTGGTTGGAGGCGCTCGGTGAGCTTTTCGCCCCGCTGCGGTACCCGCTCTACGGGCTGCAGCGGGTGGAGTCCTATCTGGGTGTCGTGGCGCCAACCTCGAACGTGGTGAACGCAGCCGCGTTTGCGACCACCGACCTCGTGCGGGCGACCAGCGTTGTGGCTCTCCGGACGCGGCAGTTGCAGGTGCGTCACCCGACCCGCTCCTTTGCTGCCCGCGACCGAGCCGTGTGGCAGGACATGCCCGCCTGGCAGCCGGCTCGACGAGCGGTGGAGACGGCTCTGGAAGCCACGGACTTCGGTGAGGCTCTGACGGCGGTGAACCTGGTGCTGTGGCCGGCGCTTGAAGCGGTGCTGTTCCGATCCTTCGGGCAGGTCGCTCGCGCCAACGGGGACGGTCTCACCTGGCTGCTGCTGGCCACTCTGGCGAACGACGCCGAGCGGAACCGACGCTGGAGCACGGCGCTGGCTCGCTACGCCGTGCAGCAGCGGCCGGCGAACGAGGCGGTATTCGGTCGGTGGGCCGGTCGCTGGGCGCCGCGCGCCGCCGCGGCCGTCGAGTCGCTCGCGGCGGCAATCGCCGACCTGCCCCGCGCCATGTCGGCCAGCGACATCACCGAGGCGGCGGACGAGGCCGTCGGTGAGACCCTGGCCTCGACGAGGGTTGGCGCGTAGGAGCGCGCTCGCGGCAATGGCCGAATCGGACCCGAGGCCGGGCCGCTCGAGTCACGGCGCGATCCGCCGCCGGTATTCCCGGCGGTTCCGCTCGCTCATCCGGCGGAACAGCGCGAGGCTCTTGGGGATCATTCCGGGGTTCCACAGCACGGCCCGTGCGATCACGCCGTCCCAATAGGGGACGTAGATCTCGAGCTTCGGTTTGTCCAGAGCGCGCTCGTAGGCGTCGGCAACCTCGTCGACGGTCCGCACACGATTGAGATATTCGAGGTCGCCGTCACCCGACAGTGCCTCCCGAAGCATGGGCGTGTCGATGGCGGTGGGGTAGATGCCGCTGACGTGGACTCTTGTGCCCGCCAGTTCGGCGTTGAGCGCAGCGAGAAAGGCTCGGAGCCCCGCCTTGGCGGCCGAGTAGGCGGCCGTTGTCGGCATCGGGCAGATCCCGCTGAGAGACACGGTGGCCATGATGTGGCCCCGTTCGCGCTCCTTGAACACCGGGACGGCGGCGCGGATGACCTGCATGGGGCTGCGCAGCATGACGTCGAGTTGCCGGTCCAGGTCGTCCGCGCTCGAATCGGTGACCTGCCGCAGCACGACGGTTCCGGCGTTGCAGATGAGGATCTCCAACTCCTGCCAGTCGCCGGCGATGCGCTCGCAGAGCCGGGCGGTGCCGGCCTCGGCGGCCAGGTCGCAGCCGACGGCGAGCGAGCCGGCTCCGATGTCCGCAGCGGCCCTCGCAGCCAGCTCGTCGGTGCGGTCCACGACGATCACCCGGTGGCCCCGCCGGACGAGGCGGCGTGCAACCTCGGCGCCGATCCCCGAGGCCGCTCCGGTGACGAGAGCAGTGCAGGGCTTCATGGCTGACTCCTCCCCGAGGTGCGGTGTCTCTTGGCTGCCTCGGCGAACGCCACGTCGAGCACCGGTGGGTCGGTCATGAGCACCTCCGCGTGGGTCTCGGCGTGATGGCGCGTCAAGAATCGCACAAGAAGTTGTCCGCCGGCGCATCTGACCGCGACGGTTCGACGGCATGATGTTCCGGCAATCTGCCGTCGGTGATCGAGTTGATCGCGGGGCCGGTGATGTCTCGACTCCTCTACCGCATGGGCCGCTGGTCGGCGGCGCACGGGAAACCGGTGCTGGTGGCGTGGGTCGTCGTCGTCGTGCTGCTCGGCGTCCTGTCGCGGGCCGTCGGGGGCCACGTCACCGATCAGTTCGAGTTGCCGGGGGCCGAGTCGCAGGTTGCCGCCGACCTGCTCGAGGAACGATTCCCGGCGGTCGGCCGTTCGTCCACCATGGTCGTGGTGGCCGCGGACGATCTGCGTGCCCACGCCGGGGAGGTCTCGGCACTGGCGGCCGGCCTCGACGGGGTGGCGGGGGTCGTGTCCGTCGGCGATCCACGCCGGGGGATGGCGCCGTCGGGAACCGTGCTCCAGTTCCCGGTTCGCTTCGACAAGCCGGCCGAGCAGGTCGAGGTCGAGACCTGGGACCGGGTCCTGGCCGTGGTGGACGCGGCGCGCAGCCCCGCTCTGCAGGTCGAGCTCGGCGGCGAGGTGGCCAACGAGATGGCCCGGACGGGACCGGCGGGAACGTCGGAGTTGATCGGCGTGGCCGTCGCGGTCGTCGTGCTGATCCTCGTCTTCGGCTCGTTTCTGGCGATGGGTTTGACCCTGCTGACAGCGCTCATCGGCGTCGGCGTCTCACTGGCGACGATCCTGCTGGTGGCCGCCGCCATCAACGTGCCGACGACCGCGGAGATCCTCGCCCTGATGCTCGGCATCGCCGTCGGCATCGACTACGCCCTTTTCATCATGTCGCGGCACCGGGAGAACCTCGTCGCGGGCATGGACGTTCCGGAGTCGATCGGACGCTCTCTCGCCACCGCCGGCGGGGCGGTCGTGTTCGCGGGCTCGACGGTGGTCATCGCCATGCTAGGCCTGATCGTGGTCGGCACGCCCTCCATCACGACGATGGCATTGGCCGTGGCATTCGCGGTCATCGTCGCAGTCGTGGTCGCCCTCACGCTGCTGCCGGCGCTGCTGGGCCTGGCCGGCCGTCGCCTGGCGGCGCCGACACTGCCCGGTCTGCGGAACCGCCGTCCCCGTGCGCGGGATGAGAATCTCGGCACTCGCTGGACGACGTGGGTGGCCCGCCGGCCGTGGCTCAGTTTCGGGATGGCGCTCGTGGCGATGCTGGTGATGGCGGTGCCGCTGCTGGACCTCGAGACGGCGTTCCCGTCGGCCGGCAGCGCCCCGGAGGAGACGACGCATCGCCGGGCCCATGATCTGATCACCGAAGGTTTCGGCCCCGGGTTCAACGGTCCGCTACTGATGGTGGTGGACCATTCGGGGTTACCCGCAGCCGACGCGTCGGCGGCGGTGTCTGACATCGGATCGGTGGTGCGCGCCGATCCGAACGTCGGGTTCATCGTGCCCGGCGCCTCCAACCCTGCGGGCAACACGACGCTCATGCAGGCGATTCCCCTCACCGGCCCGGCGGACGCCGCGACCAAGGACCTACTCGAGCGGATGCGGGGCGAGATCCTCCCCGCCGTCGAGTCCAGCTACGGCATCGAGGTCTACGTGACGGGCCCGACCGCGCTCGACATCGACGTCACCAAGCAGCTCACGGACCGCCTGCCCTGGGTGATGACCGTCGTGATCGGCCTGATCTTCGTCGTCTTGATGCTTGCCTTCCGGTCGTTGCTGGTGCCGCTGAAGGCGGCCGTAGGCATCCTGCTGTCGATCGGTGCCGCGCTGGGCATCGTCGTGGCCGTGTTCCAGTGGGGCTGGGGGGCAAGTTTGCTGGGGGTGGACGGCACGATGCCGATCATCAGCTTCCTTCCGGTGATGAGCTTCGCCATCCTGTTCGGACTGTCGATGGACTACGAGGTGTTCATCCTCTCCCGGGTGCGCGAGGAGTGGCTGCGCACCGGCGACGCCCGCGACAGCGTCATCAAGGGCGTCGGGGCCACGGCCCGGGTCATCACCGCCGCGGCGGCGATCATGACGGCGGTGTTCGCCGGTTTCCTGCTCGGCGATCAGCCGGTCGTGAAGATGATCGGCCTGGCGCTCGCCGTCGCGGTACTACTCGACGCCACCGTGATCCGCCTGATCCTCGTCCCGTCCACCATGGTCATGTTCAACCGGGCCAACTGGTGGCTCCCCGCCTGGCTCGACCGGATCCTCCCCAACGTCGACATCGAGGGCGAGCAACTCCTCGATGAGTCCGAGGCGACCGGCTAGCCACCCGCCTGGGAGGTGGCCGTTCGCAGCAGGTAGCGCCCGACGGTGACGCTCACGATGACGAACAGCACGTCGATGGCGTACCAGAGCAGCAGGCGGATCTCCCAGGGCGGTGTCTCCTCGGAGTCGTAGACCTCCCAGCCCAGCCAGAGCCGGAAGAAGAGCAGGAAGAGGCAGGCAGCGGCGATCAACATCGTCGTCGCCCGCCAGTCCGGCAACTTCCCGACCTCCCTGATCCGCACGAGGCTGATGACGAGCGCGGTCGCCGTGCCGACGGCCATGGCGAAGCTGATGGCGTCCCAGACGTCACTGCTTGTCGCCACGTCGTAGGTCGGGGACGCCACGAACTGCCCCGCCACCGCCAGGCCGAGAAGGACGTGCGCGTAGCCGAATAGTCGCTTCAGTGCCCTGATGTACATGTGATGCTCGTCTCGCTCGAGCGAACTCCCCCGTGGGCTCGCGCCACCGACGCGATCGAAACTCAAGGACGGAGACTAGTTGTCGGGGGCGGTGAACTCCTATTCCCGCGCCGCATGTGGGTTGCCGGAGTCGGGCTGTACTGCTGTCGAAGAGGCTCGCGCTTTCGGGATGTGAGCGAGTTCCGCGCCTCTAGGCAACGATCTCGACGTTGCGATTCTCGGCGCGCAGCGCTTCCTCCAGCCGGGGCGCGGGTGCTGACAGGTAGACGTCTGCCTGGAGATGGATCGCGGCGGCGAGTACTTCGATGCCCAGCGCGTTGAGTCGATGGCGGCGGCTCAGCTGGCCGATCAGTGGCCCCAGGGTCCGCAAGTTCGTCAGCCCGATCTCATCGGGAAGCTCCAGCAGTGCGCGCAGCGCCTGGGTGTGCAGCGCCTCGGACAGGGCGGCAAACGAACTTGACAGCACGCCGGTGGGTCCGGCGGAACTCAGGACGGCCCGGCACAATCGCACGTACCAGTAGCCGGTAGTCCAGACGGCCTCGGCGCGTTGTGGCGGATCGCCGCCACCGAGCAGGGTGACCAACAGCCGGTCGTCGACCAGTTGGGTCACTCGTTGGCCAGTTCGGGATCCCCGAACCCGTCCCGAGCCACCTCCCAATCCTCCCCAGAGACGGAGCTCAGGAGTTCGCGGCGGAGCCTCCCGACGCCACCGGGGACGAGCAGCACCGCCTCACCGATGTCGAGGTAGCCCACGCTGCCGCCTTCCTCGAGCCCCCAGCGCCGCCGCGTTGCCGCCGGCAGGCTCATCTGCCCCCGCCCCGACACTCGCAAGTCACCCGCGCTCGACATGCCACGAGCTTACAAGGTGAAGCAAGCACTTGCCTTGTGGCATGGATCGGCCGAGGGGCATCGGCGCTCGCGCCGCTCGGAGCCCGGAGGCGCCGCCGTGCGCTCCGTCAGCCGGTAGCGTCGGCCGCATGAACGAGTCGACGACTTCTGAAATCGACGGTGTGGAGGACGTCGGCGCTGGCACGGCGTCTGGGATCGTGTCCGTGGAGACCCGACCCGCCAAGACCTTGCCGGGGATCCTCGGGGTGCTCTTGGCGCTAGTGGGGTTGGGGCTGGTCGTCGGCGGCGGATTCGGCGTCACCGAGGTGGGGGGTCTGGCCGCGCTCATTCCGATCGGGGTGCTCCTGTTCATTCTGTCGTTGCCGGGGCAGTACGTGGTGCAGCCCAACCAGGCGCTGGTGCTCATCATGTTCGGCCGCTACCGGGGGACGGTCACCGAGGCCGGCTGGTACCTGGCGAACCCGTTCACGCGCGCCGAAACGCGCAAGGTGTCCCTGCGGGTGCACAACTTCACGACCAGCGTGTCGAAGGTGAACGACGCCGAGGGCAACCCCATCGAGATCTCCGCGGTGGTCGTGTGGCGGGTGGTGGACACGGCCCGGGCCATCTTCGATGTGGATGACTTCGAGGACTTCGTGTACGTGCAGAGCGAGACCGCCATTCGCCACCTGGGCACGCAGTATCCCTACGACGACTTCGACGGCGACAGGGTGTCCCTGCGCGCCGATCCCGACACCGTCGCCGCGACGCTGCACGAAGAGGTACAGGCCCGGCTGGACCGCGCCGGTGTGGAGGTCATCGAGACCCGCCTCAATCACCTGGCCTACGCCACCGAGATCGCCGAGGCGATGCTGCGCCGCCAGCAGGCCGCGGCGGTTGTGGCCGCCCGGCGCACGATTGTCGAGGGCGCCGTGGGGATGGTGGAGGACGCCCTGGAGTTACTGGCGGAGCGTTCGGTGGTGGAGTTGGATCAGGACGCCAAGGCGTCGCTGGTGGCGAACCTGCTGGTGGTGCTGACCAGCGAGCAGCAGACCACACCGGTTGTGAACACCGGCGTGACAGGCTGAAGCCGTCCATGGCGGATCGGGATTGGGGGTTTCGGACGCGGGCGCTGCATGCCGGCGGGCGCCCGGATCCGGGGACCGGGGCGCGGACCACGCCGATCTACTACACCAGCGCCTTCGTGTTCGAGGACACCGCCGATGCGGCCGACCTCTTCGCTCTCCAGAAGTACGGCTCCATCTACACGCGGATCTCGAACCCCACCGTCAACGTGTTCGAGGAGCGGATGGCGAACCTGGAGGGCGGAATCGGGGCTGTGGCCACCTCCAGCGGCCAGTCGGCCCAGTTCCTCGCCCTCACGTCGCTGGCCGGCGCCGGCGATCACATCGTCTCGGCCGCCGGGCTGTACGGCGGCACGTATATGCAGTTCGACGTGACGCTGCGCCGCCTTGGCATCGAGACCACTTTCGTCGGCGGCACCGACCCCGACGACTTCGCCGCCGCCATCGGCGACAGCACGAAGCTGCTCTTCACCGAGATCATCGCCAATCCGGCGGGCCAGATCGCCGACCTGAGCGGCCTCGCCGAGGTTGCCCGGGCGCACGGCCTGCCGCTGGTCGTGGACTCGACGTTCGCCACCCCGTACCTCTGCCGACCGTTGGAGTTCGGCGCCGACATCGTCGTGCACTCGGCCACGAAGTTCCTGTGCGGGCACGGCACCACCATCGCCGGGGTGGTCGCCGAGGCCGGTCGCTTCGACTGGGGGTCGGGGCGGTTCCCGAGCTTCACCGAGCCGGTGGCGAGCTACAACGGGCTGCGCTGGTGGGACAACTTCGGCGAGTACGCCTTCTGCACCAGGCTGCGGGCCGAGCAGATGCGCGACGTGGGCGCCTGCCTGTCACCCTTCGACGCCTTCTTCCTGCTGGGTGGCCTTGAGACGCTGCCACTGCGCATGGACGCCCACGTGGCCAACGCCCGCGCCGTCGCCGAATGGCTCGACGCCGACGACCGGGTGGCCTGGGTGCGCTGGGCCGGCCTGCCCGACCATCCCCACCACGAGCGGGCCCAGCGGTACCTGCCCAAGGGACCCGGCTCCATCTTCACCTTCGGCGTCGAGGGCGGCCGGGAGGCCGGGGCCAGGTTCATCGAGGCGCTGCGGCTCGTGTCCCACCTGGCCAACGTCGGCGACGCCAAGACACTCGTCATCCACCCGGCCTCCACCACCCACCAGCAGCTCTCCGAGGCCGACCTGGCTGCCACAGGCGTGTCGGCCGACATGGTGCGGCTCTCCGTCGGCCTCGAGGACACAGACGACATCATCTGGGACCTCGACCAGGCCCTCGCCGCCGCTGTGGGCCGTGCCTGAGTATCCCCCCGTCGAGGGCTGGACGCCGCCCGACGCCGGCCAGCGTTGGGACATCATCCGCCGGTCGCGGACCGTCGCGGTCGTGGGTGCCTCGGGCGACCGGGCGCGGGCCAGCAACTTCGTTGTCACCTACCTGCTGTCGTCGTCGGTGGACTTCGACGTGTACCTCGTCAATCCCCGCGAGCGGGAGATCCTCGGCCGGACGGTCTACCCCTCGCTGGAGGCCCTGCCGGTGGTGCCGGACATCGTCGACGTGTTCCGACGCTCCGAGGGCCTGCCCGACGTGGCCGCCGAGGCCATCGCCGTCGGCGCCGGGGTCTTCTGGGCGCAACTAGGTCTGTGGAGCCCCGAAGCCGCCCGGCTCTGCCTGGCCGCCGGTCTCGACGTGGTCATGAACCGCTGCCTGAAGATCGAGCACGCCAGATTCTCCGGCGGTCTGACCCGCGCCGGGTTCGACACGGGCGTCATCTCGTCCCGACGCCACCTGTGAGGGCCGGCGTTCGACGACGGATCGGAGGGCGAACCATGCCCAATGAGCGGTCCATAGAACTGGAGATCGAGGTTCCCGGGCGGCCCGAGGAGGTGTGGCAAGCGGTGGCCACCGGTCCGGGGATCTCCTCGTGGTATGTGCCGCACACCGTCGAGGAGCGCGCCGGGGGAGCGGGCACGGCGTCGTTCGGGCCAGAGCCGGAGATGCAGATCACCGGACGGGTGGCGGTCTGGGAGCCACCGCGCCGCGTGGTCTTCGACGGCGGCGAGGGCGTCGACGGACTGGCCTTCGAGTGGACTGTGGAGCCGCGGGGTGACGACAGCTGTCTGGTGCGGCTGGTCAACTCGGGGTTCGGCACCGGTCCAGAGCACGACGCCCAACGCGAGGGCATGACCGAGGGCTGGCGGCTGTTCATGCTCAACCTGCGGCTGCACCTGGAGCACTTCGCCGGCCGGACTGCCACCGCGGTGCTTCCGATGGCGCTGTGGGCCGGGCCCAGGGAGGCAGCCTGGCGAGCGCTGAGCAGCGGTCTGAGCATCCCGGCGGCTCCGGCCGTCGGTGACCGCATCGAGGTCACGGCGGCCGACGCCCCCGAGTTAGCGGGCACCGTCGTCGACGTGGACCCGCGCTGGGTAGCCATGATCGTGGATCGACCCGCCCTCGGCACCGCCTTCCTGGCCGTCGAGGGCGACGGCGACCACGTCACCGTGTCGATCTGGTCATACCTCTATGGCCCCGACGGCGCCGCTGTAGCCACGCGCGACGACCCCCGCTGGCGTCAATGGCTCGCCGAGCGCGCCGCAACCCCCGGCTGCTGAGTTCAGAGCGAGCCTCGCGGGGCAACCCACTCACAACGTTGGCCAGTGACTTCGGCGATGCGGTCGTAGTCGGCGTCGTAGTGGAGGACCGCGAGGCCGTTGAGTTCGGCCGTCGCGGCGATCAGGAGGTCGGGTAGCGGCAGGCGGTGGCGGCCTTCTTGGGCCAGCCGACGCTGGACGTCCACGGCCCGGTCCGTCACTTCGGGAGTCAGCGGAAACGACGGCAGCGCCCGGCGCTCGGCCAGAACGTCCTCGTAGTCGGCCGGCGAGCGGGCGCTGTAGAGGACCGCTAGGTCGACGATCGGCGTCGTGGCCACCAGCCCGTCGACGAGCAGCGGCCCCATCCGACGGGCCACGGTCGGGTGATGGAGCCGGGCGAGGGCGCTCTTGTCGGCCAGGTACAGCGGCGCTACCGCCATGCGCTCCGCATGACTTGCTCGTCAGCCAGGTCGGTTCCCTCACCGGCTTCGAGTCGCCGCAGGTGCCGGCGGCGCAACTCGCCGTCGATCACCTGCTGCAACGCGGCGTTGACGGCCTCCTTCATGGTCGCAGCCCCCGTCAGCACCCGCGCCTCAGCCAGCAGATCGTCGTCGATGTCGACCAGCCGTTTTGTCACACAGGCAGTATATCCGAATCGATTATCAGAGGATATATCAGGTTCGGGAGGCTCTCAGGACGACTCGGCTACGTGGACGCCGTGCCGCTACGCCCGGCTCACGCGGACGCCGAGGGTCGTGGGCTCGGTGGGCCGGTCGTGCCGCGAGCCGTCCAGGCGCTCGCGCAGCCTTTCGAGAAGGTCGGCCGGATCGAGGCCGGGCGCCGACCAGTCGACATACGGGATGAGATCCTCGAACCGATCGTTGAATTCCTCCAGCTGATCGTCGAGGTCCTCGAGCCACTTGTCGAGATACTCGTGCAGATCCTCGATCGAGAGGTCCGGCAGACCCTCGAACGAGAGGTCCGGCAGATCCTCGAACGGATTCTCGAACGTGAGGCCGGTTGAGGAGGTCCTCTTGGTGATGACGGTCACGAGTTCCTCGCCGGTCCCGGGATGCTCGAAGACGACGGTGACCGAGCCGTCGTCGTTCTGCGTGAGGTGGACTCCGTCGGGAACGGGACCACCCTCGAACGCCTCAGGCTCTAACTCGTAGACGGGAGCATCGGCGACGAGGTCCCACAGGGTCATGCCGCCCGGGGGTTCGTCGAATCGGAGTTCGTAGCCGTCCTTGGCGATCCGGCCCTTGAAGAAGTGTTCGAAAGGCGCTTCGGGGCACGGGCACTTGCACTTGGTGTCCGTGAGAGCGAGCGTCTCGCAGCCGGCTGGCTCCGTCTCCGGATCATGCGCTTGCTCCGCCGGCCCTTCGGTGGTTCTGGAGGCCGGCTCGGGATCGACGAGCCCGGCATCGGATGCGGCGTCATCGGAGCGCTCCGGCGCGGCGGGCTGTGGATCTGCGGGCGTCGACTCGACGGGCGCTGGGTCTTCAGGTGGCACCGCGGAGGGTTGCGGATCTGCTGCACGGGAATTGCCGGACTCGGGTGTCGCCGGTGCCGCTGCACTGGTCGCCGGTGCCGTGGCGACGCGGACGCTTCCTCCGTCGTTGCCGAGCGTGTTCCAGGCCACGAGGCTGCCTGCCAGCAGGGCCGCGGCCGCGGCGACGCCCACCAGCGTGTACCGGAGCCGCCGGGCGCTCGCCGCCGTGGCGGCCCGCTCGACGACGCCCGCCACCGGGGGAATCCGGTCCAGAGACTCCGACCGCCTGCCGATCGCCGCGCCCAGGTCGGCGCCGAGGGTCCGGTCGTGCTCGGCCGGTTGGCCAGTGTCGCGGTTCCCGTTCATCTGTCGATCACCTCCCGCAGTTGCGCGAGCCCTCCGGCGAGAAGGCTCTTGACGGTGCCGGGGCGGATGCCCATCGTCTCGGCGATCTCCTTCTCGGACAGATCGCCGTAGTAGCGCAGCACCAGGGCCGTCTTTCTCCTGGTGGGCAACCGCTCGAGGGCATCCAGCAGGTAGTCCTGCTGCGCCGGGGCCTGTTGCGGCTGCCCCGGCAGGATGCGGCGCCGCACTTCCCGCTTGCGCAACTCGCTGCGGGCGCCGTTCACGACCGCCGTGCGCAGGTAACCGCCGGGATTCCGGAGCCGGCCCCAGCGCTCGAACACCTTGGCGAAGGCGTCCTGGGCGATCTCCTCAGCCGCCTCGGGGGTGTCCAGGAGCCCGTAGGCGAGCCGCACCATGGCGAGGTACTCGGTCCGGTAGAACTCGTCGAAGGCCTCGGCGATCACGTGTTTATCCAATACCTCCGCCGGCGCCTCCGGTTCGCTGTACGTGGCGGCGGTGAGCGTTCCCATCACCCCTACCGACGCACGACCGGAGTGATCGGTTCATCGGGCTCGCAGAAGTTCTGCGTAGTCGTCAGCACGCGGGATGTGCGATGTGCCGGCACGCGAGCGGGCCCCGCCGTCCGGCGGGGCCCGCTGGGGCATGGGGGAGATGTCTGGTGGCCTACGGCACTGGGGCGATAAACCAGCGGGCGGTGGGGCTCCGAGTCCCGGACCGCTGCGAGTCGCTGCCGTCTGTCGAGACCGACTGTGAGACCGTCTCGCCGTCGGTCGCGAGGAAGACCTGTGCGAGCACAAAATCGTTGCCGACGGCGAGTTCGACCCGGGGGTACGTGCCGCCGACGTCGATCCCGAAGGCATCGGCGGCGTTCTGCCAACCCCAGGCGGTGCCGCCGGCCGACCAGCCGATCCAGGTCGGAGGCGGCTCGAACGCGCCGAGGCCGTCGGTGAACTGCGCAGCGTTGCGTTCC
Organism: Acidimicrobiia bacterium; assembly: GCA_009835395.1. Taxonomy (GTDB): domain Bacteria; phylum Actinomycetota; class Acidimicrobiia; order Acidimicrobiales; family CATQHL01; genus VXNF01. The sequence goes on from VXXM01000079.1 coordinate 16,526, forward strand.
AGGTCAGCGGCCGTGAAGGCCACGAGGTCGTCGCCCGTGTCGGGATCCTCGAAGACCAGGGTCTGGGAGCCGTCGTCCTCGGCGACGATGCGGAGGCCGTCCGGCGCCGCTGCCCTGAACATGATCTCGGGGGCGGCGAACTCGTAGACGGCGACGTCCGCGGCGAGGTCCCAGAGGGCCAGGTCGCCCCAGGCTTGGTCGAGGCGCAGTTCGTAGCCGTCCTTGACGATGCGGACCTCGAGGCGGGAGCCGGCGCCGGCTATCGGCTCCGCCGTGGTCACCACGCCGGCCGGGCCCGCGGTGAGGATCGGGCCGGGTCGCAGGCCCTCGAACTCGGCGGCCGTTCCCGGACCGCGGCCGACATCGAGGCGCTCGATGCGGTAGGAGTCGTAGCTCCGGGCGCTGCGCCACGCGGCGCCGTCAGGGCCGCGCGTCATGGGGACATAGCCCTGCTCGCTGACGTCGTGCTCGGTCCACGCGCGACCGTCCGGTGAGGTGAGCAGCAGGTCGCCCTCGCCGGTGCGCAGCGTGATGAAGAACCCTTCGACGGTGCTGATCGCCGAGGTGTTGGCCCCGTCGTAGCGACCTACCGGCTCGGTGCCGGCGCCGTCGCTCGTGAAGAGGTGGACGCGTTGGTCGTGCTGGCCCTCGGATCCCGCGCAGGGCGCCGACTGGCCGGGCGCAAGGCCCAACTCGTCAAAGGGGATCTCGACGCTCTCGGCGTCGGCCTCCTCACCCAGATAGACGACGAGAGCGCTGTCGGTGTAACGCCAGTGCAGTATCGAGTCCCGGTCCGGGGTGTGGCCGAACGCCACGAGCAACTCCTGGAGGTCGAGGTCGCTGTGGGTCTCGACGACGGCCACCATCCGGTCACCGGAGGCCAGTGCCGCAGTCACCCTTGCGCGCCTGACGCAGTACGGCGGCAGCGAGCCCGCTCCGGATCCGACGTCGATGCTCAGTTCGGTCCAGGTCGCGCCCTGGTCGTCGGAGAAGAACACCCGTCCGCGATGCTGCGGATCGGCTGTGTCCGGCCCGCCGACCACCCAGCGGTCGCCGCCGATGGCGGGGAGGTCGGGATAGATGCCGTCGGGCATGTCGATGGCGGTCCACGTCGTACCGTCGGTCGTGACCACAACCTGGTTGCCGGCATCACCCCAGGCGAGGGCGACGATGCGGCCGTCGCCGACGGACTCCATGCGGTAGACGTCGATGAGTCCCGTGCTCGTATCGAAGTCCACTTCGATCCACGTCAGGGTGGGTCCGGTGGACAACTCTTCGGGTGCGAGGAGGCTCGAATCGATCACCGTCGATCCGGGATCGGCTTGCTCCGCTCCGTCGACCGGCTCGGCTGTGGTCGGATCGGCGAGCTGCCGGTCGGCCGCCGAGGACTCGTCTCCGGCGGGTGCGGCTGCGGAATCGGCGGCCGGCTCGTCGCCGAGGTCGGCCGGGTCGGCTCCAGCGGCGGCCGGACCGGATTCGCCCGTCGCGTGCTCGGCTGGTTCGGCCTCCGGCGCGGTCGGATCGGGGACGGCCGGCTGGGTGGCCACCTGGATGTTGCCGTCGCCGGTGTCGCTTCCCAGCGTGTTCCAGGCCGCCAGGCCGCCGGCGATCAGGGCCGCCGCGGCGGCGATGCTCACCACACCGTGCCGGACCCGCCTGGCCTTCGCCAGTGCGGCGGCCCGCTCGGCGATGTCGGTGACCGGGGGAGTCACGATCGGCGAATCGGTCTCCCTGCCGACGGCCTCTCCGAGGGCGTCGCCCAGAGCGTCGCCATCACCGTCCTCGCGGGGATCGCGCCGCCGGTTCTCGTTCATTTCTCGATCACCTCCCGGAGTTCCGCCAGCCCTCGCGACACCATGCTCTTGACCGTTCCGGGACGGACGCCCATGGTCTCGGCGATCTCCCGTTCGGACAGGCCGGCGTAGTAGCGGAGCACGAGGGCCGTCTTCCTCTTGGCCGGGAGCCGGTCGAGGGCGTCGACCAGGTAGTCCCGTTCAGCGGCCGGCTGCGGAGGCCGATCCAGGCCCACCCGCCGCCGCACCTCCCGCTTGCGCAACTCGCTGCGGGCGCCGTTGACCACCGCGGTTCGCAGGTAGCCGCCCGGTGAATCCAGCCGATCCCAGCGTTCGAACACTTGGGCGAAGGCGTCCTGGGCGATCTCCTCGGCGCACTCGGAGGTATCGACCAGCCCGCGGGCCAACCGCACCATGGGTGCATACTCGGCCCGGTAGAACTCGTCGAACTCGGCGGCGATCACGCGACCATCCAACACTCTCGGCGGGACAATCGTGTGGCTTTCACTGACGGCGAGGAATGTCCCCATCAACCGCAACGACGCCCGAGTCCCCCGATCGGTTCCAGAAGTCTGTGGCGATGCCGCGGACCGAGTCCGGCGGCGGCAATGTCGCTCGTCGCCCAGCGACACGTTCTGATCGCCGGGAGCCTCGACTCGCGGCCTGTCGGCGACTGCGCGCAGCGGCTGCCGCAAGGACTTTGCGCACCACCGGTGCCGACCCCGCGGAAGTGCGCGAATCGGGCAGAATGATGCCGTACCGCACGCTCAACGAGGAGCCGTGATGTCTGTACTGGTCACCCCCAATCCCCTGCGTGAGGATCGAGACTGGCCCTCGGCGCCGCCGGAGATCGCGGGATTCCACCGCCGCATGCCGGCCTACTCGCCGACACTCCTGCTGGATGCCCCTGACCTGGCCGAACGCCTCGGTGTGGGGCGCCTGCTCGTCAAGGCTGAGACCCGCCGCATGGGCCTGCCATCTTTCAAGATCCTCGGCGCATCCTGGGCCACCTACCAGGCCATCTGCGAGCACGTCGGCGCACCGCCGGCCCGCTGGGGCAACATCAACGAGCTGGCGGCCCGGCTGGCCTATCTGCGGCCGTTGCAGTTGTGCACCGCCACCGACGGCAACCACGGCCGGGCGGTGGCCTTCATGGCCCGGCTGCTGGGGTTCGACGCCCAGATCTTCGTGCCGGCCGGCATGGCGGCGGCCCGCATCGAGGCCATGGAGTGGGAGGGCGCCAAGGTCACGATGGTGGCAGGCGACTACGACGACGCCGTCGCCCGGTCGGCCCAGGAGGCCGGGGATCGCTGCATCGTCGTTTCCGATACGTCCTGGCCGGGCTACGAGACCATCCCCGCTCAGGTGATCGAGGGCTACACCACGATCTTCGCCGAGGTGGACGAGGCGATCGCCGCCAGCGGCCTCGAGCAACCCGAGCTGGTTGTCGTGCCGATGGGGGTGGGGGCCTTCATGTCGGCCGCGGTGACGCACTACCGATCCGGTAGCCATCGGCCGGTGCTGGTGGGCGTGGAGCCGAGCGACGCCAACTGCGTGCAGGCCTCGGCGCTGGCCGGCGGGCTCACGCACGTGCCCGGCCCGCACCGCTCGATCATGGTGGGCCTGAATTGCGGGCAGCCGTCGCCGGTGGCCTGGCCCCGACTGGCCGCCGGTGTGGACTGGTTCACCTCCGTGGACGACGACGCGGCCCGCCAGGCAATGCGTGACCTGGCCGACGCCGCCGTCGTGGCCGGCGAGACCGGTGCCGCCTCCCTGGCCGGCCTGGTGGCCCTGCTGGCCGACCCGGCCGCCCGGGAGGCGCTCGGCGACCTGTCGGGCAGTTGCGTCATGGTGACCGTCACCGAGGGCGCCACCGACCCCGACGCCTACGAGCGGATCGTCGGCCGCAGTCACGACACCGTCGGCCGCGTCCTCACCGCCATGCGCTGACCCTCGGACGGATTGGGCTCCTACGCGCCGGTAGCGTGACCGGTGGCGGCTCGGAGCGAACGGGCCGGGACAGGAGCAGCAATGACACGCCCATTCCGGTTCGGCCTCACGTTGGAGAGGAGCAGCAATCAGGACCAGATAGCCGAGCAGGCGCGCCAGGCCGAGGAACTGGGCTACTCGTGCATGGTCATGACCGATCATCTAGACGCTCGGAACGGGCCTCTCGTGACGATCACGGCCGTGGCGCTCGCCACGTCGACGCTGCGGGTCGGCACCCTGGTCCTCTGCAACGACTACCGCCATCCCGTCGTGCTGGCCAAGGAGCTTGCCACGCTCGACCGCATCTCCGGCGGCCGGCTGGAGATCGGCATCGGCGCCGGCTGGATGACCACCGACTACGAGCAGGCCGGCCTGCCGAAGGACCGGCCGGGCGTGCGCATCGCACGCCTGGCGGAGGCCGTGTCGGTCATGGACGGCTGCTTCGGGGACGGGCCGTTCGACTTCGCCGGGGAGTACTACACCGTCCAGGGGCTCGACGCCGGGCCCCAGCCCGTCCAGCGCCCGCGCCCGCCGCTGCTGATGGCCGGCGGCGGCCCGAGGATGCTGACGCTGGCGGCGCAGCGAGCCGACATCGTGGCGGTCAACGTCAACCTGCGCAGCGGCGTGATGAGCGAGAGCGTGGCGGCCAACGCCACAGCCGAGGCGACCGACGAGAAAGTGGCGCTCGTGCGCGAGGTCGCCGGCGCCCGCTTCGCCGACATCGAACTCAGCGTCGGCGTGTTCATAGCCAGCATCGTCGACGACCGCCACGGCTTCGCCGCCGATCTGGCTCCCGCCTTCGGGATCACCGTCGAGCAGGCCCTCGGATCGCCCCACGCCCTATTCGGCACGGTCGAGGAGTGCATCGCCGCCCTCGAGGAACGCCGCGATCGCTGGGGCCTCTCCTACGTCACCATCCCCGCCGAGACCGCCGTGGAGTTCGCCCCCGTCATCGAACGCCTCACCGGCCGCTAGGACCGGAACTCCCGCGGCGCAGCGGAGTCCGGTACTGTCAAACTGTCAGCAGGCGGCGTGACGTCTGCTGAGCGGAGTCAACTGCAGCCAGTGGGGATGGGCGAATGGCGAGGGCTCAGGGATACGTGCCGGACGGCATGCCGATGGAGCCGCCAAGGTTCCTGACTAGGCCCTCGGAGTCGCTGGGGAACGTCACCAAGCTCACGAAGCTGATGCTGTGGCCCTACGGGCTGTTCTACATCGGGCTTTCGGTGGTGATCTGGAACTACTTCACGCCGGCGTTGGCGCGTATGGAACGCTTCGAGATCGGTTGGGTGGCCGAGATCTACGTGCGCAACCTCGTCATGGTGGCGGTGTGGGTGAGCGCCATCCACTTCTGGCTCTACGTGCGACGGGCGCAGGGGATGCGGTTCAAGTACGACGGGCAGTGGCTCAGCACCAGAGCCCGCCGCTTCCTGTGGCGCAACCAGGCGTGGGACAACGCCTTCTGGAGCCTCGCCAGCGCACCCGTCTTCTGGACCTTCTGGGAGGCACTTCTCTACTGGTGCTACGCCAACGAGTACATCCCGCACGTCCGCTGGAGCGACGGGGCGGGTTGGGTCGTCTACCTGGTGGTGATGACGGTCTTCTCGTTCTGGCTGGTGGCCGGCTACTTCTACGTGACCCACCGGTTCCTGCACACCCGGCCCATGTACCGGTGGGCCCACTACCTCCACCACAAGAACGTCAACACCGGGCCGTGGTCGGGCCTGTCGATGCACCCGGTCGAGCACCTGCTCTACTTCTCGACGCCGGTGTTCTTCCTGTTCATCCCCGCCAACCCGTTCATCATCATCGTCACGCAGATCTTCACCGGTCTGGCCCCGTCGCTGGGCCACTCCAACTTCGACCGGATCGTGGTCGCCGGCGACCGCACCCTCCCGGCCGGCGACTACTTCCACGACCTGCACCACAAGTACTTCGAGTGCAACTACGGCACCCCGGTCGTCCCCGTCGACGCCTGGGTCGGCACCTGGCACGACGGCTCCGCCGAGGCCCACGAACGGATGCGAGCCCGCCGGGAGGCCGCCGGCCACCTCGCCCGCAAAGGCGACTGACCACACCGGGCCGGTGCCGGTGTTGGGCCGCCCGGTCCGGTGCACCCGTGGCCGCCACTCGGGCAGCTTCTACGCTCGGGGATGTGACCCACCCGATCGCATCGCTGCCGTTGCCGGCCGGCGGGAGGGCGGCGTGGCCATAGATCTACCCCTGCTGGATGTCTTCGGCGAGGCGCGGTTCGTGGAGGCTTTCGCCGCGGATCGGACCATCGGGGCCTGGCTCGATGTCGAGGTGGCGCTGGCGCGGGCGCAGGCCGAAGCCGGCGTGATTCCCGACTCAGCGGCCGAGACGATCCGGGTGGAGCTCGAATCGGTCGAGATCGATCACGAGCAACTGGAGGAGGGCGCCCGGCTCGTGGGGTACCCGATCCTGCCGCTGTTGCAGCAGCTCGGCCGATCGCATCCCGATGTGGCGTCGTGGCTGCACTTCGGTGCCACCACGCAGGACATCATGGACACGGCGCTGGTGATCCTGCTGCGCGACGCCTGCAGGGGCATCGCCCACGTCGGCGTCGAGTTGGGCGACACCCTGGCTGCGCTCGCCGAGTCCCACAGGGCTACGCCGATGGCCGGCCGGACGCACGGCCAGCAGGCCGTGCCGATCACCTTCGGCATGAAGGTCGCCGGCTGGCTGGAGGAGATCGCCCGCTCGCTGGCGCGCCTCGGCGAGGCGCGGGCGGCCGCCGAGGTGGTCCAGCTGTACGGTGCGGCAGGCACGTCGGCGGCCTATGGGCCCCTCAGCGCCGCCACGCGCCGGCGCACGGCGGAGATCCTGGGTCTGGGTTGCGACGACGTGCCGTGGCACAGCGTCCGAGACCGCCTTGCGCAGGTAGCCGCCGGCCTGGGCGTGCTGGCCGCGGCGACGAGCCGGATCGCCCTGGAGGTCATCGACCTGGCTCGCAGCGAGATCGCCGAGGTACGCGAGGGCGGTGGCCGGCTGGCCGGGGCGTCCTCCACGATGCCCCAGAAGGCGAATCCCATCCTCTCCGAGACCATCGTGGGGCTCAGCGGGATGGCCGGCGCGCTTGCCGCCGTGCCGCTACGCGCCATGACCGGTCGCCACGAGCGGTCGGCGGGGGAGTGGCAGATGGAGTGGGACTCGTTGCCGCTGCTCGTTGCCTATACCGGCAGCTCGCTGGCCCGCTGCGGCGATCTGGTCGCCGGGCTGTATGTGGACCGTGCCAGGATGGCGGCCAACCTGGACATCGATGGGGGCCTGATCATGGCCGAGGCGCTCATGATCCGCCTCGCCCCGCTGCTGGGGCGTCAAGAGGCCCACGACGTTGTCTACGACCTGTCGGCGGCGGCTCGGGACTCCGGCGTGCCGCTGGCAGAGGCTGCCAGGTCGTTCCTCGCAGACCGGGGTTTGGCGGAGCAGGCGGACCTCGAACCGGCGAGCTACCTCGGCGAGGCCGAGGCGATCGTCGACACCGCCGTCGAGCGCTGGCGCAGCGCGCGCCGGCCAGAGGTGTGACCGGCGCCGACCGCGCTCGATCGGGTCACTCGATGGCGGCCTCCACGGCGGCATCCGCCAGAGCCCCCAGCAGGTCGATCACTGCGAAGGCCTTGCCTTCGGAGATCGCGTCGAGCGGCCTCATGCCTTCGAGTTCGGGCTGGGGCGACCGCAGCCAGCTTCGCGCCTCGCGGTCGGGCATCGCCTTGCGGGCGAGATCCACGACGGCGCGCAACTCGAGGAGCCGCTCTTCCACGTCGCGACGGACGGTGGCCCCTCGATAGCGCCAGCGGACGACGTTGCGCTTGCTGGTCCGGGTGACCTGTGCGAGGTCTCCCACGGTCAGCACCCCCCCGGCGCACACGTTGTCCAGCAGCGATCTGATCGTCGTCATCGTTGCGGTCCTCCTTCTGCGCAGCGGACCCTGGCGGGACACATACGTTGGCACAATTCAGGCGGGCGAGGGGCGGCTGGTACGATCGGCAAGCCGCGGATCGGCTAGGGGGACGTTGGCCATGGAGCGGATCGCGGGATACGAGCCGGCAGACGCCATCCCGATGCTTCCGCCCACGCTGCGGGGTGGACCACGGAAGGCGCTGCGCACCGTCTGGGACCTCGTTTGGATGACGATGTGGCCCTACGGGTTCGTCTACGCCGGCCTGGCGGCGTTGGTGTGGAACGTCTTCACGCCCGCCATGGAGCGCATGGAGCGGTTCGCGGTCGGCTGGATCGCCGAGATCTACCTGCGCAACGTGGTGCTGCTGCTGGTCTCGGCGGGTGGTCTCCATCTCTGGCTCTACGTGCGCCGGGCGCAGGGCAAGGACTACAAGTACGACTACCGGTGGCCGCGCAAGAGGAGTCGCCGCTTCCTCTGGCGCAGCCAGACCCGGGACAACATGTTCTGGGCGCTCACCAGCGGTGCCTTCTTCTGGACGGCCTACGAGGCCTTGCTTCTTTGGGCGTACGCCAACGACCACATCGCGCGGGTGGATTGGGGTGACGGCCCGGGTTGGGTCGTCTACCTGCTTGCGATGACGGTCGTGCCGTTCTTCCTGGTCACGGCGTGGTTCTATGTGACCCACCGGCTGCTGCACACCCGTCCCCTCTACCGCTGGGCGCACTACCTGCATCACAAGAACGTGAACACCGGACCGTGGTCGGGGCTCTCGATGCACCCCGTCGAGCACCTGCTCTACTTCTCCACGGTGCTGTTCTTCATGGTCATCCCGGTGAGCCCGTTCGTCGTCATTCTCACGAACCTCTTCACCGCCATGGATCCGGCTCGAGGTCACTGCGGCTTCGATCGCTTCGAGATCGGCTACGGCCGCACGATGCCCGCGGGCACCTACTACCACGACCTGCACCACAAGTACTTCGAGTGCAACTACGGCTTGCAAGTGATCCCCATAGACGCCTGGATGGGCACCTGGCACGACGGCTCGCCCGAGGCGCACGAACGCATGCGGGCCCGCCTGGAGGCCACTCGGCGCTGAGCGTGGCGGCGGGCTAACCCGGCGGCCGCCCCTCGGCGGCACGGACCAACCGCTTGGCCAGCAGCCGGAAGATCACCGAGTGGACCGGGTACAGCGCCCACCAGTACAGGCGTCCCAACACCCCGCGGGGGTACATGCGAGCCAGTTGGTGCAAGGTCTGCCGGCCGTTCTCGGTGGCGATGTGCCACTCCAGGAAGGCCACGCCCGGCAGGCGCATCTCGGCGCGCAGCCGGAGTAGCCGCGCGGGATCGACGGCCTCGACGCGGAAGTAGTCCAGAGCGTCGCCCACACGCAGGTCGTCCGGATGGCGGCGGCCCCGTCGCATCCCGACCCCTCCGACGAGCGAGTCGAGCGCGCCACGCAACGCCCACAGGGGTTGGGCGACGTACCAGCCGCGGTCGCCCCCCACGCCCGAGATGGTGGCGAACAGCGCCTCGGTCGACGCGCCGGTGTGGAGCGCTCGCTCGTCACTGAGCACGGTCCCACCGGCCCAGGAGGGGTCCTGGGGCATGGGCTCTGCAACGCTCCGCTCGGGTGAGCTGCCCGTCCAACTGGTCTGCACGTCGAGGTCCTGCACCCGCTGCAGCGCCCGGGTCAGTGCCTCGTCGAGTCCCACTGGCTCGTGGTCGACGAATTGCCGGATGTCCCGCTCGGGGCTCACGACCACATCGTTGATGAGGCTGTCCACCAGCGGTCGGGCCAGGCCGTAGGGCAGGGGCGTGACCAGCCGTACCCAGTGCGAGGACAGGCGCGGCGTCAGCACCGGGACCGGAAGGATGACCCGGGGTCGCAGCCCGGCTGCGCGGGCGTAGCGATCCATCATCTTCCGGTAGGTGACCACATCCCGTCCGCCCACCTCCACGACGCGTCCCGCCAGCGCCTCGACCTGCGGAGCGGCAACCAGATAGTGCAGCACGTCACCGATGGCGATCGGCTGGCAGCTGGTCAGGGTCACCCAGCGGGGACAGGTCATGGCCGGCAGCCGGTCGACGAGGTGGCGCAGCATCTCGAAGGAGGCGCTGCCCGAGCCGATGATGACCGCGGCCCGCAATTCGGTGACCGGCACTGCGCCGCCGGCCAGCACGCGCCCGACCTCGTGCCGGCTTGCCAGGTGGGGCGAGAGAGCGGCGGGATCGTCGGCGCCCAGCCCGCCGAGGTACACGATCCGTCTCACACCGGCGGCCTGCGCGGCCGCAGCGGTGTTGGCCGCGCCCAGCCGGTCGGTCTCGGCGAAGCGGTCGCTGTGACCCATGGCGTGCACCAGGTAGTACACCGCGTCGATGCCGGCGAAGCCCTGCTCGAGAGAGTCCCGGTCCCCGACATCGCCCCGCACCACCTCCACCTGCTCCCCCCAGCCGAAACCGCCGGCGCGCTCAGGGCGGCGCACGATGCAGCGCACGTCACCGCCGGCGTCCAGCAACTGCGGCACCAGCCGTCCGCCGACGTACCCCGTGGCGCCCAGAACGGCGACGCGGATCATGGGCGGCGACGGTGGCCGGGGCGGTGGGCGGTCACACGTCCCGAGCGATTCACTCCGAGGTGCCGGTGGTGATGCTGAAACCGGGTGGGATCAGGATGTCGTGAGGGGTGAGATCGGCGATCGAGTCGCGGCCGAGTCCCAGCAGCGCCGAGTCGATGCCGGCTCGGAGCACGTCCAGCACGTTCTCCACGCCGGCCCGGCCGTTTGCGGCCAGGCCCCACAGGCAGGCCCGACCGATGAGTACCGCCCGGGCCCCCAGGGCGACGGCCTTGACCACGTCTCCGCCCCGGCGGATACCCCCGTCGAGTAGGACCTCGACATCGTTGCCCACGGCGGCGGCGATCGGCTGGAGCAGGCGAATGGTTGCCGGCGTCGTGTCGAGATTGTTGCCGCCGTGATTCGACACGGAGATAGCGGTGGCGCCGATGTCGGTGGCCCGCCGGGCGTCGTCGACGCGCACGATGCCCTTGATCATGCAGGGCCCGTCCCACTGCTGACGCAGCCACGCCAGGTCGTCCCAGGAGGGGGGCGGGGTCTGCATCCACTCGCCGTAGGCGTCGAAGAAACCCGGCGACGCCTCGCCGGGGATCGCCATGTTCGGCACCGTCAGGTCCGGCAGCCGCCCAGCGCGCAGCCAGCGGCACAGCCAGCGGGGACGGCGGAGCACCTCGGGTGCCAGCCGCCGCATCGCCTCCAGGTTGATCCGCTGGGGGATGAACGGGCTTCCCCAGTCCCGGCTGTGCACGAAAGACCAGTCCAGCGTGACGATCAGCCCGACGGCGCCCGCCGAGCGGGCGCGTTCGAGTCGCTGCAGGATCCGGTCCCGTGACCCGCACCAGTAGATCTGGAACAGCGTCCGGGGGTTGGCGGCGACGACCTCTTCGATGGGCTTGCTGCCGAAGGCGCTGAGGCACATGACGGTTCCTCGGGCGGCGGCGGCACCGGCGACGGCCACCTCGGCCTCGGGGTGGACGGCCTGCACGCCGGTCGGCGAGATCAGCACCGGCATCGAGACCGGCTGGCCCATGACGCTGGTGGACAGGTCGCGCCCGCCGGGCTTGCCGGCAACGGTCGGAGCGAACCCCAGCTCGCTGAACGCAGCCTCGTTGTCGCGCAGCGTGACGCCCGCCTCGGCGCCGGCCCGCAGCGCCGCGGCGACCGAGGCCGGCAGGGTGCGCTCGGCGCGCCGGCGGGCCACCGCCACCGACTCGAACCAGCCGCCGGCCATCAGGCGCTCACGGTCGTGGCGAGGTCGGAGGGTGCCAGCGGGCTTTCGTCACAGGCCCGAGCGGGACGGCGCGGCAGGAGCCTCACCCGGGAGTGATCGGCTGAGGGTCGCGGTGCCGAGCCGGGCTCGACGGCTGCCAGCGCCACCGCGCCGTGGCCCTTGACACACTCGGGGTCGGGTCCGGCGAGCGGGAGGCCGGTGAAGAACTTCGCCGCCATGCAGCCGCCGCGGCAGGCGTCATATGCCGAGCACGTGCCGCAGGCGCCGGCGTCGGCAGGTTCGCGCAGCGAGCGGAACAGGTCCGCCTCGCGCCACAGCCGCCCGAATCCGCCGGGGTCGCGCACGTTGCCGGCCAGGAAGGATTCGTGGATGGCGAACGGGCAGGCGTAGACGTCGCCGACGGGGTCGATGAGGCACACCACGCGCCCGGCGCCGCAGAGGTTCAGCCCGGGCAGCGGCTCGCCATAGCCGGCCAGGTGGAAGAACGAGTCACCGGTCAGGACCTCCTCCCCGTGCGCCAGCAGCCACCGATAGAGCATCTGCTGCTGCTCGCCGGTGGGGTGCAGTTCGCCCCAGACGTCCGCGCCGCGCCCCGACGGTCGCAGGCGGGTGAGCCGGAGTTGGGCGCCGTAGCGGTCGGCGAGCGCCTTCAGGTCGTCGACCTGGGGCAGGTTGTGGCGGGTGCAGACGACCGACAGCTTGAAGCCCCGCACACCGGCGGTGGCCAGATGCTCCATGGCGGCGAGCGCGGTGGCGAAGGTGCCCTCGCCGCGCACGGTGTCGTTGACCTCGGGGGTTGCGCCGTCGAGGGAGATCTGCACGTCCAGGTAGTCGCTGCCGGCGATGCGCCGGGCGGACTCAGGGGTGATTCGCGAGCCGTTGGTGGAGAACTTGACCCCGACGTGGTGGGCGACGGCGTAGTCGACGATCTCCCAGAAGTCGCTGCGGATCGTCGGTTCGCCCCCGCCGATGTTGACGTAGAACACCTGCATCGCCTCGAACTCGTCGATGAGCGCCTTGGCCTCGGCGGTGGACAGCTCGCGGGGGTCGCGCCGCCCCGAACTAGAAAGACAGTGCCGGCAGTCCAGGTTGCAGGCGTAGGTCAGCTCCCAGGTGAGGCAGATCGGCGCCTCCAGCCCGGCGGCGAAGTGCTCGACCAGCGGGGCCGCCACGCTCACGGGCGGCGCTCCTGCAGCATGTCCGTCTCCACCAGCCTCGCAAGCGCCCGCTCGAAGGCAGGAAGTGCCTCTTCGGCGACGCCCGCCTCGTCGCAGGCGGCCCGCGCCGTGGCCGAACCGTCGAGCCGCTCGAGGACCTCCAGGAGCCGCCGATCCTTGAGGAACGACAGGCGCCGTGTGCCGAAGTGGTACAGCAGGGCGCCGAAACGCTCGGGCCGCACCGACACCTGCGGCGCGACGCCGAGCCGGCGATCCAGCACGGAGGTCATGGTGCCAACTCCTGTCACAGTTACCGGGAGGTGCCGCTGATGGTACCCCTCACCGCCCGGAGGTCTCCGCAAGCCGGTCGGCCGGGGTCAGAGATTGTTCGTGGTGGATGTCCGGGAGGGTCGATCAGTCGTTGCTCCGTCGGGTGTAAACCTGCAGCTGTGGATCCCTTCCCGCGCAAGCTGATCGAGGTGGCCTTGCCGCTGGAGGCGGTGAACGCAGCCGGGCGAGCCGAGAAGGCGGTGCCGAAGAAGGGACATCCGGCCACGATGCACCTGTGGTGGTCTCGCAAGCCGTTGGGGGTGACTCGTGCCGCGCTGTTCGCCTCACTCGTTGACGATCCCTCGGCGCGGCCCGACCTGTATCCCACCGAGGCCGCGCAGCAGGAGGAGCGCCGGCGGTTGCTGGCACTGATCGAGCAACTCTGCCGCTGGGAGCGAAGCGCTGATCCGGCCCTGCTGGCCGAAGCGCAGCGCTGCATCGCGGCGTCGGCCGGCGACAGGCCGCCGCGGATCATCGACCCGTTCTGCGGCGGCGGGGCCATCTCCACCGAGGCGATCCGGCTGGGGCTGGACACACTCGCCATCGACCTGAACCCTGTGGCGGCGCTGGTCAGTTCGGCCACCCTGTCCGTCGCGCAGCGGTTCGCCGGGCAGCCTGCCATCAGTCCTGGCGACTCCGGCGGCGACGGCACGTCGGGGATCGCCGCCGACGTCGCCCATTACGGCGAAGCCGTGGAGGACGAGTGCCGGCGGCGCCTCGCCGGAGTGTTCCCGGCGCCATCCGGCCATTCGCCGTCCGGCTATCACGGCGTGGCCGTCTCGTACCTGTGGGCGCGGACCATCACCTGCGCCGACCCCGCCTGCGGGCGCACCACGCCGTTGCTGTCCACGTGGTGGCTCTCGAAGAAGCCGACCAACCGCTGGCACGCCCGCCCCGTCGTGGAGGGCGACCGATTCGGGTTCGTCGCCGAGCGCGGGCCACCTCCCGCCGACCTGGCGGATCTCAAGGTCGGCCGGGGCGCCAACTACAGGTGCCTGCACTGCGGCACCGTGAACGATGCCGACGTGGTGCGCCGCTGCGGGCGCGGAGCGGGGTTCGGGCTGCGGCTGGTGGCCGTGCAGGGGTTGGCCGACCCGCGCCGCCCCCGGGCGGGCCGCGTCTGGTTCAGCCCCGACGAGCCCGGCGAGAGAGCGGGCCTGGCCGGTGCCCCGGTCGGCTTCCCGGATGCTGTCGAGGCGGCGTTGCGCCACGATCTGCCCGAGGAATGCGGCAACGTCACCGCATTCGGTCTACGCACCTTCGCCGATGTGCTGTCGCCCCGCCAGCGCCGCACGATGGCGACCTTCGCCGAAGTGATCAGCGACATGACCCCGGTTGTGCACCGGGATGCCCTCTCGGCGGGACTCGCCGACGACGGGGTTGGCGTCGAGCAGGACGGAAGCGGCGCCCGCGCCTACGCCGAGGCCGTCATCACCTACCTGGCCGTGGCGCTCTCGCGCATGGCGAACCGCACGACGACGATGACGACGCACAACCGGGCGAACGGATCGGTGGAGCAGTCCTTCATCCGGCCGGCCTACGGCTTCTACGGGGAGTTCGCCGAGGCGAACCCGTTCTCCGGATCCACCGGATCATGGGCCGGTGGCTTGGGGTATGTGGTGCGGGCGATGGCGGCCCTTCCTGCCTCGGGTGGTCCCCCTGCGGACTCGGCCCTGCGGGACAGCGCAACCCGGCCCGGCGCTCAACCCCCCGAAGCGGTGCGCGTGGCTCGAGCGGATGTGCGCTGCGGCTCGATGCTCGGCGCTCTCGACGGCGCGGCGGGTGTGGTCTGCACCGACCCGCCCTACTACGACATGTTCGACTACGCCGCCCTCTCGAACTTGTTCCTGGTGTGGCTGCGGGCCGCACTCGGCGACGTGTGGCCTGAGACGCTGGGTCCGCCGGCGGCGCCGGCGGCCGAGCAGATCGTCGCGAACGCGGCCCGCAGTGGCGGCGATCGGGCGGCGGCGCACGAGCGATTCGAGAAGCTGCTGCGCCTGGCATTCGAGCGCATGCGCGCCGTGCACGACAGGCGCTACCCGCTCACGGTGTTCTACGGCTACCGGCAATCCGAGACGACATCGTCGCCGGGGACCCGCGGATCTCCCGGCACGGCGTGGGAGGCGCTGCTGGAGAGCCTGATCGCGGCGGGCTATCGCGTCACCGCAAGCTGGCCGCTGCGGACCGAGCGACCCGAGGGTGTCAAGAAAGGCACCAAGTCGCTGGCGTCGTCGGTTCTGCTGGTCTGCCGTCCCGTGGCAGGACCGGATTCGGTTCGGCCGGCGGCCACGGTGGGCGATCTTCGATCGGCGCTGCGGGCCGAACTGCCCGGTGCCGTGCGGATGATGCAGCAGGCCGACGTCGCCCCGTTGGACCTCGTGCAGGCCGTCATCGGTCCGGGGATGGCCGTCTTCACCCGCTTCGACAGCGTCCTGACAGCCGACGGTTCGCCCCTCGGGGTCCGCGCGGTGCTCGCCATGATCAACGAGGTGTTGGACGAGACACTCACCGGTGCCGGGGCCGAACTCGACGCAACCACCCGCTGGGCGCTCGCGTGGTTCGATGAGCACGGCTTTGCCGAGGGATCGCTCGGTCGGGCCGAGCAGCTCTCAAAGGAGCGGGACATCTCGCTGGCCGGTCCGGTCGCAGCCGGCATCGTCGTCACCGACGGGGAGCGGGTGCGCCTGCGCCGGAGCGGCGAGCTGGACACCGGCCAGGATCGGATCCGCGGTGGGATCCCGACCGTCTGGGAAGCCACCCAACAGCTCCTGCGCCACGTCTCTGACGGGGGTGAGCAGGCGGCGGCGGTGCTGTTGAGCCGCCTCGATGCCGACACCGCGGACGCGGCCCGCGAACTCGCCTACCGGCTGTTCCAGATCTGCACGCGGCGCAACCTGTCCGCAGAGGCCGCAGCCTGCAACGGTCTGGTCAACTCTTGGCCGGAACTGTGCCGTCTCGCCGCCGGCCGGGGGTAGGACCAGCGGCAGATCTCGGGGTGACATCGCAGAACTCCGGGCTGTGCGTAACTCTCGGGCTCAGAACGGGAGTTTTTCCACAGATGATGCTCTCCGGCGGCGAGTTTCAGCCCAGCGCCTGCTGGACTTCGTCGCTGTAGGGGCTAAGGCCTACGAGTTCGCGCTGCTCCACTAGGAGCTGTTGCGACCGATGCTCGACAATCAGGGCCGTGGCGTCCGGTCCGGCGCGGCGCAGCGGCTGAGGCCGGTGTCACGGCTGACCTGCCTCTCGAGCGGGAGTCGATCGAGCAGTACGGCGACATCACCTGGGGACATTCCGAAATGGCGCAGCACGCCGCTGAACTGCACCAGGTGCGGCACTGTGCTCGGATCGCCGGGTGTGGCGCCCCGACCGACTCGTGCCGTCGCAGCGTCATCACCGAGGGGCTCGACAGAGTGATCATCTGCGCCGTCGAGCGCTTCGCCTGTACCGGCGGCGATCACGTGAAAACACTTCCTCGGCAGGGCAAGACGCTCGCCCTCGTCGCTCTGCACCACCTCACCGGCGCCAAGAGGGTCGCCCACCTGGCCGGGCGGAAAGACCTGTTGAACGACCGGCAGCTGCGGGTTCCCGGTGCCCGAGCGTCCCGAGCGGCGCTGTTGGGCCCCCCACTGGCGCCGGGACACACTTCCTGCAATCCCGACGGCACCGTAGTTCGCGCTATTTCAGGTGAAACTGCATGATAGATCGGTAAATCTTCTGCATAGTCCCTGCCGAATGACACTGATCGGTCGGGCGCCGGTCCCAAGCCGCCCCCGGTGTGCTGCTGCGGTCCTGCGCCCTGCCTGATCCTCATCGACGAGTGGGCGGCCGACGCCCGCGGCACGACGGGCCGTCGGATCTGCCGGCTGGAACGTCCGACTCCCGATTTCGGGGGTCGGTCGACACGGTTGCCGCCACGCCGCGAGCGGCGCCGGTTTCCACCATCCCCGCCCCGCAGATCGAGGTCGGCGGTGACGGTGGCAGGTCGCGCATACGCGCCCGGGGGAACATTCTCGTTGCCGCGGAGGACGACTGGCGCCCCGCGTTGGCCGGGGAGAGTTCCGAGATCGTCCGGTGCCGGCTGTTCGAGCCCTCGAGCGCGAGCGCCGCCCGCCGATGGGGAGCGGTGGTGAGAGCCTTCGGTGAGCCCCTTACAGGGTCGACAGCAGCGAGCTACCGCCGGAGTGCCGGAGGGGCTCCACCGCGCCGGATGCGGCGGCGTACCCGGTTCAACAGGAGCTTTTCGATCGGCTGTTCGGCGATCTGGTCCAACCTGGAGTGCTTTCGGCGCACCCGAGTCCCGCAGCGCCTGATGGCCGAAGTTATCCACAGTCTGTGGATGAACGACGACGCGAATTTGCTGCTCAGGGCCGGCGCAGCGGACCACCGAGGGCGGGGGTGACGCCTAGGCTGGGCTCGTTCCCGCCATGACCTCAGGTACCGCATCCACCCGGGCCGCCTCGCGACAGGCCGCTGAGCGTCGCTTCAGCCAGTCCATGGTCGTCTCGGGCACCCGTTGCCTCCTGGCCTACATCGTGTTCCCGTACGTGTTCCCGCTGCTCGGGGTGACCGACGTCGTCGGACCGGCGGTCGGCGTGGCCATCGGCGTCGTTGCGGTGGTGTTCAACGTGGTGAGCATCCGGCGGTTCTGGCGCGTGAACCACCGCCTCAAGTGGGCGTTGAGCACGGTCAACGTGGCCGTGATCGGGCTGATGTTCTACCTTGCAGCCGGCGACATCGCCGAGTTCGCCGCTTGAGCCGAGGGGTACCGGGCATGGCGGGGCGGACTGAGCCGGCCGGCGACTCCGACGTGCCGGTCTCCGGGAATCCCGCTCCGGCGGATAGTCCCGTCATCGTGCGCAGCCGGTTGATCCGGGGCATCTGGATCGCCGCGGGTCTTGTGCTCGTCGGTATCGGCGCCGTCGGCATCGTGGTCCCGGGCCTCCCGTCCACGATCTTCTTCATCCTGGCGGCAGGGGCCTTCTCCCGGTCGAGCGCCAAGCTGGAGCGCTGGCTGCTGAACCTTCCCGCGGTTGGGAAGATGGTGGGCGACTACCGGGCCGGGCTGGGCATGCGCCGCCGGGCCAAGATCGCCGCCGTGTCCATGATCGTGATCGCCGTGGGCATCAGCACGGGTCTGGCCATCAAGAGTTGGACGCCGCGGACGATCGTCCTGGCTGCGGGTGCCGTCGGTGTGGCCTACGTCAGCTGGCGGGTGCCGACCCGCGAGGTTCTGGATCGAGCGGCAGCCGAGAGCGCCGGCTAGCCCTCGCCGCGTGACCCTTACCCCGATCGTCGGCACGCTCGGCTACCTGTGGGACCGGGACGGCGACCGGGTGCTGATGGTGCAGCGGGACGCACGTCCCGACGACGACCACTTCGGCAAGGTCAACGGCCTCGGCGGCAAGCTTGAGGCCGGCGAGCACGTGGTCGAGTGCATGCGGCGCGAGCTGCGCGAGGAGGCCGGCCTGGAGGTCACCTCGCTGCGGCTGCGCGGCACGATCTCCTGGACCGACTTCGGTCCCCGGGATGAGGACTGGCTCGGATTCGTCTTCCTGGCCGACGCCTGGCGCGGCGAGCCCCCGGCTCAGAACGACGAGGGCGGCCTGATCTGGGTGCCGCGCACCCGCCTGCTCGCCGCCTGCGACCCCGACCCCGCTGTCCGGCAGGCCGCCGGCCTGGTGCTCTGGGACGGCGACCGCCACTTCCTTCCGCTGGTCTTTGACGACGACCGGCGCCCCTTCCACGGCACCATGCCCTACGCCGGCGACCGGGCGGTCGGCTGGACCTTCGAACGTCTCTAGCTCAGCCTCCCGTCGAGGCGGCGGTGTTCTCGGCCTCGGCGGTCAGCAAGGCGGCTTTGATCTCGGTGCCCCATCGGTAGCCGCCGAGCGCTCCGTCGCTGCGGAGCACCCGATGGCAGGGCACCAGCAGCGCCACCGGATTCGCCGCGCACGCTCCACCGACGGCCCGGGCCGCGTCCGGTCGTCCAATCTGGGCGGCTACCTCGGCGTAGCTGCGCACCGAGCCCGCCGCGATGGTGCGCAGCGCCTCCCACACCTCCACCTGGAACGCGGAGCCGCGCAGATCGAGGCCGATGTCGGCCGCCGAACGACCTGCGGCGGGGGAGGACCGCCCCGACGCCAGGGCGCGGACGACGGCAGTGACCGGCGCAAGTCCGTCGTCGTCGCAGGTGATGTGGGCTCGGGGGAACTCGGCAACCAGTTCGGCCAGCAGGTCCTCCTCGCAAGCGCCGATGCGAACGGCGCACACCCCCGAGGCGGTCGCCGCGACCAGGATGTTCCCCAGGGCCGTGTCCATCACGCTGTAGCGCACGTGCACGCCGGGAGAGCCCTGACGGTACGACGACGGCGAGGTGCCCAGACGGGGTGCGCCGTGCTCGTAGAAGGCCCGGGTCGACCCGTAGCCGGCGTCGAAGACGGCGTCGGTGACCGGAGCGCCGGACCGTAGGGCCGCCCGCGCCCGGTCCGCCTGCTGCGCCCGCGCGTAGGCCGAGGGCGTGACGCCGGTCAGGGCTCTGAACAGACGGCGGAAGTGACGAGGCGACCAGCCCATGGCGCGCGCCAGATCGGCCAGGTTCACAGACCCATCGCAGGCCTCGAGCCGGCGGCAGGCGGCGATCACCGCCGCAGCGGCCGGATCGGCGTCGCGGCCCTGGTGGGGTCGGCAACGTCGGCACGCCCGGAATCCCGCGGCTGCCGCCTCGGTCGCGGTGGCGAAGAAGACCACGTTCCGCCGCTGGGGGCGCCGCGCCGGGCAAGCCGGGCGGCAGTAGATGCCCGTGGAACGCACGCCGTAGATGAACAGGCCGTCCGCCGCTGCCGAGCGACCTGCAACCGCCTCCCAGCGAGCATCGTCGAGAGCAGCGCCGTGCGTGAAGTCGGCGGCGGGCGAGGATCCGCCGCCGCCCGGCGAGCCGGCACGCCCGCCGGCGGCACTCGAGTTGTTCGATTCCTGCATCGTCCCGACCCTATGCAGCGCATCCCCGATCGGCTATCCGCTACCGGACACGGAACTCACTCGGCCATTCGGCGGCACTCCGGCGACGCCCCGGGGTGCCAGTGGCGGTCGCACGGGCCCGTTGTGGCGCGTCGCGAGCGGCGTGGTGGATCGCGGGCCGGGCTCTCCGTCGCTTCGGAGGTCATGACGCGCGAGAGTTGTGCGGTGGCACGACTCGACAGTCGGGTCGAGCGGCAGCCGGAAGGGGGACGAGCATGGGAACGAAGCACGATCCGGGGCGCATGAGCGTCGCCGACTTCGACGCCCTGTTCGCCGAACTCGACAACTCTGGCCGGTGGGGCGGCGAGGACGCTCTCGGCACCCTCAACCTGCTGAGGGCCGCGCACGTCGTGGCCGCAGCCGGCACCGTGCGGTCGGGTCGCACGGTCACGCTGTCGCTGCCGGTCAACACGGTCGCGGGACCGGACAACCCCGTGCCGGCCATCCACTACATGTCCATCGGCCACGACGATGTGATCGGCGAGGGTGACGGCCGCTTCGCCACGGACTTCCTGGGCATCGACTTCCACGGGGAGTCCCAGAGCCACATCGACGCCCTGAACCACGTCTCCTACCGGGGCCTGCTGTACAACCGCCGGCCCATCGACCTGGTGAAGACCAGCGGCGCGGACGTGCACACCGTCGACGACTACCGCCACGGCATTGTCGGGCGCGGGGTGCTTGTCGACGTCGCCCGCCACCGGGGTGTCCCCTGGCTGCTGCCGGGCGAGTACGTGACCGCCGAAGAGTTGGAGGAGGCGAGCGAGGCGCAGGGCGTCGAGGTGGGCGAGGGCGACATCCTGGTGTTCCGCACCGGCCAGCACCGGCGGCGCCTCGAGGAGGGGCCCTGGGACAACAACGTCGAGGGCCGGGCCGGATTCCACCCCACCGCGCTGCGTTTCCTTGCAGAGCGCAACGTCGCCGCCTTCGCCGCCGACGGCGACGGCGAGACCGTGCCCAGCCCGGTGGACGGCATCAGCTATCCCATCCACCCCCTGATGATCGCCGCGATGGGCATGGCCGCATTCGACAACCTCCAGTTCGAGGACCTGCGGAAGGTCTGCGACGAGGAGGGCCGCCAGGAGTTCCTCTTCACTGCCGGCCCGCTCCGCCTGCTCCGAGGCACCGGCTCCCCGGTCAATCCGACCGCCGTGTTCTGAGTCGTCGATCGCTCGATCGCGTCGGCATTGAGGATTGGCGGGGCGGTCACCTTCGCGGAGCTGGAGGTGGCCGGCGAGGTGCAGGGAGTCGAGGTCGGCGAGGGTGATGTCCTGGTGTTCTGCACCGGCCAGCACCGCTACCGACGCCGTCGTCATCTATCTGGACCTCGATCCTCGCCCACTGCAAGAGCTTCATGATGCTGCCCTGATGGCCGCCTCGACGATGGCGTCGGTGCCGGGGACGACGGCGCTCTCGAGTGGGGGGCTGAAGGGGATGGGCGCCCGTGCGGCGCCGACGCGGACCACCGGTGCCCGCAGGTCGGCGAACAGTTCCTCGCTGATGCGGGCGGAGAGTTCGGCGCCGTAGCCGCCGGTCAGCCAGGCCTCGTGGGCAATGACCGCCCGGCCGGTCCTGGTTATCGACGAGGCCACGGTCTCGAAGTCCAATGGCCACAGGCTGCGGAGGTCGATCAATTCGGCTGAGATGCCGTGCTCGTCGGCCAGGGTGGCTGCCGCGTCCGTGCCCCGCAGGGTCATCGCCGAGTAGGTGAGCAGGGTCACGTCGGTGCCTTCCCTGACCACCGAGGCCGAGCCCAGTGGCACCCGGTGGTCACCTTCGGGAACCGGCCCGCGCTTGGCGGTGATCGACTTGTTCTCGAGGTAGACGACGGGGTCGTCGTCGTCCATGGCCGAGCGCAGCAGACCCTTGGCGTCGGCGGGGTTGGAGGGCGCCACCACCTTCAGGCCGGCGACGTGGGTGAACAACGCTTCCAGGCTGCCGGAGTGCTGGGCCGCCGACGATCGCAGGATGCCGTCGGAGGCTCGCAGGACCAGCGGCACGCTGACCTGGCCGCCGGACATGTAGCGCATCTTGGCGGCCTGGTTGACGATCTCGTCCATGGCGCCGAGGGTGAACTCCAGGAAGCTCATCGACGCCACCGGGCGCAGGCCGGTCATCGCGGCGCCGACGGCTGCCGACATGATCAGTGCCTCCGAGATGGGCATGTCGATGATCCGGTCGGGGCCGAACTCCTCCAGCAGGCCCCGGAACTGGCCGAAGTTGCCACCCCAGCTGATGTCCTCGCCCAGCACGATCACCCGCTCGTCCTCCCGCATGGCGAGGCGGGTGGCGTCCACGGTCGCCTGGCCGAACGACATGCGCTTCACGGGGCGACCTCGCCGGCGGGGGTGTACACGTAGTCCAGGGCCGTGGCGGGGTCCGGGTCCACTGAGGTGACGGCGAACTCCTCGGCCGCGGCGGTCTCGGCCCGGGCGGCCTCCCAGGTGGCCTCGAGGTCCGCGGCGTCCACCCACCCGGCCGCGACGAGCGCCAACTCCAGCCGGCCGATCGGGTCGGCGGCCCGCCACTGCTCCACCTCGGCGGCGTCGCGGTAGACCTCGGCGTCGCCCACGTAGTGGCCGCTGTGGCGGTAGGTGACGCAGTTCAGCAGGGCCGGCCCCTCGCCGCTGCGGGCCGCCTCCACGGCTGTGCCCACCGCGGCGTACACGGCGCCGGCGTCGTTGCCGTCGAGGGTCATCCCGGGCATGTCGTAGCCGGTTGCACGAACCGCCAGATCCTCCACGGCCGAGGTGCGACCGATGGCGGTGAACTGGGCGTACTGGTTGTTCTCGCAGACGAACACCACCGGCAATGCCTTGACGGACGCGAAGTTCAGCGCTTCGTGGAACGGGCCCTTGTTGATGCCGCCGTCGCCGAAGAAGCACACTGCCACCTGCCCCGAGCTCCGCCGCCGGGCCGACAACCCCGCCCCGGCGGCGATCCCGAACCCGCCGCCGACGATGCCGTTGGCGCCCAGCATGCCGAGCGAGAAATCCGCCACGTGCATGGAACCACCCCGGCCGCGATTGGCGCCGGTCTCCCTGCCGAACAGCTCGGCCATCAGCCGGTTCGTCGGCATCCCCTTGGCAACGGCGTGGCCGTGGCCCCGATGGGTGGAGGTGATGTAGTCGTCGTCGCGGAGGTGTCGGCAGGTGGCCGCGGCGATCGCCTCCTGGCCGAGGTAGGTGTGCACGAAGCCGGGCAGCTTCCCCGCCGCGAACAGCTCCGTCACCCTTGTCTCGAAGACGCGGATGCGCACCATCGTGGCGTGGATCGGCAGGGCCACCTCCGGGCTGAGGCCGGCGAGGGTGGCGGGACCTGTCGGCGGCCGCATCGTTCTATCGCCGGGTTCCGAGCCGCCGGGAGGGGTGTTTCGACGGCGTCACTGGGCCAGGTAGCCGCCGTCGACGGCCAGGATGTGCCCGGTCACCATGGCGGCCGCGTCGGAGGCCAGGAAGATCGCCGGTCCGACGATCTCCTCCGGCTGACCGATCCTCCCGAGGGGGGTGCGCGACTCCCAGTCCGCTCGCATGTCCGGCTCGCGCTCCCACTGGGCCAGCACGATGGCCGACTCGAACTGCGAGGGGGCGATTGCGTTGACTCGCACACCCTGGGGTGCCCACTCGATGGCGAGCGTCCGGGTCAGTGCCACCACCCCACCCTTGGAGGCCTGGTAGCCGAGGCTGCCCGGGAAGCCCGCCAGGCCGCCGACGGAGGCGATGTTGATGATCGAGCCCGACCCCGCGGGAACCATGTGGCGCCCGGCCGCCCGGCAGGCCAGGTAGGTGCCGCGCAGGTTGATCTCCATCACCGAGTCCCAGAGTTCCTCGGGGTAGTCCACCGCGGGGGAGCGTCCCCCGACGCCGGCGCTGTTCACGAGCACGTTGATGCGGCCGGCATCGACGACCAACCCGTCGACGGCCGCAGCGACCGCGTCGGCATCGGTCACGTCCGCGGTGAAGGCATCCGCAGCCTCGCCGATCGACAGGGCCGCCTCCTCGTTGCCGGCAGCGTCGCGATCGACGCAGCGCACCCGGGCGCCCGCCTCGGCGAACCCTGTGGCGATGGCCCGGCCCAGCCCGCTGGCGGCGCCGGTGACGAGGGCGACCTGGCCGTCGAGCGAGAAGTGAGCCAGGGCGGTCACGCCACTATGTGGCCGATGGTCGCCCCGACGTCGACCTCCACGTCGCCGGAGGGGTCGGCATCGACCGCGATCTCGAGAGTGCCGGTGGCGGGCGCCTCGATGGCCGTCTCGGCCTTCTCGGACTCGACGATTACCAACTCCTCACCCTCCTCGACGCGCGTACCGGACTCGCGCAGCCATTCCACGATGAGCACGCTCTCCACGACGCCGGAGTGCGGGACGACGATGGCCATCCGGGCGGCCATCAGATGTAGCCGTGCTTCTCGAGCCCCTCGGCGGGGGAGAGGCCGCGGCGCATGTCCTCCCGCACCAGGTCCTCGCCTGCCATCACGGTCTCGGAGTCCGCCAGCACTTGCTCCGCCTCGCCTGCGGGGATCACGAGGATGCCGTCGAAGTCGGCGTGGATCACGTCGCCGGGGTGGATCTCCACGTCGCCGATGGTCACGGGCACCTGCGTGGCCGCCATCTCCCAGCGGCCGATGGCGTTCAGCGGCGACATGTCGCGGTAGAAGACCTGCAGCCCGATGTCGCGCAGCCCGTCGGTGTCGCGCAGGTTGCCGTCGAGGATGACGCCCACGCAGCCGTGCACCTGCGCGGCGTTGCCGGTGAGTTCGCCGAAGTGGCCGACGGGGCTGTCGCGGTTGACCGACACCAACACATCATCGGGCTGGATGCCGTCGAACATCCGCAGGTATGACTGGATGCGCCCGACGCCCTCGTCCCACGGCAGGTGCTCGGCGATGGGGACGCCCAGAACCGTGCGGGCGATGCCGACGATCCGCTGGGTGGGGAACAGCGGCCTGAGGTACGACGGCAGGACGCGCTCTTCGCGGCCGCCCCGGTAGATGGCGTCGCAAACCGCCGTCATGGGTATGCGCCGGAAGCGCTCGCACAGCTCCGCCCGAGGTATCGCCATGGCGCCGAACGTACTCCAACGTGGGTATCGGCGGGACGGGCACGCCGCGTCTACAGTCTCCGAACCGACCGCGAACAGCCTCGGGAGGGCCCATGAAGCGCGTCTACGAGGTCCCGGACGGACCGCCGGGCCATCCGTTCCTGTCGCCGGTGATCAGGGCGGGGGATTTCGTCTTCGTGTCGGGCAACGCCGGGCTCTTGCCGCGCAGTTCGGCGACCGCCGGGGACGGCAGTTGGCAGCCGGGCGCCCTCGTGGAGGGGGGCATCGAGGCCGAGACCCGCCAGACATTGGAAAACATCAAGACGGCCCTCGAGGCCGCCGGCGCACAGCTGTCCGACGTGGTCAAGGTCAACACGTTCCTGCGCGACGTCGACCGCCACTTCGGTGCCTACAACAAGGTCTACCTGGAGTACTTCCCGACCGAGCCACCCACCCGCACAACCGTCGGAGCGAAGATCTACGGAAACATCCTCGTCGAGATCGAGTGCGTGGCCTACGCACCGGAGTCCTGAGCCATGAGCAGCCGAACAGCCGGCTGGAGCCGGCACTACGACCTAGCCAACGCCGATCTCGGCTGGCAGTACAAGGGTTGGCTGCTGTCACCGGGCGCCGCCGACCTCGATTCAGTCGCCTCGGCGGGGCTGAACCTGTTCGCCGACGACTTCATGTTCCCGGTGATGGTGATCTCCCACAGCGATCTGATGCACAACATCGATGTCGTCGCCCGGTTCTGCGCTGACAGTGGCGTGTCGCTGGCCCCGCACGGCAAGACGACCATGTCGCCCGAGTTGTCACACCTGCAGCTCGAGGCGGGCGCCTGGGCCATCACCGCCTCGACGGGTAGCCAGGCGCGCATCTTCCGGGCCTTCGACATCGGTCGGATCCTCATCGCGCACCAGGTCGTGGATCCGGCAGCGGTCACCTGGATGGCCGACGAGCTCGACGCCCATCCGGACGTGGACTTGCTGTGCCTGATCGACTCCGTCGAATGCGTCGACCTGATGGAGGCGGCACTGGCCGGACGACCCGCAGGGCGGCCCATCGACGGGCTCGTGGAGCTGGGCATGATGGCAGGCCGAACCGGCTGCCGCACGATCGACGGTGCGGTGCAGGTGGCCGAGCGGATCGCCGCCTCCGACCGGATCCGCCTGGTCGGGGTGGAGGGCTACGAGGGCATCCTGCACTTCCACGGCGACGACTTCAGCGAGGTCGACGAGTTCCTCCACCGCATGCGGGAGCTCACCGAGCGACTCGCCGCAGCCGGGCACTTCGACCATCTCGAGGAGGTGATCGTCACCGCCGGCGGCAGCATGTTCCCCGACCGGGTGGTGGAGATCCTGGGCAGCGGCTGGGACATCGGCCGGCCGGTGCGGCCGGTGATCCGCCCCGGTGGCTACGCCACGCACGACTCGAAGATGTACACCGACTCGGGCCCGTTCGGCGTGCGGGCGCCGATGGACACCTACCCGGCCCTGCGCCCCGCGCTGACGTTGTGGTCCTACGTGGTCTCCCGGCCGGAACCCGATCTGGCCCTGCTCGGCTTCGGCAAGCGCGACGGCTCCTACGACGTTGACCTGCCCATGCCCGAGGTGCTCCGCCGCGGCGGCGAGATGTACGACATCGCCGGCCGACTCAAGGTGTTCGAACTCAACGACCAGCACGCCTTCGTGCGCATCGCCCCAGGATTCGACCTCAGAGTCGGCGACCAGGTGGGATGCGGGATCAGCCACCCCTGCACCTCGTTCGAACGCTGGCGGGCCATCCCCGTCACCGACGACGACCACGACATCGTCGGCTCCGTGCGTACGTTCTTCTAGGCCGCCTCGGATTCAGGCGAAGACAGTCGGCCGCAGGCCGGCGATGTCGTCGTCGAGGGGGAAGAACGGACGCTGCATCCGCTCGAACGGCAGTGATCGCACCGAGGCGGGCGTGGGTCCGGGGGAGTCGATGACGATCACGGGGGCGTCCGGGTACACCATCCGGTAGTTCATCGGGTTCTTGGCCACGGCGAACTTCGGGGTGAGTGCGTCCACGCCCACCGAGGTGTACTGCTCGCCGGTCCACTCGTAGGTGGGATGGGTGGCGATGACGATCAGCAACCCGCCGGACCGCAAGACCGCCGTCGGGCCCATCTCGCCGATCACACCCTCCCAGATGCCGCCCTCGTAGACGAAATCGCCGTCGGTGAGCGCCTCCACGATGCCGGTCACGGTGATCGCTTCGCCCCAGCGCGGATCCAGTTGGTGGCCCAGCCGGACCGTCACCGCCGCGTCGATACCTGCGGCGTGGCATTGCGCGGCCGCCGCGGGGTCCACCACCGGGGCGACGGACACCGCATCCGGCGCGTGCCGCAGCAACGCTGCGATGCAGGCCACGCTGTCGCCGGCTGCGCCGCCCCCGCAGGCGTCGGCGGTCTCCATCAGCACGATCGGCTGGTCGTCGATCGCCAGGCCTTGCCGGACGGCCTCGGCGGGGCTCGACATGGCCGGCTCGAACTCGTGGCGCCGCTGCCAGTACTCCTCGGCGAGCGCGACCGCTGCCTGCCGGGCACCGGCGGCGTCGCCGTCGGTGATGACGAGCCCGCCGCTGCCCATGCCGGGGCGGTCGATGAACGGATGGACCAGGAACATGCTGGTGGAGAGCACGTCGGGGCGTTCCTCCAGCGCCTTGGCCTTGCGCATCATGTCGGCGAACGGGCCGTCGCCCTCGGTGGAGCCGTTGACAGCGCCCGTCAACACCGGCACCTTGGCCATCACCATCGTCGGGTGTGCCGCGCCGACGGCGGTATCGACGATCAGCGAGGCACCGCGCCGGCCGGTGGTGTAGGCGTCACGGTGGGGGTAGGTCTCCCAGGCGACCAGCCCGTCGGCGTTGGTGACCATGTCCTCGGTGACGTGTGCGTGGAGGTCGAGAGTGGCAACGATCGGGACCTCGGGACCGACGAGGGCGCGGGCGCGCGCCAGCAGGTCGCCCTCGATGTCGTGCACCGTCTCGGACACGGCGGCGCCGTGCAGTGCCAGCAGCACTGCGTCGACCGGCACAACCGCCTCGAGAGCCGCCAGAAGATGGCGGCGGAGCGTCTCGTAACACTCGGTGGTGAGTGGCCCGCCGGGGCTCGTCGAGGCGAACAGCAGGGGTACGGGTTGCGCTCCCCGCTCGGCCAGCACCTCCAGCATCCCGCCCATCACACCCCCGGCGACCTCCAGAACGTCGTCGCCGTAGCGGAGTTCGAATCGCTCGAAGGCGGCGACGTCGATCGGCTGCCCGCCGAAGTCGTTGCACTCGGTCAGGATCCCGCCGACCGCCACGCGTGGTGAGGGCATGTTCCGGCCTCCTCTCCTCTGGCTCGCCGGTCGTCAGTCCAGGCCGTAGGCCCGGCAGGCGGATCGCCATTGCAGGTCCTCGGTGGCCTCGGCGTCCAGCGGAGCGATGAGCGCCTCGAAGGCCTCGACCTGGCGCGGGTAGCCGCCGCCGACGTTGCACACCGGCCAGTCGCTGCCGAACATCAGGCGCCCGGAACCGAAGGACTCGAGGGCCACCTCGAAGGCGCCGCGCAGGTCGTCGGGCGTCCAGTCGGCGTGCGGCGTGACGTTGTGAAGCCCCGAGACCTTGGCGAACACGTTCGGGAAGCTCGCCACCGCGCCCATCAACTCCACCCAGCGCGGGAAGTCGTCGGTGCCGATGGGTGGCTTGTTCAGGTGGTCGATCACGATGTGGAGGTCGCCGACCGCACTCGCCAGGGTGGGCACGTGCTCGAGGTGGCGCAACTGCACCCCCACGAAGTCGTAGGCCATCCCGTGCTCCGCCAGCACGCTCAGGCTCTCGCCGACCTCCGGTCGCAGCACCCAGTCGGGGTCGGGCTCGTCGTGGATCAGGTGACGGATCCCCACGACCGGCCCGGCGGCCTGCAGGGCGTCCAGTGCCGCGGGTGCGCTCTCGGGGTCGAGCAGGTCGAACCAGCCGACGACGGCGGTGACCCGGTTGCCGGCAGCCGTCACGGCGAGCATGGCCTCGGTGTCGGCGAGGCTGTTCTCGGCCTGGACGAGAATCGCTTCGGTCACACCTGCGGCCTCGATGTGCTCCCGTGCCTCGTCAACGCGGAACGTCCTACGGAGTTGGTGGAACGCCGGCGGCAGGTCGGCGTCCAGCCAGGCGTATTCGCACTGGTCGAGGTCCCACTGGTGGAGGTGGGTGTCGATGAGCCGGGTGGCGGTTTCAGACATGGTCTCGGCCTCCGGATGATGTTCGGGCAGGATGGCGTTCACGGGCTCGAGCGACGCGACGGCGCCGCTTGCTGCCGGCAGGCGATGGGCTGTGCACGGCCACCCCTCACTTGGTGGCGCCCGCGGTGAGGCCGCGGACGAAGTACCTCTGCAGCAGCAGGTAGAACACCAGCACCGGGATCGACACGAAGAGCATGTAGCTGAAGAGCTGCCCGTAGTTCACGTCGAACTGCCCGACCGACCGGAACAACCCGACGGTGACCGTGTTGCCCTGCAGCGGACCCAGCAGCACCAGCGGGGGCAGGAACTCGTTCCACACCCAAACCCCGCAGATCACCAGCACGCTCGCCGTGGCCGGCCGCAGCAGCGGCAGGATCACCGACCAGTAGATGGATGCCAGGGAGGCGCCGTCTATCGAGGCCGCTTCGGCCAGCTCCCTCGGGATCGACCGCATGAAGCCGCGATACACGAGCACGGCGAACGGGGCGTAGTAGGCGCACAGGAACAGGATGAGTCCCGGGAAGCTGTTCTCCAGCCCGACGTACTTCAGCACCCGGAACACCGGGATCAGGATCACCGGAGTCGGCAGGATCAGGCCGAAGAGAATGACGGTGCCGACGGTGTTGCTGATCCAGCTGTTGGACATGTGGAGGGCGAACGCCAGCATCGAGGACACGACCATGATCAGGGCGATCGTCGAACCCGTGATGAGCAGCGAGTTCACCAGCCCGCCGGTCACGTCCCCGACGCTGAGCACCCCCGACATGCCGTCCAGGGTCGGACCGATGGGCGGCTTGGCCGGCGATCGCAGGATCTCGGGGTCGGTCTTGAAGGCGTTGGCGATCACCAGGTACAGGGGGAACAGGAAGAAGGCCGAGACGACGATCGCCAGCAGTGCCCGGAGCTGGCGCATCACAACTCCACCTCGCGGCGCCGCAGCACCCGGAGCGAGATGACCGTTGTCGCCGCGGTGATCACCAGCAACAACACCGCCATCGACGAGGCCAGGCCGGCGCGATTCTGGGTGAACCCGGCGCGGATGATCGCCAGCCCGACGGTCTCCGACGAACGTCCCGGTCCACCCCCCGTCAACGCCACGACGTGGTCGTAGAGCTTCAGGGCGGAGATGAGCGAGATCAGGGTCGTGATGGTCACCGCGGGCGCCACCAGCGGCCAGGTGATGAGGCGGAACCGCAGGTATCCCGAGGCACCGTCGATGGAGGCCGCCTCGTAGAGGTCGGTCGGGATGGCCCGGAGCGAGGCCACGTAGATGACGGTGGCGAACGCGATGAGCTGCCACGCCAGTGCCAAGCCGACCGACACGACGGCCAGATTGGGGGAGGCGATCCACTCCGGTCCGGGGATCCCCAGCGCCTCGAGCGCGTTGTTCAGCGAGCCGTCGTTGGCCAGCGTCCAGCGGAACGTCAGGCCCACGACGAGGGGACTGAGGACGAACGGCGCGAACAGGATGATGCGCAACGTCGTGTAGAGCCGCGACCCTGCGTCCAGCAGCACCGCGAAGAGCAACCCCAGAGCGTTGGGGATGACAACCGAGGCGGCGGCGATCAGGAGGGTGACGTAGAGGGCGTGGCGGAAGTCGCCGCTCTCCCAGAGCTTGGCGTAGTTGCTGAAGCCCACCCACGAGATCTCGTCCCGCAGGAAGTTCACGTCGTTGAGGCTGTAGTGGACGGTGATGCCGATGGGCGCCACCACCAGCGCTGCGAACAGCGCCGTGGTGGGCGCGCCCATCGCCATCAGCCCGAAGCTGCGCCGCCCCGCGCCGGGCGGCCGGCTGCGCCCTCCGGCTCGACGGCCGGAGGGGCGCTCGGCGCGACTCCGCCCCGGCAGGAGGGTGCTCCTGGCGGCGGAGGTCAAGTTGGTTGGT
This sequence comes from Acidimicrobiia bacterium, assembly GCA_009835395.1. Lineage (GTDB taxonomy): Bacteria > Actinomycetota > Acidimicrobiia > Acidimicrobiales > CATQHL01 > VXNF01. Next base: position 47,706 of record VXXM01000079.1, read on the forward strand.
TTAGCCGGAGAGGTCTTCGAGGGCGTCCTGGAGGGCCTGCGCGGCCTCCTCCGCCGACCTGCCCGCAAGCATCTCCTGGGCCTGGATCCAGATTTCGTTCTGGAGGCCCGCCACCAGGGCGTCGTCGCCCACCTCGAAGGTGTAGAAGGCGACCTGCTGCGCGTCCGGATCAGCGAGGATCTCGATGACCTCGGTGATCAGCGGGTGCAACTCGACGTCGTCGGGCAGCACGAACAGCTTGTTGTTGGCGATGTGCGCGTCACGGATCAGGTCGTCGAGGTTCGTCTCGACGTTCGTGGCGAACTCCACCGAGAACAGCCGCGCCGCCTCCGGATCAGGGGTAGCGGCCGAGATGGCCGGGCCACCCGACGTGTACGTCGCCAGGCGCTTGGTTCCGTCGAGGGTGGGCATCGGGAAGATGCCGATCTCGAACGGATGGTCCATGGGCACCGCCCCTGCGAAGAAGCTGCCCATCGGGTACATCGCCGCGGCGCCGTCGAGGAACGTCTGCTGCAGATCCGCGTAGCCGAGGTTCAACTCCTCGCCGGTGAGCCAGCCGGCCGCGACCAGCTGCTCGTACGGCCGCAGGGCCTCCACGAAGATCGGGTCGGTGAAGCTGGCCTCACCGGTGCGCAGCCTCTGGTTGAACGTGGGATCCGCGCCCGTCACGTTGAGCGAGGCCAGGTTCATGATCGGCCAGCCTGCGGCCCAGGCATCGCCCCCGGCGCCGCCGATGACGAACGGGGTCTCACCCGATGCGGCGATCGCCAGGGCCGCGTTGATGAACTCTTCCCAGGTCTCCGGCTCGGACGTGATGCCGGCCGCGTCGAACATGTCCTTGTTGTAGAACACGCCCGACTCGTAGACCGTCAGCATCGGCAGCGCGTACTGCTTGCCGTCGGTGTAGCCGAGGCCCACCGGGTCGATGAACCGCTCCAGGTCCTCCGGCTCAAACGGCAGGAGCAGGCCCTCGGCGATGAACTCCGCGGTGGAGAAGTTGCTCATCATGATGTCGGGGAGTTGGTCGGTTGCGGCCAGCTGCTTGAGGAAGTCGCCGATGTTGAGGTCGGGAGCCACGATCTTGTTGATCTTGAACTGCGGGAAGTCCGCCACCGTGCGGGCGATGGCGTCGTCCCAGAACTCCGCCGGCAGGTTCGGCGTCTCGAAGACCAGGAAGTCCAACTCGATCAGCTCGGCAGCGGGTGCGGCTGCTGCCGCTTCGGCCTCGGCCGCGGCCGCTGCTGCCGCCTCGGCCTCGGCCCGAGCCTCGTCGGCTTCGGCCTGCGCGGCCTCTGCCTCGGCCTGCGCGGCGGCTGCGGCCTCCCGAGCCTCGTCGGCTTCGGCCTGCGCGGCCTCTGCCTCGGCCTGCGCGGCCGCGGCCTCCGACAGCGCTGCGTCGGCGGCGGCCTGCGCGTCGGCGAGCGCTGCTTCGGCCGCGGCCACCGCTGCCTCATTGCCCTCGGCGGTGGCCTGTGCAAGATCGGCGGCGGCCTGCGCCGCCTCAGCTGCAGCCTGAGCCGCCTCTGACGCGGCGAGCCCCGCGTCAGCTGCGGCCTCTGCGGCGGCGGCGTCGGCGATCCCGGTGGCGGCGTCGGCCTGTGCACTCCGAACCCCCGCCGCCGTCGCCTCAACCTCGGTCATCGCCTCGGCCGCTGCGGCGGCAGCGCTCCGGGCCTCGGCCATTGCCGCGTCAGCGGCCTCCGAGCCTGAGTCGTCTGCCGCGCACGCCGCTGCCAGAAGCGTCAACACGAGCAGCGCCGCAAGAACTCCGCTCTTCCTCAGGTGTCTCATGGGTCCTCCAGTCGCGGAATTCTTGCCCGATGCCGCCCTGCCCGCGAACAAGACTTGTCGGCGGCAACGAGAAACTGCCGGGGGCACAGTAACCGGTGCTCCGCTGTGTGGGAAATGAGTAGCTCGTTGCTCGCGGCAACCTCCGACGGCTACGCATGAGCGGGAAAAACAGGGCTGTACTACAGTGCCGATCGCCGGCGCCACTGGGGGGAGGCGCCCCTCCTTCCGTTACGGCGTTGGCGGAAGGAGATCACTATGGAACCGCGACACAGCCGCCGTTGGAGGCGGTTGATCGTGCTCGCTGCTGTGACGATGCTCATCGCCGCCTCGTGCGCGGCCGATGACTCTGCATCGGATGCCGCTGATGCCGCAGCAGCGGCCGCCAATGCCGCAATGGCGGAGGCGAGCAGCGCAGCCGCCGATGCGGCAGACGCCATGGCCGAAGCTCGAGCCACGGCGGCGGACGCCGCCACCGGCATCGCCGACGCGGCAGCCGCGGATGCCGCAGCTGCGGCGGCGCTCGCCGCGGCCGAGGCGGCGCAGGCCGCCGCCGACCTGGCGCAGGCCACCGCCGAGGGCAACGTGGAGGCCATGGCCGCTGCCGAAGCCGCGCTTGCCGACGCGCAAGCCGCCGCGGAGGCGGCGCTCTCGGAGGCCGCAGCCGCACAGGCCGAAGCCGACGAGGCGCGGGCCGCGGCCGACGCGGCACGCGAGGAGGCCGCCGCAGCGCAGGCCGAAGCCGATGCGGCGCGCGCCGAAGCCGAAGCAGCAGCTGCGGGTGCAGCCGCGGCGCCGGGCGGCCCGCAGCGCGGTGGGACGCTCACCTTCGCCCGGTTCTTCGAGACGCAGAACCTCGACCCGGCGGGGGTGGCCGACAACGGATCCATCTTCGTGCGGGTGCAGATCTACAACACCCTCGTGGAAGCCGACCCCGACACCATCCCGAACGTCGGCCCGGGGATCGCCGACGAATGGAGTTCCAGCCCCGACGGCATGACCTGGACGTTCCACATCCGCGACAACGCACGGTTCTCCAACGGCGAGCCGGTCACGGCCGAGGACGTGCAGTTCTCGCTGGAGCGCTTCGCGGACCCGACGATCAGCGTGAACATCCCGAGCCTCGGCGTCGGGGTCGAGAGCGTGGACATCATCGATGATCAGACGGTGCAGGTGAACCTGGACCGCCCGGTCGGGGCGTTCCTCGAGAACATCTCGGTGTTCCCCGCATCGATCATCAACAAGGCCGCCGTGGAGGCCGAAGGCGACGACCACTGGTTGAACCCGCTCGGCACCGGCCCGTTCAAGGTGAAGGAATGGGTACCCGGCTCGCACATCACCCTCGAGCGCAACGAGTACTACTGGGAGGAGGGCAAGCCGTATCTCGACGAGATCCGGTTCGACTACATCCCCGACGACAACGCCCGCATGCTGCGCATGCAAGGTGGCGACGCCCACATCCTGGAGGGCGTGCCCTGGACGCAGATCCCCGACCTGCAGGACAGCGAGGGGTTCAGCATCCACGTGGCTGACATCGTCCGCTACGAGGGCGTGTTCCTGAACCACACCATCCCGCCGCTCGACGAGATCGGCGTGCGCCAGGCTCTGAACTACGCCACCAACAAGGCGGCGATCAACGAGGCGGTCTACGGGGGCGTCGGCGAGATCGCCAACAGCATGATCCCCAAGGCGCTGTACCACTCCGACTACGACACGCTGCCGGCGTACTTCTACGACCTCGAGAGGGCCCAGGAACTGATGGCGGCGTCGTCGATGCCCGACGGCTTCGATCTCGCCTATATCTACCCGTCGGGATCCACTGCCCACGAGCAACTCGGGACCATCCTCCAGGCGGACTGGGCGAAGATCGGCGTGAACCTCACCATCGAGGAGGTGGACACCGGCACGCTGTTCGGCGACCGCTTCTTCACGATGGAGTACGAGTCGGGCGTGCCGCTGCCCAAGTTCACGTCCGACGTGGTCGTGCCCGACGAGGTGGCGTTGCTGTTCTACGACAAGGCCCCGGAGAACATCCTGGCCGGGTTCTTCACCGGCTGGGACATCCCCGACGAACTCGAGCGCCTCACCGAGGAGGCGGCGTTCACGAACGATGAGGCCATACGGGCCGAACTCTGGCCGGAGGTGCAGCGCATCGCCATGGAGGAGGCCCCGTGGGTGACACTGTTCTTCCTGCCCACCGTGCACGCGGTGGCCGACGGTGTCGAGGGATTCCGTGTCGTGCCCAACGGCTGGTGGGACATGGAGGATGTCTGGCTCAGCGGCTGATCGACTGACCTCGGCGACGTAGTCGCCACAGCGCGAAACTGGTCGGGTCCCCGCATCGCGGGGGCCCGACCCACGCCGGGAGGTCGTAGGCGCGTATGTGGGGGTTCCTAGGGCGACGGGTGCTGCACAGCATCTGGGTGCTGGCCGCCATCATCATCGTGTCGTTCCTGGTCATCCGGCTCATACCGGGCGACCCGGTCGTGCAGATGCTGGGACTCCAGGCGACACCGGAGAACATCGCGGCTGTCAACGAGGACCTCGGGTTGGACCTCCCGATGGGTCAGCAGATCACCTCGTTCGTGCAGCGCGCCTTCCAGGGCGACCTGGGCACGTCCATCATCAAGCGGGCGCCCGTGAACGACATCGTGTTCGACAGGCTCCTGCCCTCGGTTTACCTGCTCCTGTATGCCACGGTCCTGGCGCTGATCATCTCGGTACCGCTCGGCGCCCTCTCGGCCATCTACCGCAATCGCGTGCCTGACCAGATCGTCCGGCTGACAAGCATGGTGTCCTTCGCCATGCCGCAGTTCTGGCTGGGCCTGATGCTGATCCTGCTGTTCGCCATCCAGCTCGACGTGTTGCCCAGCGGGGGTTACGGGGAGGGGTTCGGCGGGATCCTCCTGCACCTCACGCTGCCGGCGCTCACGATCGGCCTCTACCTCGCCCCGCAGCTCATGCGCACGCTGCGGTCGAGCCTCATCGAGGCGATCGACAGCGACTACGTGGAGGCTGCCCGCTCCCGGGGCTACCGGGAGAGCCGGGTGGTGGGCAAGCTGGCCATGCGCAACGCCCTGGTGCCGCTGATCAGCGTTCTCTCCATCAACATCGGCTTCCTCATCAGCGGCACGGTGATCGTGGAGGTGGTCTTCCAGGTGCCGGGCCTCGGGGCCCTGCTCGTGCAGTCGGTGCTCAACAGGGACTACCCGGTGATCCAGGGGCTGATCCTCGTCTTCGGGGCGATGGTCATTCTCGTCAACATCCTCGCTGACGCCGCCTACGCCGTGGTCGACCCGAGGGTGCGAGCAGGGATGGCCGCCGAATGAGGACCCTCGCCTGGGCGGGCCGCCGTGCCGTGGGCCTCAGAGGGGAGGCGGCCGACCTGCTGCGCCAGGCCCAGACGGAGCGGCGCTGGTCGAACGTCACCCTGGGCGTCGGGATCGCCATCGTGGGCGCGCTCGCGGTCGCGGGCTTCTTCGCATCCGTGATCGCTCCCGCCGACCCCAATGCCGTCGACCTGACCCAGCGGCTGCTGAGTCCCTCCGGGAAGCACTGGATGGGAACCGATCCGTTCGGTCGGGACATCTTCACCCGCACGCTCTACGCCATCCGGCTCGACCTCATCGTCGTTCTCATCATCACTTACGTTCCGATGGTCTTCGGGATGATCGTGGGGGCGCTCGCCGGCTACTTCCGGGGGTGGGTGGACGCCGTCACGATCCGTGTGATCGACGCCTTCATCGCCTTCCCGTTCATCGTGCTGGTGATCGCCGTGGTGGCGATCCTGGGGCCGGGACTGCAGGGGGTGTACATCGGGGTTCTCGCCGTGGGTTGGACCTTGTACGCCCGCCTCACCAGGGGCGACATGCTGGTGCTGCGCGAGCAGCAGTTCATCCTGGCGGCGCGCACGCTGGGCTACTCGCCGCGGCGGGTCATCCTCCGCCACGCCATCCCAAACCTGATCAGGTCGAACCTGGTGTTCTCGATGGCCGACATCGTGCTGAACCTGCTGCTGCTGGCGGGGCTGTCGTACCTGGGGTTGGGTGTGCAGGCGCCGACGGCGGAGCTGGGTGCGATGGTTGCCGACGGCCAGTCGTTCCTGCTCCAGGCGTGGTGGGTGACGACGCTGCCGGGCGTGGTGATCGTGGTCCTCGGCGCGGGCTTCAGCATGATCGGTGATTCGCTGGCCGACCGCCTCGGCCAGAAGTTCGGAGTGGTCGGATGACGTCCCTCGACGCGGCGCCCCGAACCGACCGGCCGGAGGCGAGCGCAACTCCGCTCCTCACCATCGAAGGTCTCCGCATCGGCTTCCCGTCGCTGGAGGGCCTCGTCCTCGCCGCCAACGACGCTCATCTGACCGTCGGTGAGGGTGAGGTCCTGGGGCTGGTCGGGGAGTCGGGGTCGGGCAAGAGCGTGACGTGCCGTGCCATCGTGGGGATGGTTCCCCATCCGGGGGCGGTACTCGGGGGGCGTATCGACTTCGCCGGGCGCAACGTCCTGGAATTCAGCAAGGCTGAGATGCGCGAGCTACGGGCCCGCCAGATCGCCATGATCTTCCAGGATCCTGCCAGCGCCCTCAACCCGGTCTTCACGATCGGCCACCAGATCTCCGAGGTCCTGCGGCTGAACGCCGGACTCAGCCGAGCCGAGGCCCGGAACAGGAGCATCGAGTTGCTGGAGCGGGTGGGGATCCCGGCGCCGGACAGGCGCATGTCGGCATACCCGCACGAGATGAGCGGCGGTATGCGCCAGCGGGTCATGATCGCCATGGCGCTGGCAGGCGAGCCTCGCCTGTTGCTGGCCGACGAGCCGACGACCGCCCTTGACGTCACGATCCAGGATCAGGTGTTGCGGCTTCTCGAGGACCTGCGGCGGGAGCGCAACATGTCGATGATCCTTGTCTCGCACGACATGGGGGTCATCGGCACGGCCGCCGACCGCGTGGCAGTCATGTACGCCGGGCGCATCGTGGAGGTTGCCCCGACCGATGTCCTGTTCTCGCGCCCCGACCATCCCTACACCCGGGCGCTAATCGATGCGATGCCGCAACTCACCCCGGAGGATCGGTCCGACCTTCGCACCATCCCGGGCCAGCCGCCCGACCTGCTGAAGCTGCCGGAGGGTTGCCCCTTCGCCCCTCGCTGCCCGCTTGCGCGCGACGAGTGCGCAGAGGTGTCGATGGAGTTGACCGCCGTCTCGCCGGCGCAGTCCTCGGCGTGCCCGTTCGCGCGGGACGGGTCATGAGTGCGCACGCGCCCACCGGTGCTCGCGACGGCGTGCCGATTCTCGTGGTGGCGGCGCTGGAGAAGTGGTTCGCCGTCGCACGCTCGCCTATCGACGTGATTCGCCGGAGGCCGCGAGAGCGCGTTCACGCCGTGGACGGTGTCTCGCTGCAACTGCTGCCGAACGAGGTGCTCGGGATCGTCGGCGAATCAGGGAGCGGCAAGAGCACCCTGGCCCGCTGTCTGGTCGCCCTGTACCGGCCCGATCAGGGGACCATCAACTTCGACGGGGTCGACGTCACCGAGGCCACGGGACAGGTGCGCCGCGATCTCCACGGCCGGATGCAGATGATCTACCAGGATCCGTTCACCTCGCTCAACCCGCAGATGTCGATCGGCGCGGCCATCGAGGAGGCCGGCAAGGTGCACGGCCGCGAGGGCGACGACTTCGTGGGTGACCTCCTCGAAGTGGTCGGATTGCCGCGTTCGTTCGCTCGGCGCCGGCCCCGGGCGCTGAGCGGGGGGCAGCGGCAGCGGGCCGCCATCGCTCGAGCGCTGGCCGTGCAACCCGAGGTACTGATCGCGGATGAGGCCGTGAGCGCGCTCGACGTGTCCATCCAGGCTCAGATCCTGAACCTGTTCGCCCAGCTCAGCGACGATCTGGGCCTGGCGATGATCTTCATCGCCCACGATCTGGCCGTCGTCTCCCACGTCGCCGACCGCGTCGCCATCATGTACCTCGGGCGGATCGTCGAGGAGGGTCCGGTCGAGTCCGTCTTCCGCACCCCCAGGCATCCGTACACGCGGGCGCTGCTCGACGCCCACCCCGATCCGTACGCGCTCGGCGCGGCCGAGGAGACCGCCGCGATCTCGGGAGACATCCCCTCGCCGCTCGACATCCCGTCGGGATGCCGTTTCCGGACCCGCTGCCCCTACGCCACGGACGTCTGCGAGACCGATGATCCGGCGCTCGCGCCCGACGACCGGCCGCATCGAGTGGCCTGTCACGTGCTGCCGTTCGGACCCCCGGCGGAGGGTTAGCGGGCTCGGCTCCCGGCTGGCGGACGCAGTCGCGGTCGCGGGTCAGCCGAGGGCGGCTTGCAGTCCTGCGGCGTACTTCTTGCGCTGCGCTTTGACCATGAGGGGCACGAATGGCCGCAGCAGGATGAACGGCCCGGAGGGCTTCATCTCCAGGTCCATGGTGATGCGCGTGCCGCCCGCGGCCAGGTCGCTGAGGCGGTAGGTGCCACGCACCGGCCAGGTGGTCTCCTCGGCACACACCCAGGAGATGGCTGAGCCGTCCTCCACACCGGTGATGCGGAACTCCACCTCCTGGCCGCGGTTGGTCTGGCGGTAGACGGCGCCGACGGCTCCGGAGGTGCCCTCGGTCAACGCGCACGTCTCCACGTCGTGGCGCCAGGCGGGCTGGTTGGCGGCGTCGGCCAGGAATTCGAAGGTTCGCTGCTGGTCGGCGGCGACGTCGATCTCGACGGTGCAGATGCCCATGGGCGGCGATCCTACGGCGCGCCGAGCGTTTCAAGGCAATCCCTGCTCTCCTGGCACGGGGGTTCTGGAGCCGGGTGAAGTAGGGTCGCTGTGAGCCGGCGACGATCGGAGGTCACGGTGGCTGATCTGGTGGCGGCGGAGTTGCGTCGCAGCATCGTGGTGACGATGAAGCGCCTGTCGGCGTCGTCGCTCATGCCCGCGTCGCAGGGGAATCTGAGTGCGCGCGACGGCGACACGGGCAACGTGGTGATCACGCCGCACGCCTATCCCTACGAGGACATGACGCCCGACGATCTGGTGGTGCTCGCTTCTGACGGGATGCAGATCGGCGGTCGCCTCGACCCTTCCTACGACGCGCTCCTGCACCTCGGGGTCTACGCGGCGCGTCCCGAGGTGTTCGCGGTGCTGCACACCGAGCCGCCGTACGTCAACGCCTTCGGCGCCCTCGGCCGGGACATCCTTCCGATCACCACGACCGGCCTGAAGTCGGCCAACGGCAGCATCCCGATCATGCCGTTCCGCCACCAACGGGACGAGGCCTTCGTTGTCGAGATGCTGGAGGTCATGGGCGATCGGCACGGGGTGGTGTGGCAGAACCACGGTCTGCTGGTGGTGGCCGACACCGTGGAGAACGCCGCCGAGCGCACCATCGGAATCGAGTTCAACGCGCAGGTCATGCATCTCGCCGTCCGGGTCGGCGAGCCTCAGACGCTCGAGCGCGTCGGCGCCGACATGATCGTGGCCTGAGGGGATGAAAGGCCCGGTTCCAAAGGGCACTCCCCGCAACGGATGACCCTTACCGGCGTCGCCGCGGGTTCGGGCGCCGGCGAGCCAACCGCCGTGACCCGTCGGAGGGCAGCGAGCCCGTGACACTCCTCGGCGTCGACGTCGGCACGACCGGGTGCAAGGCCGCCGTGGTCGGACTCGAGGGGTCGGTTCAGGCGACCGCGTACCGCGAGTACCCCCTGGCGACGCCACGGCCGGGATGGGCCGAACTGGACCCCGACGGCGTCTGGGACGCGGTCTGCGCGGCCATCCGGGCGGTCACCACGGCCGTGGCCGAACCGCCGCGAGCTCTCGCGTTCGCCACCCTCGGTGAGGCGGTGACGCCCATCGACGCGTCCGGCGCCGCGCTGGCTCCCATGATCGTCTCCTTCGACGGCCGGGCCGGCGCCTGTTACGAGGAGATGGTCGCCGCCGTTGGCGTGGAGCGGCTCACGGCCGTGTGCGGCATGGCGCCCCAGCCGCACTACTCGGTCGCCAAATGGCGCTGGATCGTCCGGGAGATGCCCGACACGTACCGCCGCGCCGCCCTCCTCGCCTGCTTCGGTGATCTCTGCGCCGTGCGCCTGGGGCTTCCGCCCGTGATCGACCACACGATGGCGACGCGGACCCTCGCCTTCGACGCCGCCGATCATTGCTGGTCCCCCGAGATCCTCGATGCCGCCGGCGTGGATGCCGGGAAGCTCCCGACCCCGGCGCCCACCGGGACAGTCGTCGACGCCGTCGCTGCACCGCAGGCCCGCGACCTGGGGCTCGCCGACGGCGCACTGCTCGTCACCGGAGGGCTCGACCAGGCCTGCGCCGCCCATGGCGTCGGCATCGCCGGCGATGGGAGCGCCATGCTGTCGCTCGGGACCGTCGCCGTCCTAGCGGCGGTGACCGGCACCGACTCTCCGGGCGCGACCGCGGTGCCGACGGTGCCCTACGTCCAACCGATGAAGCGGCTCGCCATCGCCGGGACTCCCGCCGGGGGCGCCGTCCTTCGCTGGTGGCGCGATCAGTTCGCCGCCGCCGAGGTGCCGGCGCCGGGCGGCGCCGGTGCGGAGGGCGAGTTCTACGACCGGATCGTCGCCGCCGCTGCCGATGTCGAAACCGATCTGATCGCCCTGCCCCACTTCGCGGGCTCGCGCACGGCCTTCGCCGATCCGGAGGCGAGAGCCGCAGTCGTCGGCCTGACGTTCGCCACCGAGCGGCGCCACATCGTCCGTGCCCTGCTGGAGGGCGTGGCGCTGGAGACCGCAGTGATGGCCGAGCGGCTCGCGGCGGCGGGCGCCCCGGTGACGTCGCTCCGCGCCGCCGGTGGCGGATCGCGCTCAGCGGTCTGGATGCAGATCTTCGCCGACGTGCTGGGAATCCCCGTGGACTCGACGGCCAGCGCGGACGCGGCAGCGGTTGGGGCGGCGATGATCGCCGGTGCCGCCACGGGAATGGTCGCCGACGATCACCGAAGCCTTCCTGTGGTCATGCGGTGTGAGCCGGAGGACTCCCTCCGCGGGCGGTACCGTTCGACGCTCGAGCGGTACCGGGCTCTTCATGGCGCGCTGGTATCGGGCAGGGACTCGGACTTGCCACGCCGCGCCCGCGGCGAGGGGAGCGAGGCCACATGAGCAGGCTGCGACTGGGGCTGATCGGAGCCGGCGCCTGGAGCGTGGCGTCGCATCTGCCGCGGCTCCAGCTTCACCGGGATCTCGTGGAGTTCGTGGCCGTCAACCGGCGCGATCCGGAGATGGCAGAGAGCGTGCGCTCGCGCTTCGGGTTCGCCTCGGCGCACACGCACTACGAGGGTGTCCTGAAGGCGGATCCCGACATCGTCGTGATCGCCAGCCCGGTGCGCTGGCACCACGAGCAGGCCAAGGCCGCGCTGGAGGCCGGAGCGCACGTCCTCGTGGAGAAGCCGTTCACGCTGCATCCCGACGAGGCCCGCGATCTGGTCGCCACCGCAGCGGCGATGGACCGCCATCTACTGATCGCACTCGGTTGGCACTACAAGGACATCGTGATCAAGGCCAAGGACTTGATGGTGCGGGACGGGGGAGTCGGTGAGATCGAGCACGTCTCGATCGTGATGTCCTCCACGACCCGCGAGGCGCTCGTGGGCCGGCAGCCCTCGTTCGCGGCCGACCAGACCGCCGGAGAGATCGTCAGCAGCGAGCAGGTCCCCGAGCTGACGCCGCGTCCGGAGACGTTGACCGACCCGGCGATCTCCGGCGGCGGCTACGCGCAGGCTCAACTCAGCCATGCACTCGGTTTGGCACTCTGGCTCACAGGGTTGGGCGGCGCCGAGGTGTTCGCCATGATGTCGTCACCGCAGGGCACGGCGGTGGAGTTCCATGACAGCCTGTCGGTTCGCTTCACGAGCGGCGCCATCGGCAGCGTCTCGGGCGCCTCGGCCCATCTGGCCGTCAACGCCGGCAAGCACTACTTGGTGGTACAGGTCATCGGTTCCGATGGCCAGCTCACGGTTGATCTGCAACGTGAACTGCTGACCCGCTACCGCGTCGACCAGGGCGAGGTGACGGTTCCGCTTGCCGCCGATGCCGGGGCGTACGACTGTGCCGGCCCGATCGACGCCCTTGTCGCCCTGGCGCGTGGCGACACGGTGGCGAACAACTCGCCCGGAGACCTCGGCGTACGGACGGTGGAGATCATCGAAGCCGCCTATCGGAGCGCTCGCAGCGGGCGCGCCGAGTCCGTGGCGTGAGGACCAACCTCTGAGGCGGCGCTCCGAAGCCCCCAGGCGCCTCCGGCCTGACACCTTCTTGTCACCACGGAGCGCCGACCCGGGCGACGCGACTTCTATAGAGTGTGCGGGTCGCCCGAATCGGTCGGGCGCAGAGGATGGGGGGACTATCCGATGGACGCACTGCTCAGCCCGATCTACGGATTGATCAAGGCTCTGATGACCCTGGTGGCGAGAGTCATCCTTCTCCCGGTCGGAATCCTGCACGCGCTCCCGTTGCCGAGTGTGATCTGGAAGCCGATCGACATGATCATCGGCCTTCTGGTGACGATCGTCGAGGTCGTGCCGATGCCGGGGGCACTCAAGGAGCACATGGCCGAACTGCGTGCGGAGTTCGAGGCGGTCACCGGCGGTGGCTAGGCGGCGCTAGCGCCGGTCTGTTCGAGTCCCTACAGTTGCCACACCGCCCGGACGAGCCGGGCGCCGAATCAATTGGGGGACACTCGTGAAGAGAATCTCAGGCCTTCTGGGCCTCATCCTGGCCGTCGTCCTCGTAGCCGCGGCCTGCGGCGGCGACGACGACGAGAAGACGGTTGGTTTCGCCAACATTCTGCGGACGGGTTGCGAGTTCTGCAATGACGTGGAGAACGGTGTCACAGCGGAGACGGCCGACGCCGGTTGGGAGTTGTACGCCCTCGACCACGACCTGGACGCCAACAAGATGCTCGCCAACGCCGACGCCATGATCACCCGCGAGGTGGACGTCTATCTGAACTTCGACGGCGGCATCACGAACTACGAAGCGACGCTGGAGAAGATGGCCGACGCGGAGATCCCGATGATCTTCATTGACGGCCCGATCCCCGAGCCGGCCGATGACGTGTACTGGTTCGGCGCGCACGGCCAGTCGGCAGGCCAGCAGATGGGCGAGTATGCCCTCGACTACATCAACAACAATTGGGGTGGCAACGTCGACGGCATCTTCGGTATCTACCAGAGCACCTGGCCCGATGAGACCAAGGCGCGCATGGTCGTGGCCATGGACGTCATCTCCCAGCAGTTCCCGGAGTGGACGATGGACACGATCACCCTCAACGACGTCGTGCTGGAGGGCTCGGAGACGCAGGCCGCGGCCGCGGCGTACCTGAACGCCAACCCGGACGCCAAGAACCTGCTGTTCATCGCCACGACCAACGACCTCGCCGGCGTGGCCGTGGTGGCGGCCATGGAGCAACTCGGTCGCCTCGACGCGGGCGTGGTGCTGTCCAACGGCGGCGCCTCGGACGCCCTGGCGGAGATCCGCGATCCGGACTCGCCGTTCATCATGTCGATCGGCTACTTCCCGGATCGCTACGGCGAGTTCCTGCGTCCGATCATCGCAACGATTCTCGACGGTGACACGCCCGCCCAGCGGGTGAACCACGTCACCCACGTCCCCATCGACGCCAGCAACATCGACGAGTGGTACCCCGAGGGCTGACCCTCCCCTGAGCAAGTAGGCCGGGTGCGTCCGCGGCAGCGCGCACGCAGGCGGACGCACCCAGAGCCTCCCAGCGAGCGCGCGACCCCGCCTCGGTTACTGTCGTCTCGAGACGGCGGGCGGGGCTTCGGGCACCCGCCCGAAGGCGACGAGGTTGGTCCGCATGAATGGAACGACGCGGTGACGAGTCCCGGGCAGGCGCGCGGGCCCGCCATGGGACTCATCGTCCGGATGTTCACCGCAACAAGCGGTCGGCCGGACGAGAGCAAGCCGGAACACGCCGGGCCGGCTTGGATGAACCCCGTGTCCACCCGGGCCGAGTTCGAGGCCCGCCTCGACATCGCCACCGAGATCGGGGCGAGGGGCATCGAGGTCACCCAGGCGGGGCAGCCGTCGGGCGTTCGCCATCTGCTCGAGAGCGAGCGCAGCCGGGCGATGTTCACCGATGCGTTCGCTAGTCGCGGCTTGGAAATCTCCGCCCTCAACTGTGCGGGCATGCCCCTGCATCCGCTTCGAGGGCCCGAGCACCGCCGGCTCATCGAGGACACGTTCCGGCTCGCAGAACTCCTCGGCGTCGAGAAGATCGTGACGATGTCCGGCACGACCGGCGACGGCGGTGATGCATCCACCGTGAATTGGGTGTTCTATCCCTGGCCCGACGACAGTGTGGTGCTTCTGGAACGCCAGTGGTCCGAGGGAATCGCGCTGTGGACCGAGCTGGCGGAACTGGCCGAACGCTGTGGCGTGCGCCGCATCGCCTTCGAGCTGCATCCGATCCATCTCGTCTACAACGTGCCGACGCTGCTGCGCATGCGGGAGGCGGTCGGTCCCGTCGTCGGCGCCAATGTCGACCCCAGCCACCTGTTCTGGCAGCAGATGGACCCGGTCAGGGTCGTGGAGGCCCTCGGCGAGGCGGTCCATCACGTGCAACTCAAGGACACCGAGATGGTGCCCGAGCAACTCGCCCTCGCCGGCGTGCTGGACCAGCGGCCCTTCGGTGACCCTTCGGCGCGCGCCTGGCGCTACCGGACGATCGGGCGGGCTCACGACGCCGCCTTCTGGGGGGCACTCGTGGACGCGCTCGCGGCGGCCGGCTACGACGACTACGTGAGCATCGAGAACGAGGATCCCTACCAGACCTACGAGGAGGGCGTGCGCGAGGCAGGACGCTTCCTGGCTCCGCTGCTGACGGGCGACCCGGAGAATTGAGACGGCCATGGCCCCGCAGATCGACCTGAGTTCGGACATCCCCCCGGTGGATCTGGGCCCCGTCGCGGCCCTGGATCTCGTGCCGCCACCGTTGCGCCAGGAGATCCCCGGCGACCTGCGGATCGGTCTGGTGGGAGCCGGTCGCATCGTGCACAGCGGCGTCATGCCCGCCTACCGGGCGGCCGGCCTCCAACCCGTTGCCGCCTGCGACCCCGACCCTGTCGCCGCCACGGCGATCCGTGACACCTGGGGCGTGGCGCAGGTATTCGACGACTACCGGTCGATGATCGACGCCGTCGATCTGGACGTCCTCGACATCAACATCCGCTGGGACGTCGGCCTCTCGCCGCTGCGCGTCGAAGTGGTGGCCGAGGCCGCCCGTCGCGGCATCCACGTCATCATCGCCAAGCCCGTCGCCGAGACGTGGCAGCAGTGCCAGGACATGGTGGGCCACGCCCGCGCCGGCGGTATCACGTTCGGCGTCGACTTCAACACCCGCTACGCCCCGGCCTTCTACGGCTGCCGCGCCCTCATCCTGGCCGGCTCGTTGGGGCCGCTCATCTCGGCGGGGATCAACTACCACTCGGGGATCGGGCGCCAGCACACCAACGCCTTCGACGCAGTGCACGACGTGTGCATCCACGCTGTGGACGTGCTCCAGTCGTGGTTCGGCGAGGCGCCCGAGGAGGTGTACGGCAACTGGTCGCGCCGCGTCGACGGTGTTGGCTCGGTGCTCTCGGGGGTCTTCAGCTTCGCCGGCGGCGCCAACGCCACGCTCCTGTACGACTTCGCCACCCGTCACCGCCGCCGTTTCGAGATGTTCGCCGTGGGCGAGCGGGCAGGCGTCGACGGGATCCAGGATCAGGAACTTCCCGGGCCGGCCCGGCTGGTGCGTGCCGAGTTGCGGTTCGGGCCGCACGAGCCACGGGGCTCGGCACTCGAGTTGCCGCTGCAGTACACGCTGTCGCCGGAGTCGTACCTGGCGACGCGGGCCGATGTGCTGCAGTGCATCGCCACCGGTGGGGAGCCCTGGGCCAGCGGCACGGACATCCTGCGCAGCATGAGCACGCTGTTCGCGCTCAAGGAATCCATCCGCAGCGGTCGGCCCGTGCGGCCGTCCCTCGATCCGGAGGAATCATGAGTACCGATCCCGTCGGTGTCCGCCGCCTGCCGGTGGAACGCCTCGACCGGACCGCTTTCGAGCCGTTCGGCGCCGTCATCGCCCCCGAGACCGCCGACTCGCCGAATCTCAACAGGGCAGCCAACAACCTGGGCTACCTCTGGGTCCAGAAGGAGCTGGAGTTCCCGGGCAGGGCGTACATGTGCTCGCTGCGCTACTACTACCGGGGCAACCGCTGCGAATTCGTGCAGAAGCATCCGGCGAGCACCATCACGCTCATCACCCTCGGCATGTATCCGGCCGCTTTCGTCGTCGTTCCCGACGTCGACGGCCGTCCCGATGTCGACGCGGCCCGTGCATTCCTGCTCACCGGGGGAACGGGCGTGGTGATCAATCGCGGCACCTGGGTGCGCTACGCCTACCCACTCGGCGCCTACGCGGACTTCGCCTACGTCACCCAGCGGGTCGACCCCGCGACCGCCAACACCACCGACGACGTCGTGCGGGTCAACCTGGACAGCGAACTGGGTTTCGTCTTCGACCTGGAGTTCGCGCCGCCGGCAGACGACGACTACCAGCTTGGACCCAGCGGGGCGGTTGTCGCCGGCCCGCCCCACAACCCACCGGGGGAGTGATTCGAGTGAACGAACACGCAAGCCCGAACGGCAACGGATCGAGCCGCGCCCCGCTGCTGCAGCTGCGGGGGATCTGCCGCAGCTTCGGCCACGTCCGGGCGGTGCACGAGGTGGACGTGGATCTGCAACGCAACGAGATCCTGGGGATCGTCGGCGACAACGGCGCCGGCAAGTCCACACTCATGAAGATCATCGCCGGCACCGTGAGTCCCGACAGCGGCCGGATCCTCATGAACGGCGAGCCCGTCGAGATCACCACCGCCCAGGATTCCCGCCGCCTCGGGATCGAGATGATCTACCAGGACCTGGCACTCTTCGACAATCTGGACGTGGCCGCCAACGTCTTCATCGGGCGCGAGCCCACCCGAGGGCTGCCGAGCCTGCTGGGCTTCCTTGAACGGCGCCGCATGCACCGCGAGGCAGCCGCCCTGCTCGAACGGCTGAACATCATGATCGGGTCCACGAGGCTTCCGGTTGGCGTCCTCTCGGGCGGTCAGCGGCAGATGGTGGCCATCGCCCGGGCGGTTGCGTTCGAGGAGAACAACCACATCCTGCTGATGGATGAGCCCTCCGCGGCACTCGGGGCCACCGAGTCGGCCACGGTGACCGAGTTGATCCGGGACATCCGCGGCGACGGCCTGTCGATCATGATCATCAGCCATCGCATCCCCGAGGTTCTGGACCTCGCCGATCGGGTCATGGTCATGAAGCGGGGCGAGCACGTGGCGACGCTCGACGCCCGCAGCACGTCGGTGGAGGAGTGCGTCAACCTCATCGTGGCCGGCGCACCGGCGGCGACCGGGCAGGCGTGACCGCCACCGCCACCCCGCCGGGCGCTCCCCTCGACAGCCGCGCCCAGGCCGCGGCGCGGGCGCGCCGCCTCCTGCTGGGCCAGCACGTCCTGTTGCTGATCGCTCTCATCCTGCTGGGCACGTACTTCACCTCGCGCCTCGATTTCTTCCTCACCAGTCAGAACGTCCTCACGATCCTGCGGTTCAGCGCGGTCACCTTCATCGTGGCGACCGGTTTCACCCTCGTCCTGATAGGGGGTGGGCTCGACCTCTCCATCGGTTCGGGGATGGCGGTGGTCGGGGTCACCGCCGGCAAGCTGTTCGAGGCCGGTGTCCCGCTCGTGCTGGCGTTCGTGCTCGGGGTGGTGGTGGGCGTCGCCATCGGGTTCGTGAACGGGTTCATCGTCACGCGGTTCCGCATCAACCCGCTCATTGCGACCCTGGCGATGCTCTTCGTCCTTCTCGGTGTCGCGTTCATCATCACCGACGGGCGCTCGACGCAACTCCGCGACGACGGGTTCCGCTTCGCCCGGGAGAACGTGGGCGGCGTTCCGGTGCCGGTGTTCTTCCTGATCGCCGTGGCCGTGCTGTCCGTCGTCCTGCTGCACACCACCAAGGCGGGGCGCCACCTGTTCGCCGTGGGAGGCAATCCCGACGCGGCCCGGCAGGCCGCCATGAACGTCGACCGGTTCCGCCTGGGGATGTACACCGTTGCCGGGCTCTACACGGGGATCGCCGGCGTCCTGCTGGCGTCGGACCTCGGCGCCATCGCCCCCAACTCGGCACGCAACTGGGAGCTCTACGTCGCCACGGCGGTCTTCCTGGGCGGCGCCAGCCTCACAGGGGGTCGGGGTTCGGTCGTCGGCACCTTCATCGGCGTGGTTTTCGTGAGCGCCCTCGACAACGGCCTCGTCCAGATGGCGGTGCGACCCCAGATCGTCCTGATCGTCGTTGGTGCCGCCATGATCCTGGCGGTTGCTTTCGACCAGCGACCCAAGGGCGGGTTCCGATGACCGCCGTCGTGCCCGAAGATCCCACCACCGAGATGTCGGGCTGGCCGCAGCGCCTGCGCGACCTGGTGTTCTCCGGGAAGCTGACATGGGTCACGCTGGGTGCGGTCATCGTGGCGGAGTTCGTGATCTTCAGCATCGCGGCGCCCCGCTTCCTGAGCACCACGAACCTGCTGAACACCGGCCGGGCCACGGCGGTCCTCATGATCGTCGCCACCGGCGCCACGTTCGGGCTCATCTCCGGCGCCCTCGACATCTCGGGCGCCTCGGTCATGGCCCTGTCGGGCACGATCGGCACGCAGATCGTCATAGCCGGCTATCCGGCGTCCCTCGCCATCCTGGCGGCCATCGCCTCGGGCTTCGGCGCGGGGCTCGTCAACGGCTTCGTCGTGGTGAAGCTGCGGGTCAACCCGCTTGTGGCGACGCTGGGCATGCTCGGCATCGCGCTGGGGCTGGCCTTCATCGTGGACGGTGGCTCCGGCATCGCCGGCAACCTGCGCCAGACCACCGACGGGGCCTACGGGGTCATGAAGAACGACCTCGTGGGGATCCCGCTGCCGCTCGTCTTCGCCGTGCTGTTCGCCGCCGCCGGGTGGGTGTTGCTCGCCAAGACCCGCTTCGGGCTCTACGCCTACGCGGTGGGCGGGAACGCCTCGGCGGGGCGCTCAGTGGCGCTGCCGGTGGACAGGCTGCGCATGATGTACCTCGTCTTCAGCGGCGCCTGCGCGGCAACCGGTGGCTGGGTGCTGTCGTCCACCCTCGGCGGCTCGGGGGCGGCCAGTGTGCCCGGCACCCTGATCCTGACCGTCGTCACCGCCGTGATTCTGGGCGGGGTCGGCCTCATGGGGGGCACCGGCACGATGGGCGGCACCATCCTCGGCGTGATCGTCCTGGGAGTGCTGGAGAACGGCATGACCCTGGCCGGCTGGCCCACGTTCTACCAGTACGTCGTGGAAGGCTTGCTCCTCCTGCTGGCCGTAGGCTTGGAAGCGGTCCGGACAGGGGGCTACCGCTGAGAGCTGGTTTGGAGGGCGCGGCATGACCATGACTGCGGCTAAGGCCGGCACGGATCCATCTCCGAGGGACCCGCTGCGCATGTTCATCGGGGGCGAGTGGACCGAGGCGCGCTCCGGGCGCACGTTCGACTCCATCGACCCCTACACCGGCCAGGCATGGGCACAGGTGCCCGAGGCGAGTGCCGCGGATGTGGACCGCGCCGTCTCGGCGGCGCGTGCGGCATTCGACGAGGGACCCTGGCCTCAGATGGCGGGTGTCGAGCGCGCCCGGATCATGCGCCGCCTCGCACGGCTTCTCGAGGAGAATGCGGACGAACTGGCGGCCATCGAGGTGCGGGACAACGGCAAGCTGCTGCGCGAGATGGCGGGACAGGCGGCGCTGCTGCCGGAGTTCTACGACTACTTCGCCGGCGCCGCCGACAAGATCGGCGGCGAGGTGCTGGACTCGGCCAAGACCAACTTCTTCGTCTACCAGCTGTTCGAGCCGGTCGGGGTCGTGGGCGCGATCACCGCCTGGAACTCGCCGCTCATGCTGGTGGCCTACAAGCTGGCGCCGGCGCTCGCCGCGGGGTGCTGCTTCGTGTTGAAGCCGTCGGAACACACCTCGGTCTCGGCGTTGCGGTTCGCCGAGATCGTGGCCGAGGCCGGAGTTCCCGACGGCGTCTTCAACGTCGTCACCGGCGACGGCCCGAGCGTCGGTGAGCCGCTGGTGTCGCACCCTGGTGTCGACAAGGTGGCCTTCACGGGCTCGGTCGCCACGGGAATACGAGTCGCCAAGGCGGCTGCGGAGCACCTGGCGCCGGTCTCGCTCGAGTTGGGCGGCAAATCGCCCAACGTCGTCTTTGCCGATGCCGACATCGAAGCCGCCGCCAACGGCGTGGTGGCGGGGATCTTCGCCGCCTGCGGGCAGACCTGCGTCGCCGGGTCGCGCCTGCTCGCGGAACGCCCGATCCACGACGAGTTGGTGGAGCGGGTGGTCGGCAGGGCGCAGGAGATCATCCTCGGCAACCCGATGGACCTGGCGACCGAGATGGGGCCGCTGGCATTCGCCGCCCAGTGGGACAAGGTCATGGGCTACATCGACGTCGGTAACGGCGAAGGGGCCGAACTCGCCACCGGAGGGTGCCGTCCCGAGCGCTTCGGTGACGGGCTGTTCGTCGAGCCCACCGTGTTCGTCAGGGTGGACAACAGCATGCGGATCGCCCGCGAGGAGATATTCGGCCCGGTGCTGTCGGTCATCCCGTTCGACGGCGAGGCCGAGGCGTTGAGCATCGCCAACGACTCACCCTTCGGCTTGGCGGCCGGCGTGTGGACCAGGGACGTGCAGCGGGTGCATCGCATGGTGCCGCGCCTGCAGGCGGGCACCGTCTGGATCAACGCCTACCGAACGATCAACTACGACGTGCCCTTTGGTGGCTACAAGATGAGCGGTCACGGCCGGGAGAACGGGCTGGAGGGCCTGCGCGAGTATCTGCACACCAAGTCCGTCTGGGTCGAGATGTCCGGCGCCACGCGCGACCCGTTCAAGCTCGGCTGAGGACGGCAAGGCCGCGGGTGCCGAGCGGGCCGACCACGGGAGGTCACCGATGAGCGAGGACAGCCGTCCGCAGGTCACCTCCGGGCTCGAGGGCGTGCTGGCCTGCTACTCCTCGGTCTGCTCCATCGACGGTCCCGGCGGGGTCCTGACCTACAGGGGCTACGACATCCGCGACTTCGTGACCGACGCCTCGTTCTGTGACGTCACCTGGCTGTTGTGGCACGGCGACTGGCCGGACGAGACCGAGAGCGAGGCATTCGCGGCAGAGGTTGCGTCTCATCGCGACCTGAGCGAGGGCGTGGCGGCGCTCCTGGCCGCCGCACCCATCGAGAGCGCCAACCCGATGGCGGTGCTGCGCACGGCCGTGTCGCTGGTGGGCGCTGAGGATCTGACAGCCGACGACATCTCGCGGGACGCCGTCGTGGCGAAGGCGGCCCGGCTCGTGGGCTGCCTGCCGACGATGGTCGCCGCCATGTCGCGCCACATGCAGGGCAACGAGCCGATCGAGGCCGATCCGAGCCTCGACCACGCCGCCAACTTCTGCTGGATGCTCACCGGGCGGCATCCGTCCGAGAAGGAGGCGGGTGCTCTGAACGCTCTGTTGAACACCTACGCCGAGCACGAGCTGAACGCCTCCACGTTCGCGGCGCGGACCACCGTGGGAACGCTCTCGGACTACTACTCGGCGATGGTCACGGGCATCGGGGCCGTCAAGGGGGCGCTGCACGGGGGCGCCGTGGACGACGCCATGGCGGTCTTCTCCGAGATCGGCCGGCCCGAAGGTGTGGTCCCGTTCGTGGAGGCGGCGCTGGCGGCGCGGCGCAAGGTCCCGGGATTCGGCCACCGCGTCTACCGGACCCGCGACCCGCGGGCGATCGCCATGTACCGCCTCGCCGCCGAACTCGGTGACGAGGCGGGAGAGCCGCACTGGCACGCCGTGGCCAGCGCGCTGGAGTCGGAGCTGCACGAGCGCAAGCGGCTCAACGCCAACGTGGACTACTACTCGGCGCTGGTGCTGTACCACCTCGGCTTCCCGCTCAGCATGTTCACGAGCTTCATCGTCTGCAGCCGGGTGGCCGGATGGACGGCGCACGTCCTGGAGCAATACGCCAACAACCGTCTCATCAGGCCCCGCGCGCAGTACGAGGGGTCACCGCCGCGCCCGTACCCGGCGGGCTGAGCGTGGACCGGCCCGTCCCCGCGTCGTTCTGGCGGGGAGGCACGAGCCGCGCCGTCCTGTTCCGGGCCGACGATCTGGCCGGCTACACCGCCGAGCAGGTCGAGGCGATCATCCTGGCGGCGCTGGGCAGTCCCGACCCCGACGGGCGCCAGATCGACGGCCTCGGCGGTGGGATCTCCTCGCTCAGCAAGGCGGCAATCGTCGGCCCTGCACCGGCCGGCAGCGGTGCCGACGTGGCCTTCCGCTTCGCCCAGGTGGAGGTGGCCGAACCGCGAGTGGACTTCGCCGGCAACTGCGGCAACATCTCCGCCGCCATCGCCCCGTTCGCCGTCGAGTCGGGCCTCCTGCCCGCCCGCACCCATGCATGTCATCCCGGCGAAGAGCCTGCCCCGGACTCGATCCGGGGCCGGGATCCATCGTCAAGCGGCGGCGCGGACCGTTCAATCATCTCTGTCGAGGTCCTGAGCCTCAACACCCTCCAGCGCTTCCGCACCCGGGTTCCGCTGCGCGAGGGCCGCTACGACCCGTCCGGCGACTTCGCCATCGGCGGGGTGCCCGGTATGGGAGCGCGGCTGACCCTCGAGTACCTCGATCCGGACGGCTCGATCGGGCGGGGCGCACTGCCCACCGGCCTGGTCCGCGACGGCATCGACGTGCCGGGATGTGGCACCGTGCCAGTCTCGATCATCGATGTCGGCAACCCGGCGGTGTTCGTGGCGGCCCAGGCTCTGGGGGTGCCCCGGGCCGCCACGACCCTGCCCGCCGCGCTCGATGCCGATGCCGTCCTGCAGGAGCGCCTCGAGCTGATACGCAGCGAGGCCGCGGTGCGCATCGGCGTCGCCGGCTCGCCGGCCGAGGCCACCCGCCGCCACCGCACCGTGCCGAAGGTGGCGCTGGTGGGCGCGCCCGCGGCGTACCGGACCACCAGCGGCACCGAAGTGCCGTCGGTCGCCGTCGACCTGGTCGTACGGCTCATCTCGATGGGGCGGACCCACCGCACCCTGGCGATGACCGCGGCGATGGCCTGCGCGGCTGCTGTCGCCGTGGACGGCAGCGTCGTGGCGGAGGTTGCCGCCGGTTCACCCACGGCCCAACCGGCACAGAGCGGCGGGGCAACGCCGGCGCGGGAGGTCCGTCTCGGACATCCTGCCGGGGTGCTCGCCCTGAACGTGACTGCGGAGTGCCCCTCCGGTACGTGGCGGGTCCCGAGCCTCACCATGGATCGCACGGCGAGGGAGATCATGCGCGGCACGGTGCAGGTGCCTCAGGCTTACCTCGACGGCGAGGCGTGGTTCCTCCCGGGATCGTCCCGTTGAGTGCCTTCGGTTCGGAGGCCACGCTCCGCACCGCCACCGGTGCGCTTCGCTACTACCGCCTGAGCCGCCTCGAAGAACTCGGGGTCGGCGCCGTGAGCCGCCTACCGGTGAGCATCAAGGTGCTTCTGGAAGGCGCGCTGCGGCATGCCGAGCGGAGAGCGGTCAACGGTGGATCGCCGGAGGGGGCGGAGGCCGAAGTCGTGGCACTGGCGTCCTGGGCCGGGCCGGATGCCGCGGGGGGCTCGGTGACGTTCCGCCCGGGCCGCATGGTCCTGCAGGACTTCACGGGAATACCGGCTCTCCTCGGGCTGGCTGCCATGCGCGGTGCGGTGCAGAGCGCCGGTGGCGATCCGGAGCGGGTGGATCTCCGTGTACCGACCGATCTGGTGATCGACCACTCCCTGCAGGTGGACGTCGCCGGGAGCCTCGACGCACGCGCCGCCAACCTGTCCATCGAGTACGAGCGCAACGCCGAGCGCTTCCGGTTCGCCCGCTGGGCCCAGCAGGCGTTCGCCACCCTGCGCGTCGTCCCGCCCGGCCGGGGGATCGTGCACCAGGTCAACATGGAGTTCCTGGCATCGGTCGTCTCGGTGGACGAGAGCAGCGGGGAGCCAATCGCCCGTCCGGACACGGTCGTGGGCACCGACTCGCACACGACGATGATCGGGGGCCTCGGCGTCCTGGGCTGGGGGGTCGGTGGGATCGAGGCCGAGGCCGTGATGCTGGGCGAGCCGATCGATGTCGTCCTGCCCGAGGTCGTGGGCGTCCGGCTGGACGGGCATCCCGCAGCGGGCGTCACGGGGACCGACCTGGTCCTGGCCCTGGCGCGAGCGCTGCGCACCGAGGGGGTCGTGGGCGCTTTCGTGGAGTTCTTCGGTCCCGGGCTGGACTGCCTGAGCCTGGAAGACCGGGCCACCGTCGCCAACATGGCGCCCGAGTACGGCGCCACGATCGGCTACTTCGCGCCGGACGCCGAGACGCTCGCCTACCTCCGGCGCACGGCCCGGAGCCCCGCACACGTGGACCTCGTCGAGCGCTACTGCGGTGCCCAGGGACTGTTCCGCACCGCCGGCGGCGAGGAGCCGGCGTTCAGCCGGGTCATGCCCTTCGATCTTGGCTCAGTCGAGACCGTCGTGGCCGGGCCGTTCCAGCCGACCCAGACGCGGACGCTTGCGGAGGTCCCGGAATCGCTGGCCGCCGCGCTCGCCGCCCGTGGCCGTGGTCCCGGAGCCACCGGAGCGGTGCCCGTCCGTGACGGCGACATCGTCATCGCCGCCATCACGAGCTGCACCAACACATCCAATCCCGCCGTCATGATCGGCGCGGGGCTGCTCGCCCGCAACGCGACCGAGCGCGGCCTGGCCACCCCGGCGCACGTGAAGACCAGTCTGGCGCCGGGCTCGCCGGTCGTGACCGACTACCTGGCGCGGGCGGGCCTGCTGGCCCACCTCGAGAAGCTCGGCTTCGCCGTCGTCGGCTACGGGTGCACCACCTGCGCGGGCGGGTCCGGGCCGCTGGAGGCGCCGGTGGCCGCCGCCATCGAACGCCACGACCTGTCAGTAGCCGCCGTGCTGTCAGGGAACCGCAACTTCGAGGGCCGCATCCATCCCCAGTGCCGCCTGGCCTATCTCGCCTCGCCACCGCTCGTCGTGGCGTACGCCCTCGCCGGCACCATCGATATCGACCTGACGTCCGAGCCCATCGCGCACGACGCAGATGGCGCTGCGGTCTTCCTCGACGACCTGTGGCCCGACGCGGCGGAGATCAGCCGGGTGATCGAGACCTCCCTCGATGCCAACCTGTTCGCAGCCCGTGCCGACGACATCTTCAGCGACGACCGGCGATGGATCGCGGCCGGGGATGACGGATCGGCGGTGCCCGAGTGGGATCCGGAGTCCACCTACATCGTCGAGCCGCCGTTCTGCGACGGCGTGCCCGCGGACCCCTTACCGGTCAGCGACATCGCGGGCGCCCGCTGCCTGTTGCTCCTGGGCGATGCGATCACCACCGACCACATCTCGCCCGCCGGTGCAATCGATCCCGCCGGCCCTGCCGGGCGCTACCTGAGCGGTCGGGGCATCGGCCACCGGCACTTCGGCGTCCTGGGTGCGCGGCGCGGGAACCACGAGGTGATGGTCCGCGGCACCTTCGCCAATCCCCGGCTGCGCAACCGATTCGTCGAGGGTCGGGAAGGGGGCTGGACGGTGCATCACCCGAGTGGCGAGGTGATGGCCCTTTTCGATGCCGCCGAGCGCTATCGCCGGGAGGGAACGCCGCTGATCATCGTCGCCGGCGACCAGTACGGCGCGGGATCGTCCCGGGACTGGGCGGCGAAGGGAACGGCACTGCTGGGAGTCCGGGCGGTGGTGGCCGAGGGCTTCGAGCGGCTGCACCGCCAGAACCTGATCGCCATGGGAGTGTTGCCGCTGCAGTTCCCCCCGGGGCGGGGTTGGCAGCGCAGTGGTCTCGACGGCGCCGAGACGTACGACATCGGCGGGCTCACAGCCGGTCTCGAGTCGGGCGGAACCGTCACCCTCACAGCCACCTCCGCCGACGGCGCCGAACGGCACTTCCCGGTGACCGTCCGCCTCGACAGCCCGACCGAGGTGACCTACTACCGGCACGGGGGCATCGCCCCTTACGTTCTCCGGCGGCTCCTGCGGGAGGCCGCCGTCCAGGCGAGCTAGACGAGGCTGCGGAGCCGGCGGTCGACCCGGGCGAGGAACGCCTGGCGATCCGCCATGCTCGAGCGGTCGGAGTCGTAGAAGGCCAGCCACCGCAGCCGGCAGTGCGCGGGGCAGAGCGGGTGCAGGCTGCGTCGCAGGAAGTGCATGCCTGCCTCGCCCTGCACGACGTTGACGAACTTCGAGGAGCCGTGGCTGGTGACCGCCGCCACGTAGCGCAGGTTCGCCAAGAGCTCGCGGCTCGCCGCGGTCGTCTCCGGCCTGCCGGGCCGCGGCGTCGATCCGCCGGCCACGACGTGCTCGAGCCAGCCGGTGAGCATGGCCGGCAGGCCGCTCCACCAGGTGGGGTACACCAACACGAGGGCGCCGGCGGCGCTCAGGGCCTCCTGGTGCGCGGCGACGGTCACCGTGTCGGCGTCGGTTGGGGAGAACCCGTCGGCATACAGGTCCAGCAGTTGCGGCTCGCCTCCGGCGTCGTCGAGCGTCTCGACGACCTGCGCCGCCACCGCCGCCACGAAACTCTCCGGCACCGGGTGGCAGAGGACGACCAGCGTGCTCACAGTCCCACCAGGACTCGGTCGAGCTTGGCTGCGAAGCGCCGGCGCGCCGCGGCGACACGCTCGGAACGGGTGTCGTACAGGGTCACATAGCGCCGACGACAGCGCGGGTTCACGATCAGCCGCATCGTGCGCAACAGGATGCGGCGCCCATGGTCCCGGCTGCGGAACACCTCGGATCGGGAACGATCGTGGATGACGATCGCCACCAGCCGGCGCACCCCGACCAGTCCCCGATGCAGCTTCCCGTCCACGAGGTGGAAGCCGACGCCGGGAACAAAGGTGCGGTCCACGAAGCCCTTCAGGCGCGGGGGCATGCCCGTCCAGCCGGCCCGGTACACGAAGATCAACGCCTCGGCAGCACTCACCCGCGGCCCGAAGTCGGCGACGTCGGGCTCCACGAGCGGCTGCCCGGAGTGGTAGGCCCGGCGTCCGGCGGTGGTCATGGCGGCGTTGAAGTCGCCCTCGTGGAGGTCGATCAGGTCGACGTCGTGGTCCGCCGTGGCGAGTGCCGCCTCGACGGCCCGGCGCAGCCCGCCGTCGTCGATGTCGGGCTCGTCGGCCAGAACCAGCACCACGCGCACGGCCCCATTCTGGCAGTCCCGCAGCCACCGGCCACCAGCGAGGCCGTTCGCCTGGCCGCTCCCTGTGGCGGGGCCGCGACCGCGGCGGGCTACCCTCGGCGCCGGTGCGTGCATCCTGCATCCTGGCCGATGCCCTGCTGCCCGGCGGGCGGCGGGTGGACGTGACCGTCGTCGACGGGGTGGTCACGGTGGTGACCGACGCACGGCCGCGAGACGAGGTTGCCGCCGGGGCCGACGGGAACGAGACCGGCGCCGCGCCGGCGGAGCCGCTCGAGCGTCACGACCTGGAGGGGATGCTGCTGCTGGGAGGCCTCGCCGAGCCGCACGCCCATCTCGACAAGGCACTGTCGGCGGACGTGGTGGTGAACGCCACCGGTGACCTGATCGGTGCTGTTCAGGCCTGGCAGGCCCATCGCGGCGGCATCAGCAGCGAGAGCACGATGGCTCGGGCGCTTCGAGCGGTCGAGATCGCCGCCGAGCACGGTGTGACGGCGATCCGCAGCCACGTCGACGTCGGCGCCGACATCGGCTCCCGCGGCGTGGAGGCGCTGGTCGCCGTGCGGCGGCTGTGCCTCAGACTCGTGGACCTCCAGCTCGTGGCGCTGGTCGGCCTGCCTCTGACGGGTCCCGAGGGTGCGGGGAACCGGCGTGCGCTGGCGGCCGCCCTCGCGGCGGGAGCCGATCTGGTCGGCGGTGCGCCCGCGCTGGACCCGCGCCCGGCGGAGTGCGTGGCGATCTGCCTCGACGCGGCCGCCGATGCGGGACTGCCGGTCGATCTGCACATCGACGAGACGCTCGATCCGAGCACTCGCACGCTGGCGGATCTGGCTCGCGGCGTCCAGGACCGGGGATTCCCTCACCCGGTGACGGCCAGCCACTGCGTCAGCCTCGGGATGATGCCCGAAGCCGAGCAGCGACAGGTCGCCGAATCGGTCGCCGCGGCGGGCATCGCCGTGGTGACCCTCCCGCAGACCAACCTGTTCCTCCAGAGCCGGGGCCTCCGCACGGCGCCGCCACGCGGCCTCACGGCCATCGAGGCGCTCTCGGACGCAGGCGTGCGCCTCGCCGGGGGCGGCGACAACCTGCAGGACCCCTTCAACCTGATGGGTCGGGGAGATCCGTTCGAGACCGCCTCGCTCCTGGTGACCGCCGGGCACATGTCCCCGGCGGCGGCGCTGGCGGCGGTCTCCTGCGAGGCCCGGGGCGTGATGGGGCTTCCGCCGGCCGAGGTTCAACCCGGCGCCGCCGCGGACTTCGTGGCGGTGGCGGCCGGGTCGGCGCGCCAAGCCATCGCCGCGGCACCGGGAACGCGCCGCACCTTCAAGGCGGGCCGGCTGGTTGCACAGACCACCCGCACCAGCGTCGTCGGCCGCGGGCCGTCGGTGTGACGGCGCCGGCTGCGCCGCGGGGACCGGAATGAGCCCCGCGGCTCCCGCCATCCCCTGGGGTGTGTGGTTCGAGCCGACCCAACCCGTGCGGCGGCTCGTGCATCTGGCGAAGCTCGCCGAGCGATTAGGTGCGGAGGTGTGCCTGGTGGCCGACGAGGGCACCGAGCGCGACGTGTACGTGGCGCTCACCGCGATCCTCTCCGCGAGCGACGATCTGGTGGTCGGCCCGGCCATCACCAACCCCTTCTCGCGCCATCCCGTGACGACTGCCGCCGCGGTGGCCACGCTCGCCGAGATGGCGCCGGGGCGCGTGTGGCACGGGCTCGGCGTCGGCGGCAGCCGGGTGCTGGCTCCCCTGCAGATCGAGCCGCGGCGGCCGTTCACGGCGCTCGCCGATGCCTTCGCCGTGAACCGGCGGCTGCTCACCGGGCGCCGGGTCGGCGACGCCCACCTGCCGTGGTTCCGCGGGACCGTGCCGATGGCCGTGGCCGGGCGAGGACCACGCGTGCAGCGCTTCGCAGCCGCTGAGGCCGACTGGGTGATCCTGTCTGCAAAGGCGCTGGCCGACCTCCCAGAGGCGGCCAGTGCGATCCGCCAGGGAGACGCCCGGGTGGCGTGGTCGGCGTACCTGGCCTACGACGACACCGAGCGCCGCCGGGCCCTGCGCCACTTCGCCTACATGGCCCTCGACGCGCCCGACGACATCCGCCGCCAGGTCGGCCTCGACGAACTGCGGGCGGCCAGGGTTCGCCGCGCCATGCTCGCCGGTGACCTCGACGAAGCCGCCGAGCACCTGCCCGAGTCGCTGCTCGACCTGTACGCGGTGAGTGGCACGCCCAGCGAGTGCGCCGTCCGGATCGCCGGCCTCCGCGATTCGTTCGACCTGTTCGTGCTCCCGATGAACGACGAGGAGACCTGCGAGGCGCACATCGAAGCCAGCGCGGCGATCCTCGCTCATGCAGGCGATCTGATCTAGGAGTCATCCTGACCCCGCTGAAGATCGTCCTGATGCTGAGCATCTTCGCAGCCGGGTGTGGCGGCGGTGCCGAGACTGTGCGGACCGGGACCAGCGAGGGTGCAGCCCCCACGACCGCGGCGCCTGCACCCACCACGACGACCGTCGCACCTGCACCCACCACGACGACCGCGGCCGACCTGGCCGATGGCGCGGAGACCGCCGAGCCGGCTCCTGCGAGCGAACTCACCGATCGTGTCGTGGCCGCCCTCGCCGACCGGTCGTTCCGCCGGTTCGATCCCTCCCGAGACGCAGACAAGCGCAAGGCGGTGATCCTGGACTTCTTCGCCGGCATCGAACTCTGGGCGCAATACGCCGAGGGTGAGCATGCGCTCGTCGAGTGGCAGATCCGTGCCGACTCGTACCGGGTCGAGAGCGGGCCCGGCGCCTCTGAGGTCACGCTCTACTTCGTCGATCCGCGTGGATCGCAGATCCTGCCGACGGAATGCTCCACCTGCGTCGAGTCGAGGAACGTGTCGATCTCGGTGCTGAACGTCTTTGACGCCGAGCAGATCGCCTTCAAGGTGAACGACCCCTATGGCGTCCTGCAGTCACCGTTCCCCGTGTTTGACAACTGGACCCGGTTCGAGGAGGACGAACTCTTCGACTGAGCAAAGAGTTGTGAAATCTGGTGGCCCGCAGCCCGGATCAGTCAGGGTTCGGCTGGGGTCGGGGACGTCATGAGCTGGTCGACCCCTACGTAGAGGAACTCCCACGGCTCGGGATCTGGCCCCTGGTTCTCGACTCCGGCCGGGTAGCTCGGTATGAAGCCGTGCCTCTTGGCCTGCAGGAAGTTGTCGGCGGCCAACCAGGCGTACGCGTCGGAGTACTTGAAGTCGTTGATCCCGTAACCGGGGGTTTCCAGATCGACGGCGTACCCGGTCTGGTGACGCGAGTAGCCGGGTGGCGCAACGACTCGCAGTGCGTGCCGGATCCTCTCGCTCGTGAAGGGCTCCTTCAGGTGGCGGAACAGCAGGAACCTCTGCACGTCGAATCCACGGTAGGCCGACCTCAGAATGAGTTGATGGCCCGCCTGCCGGGCCGCCGCGCTGAGAGCCCCGTAGGCGCGTGCCGCCTCGGGTTGCAGCAGCTTCTGCTCGACGCTCACCAACTCGTCCGGGGAGGCAACCACAGGCTGCAGCCGGTAGCCCCGATCCTCGGCGACCTCCCGGATGCGCTCGTCGGTCTTTGTGTCGCCGGTGATGGCGGGGGCGTCGGCGATGTCCACCAGGTTGGGGAGTCTCACCGAATCAAGCAGTTCCTTGAACTGCCGGCCGGAGAAGCGCCGCAGTTCCGCATCCGGCTGCTCGCCCGAACCCGATGTGTCGCCTCGAGGAGTGAGGTCGTAGGGCGACGTTCCCTCGTGCCGCTCGCAGTCGCCCTCGATGAGGTCACCGAGGCGGTCGACCCGCCAGCCCCCTTCGGCGGGGCGCGGCGCGCCGTTCTCGTCGAGCAGGTGCGGATGGAACTCCCAGCCGACGATCCGGTCGCCGGCGAAGTCGATCTGCAGGACGCCCGTCTCGCCGCTGATGCCCCTTCTCGGGTGCCACACGAAGTTGCCCAGCGAGTAGGCCACCAACCTTCCGTTGTCGAACTCGATCGCCTGCAGGACGTGCGGGTGGTGGCCGATGACGGCGACGGCGCCGGCGTCGAACAGCTCCTGGGCGAAGGCCCGCTGCTCGGCGCTCGGGCAGGTGGCCACCTCGACGCCCCAATGGACGACGGCGATCACCACGTCCGCCTCGTCGGCGGCGGTGCGCACGCTCTGCAGGACGCGTCCGGGCTCGGTGCCGGTGGCGATGCCGGGCGAGTCGGGGCCGGCGGGGAAACTCCAGGGCACGATCATGGACACGCCAACGAACGCCACCGTCACGGCCCCGTGGACCTCCAGGAGACGGTGCCGGAAGGCCTCGGTGTCGTTGGCTCCCGCCCCGAGGGCGACCACGCCGGCGGCCTCCAGCGAGGCGATCGTGTCGGTCAGCGCCACCGGGCCGTAGTCCTTGGCGTGGTTGTTCGCCAGATTGGCCACGTCGATCCCGGCGTCGCCGATCCGCTGGGCCGCCGACGGCGGGGCGCGGAAGGTGAAATGCTTGCCGATCGGCGCGCCCCGGTCGCTGATCGCCATCTCCACGTTCACGATGGCGAGGTCGCCCGAGGCCAGTGGCGGCTCGATGCCCGCGAACGGGTCGACGCCGGCCGGCTCGGTGCGGTCCATCAGCACGTCCCCGCCCGCCAGCAAACTCCACTCCGGCAGTGGCGGGATGGCGGTCGGTCCGGCGGGCGTCAGGGGCGAACTGTTGAGCCAGCGTCCCGGCGCAGCGTCGGCGGCGATGAGCCGGCTCGCGGGCAGTTGACGGGCTCCCCAGGATCCGTCGCTCCATCGCTGGAGAGCGAGTTCGATGCTCCCGCCGTCGAGCCTGCGCGCGGCGATGCGCACCTGCAGGCCGGCGGGCGTCAGAGGCGAACTGGTGAGCCAGCGGCGGGGCGTGGCGTCGGCGGGCATGAACCGTCTGGCGGGCAGTTGGCGGGTCTCCCAGACTCCCGCGCGCCGCTGCTGGAGTGCGAACTCGATGCTCCCGCCGTCGAGCATGCGCGCCGCGATGCGCACCCGCAGGCCCTCGAACTCATCCGCCGTCGCAACCGCAGTGCCGGAAACGCACGTCGCGACGATGGCGGCGACGAGCACACACGGAACCAGCCTCCCGACCGCCCAGGGTCGTCCCACCCCGACCCTCCGGCCGCATTCAGCCACAGAGGTCACTCAGGTGCGGATCGCTGTGGGCCGTACTCGTCAGGTGCCGCCGGCGACCGACCCGTCCCGGGCGGCGGCGATCTCGGCCCACGGGATGCGAGGGAGGAAGTAGGCGCCCTCGTCGACGGTTCGCAGGAATGACCGCAGTCCCAGCCGCCCGATGGCGCCGAGGCGCAGGGGGTCGATGCGACCGCGCTCATTGCAGATCGCCTCGTCGTAGACCGCCCACACCACCTCGGCCACGACGAGGTGCACCTCGCCGAACGGCAGATCCGGTGTGCCGAGGTCGACGACCTGCCGCACCTCGCACTCCAGCCGGGCGAGGGCCTCGCCGATGGCCGGCGAGGTCACCTTCGTGGCGGGCACCGGGGTCCAGCCCGTCAGCTCGAACTCGTCGGAGTCCGCCGGACCCTCGATGGCGACAACTTCGATCTGGTCACCGAAGACCTCGGTGGTGACGTTCACCACGAAATCCCCCGAGGCCATGGCGTTCTGGTAGGTGTGTTTCAGGCCTCCGTCCTCGCGCAGCCCCATCGTGATGCCGATCAGCATCGGGTCGCCGGTGATGGGCAGGTAGTAGCTCATCGGGGCGATGTTGGCGATGCCCTCCGGGCTGCGAGTGGACACCATGGCGATGGGGCGGGGCACCACCAGCTGCGACAGCAGGAACTGGCAGTCCATCGGGCTGTTCTCGGCCGGATCGAAGGTGATCGCGCGATCGGGATTCATCGGACCTCCGGATTGTCGTGGGCGGAATCAGGTCATCCCGTCGGACAACGGTACGGCGAAAGCCGCCGGCGGGTGGTGTGCCGCCGGCGGTTCAGTCGGAGGGGATTGCCTCGTAGGCGGGGAAGTCCGGGTCAACGACGGTGTGGATGCCCAGACCGGTGACCACCCGGTTCACGTAGTTGAGGTGGGCGCAGTGGGCATTGGCGTCGAGGATGGCAAGGTCATCGAAACCGGCCTCACGCAGCGCCGCCAAGTCGGTCTCGGCGATCTCGCCCGGCCGCCTGGTCAGGTCGATGGTATAGCGCACGAGGGCGGCCTCGGGCGCCGGTAGGGCCTCGGCGGCGGCGCCAGGGTCGCCGGCCAGCAGGCTGATCTCCTCGTCGTTGAAGCCGTCGGCGCGCAACTTCACGGTCACCTGGCTCATGCAGTGCACCGTGCCGTTCAGCGCCGAGGTCACGAAGCCGACGAGGTTGCGCTGGCGCGAGGTCAGCGCGGAGGGGCAGCGCTCGGTCGCGGCGTAGAGCTCCAGGCGGGCGGCCACCAGCCGCGGGTACAGCGACCCCGCCAGGGTCATCTCGGTGACCTCGCCGAGCGACTCGCGCTGGCGGTCGTAGTGACGGCGCAACTCGTCGCCGGCCTCGTCGTAGGGCACGGTGCGGATCCACATGTCGCCATGTTCGCGCAAGCAGCCGGCCGGGTTGGCAGCCACAGCTAGGGTCGGCGGATCGGGTGGGCCGGGCGACCGGAGGACACATGGCACCGCTCCCCTTCGTGGACAGCCACGTCCACTTCTACGACCTGCAGTTGCCCGACGTCCACTACGCCGGGATGGAGCCCGGCGTGACCCACCCGGTATTCGGCTCGGTGGCGCCCATCCAGGCACAGCGCTACTGGGCCGACGACTACATCGCCGAGACCCGCTTCGCCAACGTCGTGAAGTCGATCCACGTGAATGTGGCGGTGCGCACGCCCGATCCCGTGGCGGAGACGAAATGGCTGCAGGCATTCGCCGACCGACTCGGTCACCCGCACGGGATCGTGGCGGAGGTGGACCTGCTGCGAGCCGACGCCGCGGCCGTCGTCGAGCGACATCTCGAGTACGCCAACCTGCGCGGGGTGCGCGACCTCGGTCCCGAGACCGAGGGCTACCTGCACCATCCGGCCTGGCAGCGGGGGTTCGCGCTGCTGGAGCGCTACGAACTCGTGGCGTGCGTCGATGCCGCCTGGGAGGACTTCGGCACCCTGCGGATGCTGGCGGAGCGCTCGCCGGAGATGACCATCTCGCTGGACCACTGCGGGTTCCCGAAGGCACGCACACCGGGGTACTTCCGGGACTGGCGGGAGGCGCTGTTCAACCTGGCCGGCGCCGCCAACGTCGTCGTGAAGATCTCCGGACTGGGGATGGGGGACACCCGCTGGACCGTCGACTCCATCCGTCCGTGGGTTCTCTCCTGCATCGAGGCGTTCGGCACCGACCGCAGCTTCTTCGGCACCAACTGGCCCATCGATCGGCTGTTCTCCAGCTATCCCGACGTGATCAACGCCTACGCCGAGATCGTCGCCGAGTTCCCGCTCCACGAGCAGGAGGCCATGTTCCGCCGCAACGCCGAACGGATCTTCCGGATCTGAGCCTCGCCTGGACCGCGGCCGGCCAGTCGTGAAATGGCCGGTCGTCCAGTCGAACCCACCACCGCTCTGCTGGCGGTACGGCTCCCGGGCGGCGTCTCTGTGGAAGAACTAATGTGCCTCCGTCACAGAACGGTGGCCGGCCACAGCGCGCCGCTCTCAGAGTCGGCTCGGGGGGACCTGCACTCGTTACACCTGTGAGCATTGTTGACAGGTCATCGCACGATCCAAGGGGGATGAAGATGACGAGGAAGAACTATTGGACGCGACTCCTGGCGATCGGGGTCGTCCTCTCCCTCCTCCTGGCGGCGTGCGCCGCCGAGGACACGGGCGAGACGGACGCCGCGCGCGCCGAGGCGGCGGCCGCCCAGGCGGCAGCCGACGCGGCCTCGGCAGCCCAAGCAGCCGCCGAGGCTGAGGCCGAGCAGGCCAGGGCCGAGGCCGAACTGGCTGCGGCGCAGGCAGCGGAGGACGAGGCTGCCGTTGCCGCCGCCGAGGCGGCAGTGGCGGAGGCCGAGGAGAGAGCAGCCGCTGCTGCGGCGGCCGCCGATGCTGCGGCGGCCGCCGCCGAGGCGGAGGCCGCGGCTGCCGAGGCTGAGGCCGAGCAGGCCAGGGCCGAGGCCGAGCTGGCTGCCGCTCACGCCGCGGAGGACGAGGCCGCTGTGGCCGCCGCCGAGGCCGCTCTGGCTGAGGCGGAAGCAGCAGCCGCGGCAGCCCAGGACGCCGCCGCGGACGCGCAGGCGCAGGCCGAAGCAGCGCAGGCGCAGGTTCAGGCCGCCCAGGCCGAGGCAGCTGCGGCACTGGCCGCTGCGGAGGAGGCCGCGGCCGCTGCTGGTATCGATCTCAACAACGTGATCATCAGCACGCCCAGCCTCGTGGCGCAGGCCGACTACGCCCGTGCGCCCTACGTCGCCCCGGCCCACGCCGCGGGCCTGCTGGCCTTCGGTGGCTACCTGTACCGCTATGACCCGCAGGGCGACTACGTCCCGGACCTGGCGACGGACTTCCCGGAGTTCTCCGAGGACGGCCTGACGATGACGGTGACGCTGCGCGAGGGGCTCGTCTACTCCGACGGCACACCGGTCGTGGCCCAGGATGCCGTCGTGACCTTGCAGCGCGCCAGGGACGAGGGACCGTTCGGAGCCCAGATGGCTTCGTTCGAGTCCGCCGAGGCCGTTGACGATCGCACGATCGTCTACACCCTGAACGAGCCGTTCAGCTGCCTCAACAACCAGATCGTCTGCAGCGAGAACATGCCTCTGCACCCGCACGAGCAGGTGCTGGCAGACCCCGAGGGCTACTTCGCCAAGCCGGTCAGCGCCACGCAGTACGTGGTTTCGGACTGGGTGCCCGGATCCCCGACGATGGTGCTCGAGGCCAACCCCACCTACTGGGCAGGCGAGGCCGTCATCAAGAAGCTCACGCTGGCGTCGGCCACCGACCCGATCTCGCGACTGTTGCAAGTCACCACCGGGGCCGCCGCAATGGGCTTCGACATTCCCGCATCGGTACGCGCCGACCTGCCGGACGACGTCATCCAGATCGTCCACCCCATCGGCGGCACGTTCTGGTTCGTGATCCGCAGCGACGTCGAAGGGCCCCTTGGTGACGTGAGAGTGCGCAAGGCCCTGTGCCTCGCCATGGACCGCGACGCGATCAACGAGAGGGCGTTCCTGGGCACGGCCGAGCCGGGTGGCTCGATCCTCTCCAGGTACCGGAGCGAGTGGGAATACGAGGACATCGTCCCGCTGGAGCGTGACGTCGAGGGTGCCAAGGCTCTACTGGCTGAGGCCGGCTATCCCGACGGATTCTCGACGCCGCTGCAGACGATGGGTGCTCGTCCAGGCTGGACGGACGCCGCGACGATCCTGGCCGAGAACTGGGCCGACATCGGCGTCACCGCCGAGGTGCAGCCCCTGGAGGACGCCATCATCATCGACAACATCATCAACCGGGCCTACGACGCCATGTGGATCGGGAGCGGTGGTCCGAACTTCTCGACCCTGCGGACCCTGTTCTACCCGGACAATTTCTGGTCCAGGTCGGTGGCATTCGCCGATGACTCGGTGACGGCCGCGTTCGACGAGTTGGCGCAGGCCATGCCGAGGGGTGAGATGGAGGCGTCACAGCGCCTGCAGTCCGAGGTGCAGCGTCTGGCGCTCGACATCGGCGCCAACTACTGCCCCCAGGGTGAGCGCGCCGTCCTCGTCGGCAGCCGCCTGTCGACGGACATCCTGGCGATGATCCCGGCTTCCCAGAACTTCTGGGTCGCCACCGAGGGCGGATAGCCGCCTCACGCCAACGGGTACGTGAGTGCCCGTGACCGGAGTGTCGGGGGGGGGGCGCCCCCGCGCCGCGCGGGGGGGGGGGGGCCCCCCCCCGCGCGCCCACCCCCGGGGGGGGGGGGGGCGGGGGGTGGGGGGGCCACGC
>VXXM01000079.1:84756-106984 GCA_009835395.1 Acidimicrobiia bacterium
CCCCCCCCTGTTCGCTGGTCCGCGTTCCTCCGTGTGGCGGGGCCCCCCGCCGGGCCCCTGGGGGGGGGGGGCCCCCCCCCCGCCGGTCTTCACCCGCAGTCGGGGGAGCGGACGCTGTTTTGGCGTGCCGAACCTCGGCGCTGAGAAGCTGCTGAAACCTCGGGGAGACTCGTGACGAACGAAGCGGCGAGTTCCGTACCGGCAACCGATCTCGCCTCCGCCGATGCCCCCAAGCGTGACCGTGTGCTTGCGCTTATCGGGCGCCGCCTGCTGCGGGCGATCCTGGTGGCGTGGGGCGTCTCGCTGCTGGCGTTCCTGCTGGTTCGGATCGTGCCCGGCGACCCGGTGCGGGTGCTGCTCGGGGAGGAGGCCAACCCTGCTCAGATAGAGGTGTTGCGAGAGCGGCTCCACCTCGATGGGTCGGTCGTCTCGCAGTACGGCAGTTGGATGGGTGACGTCCTTCGCGGCGATCTCGGGCAGTCGCTCCAGTCCACCAGACCGGTGCTGGACACCATCGGCGACCGGCTGCCGATCACGCTGTGGCTCATCGGGTTGGGAATGGCGTTCGCGCTGATTATTGCGATACCGCTGGGTGTGATCGGAGGTCTGACGCGCTCGAACTGGTACAAGCAGGGCTTCAGTCTCAGCTCGGCGGCGCTGATCGCCACGCCGCCGTTCGTCTCGGGCGTCCTGTTGCTGCTGGTGTTCGGGGTGAGACTCCAGTGGGTGCCCGTGGCCGGATACGTCGACACGTTCCCCCAGAACCTGGAGTACCTGCTGCTGCCGGGCATCGTCACCGGAATCCCGGTGGGCATGATCTTCGCCATCGTCCTGCAGGAATCCATCCGCGAGACCAACGCCGAGGAGTTCGTCGAGACCGGGCTGGTCTGGGGGCTCGCCAAGCCGCAGTTCATCTGGCGCTACCTGCTCCGCCCCTCCATCGCCCCGGTGATCGGCCTCATGGGATACATCGTGGGTGCGAACCTGGCCGCGGCGGTGATCGTGGAGACCGTCTTCAACCTCGAAGGGGTCGGCACCTATCTGGTTCGGGCGGTGCTGGCACGTGACTATCCCGTGGTACAGGGCACCCTGTTCACATTCGGGTTCATCGTGGTCGCCGTGCATTTCCTCAGCGACACGGTGTCCGCGCTCATCGATCCTCGCGCTCGGACGATCTCGTGACTTCGCTGGGTGAGGCCGGGACGCGGTCCGCCCGGGCAAGCGAGCCGCGCGCGTGGCTCGGCAGAGTGCGCGCCGGCTGGCGTGCCATGTCGCCGGGCATGCGTTTCGGAATCGGCATCATGGTGCTGATGATCGTCCTGTCGATCGTCGTCCCGGCGTTGAGCCCCTATGACACCCGGAAGGGCGGTCCCGACGCCAACCTTCCCCCCAGCGGCGAGTACTGGTTCGGGACCGATCACCTCGGACGCGACGTCTTCGCGCGCACCTTCGAAGCGGCACGCATCGACATAATCCTGGCGGCGGCGGCGGTCTCGGTACCGCTGCTGGTGGGCACCATCGTCGGCTCGATCATCGGAATAACCCGCAGCAGGCTGGTGCAGAATGTCGGGGACCTCGCCATCGAGGTCATCAACTCGTTCCCGACGCTGATCATCGTGATCGCGCTCGTGGCGGCGTTCGGGCGTGGCACGAGGGGCATCCTGCTCGGCCTGTTCATAACGGCCTGGGCCCGCTATGCGAAGGTGGCGCGCGCCCGGGCGCTGATAATTCGCGACATGGACTACCTCGAGGCCGGCCGGTGCCTGGGATACAGCCGCGCCCGGATCCTGAGCCGCCACGTCGCGCCCAACGTGTTCCCTCTCACGCTCGCCTACGCGGTGAGCGACTTCGTGGTGGTGATCGGCGCCATCGCCGGCCTCTCCTTCCTGGGGGCGGGTGTGCAGCCTCCGACACCCGAATGGGGTGCCATGCTGAATGACGCCCGACTGCACATCTTCCGCGCCTGGTGGCCGGTGCTGTTCCCCGGCATCATGCTGTCGATCACGGCGCTCGGTGTGTCGCTGATATCGCAGGCTCTCGGCCGGCGCACCTCGGAGAACGTCGTCGGATGAGTGTTCCGCGCGTGAGGATCGCATCGTGCTGACCGTCGACGAACTCTCCATCGGGCTGGTCGGCCGGCGGGGCGAGACCATCCCCGTCGTGGACAAGGCCTGGCTCCGCATCGGCGAGGGCGAGACCCTGGGCCTGGTGGGGGAGTCCGGATCGGGGAAGTCGATGCTCTGCCGGTCCCTCGTGGGGACGCTGTACCGCCACTCCGCCACGGTGACGGGTGGTTCGATCCTCTTCGAGGGGACCGAACTCGTGGGGGCCTCCGATGCGGTGTGGCGGAGCATCCGCGGTCACCGGATCGCCTATGTGCCCCAGAGTTCGCTGGCGGGCATAAACCCGGTGCTCACAGTGGGTACGCAGCTCATGGCGCTCGTGCGGGCGGCCCGCAGCGACACCGGCGCGGAACTGTCGCCCCGCGCCCGGGTGCGGGAGCTCTTGGAACTGGTGGAGATCCCGCGGATCGATTCGGTGATGCACGAGCGCCCGCATCAGCTCTCGGGCGGGA
This sequence comes from Acidimicrobiia bacterium, assembly GCA_009835395.1. Lineage (GTDB taxonomy): Bacteria > Actinomycetota > Acidimicrobiia > Acidimicrobiales > CATQHL01 > VXNF01. The sequence continues at coordinate 87,332 of VXXM01000079.1, forward strand.
TGCGCCAGCGGGTGGTCATCGCCGGCGCGCTTGCCCGCGGTCCCTCGCTGCTCATAGCCGATGAGCCGACGACGGCGCTGGACGTGCGCGTGCAGGCGCGGATCCTGGATCTGCTACGCCGGCTCCGCGAGCAACTGGGAATGTCGCTGCTCCTGGTGTCCCACGACTTGGCCGTCGTCGAGGAGGTCTGCGACTCGATCGTGGTCCTCTACGCGGGAGCGGTCATGGAGTCGGGGCCGCAGGCGCTCGTCCGTGAACAATCCCGGCACCCCTACACGGCGGGACTCGTCGCGGCGGCGCACATGGAACTGGCGGGCGGTTACGAGCCGATCCCCGGCGAGGCGCCCAGTGTCGGCGCCTGGCCGTCGGCGTGCCGTTTCCACCCACGTTGCGGTCTCACCTTGCGCCTCGGCGACGGCGCTCCACACGATCGCTGCTGCGAGGGCGCGCAGCCGCAGCCCGTCGAGCACGAAGGCCGTCTCACGGCCTGCCTGTTCGCCTCGTCGATGGCCACCGAGGGGGCGCCGACGGTTGGCGCGCAGACCGCCACGGGAGAGTCGACGTGACCGCCAACGGCGCGGGGCTCGCGGGCCACGGCATCCGCGTGACCTTCGGGCGGGGCCACAACGCGTTCAACGCCGTGGAGGGCGCCGACATCAACGTGCAGGAGCGCGAGGTCGTCGGGCTCGTGGGCGAGAGCGGGAGTGGCAAGACAACTCTCGGCAAGGTGTTGGCGCTGCTGCACCGGCCGACCCTCGGCGAGGTCCGCTATCGCGGCGAGACCCTCGAGATGCCCCGCGGCGGTGCCCGCAGCGAGGTGCGCGGGCAGGTGCAGATGATCTTCCAGGATCCGTACTCCAGCCTGAACCCCAAGCAGCGGGCGATTCACGCCGTCGCCGAGGTGTTCCAGGTCTGGCAGGGCGTGTCACGCTCGGCGGCCCGCGACTCGGCGATGGCTCTGCTGCGCGAGGTCGGCATCAGCGAGGAGCAGGCGCGGCTGTTCCCGCCGAGCCTCTCGGGCGGGCAGCGCCAGCGGGTGAGCGTGGCCCGTGCCCTGGCGGTCGAGCCCCGCATCCTGATCGCGGACGAACCCACGTCGTCCATCGACCAGTCGGCGCAGGCGCAGCTGCTGGTGCTGCTCGGACGGCTCCAGGAGGAGCGGGGGCTGGGGATCCTGCTGATCACGCACGACCTGCGCCTCGTCCGCAGCTTCGCCGACCGGATGTACGTGATGCGCCGCGGCGAACTGGTCGAGAGCGGTCCCACGGACGATCTCTTCTCGCACCCGGAGCACCCCTACACGCAGGACCTGATCGAAGCGGTGCCCGGCGGGATGTTCCATTGAAAGGCGTGATGCCATGACCACTGACAGAACCGCCAACGGCGCCTATGCCATGACCGTGACCGGACCGGTCCCGGTGAGCGAACTCGGTCCCACGCACGTGCACGAGCACCTCTACATCGATTGCCGGCCGATCCTTCAGATCCACGGCTATCCGGCCGTGACCGAGGAGCCGCTCACCATGTGCACCGCCGCCGAGGCGCGCTGGAACCCGGGCGGCTTCCCCGACAACTACCACCAGACCGACGTGGAGCAGATTCTGGAGGAGTTGGAGCCGTTCTACGCGGCGGGCGGGCGCACGATCGTGGAGGTCACGCCCTGCCACCTGTCGCGCGAACCGCTGATCCTGCGAGACCTCGCCGAACGCAGCGGAGTGAACGTGATCATGGGCGGCTTCTACTACCTGGCGGCGTCGCATCCCGAAGGCACTGCCGAGCGCTCCACGGAGGACCTGGCGGCTGAGATGGTGAATGAGTGGCGCAACGGTGTGGGCGACACCGGCATCCGACCGGGCATCATCGGCGAGGTCGGCACCTACGATCCCGTGCACCCCGAGGAGTTCCGCATGCTGCGGGCGGCCGCCTGGGCGCACAGCGAGACCGATCTGCCTATCACGATCCATCTGCACCCGTGGGGATTCGAGGGCATCAAGGTGCTGGACGCCTTGGAGGCCGAGGGTGTGGATCCGCGGCGGGTGATCATGGGACACATGAACACGGCCATCGGCGACCTGCCCTACCAGTTGGAGATGCTGGAGCGGGGCGCCAACCTGGCCTACGACCTGATGGGCTTCGACCACTCGCTCATCGGGCTGGGCAAGTACCCCCCGAGCGACTACGACATCGTGCAGGGCATGGTCGGGCTGGCCCAGCGGGGCCACCTCGAGCAGTTGTTCGTCTCCCAGGACATGGGTGGCGTGAAGACCCGGCTGCTGGCCTACGGCGGCTGGGGTTACGCACACACGCTGAACCACGTCGTTCCCCTGTTCCGAAACGCCGGCTGGGGCGACGAGGAGGTGGAGACTCTGATCGTGGGCAATCCGGCCCGCGTCCTGGCGGTCGAGGGGCTGAGCCGATGACCATTGCGGCCCCCAAACTCCCGCTGGGGATCGACGGCGGGCGCGCCGATCTGTTCGAGGAGTTCATGCGCCGACCCTTCGGGCGGCACACGCCCGACCTGCAGTCACTGCTCAACTACATGCGGGGAATCCCGCTCGTGGGCAAGCACTTCCTGCTCATGACCCGCTCCAACGTGGAGTGGATGCTCGCCCGGTTCACCGAGGGCGACCCGCTGGGCGTCGAACGCCTGCCCGAGGTCGTCTTCGACGACATCGAAGAGGCCGAGCGCTACGTGTTCCGGGTGCGCTGGGCGGAGATGTTCGGCGAGTTGCCGGCGGGAGCCGAGGTTTCGGTACCCGAGGAGCCGTCCGTGGTCCGCGCCGGCTTCGACGGGCCCGAAATGCTCGCCTATGCCGACCGCCAGACGCTCCGGGCGGGCGAGGAGATCAACTTCAAGGCATCGTGTTCCGGCGTCGAGACGTACAGGCTCGACGTCGTGCGCCTGCTCAGCCCCGACTTGGGCGACGGGCCCGACGTGCCGCCGTACGTGGCGACCGAGATGGCGACGCCGGTGTGCGGCGAGCACGCGGCCCGGCACCAGGAGATCCATCCAGGATCGTACGTAGCCGTGCCGGGGGGTGCTGGGGGCCAGGCCGAGGGGGGCTTCACCATCGTGCTCTCGGTGTTCCCGACGCTTCTGGCCGCCGGTCACCAGATGCTCTTCGGCACGTACTGCAACGATACGGCCACTGGTGCCGGCCTCTTCCTGTCTCCCGACGGGCATCTGGGGTTCGTCGTCGGCGACGGGATGATCGGGGAGGTCGTCCTCAGCGATGTTGCTGTCGCCGAGTCCCGCTGGACCTGTGTCGCCGTGAGTTGCGACGGTGCCGGCGGGATCACGTTCAGTGCCGGCGGTCTCGCATCGCACCGCCTCGAGGATCGCGGCTGGGTCCACGAGGAGCACCATGGAGGCCCGGTCGCAGGTCTCGGCGACGACCCGATACTCATCGGCGCCGAGCACACCGGGGCGGGCCACGCGGTCTCGTGCTTCAACGGCCGGCTCGAGCGCCCGCGGCTGTACGGGCACGCCCTCGACGGCGCCGAGATCGAAGCCGTTGCCGAGCGGGGCCCCGCCGCGGTTGCGGAGGGAGCGCTCGGTGACTGGGACTTCTCCGTCGACATCGGCAGCGAGGACATCTTCGACGTCTCGGGCAACGATCGCCACGGCACCATCGTCAACATGCCGACGCGCGGGGTCGGCGGCTCCAACTGGTCGGGGCGGACGTCGGACTGGCGGGTGGCACCCGAGGAGTACGGGGCGATCCACTTCCACTGCGACGACATCAGCGACGCCCTCTGGGAGACCACGCAGAGTCTGCGCGTTCCGGCGGACTGGGCCAGCGGCTGCTACGCGGGTCGTTTCCGGGCCGGCGAGGCGGAGTTCTGGGTGCCGTTCGCGGTGCGCCCGGGCGCGGGTGCGCCCACGAGCGACGTGGCGTTCCTGCTGCCGACCGCCACCTACGGGGCCTACGCGAACCTACGGATGCGCGTCGTCAGCGCCTTCAACGAGATGATCCACGGGCGCCTCACCGTGCTCGACGAGACCGACCTGCTGATGTTGCGCTTCGGTGAGATCGGCGGGTGTACCTACGACAACCACGCCGACGGCAGCACGGTCGTGCACTCCTCGATGCACCGACCGGTCACCAACTTCCGCCCGCACGGCCGCATGTACAAGTTCTGCCAGGACCTGCTGATCGTGGCATGGCTAGAGCGCACGGGCATCGCCTACGACACCATCACCGACGACGACCTTGACCGGGAGGGTCTCGAGGCACTTGCGCCCTATCGGGTGCTGGTCACCAGCTCGCATCCCGAGTACACGAGCACGCCCATGATGGACGCCGTGGAGGGTTTCGTGCGTCGCGGCGGACGGCTGATGAATCTCGGCGGCAACACCTACTGGCACCGCATCGCCTACCACCCCACTCGCTCGGGGATGACCGAGGTGCGCCGGCCCGACCTGCCGCGGCTCTGGCGCGCCGACGCCAGCCAGGGCCACGACACGCTCACCGGCGAGCCCGCCGGCACGTGGATCGGCATCGGCCGCGGGCCGCACACCATCGGCGGCGTGGGGTTCATCACGCAGGGCTTCGACACCTGCTCCTACTACCGCCGCACGGCGGCCAGTGGTGACCCGCGGGCGGCCTTCATCTTCGAGGGCGTCGACGACGAGATCATCGGCGACTTCGGCATCCTGCAGGGCGGGGCGGCGGGCTACGAGATCGAGCGCGTCGACGCCGCCCTGGGCACCCCGGCGCACACGCTGCTGCTGGCGTCCTCGGAGAACCACTCGAACCTCTACGACCTCATGGTGGCGTCGATCGGCGATGTCCTGCCGAACACCGACCCCGATGCGCCCGAGAAGATCCGCGCCGACATGGTCTTCTTTGAGACGCCCGGCGGGGGCGCGGTCTTCTCCACCGGGTCGATCGCCTGGTCCGGCAGCCTCGGCAACTTCGGCTACGACAACAACGTGACCGCCATCAGCAACAACGTGCTGCGCCGGTTCATGGATCCCGAGCCGTTCACCATGCCGCCGGCACGGTGAGAGATCCCCGTGACTGAGCACACCGGCGTCGGGTACGGCGCTCTGGGGGCCGGCCTGGAGGGCCGCGGCGTGATCGTGACCGGTGCCGCCCGGGGGGTCGGGGCCGCCACGGCGCGGGCCATGGCGGCCGCCGGGGCGCGCGTGGCAGCCGTGGACCGCAACGCGGACGGGCTGGCCGAGGTGGTCGCCGGACTGGACGGCACGGGACACCGCGCCATCAGCTTCGACCTCCTCGACGTGGACGCAATCGACGACCTCGTCTCGGGGGTCGTCGACGACTTCGGCGACCTGTGGGCGCTAGCCCACATCGCCGCCCTCCTGCGACGCCAGGACGTCGACGACGTGACACCCGCGGACTGGGACCTCCAAAACGACATCAACGTCAGGGCCACGTTCTTCCTGAACAGGGCGGTCGGCAACGCCATGATCGCCGCCGGTGGTGGCGGGAGGATCATCAACTTCAGCTCGGGGGGATGGTGGAACGGGCCGGTGTTCGGCAGCGATGCCTACCTTGCCGGCAAGGCCGGCGTGATCACACTGAGCCGCGGCTTCGCCCGGCGCTACGGCCCCCACGGCATTCTCGTGAACTCCATCGCGCCCGGCCAGGTCGATACCCCGATGCAACACGACGACCTGCCTCCCGAGATAGAGGAGGCCTCGACGAAGGCATGCCCCGTGGGCCGGATCGGACAGCCCGAGGAGCTGGCCGCCGTCGTGGTGTTCCTGGCGTCGATCCACGCCAGCTTCGTAAACGGCGCCACGCTCAACGTGAGCGGGGGCGGCCTCATCTACTGAGCCGGCCGTGGACCGGTTCGCGCTCGCACCTGCGGCGATCTTCGACGGCGAGCGGCTGCGGGAAGCCCATGCGGCCGTGGTGGAGGGCGAGCGCGTCGTCGGGGTCGAAGCGGTGGGTGCGCTGCCGGAGGGCATGGAGGTGAGGGAACTCCCCGGTTGCACGCTTCTGCCGGGCCTGATCGACTGCCACACCCACCTCTCGGACTGGATGCTTCCGGCCTTCCTGGCGGCCGGCGTGACGGCGGTACGCGACACGGGAAACGACCTGGCGTGGATCCTCCGGCGCCGCGAGCGCACCAGAGCCGACCCGATGGCCGGTCCGGACATCCTCTGCTGCGGTCCTCTACTGGACGGCTCGGCGGCGTTCTGGCCGCACATCGGCCGCTCACACACCGACGCGGCGGCGATCCGTCGTTCCGTCGACGAGATGGCCGAGCGCGGCATGGATGCCGTGAAGCTGTACGTGCACCTGACCACGGAGCAGATCGGCGCCGCGGCGACCCAGGCCGATCAGCGCGGTCTGCCGCTCCTCGCCCACCTCGGACCGTCGGTGGATCTGGCGACAGCGGTCTCGGCCGGCGTGCGTGAGGTGCAGCACCTCACGGGTTGCGTGCACCACGTCGAGGGGTGGCGGACGAACGTGGATGAAGTCGCCGCTTCTGCGGCATCGCTGGCGAGGGCAGGCGTCGCGCAGTGCCCGACGCTGGTGGTTTGGGACCGGCTCTGCCGCCTGAACGACACAGCCTTCCGCCACGACCGGCGTGACAGGTGGGTCCATCCCGAGATCTCCGCCGTCTGGCAGCGCTTCCCGCACCGCACCGGTGATGTCGCCGACCGCCTCGACCGCCAGCGCAGCGTCAACACCATGAAGCGGGTCCTCGGCGCCCTGGCCGGCGCCGGTTGCACCGTCATCGCCGGCTCCGACGCGCCGTTCCCTCATCTCGTGCCGGGGTTCTCCCTGCACGACGAGCTGTCGCTGCTCGTCGACGCCGGCCTCGAGCCGGCTGCGGCCCTGGCGTCAGCCACCTCGGTCGCCGCCGACCATCTCGGTCTCGCCGACTACGGGCGGATCAGGGCGGGCTCCATCGCCGACATGGTCGCCGTCGGCGGGCACCCACTTGAGGACATCTGCGTGCTGTCCGACGTGCGTCTCGTGCTGCGCCGTGGGCGGATCGTCAACTTCGAGGCACTGGGCGCAACTGCCGCTCAATTGTTCGCGCGGCCAGCCGACGATCCCTTCTCGCGGCTGATGATCGACTTCGCCGAGCCCGCGGCGGGCAGGGGCTAGACGAACCCGGCGGCCTCTCTACAGGAAGCCGCCGTCGAGGACCCGCTGCTCGGCACCCGAGGGGCTGTAGAGGAAGTACACAGTGACCGGCTCGTCGCCGTCGTTCACGAACTGGTGGTTCACGCCCGGCGGCGTGTACACCACGTCGCCGGGTGCGACCGGCCTGTCCTCATCGCCGATCCGCGCCCGCCCCCGGCCCGACAGGATCATCCAGACCTCCGTCGTTCCGGGGTGGGAATGACGCGTCCCGACGACACCGGCGGGAATCTGCGTCATGCCGACCGCGAAGTCGCCCATCCCGTCCTGCAGCAGCGGGGACAGCAGCACCCGCACGTCGCGGGTCGCCGGGGCCGGGGTCACGAACCCGATACCGTCGTCGCGATTCAGGAACAGGGGCCTGTCGGCCGTCGGGCTCGCTGTCATGGCGTGGACCTCCTGGTCGTGGCCGGGGCCGGCTCAGACCCGCCGCGGGTCGGTGTTGTCGTGGAAGGCGTACTCGGGTCCCTTCACCGTGCCCACGCCGTAGCCGGTGCCCCAGTCGTACGGCGGATCGCCGGCCTGCTCCTCGGCCCACTGCTTCAACGGGATGTTGTCCCAGTCCGCCGCGAACCAGTACTGGGAGTCGGGGTGGTTCTTCGGGTCGGGCCCGAGGGGGTGGGAGAGGTTGCCCATGGCACCCAGCAACTGGCGGCGGATGGGGTCGCTGCGGGCGACGAGGTTGGGATCCTGCTCCACGTGGCCCGATGGGCGGATCCAGCGGGGCGCGTAGCTGATGTAGAGGGCGCGGCGCTCGTGCGTGCCCAGGTTCGGGCTGGCGGCGTGCAGCAGCGTGGGGCGCCACATCATGAGGCTGCCCGGGCGCACCTTCAACTCGAAGACGTCCTCGGGGCGGATGTCCTCGCGCCACCGGGCCCGCCGTTCCATGTCCCACAGGTGGCTGCCGGGCACGAAGAGGATGGAGGCGTGGCCTTCCTCGGTGGCGTCGGAGACGTACCACCCGATCTTGAAGTCCAGCCAGGGCATCGGGCCGTCGATGCCGATGCCCGTGAACTCCTCCTCGTAGTCGAAGTGCCAGCCCAACGAGAGGGCCGACGGGTGCCGCCCCGGCGTCGGTGGCGTCCAGAGGATCACGCTGTCGCGGTTCTGCACGTTCCAGCCCACGATGTCGACCACGTAGCGCAGGATGTCGGGCCGGTCCATGAGGTTCAGGAACGCCTCGTGCTTGACGAGCCCGTTGCGGCAGCTGAGCTGCGCGTCCGGCGCCATGCCGCGCTCGCGGCGAAGCCGCGCGCCGACCTCGTCGAAGGCATCGTTGAGGACCGTCACCTCGTCGGCGTCGAGGTACTCCTCGATGACGAAGAACCCCTGCTCATTCAGGAGTTGCTTCTGCTCCGATGTCGCTGCCAGTGCCACTGACTTCCCCCTGCTACACGTGGTTGCCGGCGTTGAGGTTATTCCAGAAAGGACCGTTCGTCGTGCGGCGCGTCGCCGTCGCTTGGCCCCGGATCGCCGGCGCAACGGCGATTCGGACCGCGATTTCGTTACCTACTATGCTGCCCCGGACGTTTGGTCGTAGCCGATGCCGGCTGCGGACATGGGATAGGGAGGGGACATGATCTCTCGACGTAGGAATCTCTGGGTGATCGCCGCGCTCGGCGTGGCGCTCGCCCTCGTGGCGAGTGCCTGCGCCGCCGACGACTCCGCAGCAGACGCCGTCGACGCGGCCAACGTGGCTGTCGCCGGCGCGGAGGCCACAATCGGCGAGGCGCGGGGCGCGGCCGCGGACGCCGCTTCGGCGGCCGGTTCGGCATCCGCCGCGGCGACCGCGGCGCAGGCCGCGGCGGAACTGGCGCAGGCAACCGCCGAGGGCAATCTCGAAGCCGTGGAGCAGGCCGAAGCCGCTCTTGCGGATGCGCAAGCCGCGGTCGAGGCGGCTCTTGCACAAGCCGAGGAGGCTCAGGCCGAGGCCGAGGTGGCCCGCCACAACGTGAAGGCCATCGCAGGCGATTACGAGGCGGTCATCCGCCCGGCCAGCCAACAGTGGACGATCGGCCACGCCGACGGCCTCGCCGGCATCCCATTCACCGACTCGGTCACCGACAGCATCTACGAGGTCGCCGACGCCATGGGCGTGGACATCATCTTCTGCGACAACGCCTACGACCAGGAGAAGACCGTCGAGTGCGCCAACCTGATCGTCGCTCAGGAGGCCGACGGTGTGATCTTCGCCAACTGGATCGCCGGCACCGAGGAGCTGATCGCGGGCATCTACATCGACGCCGGCTTGCCGTGCATCACCTGGGACGGCCCGCATCCGGGTTGCAAGAACTTCGGTCCTGACAACTTCGAGGCCTCGGTCGAGGCCGGCCGCTACCTGGCCGGATTCGCCCAGGAGCAGGGCTGGGCTCCGGAGGAGACCGAACTGGTGGTCATCTGGACCCAGGGCGTGCAGGTCATGGGCGAGCGTCGCGACGGCGCGATCGCCGGTGTGCTGGAGTCCTTCCCCATTCCCGAGGAGAACATCCACGTGGACATCCCGCACGCGGCCCTCGACGACGTGTTCCCGCTGGTGACGGACTGGGCAACCGCCAACCCCGACGCCGAGTACGTGCTCTGCTTCGGCCACAGCGACCAACCCGGCGTGGACTGCGCCCTGGCGCTGGAGCAGGCCGGCTTCCTGGGCCGGGCCGCGGTCGCCAGCCTGGGTGCCTCCGATGAGGCGCTCGTGGACCTGCGCCAGCGCACCGACGAGGAGTCGGCATTCAAGGCCACCATCTCGTTCTTCCCCGAGCGCTACGGGCAGTACCTGGTGCCGGCCGTGGTGGACATGCTCGAGGGTCGGATCGTGCCCGACCGGGTCATCCCGTCGGTGGAGCCGGTCACCCGTGCCAACGTCCAGGAGTTGTACCCCGGCTAACGGGGCTCAGTTCGGCCGTCGTGTGCACCCCGGCAGCCACCTGTCGGGGTGCACACGCCCGGTCGGGCGACCTTTTCCGACTCGTCAACCCAGGTGGTCGTGATCGACTTACTGTTCCGTACGGATCTGATCCCCTGATCGTCAGTCCCTGTCCGCCAATCCTCGGGAAGCCGTGATGCCCCCACTCCTCAGCATGACGGGCGTGTCGAAGGCCTTCGGTCACGTGGTGGCCCTGTCGGAGGTCAACCTCGACATCCAACCCGGCGAGGTGATCGGTCTGCTCGGCGACAACGGTGCCGGCAAGTCGACGCTCATCAAGATCCTCTCCGGCGTCTACTTCGCCGATGAAGGGAGCTTCGCCCGCAACGGCGAGCCGGTCACGATCGAGGATCCCAACGATGCCATGGCCCTGGGAATCGCCACCGTGTACCAGGATCTCTCCCTCGTGGAGACTCGCCCGGTGGCCCACAACATCTACCTCGGGCGGGAGCCGCGGCGCTGGGGTCTCGTGTTGAACCGCCGAAAGATGGAACGTGACGCCACCGAATTGCTGGAGCGCCTCAACATCAGGCTTCCCTCGGTGCGTGTCGACGTGGGTGTGCTCTCCGGGGGTCAGCGCCAGGCGGTGGCCATCTCCAGGGCGGTCGCCCAGGGCGGTGACATCCTGCTGCTCGACGAGCCGACCGCCTCGCTCGGCGTGGAGCAGACCGCCCAGGTGCACGACCTCGTCGTCGACATGAAGTCCCACGGCAGCGCCATCGTGCTCATCACGCACGATCTCAGCGACATCCTCGATATCGCCGACCGGATCGTGGTGCTGCGCCAGGGTCGGCTGTGGGCCGACACGCCCTCTGCGGCCACGACCCAGACCGAGGTCATCGGCTGGATCACCGGGGCGCTGCCGTCGCAGTTCACCAACGGCACCTCAACCAACGGAGGGTTGTCGTGAACCGGTCTCCGGAGCAGCCGGCATCACCGGCGGCTCGGGCTTTCGGATCCTGGACGGCGGCATGAGTGACCTGCTCGTGGCCCTCGAAGATCGCCAGCACCCCTGGTGGCCGTTCAGGCGCCTCAACGACTGGACGATCCCCGGTCTGCTCGTCGCGCTCGCGGGTCTGTGCATCTACTCCTGGCAGCGCTCCCCCTACTTCTTCACCGTCAACAACTTCGTGAACATCGGCGAGGCCCTCTCCATCCGGGGGCTCATGGCCGTCGGACTCACGGTCCTGCTGATCAGCGGCGGCCTCGACCTGTCGATAGCCGCCGTGGCCGCGTTCACGGGGATGTTCGCCGCCATGATGATCAACGCCGGCGTCAACGGCGCCGTGTCGGGACTGGTCGCCCTTGCGTGCGCCGCCACCATGGGGCTCATCAACGCCTTCATCATCGTGCGGCTCCGGGTGAACCCGATCATCGCCACGCTCGGCACCCTGTTGCTGTTCCGGGGGCTCGCCTTCGTGGTCAGTGAGGGTGACAACATCGTCATCGGCGTCAACGCCTGGAGCACCTTCGGTCGGGGCGAGGCACTGGGGATCAAGGTGACGCTGTGGGTATTCGCGGGGGTGCTGGTGTTCGGCATGTGGTTCATGCGCCACTCGTTCATCGGGAACAACCTCTACGCCATCGGCGGCAACCCCTCCGCCTGCCGGAATGTGGGCATGAAGGTGGACCGCATCCGCATGTGGTCGTACGTGGCGATGGCCATCCTGTCGGGCATCGCCGGCATCGCCTTGATGTCGCGGGGTGGAACCGCCCAACCCGCCGCCTTCGAGGGAGCCGAACTGGAGATCATCACCGCGGTGTTCCTCGGGGGTGTGGCCCTCACAGGAGGGCGCGGCAGCCTGCTGGGCACGTTCCTGGGCCTCATCATCATCGGTGTCATCACCAACAGCTTCGTTCTCACGAACGTGCCGATCTACTGGCAGATGGTCGTCCGCGGCATCATCCTCATCCTGGCCGTCTCCATAGACAGCATCCGAAGAGGCGGCGGCTACAGGTGACGCGTAACCATCAGGTGTAGTCGGCGTACTTCTCGAGGTAGCGGACGGGGCGGCTGAGGGCGTCCTTGCGGAACGGGTCGCCGAGTTCCTTGGTGCACATGACTTCCAGGACCGTGGTGCGGCCGGCGTTCATCTGGGCGTCGATCGCCGCCGTTAGCGCCGGACCGACCTCGTCGAGGTGGCGGACCCGCATGCCGTCGGCGCCCATGGCCCGGGCGACCTCGGACCAGTCCTCGCCGCCGTCGAGCTCGCCGGCCACGAAGCGGCGACCGTAGAAGTCCACCTGGTTCTTCTTCTCCGCACCCCACTGGCGGTTGTGGAACACCACCGCGGTGACCGGGATGCCGTGGCGCACCGCCGTCATGGTCTCCACCATGCTCATGGCCCAGGCGCCGTCGCCCACGTAGGCCACCGCGGGGCGGTCCGGCGCGGCCTTCTTGGCGCCGATGATGGTGGGCAGGGCGTAGCCGCAGTTGCCCCAGCTCATGGCGGCGAAGAACGAGCGCGGCTCCTCGAAGCGGAGGTAGCTGTTGGACACCGAGTTGATGTTGCCGATGTCGGTTGAGACCATCACTCGGGCCGGCATGGCTCGCTCGAGTTCGCGCAGCACCTGGCGGGGATGCATCCAGTCGTCGGACTCCGCCGCGGCCTGCTTGATCATGTCGACGCTGAAGTCGTCGGTCTCCTCGGTCCATTCGTCCAACTCGGCCTCCCAGTCGGCCTTGTCGGCGGCGATATCGGCGGCCCGCTGTGAACGCGAGGCGTCGCAGGCCAGCTCGCGGCCAGCGAGGCGCCGGGTGAGTGCCGCCGCCGCGGCCCCGGCGTCGCCGCAGACGCCGACGTCGATCGGCTTGACGAGGCCGAGCATCTTGGCGTCGGCGTCCACCTGGACGACCTTGGCGTCGCCGGGCCAGTAGTCCAGGCCGTGCTGCGGCAGCGTGCCGAACGGGCCGAGCCGGGTGCCCAACGCCAGCACCACGTCGGCCCGGGAGATCAGGCGCATCGCCGCCTTGGAGCCCTGGTAGCCCAGGGGGCCGCACCACAGCGGGTGTGACGCCGGGAAGGAATCGTTGTGCAGGTAGCTGTTCACCACCGGGCAGCCCAGCCGCTCGGCCAGCGCCACCGTCTCGGCCATGGCGTCGCCCATCACCACCCCGCCGCCGGAGACCATCACCGGGAACGAGGCACCGGCCAACAGCTCGGCAGCCTCGTTCAGGGTGCGCTCACCGCCCGGACCCCGATCCAGGCCCTGCGGTTGCGGAATCTCCACGTCGATGTCGCCGTAGAAGCGGTCGCGGGGGATGTTGAGCTGCGTCGGCCCCATTTCAGAGAGCGCCCGATCAAAGCACCGGCCGGTCAGCTCGGCCATACGGTGCTCGTTGTTGACGTGGCCCTGGTACTTGGTGAACTCCTCGAACATCGGCAGCTGGTTGGCCTCCTGGAAGCCGCCCAGGCCGATGCCCATCGTCCCGGCCTCGGGCGTGACGATCACCACCGGGCTGTGAGCCCAGAAGGCGGCCGCGATGGCGGTCACGCAGTTGGAGATGCCGGGCCCGTTCTGGCCGATCACCACGCCGTGCCGGCCCGACACCCTTGAGAACCCGTCGGCCATGTGGGCCGCGCCCTGCTCATGGACCACCGGCACCAGCTCGATGCCGGCCGGTTCGAAGATGTCCATGGCGTCCATGAAGGCGCTGCCCATGATGCCGAAGATGGTGTCCACGCCATGGGCGACCATCGTCTCCACGAACGCTTCGCTGGGGGTCATGCGAGTCATGTCTGGGTCCCTCCGTCGCAGATTCTCCCGATGCCCGGCGCGCCTGCGGGCTAGCCGTTAGAGCCTATAACAGATCCCGTAGACACCGCTCGCCCCAATCAGGCTCTGCGGGAGCGGAAACGGCGCAGGCGGAGGCTGTTGGACACCACAAAGAGCGACGACAGGCCCATGGCGGCTGCCGCGGCCATCGGGCTCAGCACGCCGGTGGCGGCCAGGGGGATGGCGGCCACGTTGTAGGCAAACGCCCAGAACAGGTTGACCTTGATCGTGGCCAGCGTGCGGCGCGACAGGGCGATGGCGTCGGGCACGGCCCGCAGGTCGCCGCCCACGATCGTCAGGTCGGAGGCCTCGACGGCAACATCGGCGCCGGTTCCCACCGCGATGCCCAGGTCGGCCTGGGCCAGCGCGGGCGCGTCGTTGATGCCGTCGCCTACCACCGCCACCCGCTTGCCGGCCTCCTGGAGCCTCACCACCGCGGCGGCCTTGTCGCCGGGGAGCACCTCGGCGGTCACGTCGTCCACGCCGACGGCGTCACCGACGGAGCGAGCCGTGCGGCGGTTGTCGCCGGTGATCAGCGACACCTCCAGGCCCATGGCCCTCATCTGCTGGACGGCCTGCCGGGAAGTGGGCTTGACCGTGTCGGCCAGCGCGACCACCGCCTCGGCGGTGGCTCCCCTGCCGACCAGGACCGCGGTGTGCCCGGCGGCCTCGGCTCCGGCCACGGCCTCTTCGAGTTCTCCGGGGACCTGCTCGAACAGCGGCCGCCGGCCGACCCGGACCTCGGCGCCGTCGACCCGTCCGACCACGCCCAGGCCGGGACGGTTCCTGAAGTCGGTGACGGTGCGATTCGACGGCCAGCGCCGTGCGATGGCCGCGCCGGCAGGGTGCTCCGAGCGCGACTCGAGCGCGCCGGCCAGCAGGCCCATGGCCGCAACGTCGGTTCCGGGTGACGCGACGGCATCGACCACCTCGAGCCGGCCTTCGGTGACTGTGCCGGTCTTGTCGAGCATCACCGCGTCGACGCGGCGAGTGTCCTCGAGCACCTCGGCGCCCTTGATGATCATGCCGAGTTGGGCTCCCCGTCCGGTGCCGACCATTACCGCCAGCGGCGTGGCCAGTCCCAGCGCGCAGGGACAGGAGATGATCAGCACCGCCACCGCGGCGGTGAAGCCCTCAGAGGCTGGCGCTCCGGCTGCGAACCACACGCCCAAGGTGACCGCGGCCAGCACCACGACTATGGGCACGAACACGCCAGCCACCCGGTCGGCCAGCCGTTGGACTGCGGCGCGGCCTCCCTGGGCCTCGTCCACGAGACGCACGATCTGGGCTAGGGCGGTGTCGGCGCCCACCCGGGTGGCCTCCACCTGCAGAGTGCCATCGGCATTGACGGTGGCCCCGATCACCTCGTCGCCGCTAGCCACCTCGACGGGCACGGGCTCGCCGGTGACCATGGACATGTCCACCGCGGAGGCGCCGCTCATCACAATGCCGTCGGTGGCGATCCGCTCGCCGGGACGCACGATGAACCGCATCCCAACCGCCAACTCGTCGACCGGGATCTCGGTGCCGTCAGCCAAACGAGCGGTGGAGGCACCCAGCCGGGCCAGGGCCCGCACAGCCTCGCCCGAGCGTCGGGTGGCCCGGGCCTCAAACCACTTGCCCAGCACCACGAGAGCGACGATCACCGTGCCCGTCTCGAAGTAGACGTGACCATCATCAACGCCGGCCAGCAACACCACCGTCGACCAGAGCCAGGCCGCGGTGGTGCCCATTGACACCAGGGTGTCCATGGTGGCGGCCCGGTGACGCAGGTTGCGCAGCGCAGCCCGGTGGAACGCCCATCCCGAGCCGAAAACCACGATCGCAGACGCCACCAGCGCGGCCCAGCGCCATCCGTCGAAGCGCAGCGGCGGCAGCATCGAGACCGCCACGACCGGCAGTCCGACCACGACTGCGACGACCAGACGGCGACGCAGACCGGAGATACGGCGCCGCTCGACCTCGCCGTCGCTCGCGGCGTCGACCGGTGCCGAGTAGCCAGCCCGTTCGATCGCCCGCCGCAGGCCGCCGTCGTCGATCGTGCCGTCATGTAGCACCGTGGCCCGCCCCGAGGCGAAGTTGACGCGAGCGTCGAGCACGCCGTCGGCGGATCCCAGCGCAGTCTCCACCCGAGCGGCGCAGGCCCCGCAGGTCATGCCCTCCACCCGGATGTCGGTCCGGACCTTGAGAGACGACCCGGTTCCCATACTCTCAATGCTACGCCTGCGGACTTGTCGATATTCCCGTGCGAGGGCACGTCGACGGTCACTTGCGGCGGGCATGCCGGGAGCGGGCCGGCATGGGGCAGACTTGCGGGATGCCTTCGTCTGAGACCGAGCCTGCAACGCCGGTGGGGCGGGTGCGGCCCGCGGTGGACGCCCTGCCCGCTTACAAGCCGGGCAAGGCCGCCGAGCAGGCCGAGCGTGAGCACAACATCGCCGAGGCCATCAAGCTGGCCTCCAACGAGAACCCCTACCCTCCCCCGGCAGCGGTGGTGGACGCCGTGGCCGCGGCCTGCCGGGGCGGCAACATCTACTGCGACCACCGGGCCACCGCGGTCCGGGAGGCCCTGGCCGACCGGCTTAGGCTGGCCGTCGAGCAGGTCACCGTCGGCGCGGGCTCGGTGGCGCTGCTGTACCAGCTGGCCACCGCCTACATCGACCCCGGAGACGAGGCGGTCACCCCCTGGATCTCCTTCGAGGCCTACCCCATCTCGGTGCAGACCATGGGCGGGACCCTGGTGAGGGTGCCGCTCACCACCGATCACGCCTTCGACCTCGACGCGGTGGCCGGGGCCGTCACCGAGCGCACCAAGCTCGTGCTGCTGGCCACCCCCAACAACCCCACCGGAACCGCGGTGTCCACCACGGCGGTGTCGAGGCTGCTGGAGAGCGTCCCCGGCGACGTGGTGGTGCTGGTGGACGAGGCCTACCGGGAGTTCGCCGACCCCGCCCTCGGCGATCCGGTGACCGAGCTGCTGCCCCGATTCGACAACGTGGCCGTGGCCCGCACGTTCTCCAAGGCCTACGGGCTGGCCAGCCTGAGGGTGGGCTACGTGATGGCCCACCCCGAGGTGGTGTCGGCCATCGACAAGTGCCTGATCCCCTTCAACGTCAACGGCCTGGCCCAGGCCGCCGCCCTGGCCGCGCTCAGCGACGGCGCGACCGGCGAGGCCCAGGCCAACATCGACACGATCAAGGCCGAGCGGGGCCGGCTGGCCGCCGCCCTGACCGCTGACGGCTGGGTCATCCCCGACGCCCAGGCCAACTTCGTGTGGATGCAGCTGGGCGACCGAACCGACGAGGTGTGCATCGCGCTGGAGCAGCGGGGCGTGGTGGTCCGCCCGTTCTCCGGGGTGGGGGTCCGGGTCACTGTCGGCACCCCCGCCCAGAACGACCGCTTCCTGTCCACGCTGGCCGAAGTGGCCCGGCCGGGATGATCCTCGAGTCGCGCCACGCGGCGGCTCGGGCGCTAGCTACTATGCGGGTGAGCGAGGGTACGTTCTGTCGGTGGGAGGTGGCACGCTCATGACGGATACACGCGCCGCGAACGGTGGGTCGTCGAGTCCGGTCACCGGCGGCTACGAGCCGGACGTGCCCATCACGGTGTCGCCGATACTGGACTGGCCGCCGCGACCGGCGGCGACGCTGAAGCACATCGCCTCGATGATGCTGCCCCAGGGGATGATCTGGGTGGGGATCGCCGCGGTGGCCTGGAACTTCTTCACCCCGTCGATGGAGCGCATGGCGACCCTCAGCCCCAGGTGGATCCTGGAGATCTACGTCCGCAACGTGGTGATGTTCTCGCTGGTGGCGGGAACGCTGCACATGGTGCTGTACGCCCGGCGGGCCCAGGAGCAGCGCTACAAGTACCAGCGCCAGTGGCTGAGCACCACCAACCGGGAGTTCCTCTGGAACCACCAGACCCGCGACAACGTGTTCTGGTGCCTGGTCAGCGGCTGCTCGGTCTGGACCGCCTACGAGGCGCTGACCATGTGGTTCTACGCCAACGGCTGGATCCCGCAGGTCGAGTGGGACTCCGCCTGGCTGTACCTGTCGTTCCTCACCGTGTTCACGTCACTGTGGTCGGTCACCCACTTCTACTTCATCCACCGGGTGCTGCACACCCGCTGGGTCTACGACCACGTCCACTACCTGCATCACCGCAACGTCAACCCCGGGCCGTGGAGCGGCCTGTCGATGCACCCGGTCGAGCACATGATGTACCTCAGCATGTTCCTGCTGTGGTGGGTGGTGCCGGCCCACCCGTTCATCCTGATCCTCACCCTGTCGTCCAACAGCATCGCGACGGCGGTGACCCACTCCGGCTTCGAGCGGTACGAGTTCGCCAAGCGCAACGGGCCCTCCATGAAGGGCGCCGACTACTTCCACCACCTCCACCACCGGTACTTCGAGTGCAACTACGGCAACCGGCCGGTGCCGCTGGACAGGCTGTTCGGCACCTTCCACGACGGCACGCCCGAAGCCCACGCCCGCATGCGCCAGCGCATGAAGGCCCGCCGCCGCGCCCGCACAAAGGCCTGAAGATCGACCGACCTCCGGCCCGCCCGGCTGAGCGCTCAGCCGCCCTGGATTAGATATTGAGAAGTGGGCCGACCTCCCGGAGGCGGGCGCGTCGGATGCGGTAGTCGGGCACGGCCTGGGCGACCACCTCCCAGTACTCGGGCGTGTGACCGCGAACGCGTAGGTGCGCGAGTTCGTGGGCGATCACGTAGTCGAGAAGGGCGGGTGGAGCCATTACAGCGCGCCAGTTGAAGCGCAGAGTGCCGTCCGGAGCGCAACTCGCCCAGCGGCGGCGCTGATCGCGGACTAGGACAGCCTTCGGCTGCACGCCGAGAAGGCTCGCAATCCGCTCGACACGCGGCGGGAGCTTCTTCGAGGCTCGGTCGCGGTACCACGCCTCGAATGCGGCTCGCACCTTCTCGAGCCGTTCCTCGCCTTGGAGCGAGCGGGGGACGTCAACGTCGAACTCCCAGTGGTGGAACCTGACCGCGACCCTGGCGTCGTCGGTGGGGTGCACGGTGAGGCGAACCGATCGGCCCAGGTAGGGAAGGGACTCGCCGCTAACGAACCGGCGAGGCGGTGCGCCCACCGCGGTCACGCCGTCGTGGCGGATGATCCAACCGGCTCGGCGACGCACCGTTTCCTCAACTTGCTCCGCAGGCGTGTCGACAGGTGCCGCCACCCTGACGACACCAGGTGCATCGACGGTCAGCTCGATCGTCTTGCGTCGCCTCGGGCTGCGGACAACCTGGTACTTGATCCGGGTGTCACCGAAGACGATCTCCCCGCGCTCTATCACGCGAGCCTCTTGCGGGCCATCTCCATCACCTGTCGGGCCAATTCTTCGACTTCGCCCTCGTCGTAAGAGCCGGCACGCAGGCGACGCTTGATGTCGCGCCGCACCTCGCGCTGGCTCTCAAGGTTCTCGTGCCAGTCGATCAAAGACTGAAGGCGCTGAACCATCTCCTCGATGTCGAGGGCCATTTCCTTCACCTTGGCGTCGATGTCGGCAGGTCGGAGCTCCATGTGCTCCGATGCTGCGTGTGAGTAGCCGCTGGGCTCGCCTCCCTCAACGCGTTTGCGGTCCAGCAGGCCGTACACCGCGTAGGACATCGGCGAGAGGCCCTGATCTGCGGCGAACATTTCCTCTTTGGTGACCTGCTCGCGCAGCGCGGCCATGCGCTTGCAGCCTTCGGCCGCGTCGATCACCTTGGCTCGCAGCTCGCCGATGATGCGGGCGAGCGCCTCTGAGAGCCTCTCGTAGAGGGCGGGATTCTCTGCGACCCGCTCGTTGATCTGCGCC
>VXXM01000087.1 GCA_009835395.1 Acidimicrobiia bacterium
CACCCCGGGCTGGGGCGGCGGGGGCGGGGGCGGCGGCGCCGCCGGGGGCACCGCCGGCAGGGGCGACTCGGCGGGAGCGGCCGCCGCCGGCGCACCGGCGGCGGCCGGAGCCGCGGGTGCCGCGCCTTCGGCCGGAGAACCTGCGGAGGGTCCGGCCTCGCCGGTCAACTCCTGGCGTCGCTGGCGCGATCGCTCGAGCAGATACTCGGGTACTTCGGTCATGGTCCTCCGTGCGCGGCCGTAGCCGCCGGCGTGATCCTAGCGTCGGCCATCTGAGGGCCGGTGCGGCCGCTTTCGCGGCCGCGGCCGGGACGTGTGCAGCAGGCTAGACTCCTTGTGAGCACTTTCACGAGCGCACTTGTTTCGTGTGTGTGTTCGGGCGGCCGGCGTGGCTAACATCGCTTGGTCAACCAGAGGGAGCAGCGTGGCTGAAATCCGGGCGATCGACCTAGCGGTGAAGAAGTTCACCCGCGCCATGGTTGGCAGTTCGGTGCTGCTGTTCGGTGTGCTCGCCCTCTGGCTGGGAATCACCCGCGACGCCGATCCGCCCTACTTCAATGTGGCCTTCACGTCCTCGTGGGTCGTGGCCTGCCTGGGGATCGCCGGCGTGCTCGCCTACGCCCGCCGCCGGCCCGTCGGAGCACCCGTGACCTGGGGCGGTGCCATGGTCGGCGCGACGCTGTCGTTCTTCCTGATGTTCTGGATCTACGGCGTGGTGCCGCATTGGTGGCTGGTGTTCGCCGACAGCGAATTGAACTGGCGCGCCGACCGCATGCTGGTCGGTCCCCCGCTGCCCGGCTGGT
Source organism: Acidimicrobiia bacterium (assembly GCA_009835395.1). Taxonomy (GTDB): domain Bacteria; phylum Actinomycetota; class Acidimicrobiia; order Acidimicrobiales; family CATQHL01; genus VXNF01. The sequence goes on from VXXM01000087.1 coordinate 804, forward strand.
GGGCGCCGGACCAGAACCTGCTGACCTGGGCACTGCCGTTCGACCTCACGTACCGGGTCGCCCGGGACGTCGTCGCCACGGTCATCTACGGCCTGTTCCTGGTGGGCCAGATGGCGCTGCACGCCATGTGGCAGAACCGGGACCGCCCGCCCGTGGAGGTCCCCGAGCCGGCGTCCCGCTACGGTCGCCCGCTGGTAAGGGAAGGAGTTGAAGCCTGATGGCTGCCAACGACGCCAATCCCCCGATGCCGGAGTTCCGCGACGACTACGTCCTCGCCGAGGTCGACTCGGAGTGGCTCTCGGCTGCCGTCAAACCCAAGCAGTTCATCCACATCGACCAGTCCGAGTGCATCATGTGCGAGGGCTGCGTGGACATCTGCCCGTGGAAGTGCATCCACATGGTCACCCCCGACGCCATCGACATGGCGATCGGCACCGAGCGGCCGGGCGCCGACCCCAGCGATCACGTCATCTTCACGATCGACGACGACGTCTGCACGCGCTGCGCCCTCTGCGTGGACCGCTGCCCCACCGGTGTCATCATCATGGGCAAGGTTGGCGACGCGCCTCCCGACGGCGATCCTCACCAGCGGGTGGTGAGCTACGGCTACGGCTACGGCATGCGCCTGGCGTAGCCGCGGGACGACGACGAGAAGGGCGGAACGAGTTGGCACCCAGGCTCCCCACAGCAGACGACCTTCGCCGCATGGGCACCCAGGTCGGCGACAAGGCGTCGGACCTTATGGGCCAGGTGCAGGGGTCGCAGGCCTGGACGTCGATCTTCCGGCCAGGGTCGATCTTTCGCAAGGGGTACACCGACAGCCCGCGGAACCGCTCGTACGTCATCATGAACAGCGTCCTGTACCACCTGCACCCGGTGAAGGTGAAGCGCCACGGCGTGCGGGTCAGCTACACGCTGTGCCTCGGCGGGCTCAGCTTCTTCCTGTTCATCCTCCTGACCGTCACGGGCATCTTCCTGATGTTCTTCTATCGGCCCACCGCGGCGCAGGCCTGGGACGACATCTACATCCTGCAGACCGAGGTGGCCTTCGGGCTGCTGGTGCGGAACATCCACCGCTGGGGCGCCCATCTGATGGTGCTCACCGTGTTCCTGCACATGGCCCGGGTCTTCTACCACGGCGCCTACAAGCCGCCCCGCGAGTTCAACTGGGTGATCGGCGTGATCCTGCTGACGCTCACCCTGCTGCTGTCGTTCACCGGCTACCTGCTGCCCTGGGACCAGTTGGCGCTGTGGGCCGTCACCGTCGGCACCAACATGATGGGCTTCACCCCCGTGTTCGGCGACCAGGTGAGGTTCGTGCTGCTCAGCGGCGTGGAGATCGGCACGGACACGCTGCTGCGGTGGTATGTGCTACATGTCCTGATGTTACCGTTCGTATTGATCATTTTCCTTGCGGTCCACTTCTGGCGTGTCCGCAAGGACGGCGGGATCTCCGGACCGCTGTAGGCCGGTGCGAGGAATCGACGAACCATGACCGAGGTACCCGAACACCTGCTGCGGCGCGCCAAGGAGGCTCGCGAGCGCTTGGAGGACTCCGGCGAGTCTGCCGAATCCGCCGAGGCTCCTGCGGGCGCCGCCTCCGCTCCACCGCCTGCGGAGCCCACCGCTGCCGGCGACGAGGAGAAGATCCCCGCGCACCTGCTGGATCGATCACGCTCGGCTGAGGAACAGGCCGCCATGGCCCCGGCGGCGCCGGGCGGCCCTGTCGCTCCTGCCCCGCCGAGCCTGCCCACCGGCCCCGGCGGGCACACCCAGCGCCTGCTGACCGTCGTGAAGTCGGGGTCCATCCAGGACGTGAAGGCCATGCCGCAGGACCGGGTGCACGTCTGGCCGCACCTCCTGCTGGGCGAGTTCGTGGCCTCGCTGTTCATCACGGCGTTCCTGCTGATCTTCTCAGTCTTCGTTAACGCCCCCCTCCTGGAGTTGGCGAACGTCAACGAGACCCCCAACCCCTCCAAGGCGCCGTGGTACTTCCTGGGTCTGCAGGAGCTGCTGACGATGTTCCACCCCATGGTGGCCGGCGTCACCATCCCCGGGATCGCCCTGTTCCTGCTGATCCTGGCCCCCTACATCGACCGCAACAAGGAGAACGCCCCGGAGAAGCGCAAGTTCGCGGTCTCGCTGATGACCGTGCACCTCATGTTCTGGGCGATCCTGGTCATGATCGGCTCGTTCTTCCGGGGTCCGGGCTTCAACTTCATCTTCCCATGGCAAGACGGCCTCTTCTTCGACTTCTGAGGCACGTGCTGTGATCGTCCTCGCCATCGTCATCCCGATCCTGGCCGCCGCGGCCCTGATCATGCTGATCGCCGCCTACCGCCGGCGCGAGGTGCGCTCGGTGGTGGGGCGGCTCTCGCGGCGCACCCGGTTGCGTGACCGGCTGGCACGGCGCTCCGAGGAAGTCGAGGACACTGCGCCCACCGGGCGGGAGGTGGAGCGCGCCGCGGTGCTGGCTCGGCGCGAGCCCGATGACCTCCCGGCGATTCCCAGCGACGACGATGTTCCCTGGACGCCCCCGGATCCCGAGGAGATCGGGGTCACGCGCCGGCAGTTCCTGAACCGCTCGATCGTGGGCTTCATGACCCTCAGCATCACCGGGTTCGGCGCCGCCGTCCTGGGATTCCTCTGGCCGCCGTTCATCACCGGCTTCGGCGCGGTCATCAACGCCGGCACGGTGGAGAGTCTCAAGACCCAGGTGCGCGACGAGAACGGCTTCCTGAAGCTGCCCGAGGGGCGCATGTGGGTAACGGAGTATCCCGAGGGTGCTCTGGCGAAGGCACGCGAGGCGTACTCGCCCGCAGTCCTGGGTGGCATGGAGGCGGGGCTGGTGGCCCTGTACTGGAAGTGTCCGCACCTGGGTTGCACCGTGCCGGAGTGCGTCAGCTCGCAGTGGTTCGAGTGTCCCTGCCACGGCTCGAAGTACAACCAGGTGGGCGAGAAGCGCGGCGGGCCGGCCCCGCGGGGCATGGACCATTTCGCCACCTCGGTCAACGAACGCGGTGAGTTCCTCGTGGACACCGGCAGGATCATCCAGGGTTCGCCCATCGGGACGAACACGACCAATCAGGAGGCGCAGGGCGCGCACTGCATCGGTGAGGCCAGCGAGTAATGCCGGCTGCACTGGGCGACTTCGGTGTTTTCGCGGCGTCCACCCAGCGGACCATCGGTGTGGTCATCGGGGTGCTGGCCATCGGCGGTTTCCTGCTCTACTGGATCTTCAACTGGTTCGTGGGCCGGGCCGAGACCGGCTCGGAGATCGAGTTGGCGCCCAACCGCAAGCCGCTCCCCGACGACGCGGAGATGGAGAGCCGCCGGCTGGATCAGGGCCTCATGGCCGGCCTGGTGTGCATCGTCATCATCGCCATCGCCCTGCCGCTGTACTGGTTGGGTGAACCGGGGCGCCACGACGGCCTCATCGAGGTCAGCGACGAGTTGGCGGCCGAGCGCGGCCACCACCTGTACGAGGAGCGCTGCGCCACCTGCCACGGCTCGGTGGACGGGCCCGGCGGGCTGCGCGACCACACGCTGGTGGACAACAACGGCCTCTTCCTGGCTCAGGTGCAGTGGAAGGTCCCCTCGCTGGCGGCGGTGCTGTACCGCTACTCCACCGAAGAGGTGCGCTACGTGATGGAGTACGGCCGCCCGAACACGCCCATGCCGGCCTGGGGCATCGCCGGCGGCGGCCCGTTCACCACCCAGCAGATCGACGACGTCATCGTCTACCTCGAGCACGAGCAGATCGACGTCCCCGAGGTCCGCCAGCGGGCCCAGGACGGCATCGCCTCCACGGCCCGCCAGATGGCGACCGAGCAGCTCGGCGAGGGGGCCTCGAACACCGACATCGGCGCAGCCGCGCAGCAGATCCTGGCCGACGCCGCCGACGATCCGGTTCGGTTGGGCGAGTTGCTGTTCAACAACGAAGCAGACGGCGGTGTCTACGGCTGCGCCCGCTGCCACACGCCCGGATGGTCCTACGACGCCGACGAGGTGGCCGCCCAGAACCCGCTGGTGCCATCGGAGATCGCCGGCGGTGGGGGATTCGGGCCGCCCCTGAACAGCGGTGCCACCACGCGGCAGTTCGACACGGCCACCGAGCACGAGGACTTCATCTGGACGGGCAGCCAGAACGGCGTCGAGTACGGCAACTTCGGCCAGGGTGACGGCGGAGGACAGATGCCGTCGTTCGGCGCCTGCGTGGCCGATCGCGACGCCGGCGACCTGGAGTACATCAGCCGGATCGAGTTCTGCATTGCACACGGTGACGAGGGGATGCTGACGCCCACCCAGATCGCCGCCATCGTGGCGTACGAGCGGCAGCTCTAGCGGGTCGGGCCATGGGAACCCACGCCATCGTGACCCTCGGCGGCATCGGCTGGGAGCCGGAGATCCGCGGCATCCTGACGGTGGCCTTGGCCTCAGCCCTGCTCATGGGCACCGTCTGGTTGCTGCTGGTGCTGAACACCGGTGTGCGCCTCGGCTCGCTGCTGGCGCTGGCTGGGATGTTCGGCTGGTTCACCATCATGGCTGTCATCTGGTGGCTGCAGGGCATCGGCTACGTCGGCGAATCGCCCACGTGGGAGTACGAGGGCACGTTCGCGGATCCGGCAGGCATCGAGAGGACCGGCATCGAGGACGCCTACGTGTCCACGGTGGGCGACCTGCCCGACCCCAACTGTGACACCGGGCAGATCTTCCCGGTCGCCGAGACCGGCTGGCGGTTCTCGCCGCCGGCGCACGGCTGCCTTCCCCGGGCCATAGCCCTGGCGCTGCACTATCGGGGCCCCGATCAGGACGAAGTGCGCGCAGCCGTCGCCACCGTCGACACCGAGACCATCCGCGGCCGGCTGGTCGAGCGCAACAGCCTGCTCTCGCCCGAGGATCCCCGTTACCTCGACGAGGCGGCTCTGGAGGCCAAGTTCGACGAGCAGGTGGCGGCGGAGGCCAATCGCATCGACAACCTCTCGTTGAGCGCCCTGGCGGCCGCCGCCCCGCAGGTCATCGAGTGGGCGGAGAGGGTCGGCTACATCGACCTGAGCGGCTGGGACCTGCTGTCGACCGCCGAGTCCGGCGAGGCGACCGCCAGCGCCGAGGCCTTCCTCGTCGCGCGCGACACGTTCGCCTTCGTGCCCACCACCGTCTCGCTGCCCGACGGCAGCGAGGAGCCCTCTGTCAGCCCGCTGTACATCTTCGAGGACACCTACGAGATCGGGGGCAAGCCCGCCCCCGAGGGCGGCATGTGGTCCAGGGTCGCCAACAAGATCACCAACTCGGCGCGCATCACGCACCCGCCGCACTACGCCGTCGTGCAGGCCCGCCCGGCGGTGCCGAAGGTCCAGGTTCTGGGCGAGGCGCCGCCCCTGCCGGAGCCGGACCGCAGCGGCGAGACCTTCTCCGTCGTCATGGTCCGCGACCTGGGCGACCTCCGCCTAGTGCCGGCCCTGGTGGCGATCGGTTCGGGCCTCATCTTCCTGACCCTGGTGCTCAGCCTGCACTGGCGCGACCAGCGGTTCCGCCGGGAGCAGGAGGCCTTCGAGAGCGCCACGGCCTAGACGGGGGGAGGACGGAGTGGGGCAGTACCTTCCGATCCTCGCCCTCGGAGTGCTGGCGGTGGTGTTCTGCGCCTTGAGCTTCGTGGCGTCGCGCTTGATGGCGCCCCGGCGGCCGACGAGGGCCAAGAACGCGCCCTACGAGTGCGGCATCGTCTCGCAGACCGAGATCCCCGAGCGCTTCCCGGTGCGCTTCTTCCTGGTGGCGATGATCTTCATCGTCTTCGACGTGGAGATCGTTTTCCTGTACCCGTGGGCGGTGACCCACGGTGCGCTCGGGCTATTCGGGCTGGTGGCGATCGGCATCTTCTCCTTCGCCGTCTTCGAGTCGTTCGTGTATCTCATCAGCAAGGGCGCGCTCGACTGGGGTCCGCTGCGGGCGCGCCGGGCCGACGCTGTTGTCGACGCGGCCCGCACCACCGCCGGGACCATCCGCCGGGTTCCGTCCACCGATTCCGAGCCTGGACTGCCGGCGACCGCAGCGGCAGCGCCACCTGGAGGGCCGGTCTCATGAGCGCCTCACCGCCGCCGGAGGCCACGCCGCCCGAGGACGCAATGGCCGGCGTTGCGCCTCTCGAGGCCGCCTACGGCGGGTTGACCGAGCTTCCTCACAATTTCGCCACGGGCCGCTTGGAGGAGCTCGTGAAGTGGTCCCGGGCGCGCAGTTGCTGGCCGGCCACGTTCGGGCTCGCCTGCTGCGCCATCGAGATGATGGCCACCGGCGGCCCGCACTACGACATCGCCCGCTACGGCATGGAGGTGTTCCGGGCGTCGCCCCGCCAGGCCGACCTCATGATCGTGGCCGGCCGGGTATCGCAGAAGATGGCGCCGGTCCTGCGGCAGATCTACGACCAGATGATGGCGCCCAAGTGGGTCATCTCGATGGGTGTCTGCGCCTCCTCGGGCGGCATGTTCAACAACTACGCCATCGTGCAGGGCGTCGACCAGGTGGTTCCGGTGGACGTCTACGCGCCCGGCTGCCCGCCCGGCCCGGAGACCCTGCTGCACGCCATCCTGACGTTGCACGGCCTGATCCGAAGCGGCGAGTTGACACGCCGCCGCGAGGCCGCCGCCGACGCAGGTGCGGGCATCATCGTGGAGCAGCGCGACGGCCAGACGGCCACCCGGATGGTCGTCAGCCCCAAGCGCGGCCGTTTTGGCCGGGGGTGAGGCGATGGCGCCATCCTCGCCGGAGGGGGTAGCCGACCTCGGCGTTGCGGCCGGCACCGATCCTGCCGGTGCACCGGTTCTGCATCCCCGGCCCGCGGAGCTGCTGGAGGTCGCCGAGGCGCTGCGCGACGCCGGCTACATCCAGTGCCTCGACGTCTGCGCCGTCGACTACCTCGGCGCTGACTCCAGGACGGATCTCCCCGATGAGGTGGTTCCCGAACGGTTCGAGGTGGTGGTCACCCTCATCTCCCACCAGCGACGCGACCGGGTACGGCTGCGGGTGCAGGTTCCCGAGGGGGATCCGCGGCTGCCCACGCTGTTCGACCTTTTTCCCGGCACCGAGAACCCCGAGCGGGAAGTGTTCGACATGTTCGGCATCGGCTTCGACGACCACCCGGACATGACCCGCATCCTGATGCCCGAGGACTGGGAAGGTCATCCCCTGCGCAAGGACTACGCCGTCGGGATCGTGCCGGTGCGGTTCAAGGCGGCCGGGGACCCGCGGTGAGCGCAGAAGCCCCTCCCGTCCAGGGCCGCGTCTACGCCCGCGCCGGCGGGCCCGTTCTACGGCTCAGCGAGTCGGAAGCCCAGACGGCGGCGCCGTCGGCACCCGAGCGCATGATCATCAACATGGGTCCCCAGCACCCGTCCACGCACGGGGTGCTGCGGCTGCTGCTGGAGCTCGACGGCGAGACGGTGACGCGCTGCAAGCCGATCATCGGCTACCTGCACACCGGCATGGAGAAGACCGGCGAGACGCTCACGTACCTGCAGGGGCCAACCAACGTCACGCGCATGGACTACGCCTCGCCCCTGTTCACTGAGTTGGCCTTCTCGGTGGCGACCGAGACGCTGCTGGGCCTCGAGCTCCCGCCCCGCGCCACCTGGATCCGCATGCTCATGTGCGAGTTGAACCGCATCGGCTCGCACCTGCTCTTCCAGGCCACCAATGGGATGGACCTGGGGGCCGTGTCGATGATGCTCTACGGCTGGCGGGAGCGCGAGGAGGTGCTGCGCCTGCTGGAGCAGATCACCGGCCTGCGCATGAACCACAACTACATCCGCCCCGGCGGGGTGGCGGCCGACCTGCCCGACGGCTGGCGCGACGACACCCTGTCGTTGCTGGACCCCATCGGTGACCGTCTCGACGAGTACGACGCGCTGCTGACCGGCCAGCCCATCTGGCGGGAACGCCTGCAGGGCGTGGGCGTCATCAGCGCGGAGGAGTGCCTGGCGCTGGGCGTGACCGGACCGATCCTGCGCAGCACCGGCTACTCCTGGGACTTGCGCCGCCACATGCCGTATCTGGACTACGACCAACTGGAGTTCGACGTCATCTGCGGCAGCTACGGCGACTCTTTCGACCGCTACGCCATCCGCCTGAACGAGATCCGCGAGTCCATCCGGCTGGTGCGCCAGATCCTCGAGGGCATGCCCGCCGGCGACTACCGCGTCCAGGACAAGAAGGTCACCCCGCCGCCGCGGGGACGCATCGACGAGTCCATGGAGGCGCTCATCCATCACTTCAAGATCTTCACCGAGGGATTCAAGGTGCCCGCCGGCGAGGTGTACGCAGCGGTGGAGTCGCCCCGCGGCGAGTTGGGCTGCTACATGGTCAGCGACGGCGGCCCCAAGCCGCTGCGCATGCACATCAGGGCTCCCAGCTTCGTGAACCTGCAGGCACTCCCGTACCTGCTGGAGGGCCGCCTGGTGGCCGACGCCGTGGCCATCATCTCGTCGGTGGATCCCATAATGGGCGAGGTGGACCGCTGATGGCTCGTCTGAGCGACGAGAACGTCAAGCTGGCCGCCGAGATCATCGGGCGCTACCCGGTCGCGCGCTCGGCGCTCATCCCGCTGCTGCACGTGGCCCAGGCGCAGGACGGCCACGTCAGCGACGAGGCGATGGAACACATCGCCGAACTGGTGGGTACGACGCCCTCGGAGGTGCTCAGCACCTGCTCGTTCTACGAGATGTTCAAGCGCTCGCCCGGCGGCACGTACCGCCTGAACATCTGCCGGGGCATCAGCTGCCACCTGCTCGGCGCCGACGAGCTGATCGAACACGCCAGCGAGTCGCTGGGCGTCACCGTGGGCGGCACCACCTCCGACGGCAAGATCACGCTCGAGGCCGTGGAGTGCGTGGCGGCCTGCACAGAGGCGCCCTGCCTGCAGGTGAACTACCGCTACGTGGGCGGCGTGGGAACCGGGGACTTCGACCGACTCGTCGGCGAGTTGCGCAACGGCGGTCGCCCCGACGTGCCGCCCCACGGCACCGTGGCCACGGTGCGCCAGCAGATCCCGACCAAGCGCGCCGCCGGGGCCTCGCTGCCGTCCGCCGGCGGGCCACCGGCGTGGTGGGAGCGCCACCAGGCCGCCGCCGACGGCAACGGTGCGGGCTCGCTGCCGGAGATGGCGCCCGCCAGCCCCTCCGAGATGATCGTGACCTCCCGGCGGGACCTCGCCGACGGTCACACGCTCAGGGGCTACCTCCGCACCGGCGGCTACGAGGGCCTGCGCCGGACGCTGGCCGCGGCGCCGGCGGCGGTGCACGCCGAAGTGAGGGAGGCCAGCCTGCTGGGACGCGGTGGCGCCGGCTTCCCGGCGGGGGTGAAGTGGGGCTTCTGCCCACCGAACGTCTGGCCGCGCTACCTGGTGGTGAACGGCGACGAGAGCGAGCCCGGCACCTACAAGGACCGCCTGCTCATGGAGCGCGACCCGCACCAACTCATCGAGGGATGCCTCATCGCCTGCTACGCGCTGGGTCTCTCGCAGTGTTTCCTGTACGTGCGTGGCGAGATGGCGTTGGCGGCCGAGCGCCTCGCCGCCGCACTCAACGAGGCCTACGCCGCTGGCTACGTGGGCTCGGAAATCTGCGGCAGCGACTTCAGCGTGGACATCGTGCTGCACGCCGGCGCCGGCGCCTACATCGTGGGCGAGGAGACGGCACTCATCGAGAGCCTCGAGGGCAACCGGGGGATGCCCAGGCTCAAGCCGCCCTATTTCCCCGCCGCCATCGGGCTCTACGGCAAGCCGACCATCGTCAACAACGTCGAGACGCTGGCGAACCTGCCCTGGATCGTGACGCACGGGGCGGCGGCGTTCGTGGCCCGCGGCGCCGAGAAGTCGGCGGGCACGCGGGTGTTCGCCGTGTCGGGCCACGTCCGCACCCCCGGCGTCTTCGAGGTGCCCTTCGGCACGACGACGTTCCGGGAGATCATCTGCGACGAGCGGTACGGCGGCGGGATCCGGGAGGGCCGGGACATCAAGGCCTTCATCCCGGGTGGCGCCTCGGCCCCGTGGTTCACGGCCGAGCACCTGGACCTGCCGCTGGAGAAAGCCACCGTGGACGCCGCTGGGTCGATGCTGGGCTCGGGGGCGATCGTCGTCATGGACTCGGAGACCGACATCCCCCGGGCCTGCCACAACCTGGTGCGCTTCTTCGCCCGCGAGTCCTGCGGCAAGTGCACGCCCTGCCGCGAGGGCACGAGCTGGCTCGAGGTGATCCTTGAGCGCATCCTGGCGGGCCGGGGCCGTCCCGGCGACCTGGACCTGCTCACGGACGTGTGTGACAACATCAGCCCCGGTCTCGCCTGGCCGCCGCGCATGACGACCATCTGCCCGCTGGGCCCGTCGGCCGCCTCGCCCATCGTCTCGGGGCTGCGGGACTTCCGCGCGGAGTTCGAGGCCTACCTGCCGCGCCGGATTCCCGTCGCGGCGGCGCCGCTGGGATCATGAGCGAGACGCCGGTCACCATCACCGTCGACGGCGTCGAGGTCGCGGCGCAGCCCGGTCAGCTGCTCATCGACGCCTGCGAGCAGGCCGGCACCTACATCCCGCGGTTCTGCTACCACCCCCGCATGCGGCCCGTGGGCATGTGCCGCATGTGCCTCGTGGACGTGGACACCGGCCGCGGCCCCGCTCTGGCGCCGTCGTGCATGCTGACCGTCAGCGACGGCATGGTCGTGGACACCGCCAGCGACGCCGCCCGCAAGGCGCAGGATGGCGTGCTGGAGTTCCTGCTCGTCAACCACCCCCTGGACTGCCCCGTCTGCGACAAGGGCGGCGAGTGCCCGCTGCAGGACCAGACCATGGCCTATGGCCCGGGGGAGAGCCGCTTCGTGGAGGAGAAGCGCCACTTCGACAAGCCGCTGCCGATCAGCGACCTGGTCTACCTGGACCGGGAGCGCTGCATCCTCTGCGACCGCTGTACCCGCTTCGCCGACGAGGTTGCCGGCGAGCCGCTCATCGGCTTCCAGGGACGTGGCTACCACACCGAGGTGAACACCTTCCCGGATCGACCGTTCGACTCGTACTTCAGCGGCAACACGGTGCAGATCTGCCCCGTGGGCGCGCTCACCGCCCGCCCCTACCGGTTCCGGGCGCGGCCCTGGGACCTCACCGAGATGACCTCCACCTATCCCAACGCCACCGGTGACAGGATCTCGGTCCACGCCTCGCGCAACCGCCTGCTGCGCATCCAGGGGGTCGATTCCGAGGCGGTGAACCACGGTTGGCTGGCCGACCGGGACCGCTTCAGCTTCGAGGCCGTCCACAGCCCGGGACGCCTGCAGGAGCCGCTGCTGCGCTCCGACGGCGAACTCGTCGTCACCTCGTGGTCGGCCGCCCTGGATGCCGTCGCGGGGGCCACCGGTGACGCGCTGGGCCGCAACGGGCCGTCCTCGCTGGCGGTGCTGGGCGGCGCCCGACTCTGCAGCGAGGATCAGTACGCCTGGGCGAAGCTGGCCAAGGGCGTCATCGGCACCGACAACGTCGACGCCCAACTCGGCGACGGCCTGCCGCCGGAGTTGGTCTGCGCCCTGCCGCGCGCCACGATCGCCGACGCCTGCCGGCCCGGCGGTGTGGTGCTGGCGCTGGCAGGCGACCTCCGGGAGGAGTTCGGCAGCCTGTTCCTGCGCCTGCGAGGGGCGGCCGATTCGGGCGCCGCCACGCTCGTGGAGATGTCGCCGCTGGCGACCAGCCTCACGCCGCTGGCCCGCCACTCGCTGCGTGTCCGCCCCGGTGACGCCGACATGATCGCCGAGGCCATCCTGGATCCCCCTCAGGGTGCCGCCCTCGCCGGGATCGCCACCGAGGACCTGCGTGCGGCCGCTGCCCTGTTCGCCGAGAACCCGCTGACCGTGTTGGTGGGCCGCAGTTCGGTGGCGGAGTCGGCGATCCCGACCGCGGCTGCCGCGCTGCGCCTGGCTCATGGCTTCCCGCACGCCCGCTTCCTGCCGCTGCTGCGCCGTGGCGCCGCCGCGGGCGCCGTCGACGCCGGGCTGGCGCCGGGACTGCTGCCGGGTCGCACGTCGCTGGAGCAGGCCGGCGCCCACTACGGCGCAGCCTGGGACGCGGTGCCCGCCCAGCGCGGCGCCGACGCCGCCGGCATCCTCGTTGCCGCCGCCGCGGGACGCATCGACGTGCTCTTCCTGCTCGGCGCCGACCCGCTGGCGGATTTCCCCGACCGGGAACTGGCGCGGCGGGCGCTGGAGAGGGTCGGAACGGTGGTCGCCGTCGACACCTTCGGCACCGCCACGGTGAGTCGCGCCGACGTGGTCCTTCCGGCGGTGATGTTCGGCGAGCGCGCCGGCACCCACGTCAACGTCGAGGGCCGCGCCACCGCCGAGGCCCGCCAGGTGACTCCGCCGCCGCGGTGCCGGCGGGACTGGGAGATCGCCGCCGAACTGGCGCTGCGGCTCGGGTCGGATCTGGGGATCACCTCGCCAGCCGAGGCGTGGGCCGAGATGGCCGAACTCTCGCCACTGCACGCCGGGGCCACCTGGGACGAGGTGCGGGCCCATCTCGACGGGGTGCTGCTCCCGCTCGCCGGCGGCGACGGCGCCGGGCTGCCGCCACGTCTCGGTCTCGACGACGTACGGCTTCCCGCCGCGCAGGCCGTTGCGTTCGACCGCTACTCCTACCGGCTGGTCGCCGATCGCCGGGCCTACGACGCGGGCACGGTCACCGCCAACTGCCCGTCGCTGGCCGGATTCGCCCGACCGGGTGTGCTGCGGCTGAACCCGCGGGACTTCGAGCGCCTGGGCTGCGGGCCCGACGAGCTGCTGCGGGTCAGCTCGCCGGCCGGCGCCATCTCGGTGGCGGCGTCGCCCGACGAGCGGGTCCCCGGCGCCGTCGCGGCGCTCACCGTCAACTCCGGCGGGGCTGATCCCGGCGAACTCATCGACGTCGACGCGGCGGTGTGCGAGATCAGGGTGGAGCCGCCGATCTCATGAACGTGCTCGCCCTCGATCCGGCCTACATCGGCGGTTTCGGTCTCGACGAGGCGTTGATCCTGATCGTCAAGGTGGTGGCGGCCTTCGCCATGCTGATGGTGGCGGTCATGCTGATGATCTGGTTCGAGCGCAAGCTCATCGGCGACATGCAGAACCGCATCGGGCCGGCGCTGGCCGGGCCGTGGGGGATCCTGCAGACCATGGCCGACGGGATCAAGCTCTTCTTCAAGGAGGACCTGGTGCCGGCCCGCTCGGACCGCTTCGTCTTCAAGCTGGCGCCCTATCTCTCGCTGGTTCCGGCCTTCCTGGTGTTCACGGTCGTCCCGGTCGGCGGCAACTTCACCACCGGCGACGGCACGGTGAGCTGGTGGGGGAACACCACCTACCTGCAGGTGGCCGACCCGCACATCGGGATCCTGCTGGTGCTGGCCATGTCCTCCATGGCCGTCTACGGCGTGATGCTGGCGGGCTGGTCCTCAGGCTCGAAGTACCCGCTGCTGGGGTCGGTGCGGGCCTCGGCGCAGATGGTCTCCTATGAGGCCGCCCTGGGTCTGTCGCTGGCCGCGGTGCTGCTGCAGTCCGGCAGCCTCTCCACCCACGACATCGTGGCCGACCAGAGCGGCTACGACTGGAACCTCTGGGTCACCGGCATCGTGCCGTTCGTGGTGTTCCTCATTGCCGTCACCGCCGAGCTGAACCGTCCCCCCTTCGACATGGTGGAGGCCGAACAGGAGCTGGTGGGGGGCTTCCACACCGAGTACAGCTCCATCCGCTTCGCGCTGTTCTTCCTGGCCGAGTTCATGAACGTCATCACGATGTCGGCGATCATCGTGACGCTGTTCCTGGGCGGCCCCGACGGCCCGATCCTCGTCGAGGGCGTGGACTGGCTGTGGGGGATCATCTGGTTCTTCCTGAAGCTGATGGTGTTCCTGTTCGTGTTCGTGTGGCTGCGGGCCACGTTGCCACGGCTCCGCTACGACCAGTTGATGGACATGGGCTGGAAGGTGCTCATCCCGCTGTCGCTGGGTTGGCTGCTGTTCCTGGGCGCCCTCAGCATCGGCCGCGATCGGGGCTGGTCGGAGGCTGTGGTCATCGTGGTGAGCGTGGCGGCGCTGGCGACCGGTGGCTTGGTGCTGCGGACCGCCGTGCGGGCCGGCCGGGCGCAGCGGCAGGCCGACGAGGCCGGCGAGACCGCCGATCGAGCCACACAAGGGGGTGGGAGGCGATGAACTTCTTCGGCGGCTTCCGGGTGACCTTCGCCAAGCTCTTCGAGAAGCGTGTCACCTCGCAGTACCCCACCGTGAAGCGCCCGAAGCCCGAGCGCTTCCACGGGCGCCACGTGCTGGGACGCTACGAGGACGGCATGGAGCGCTGCATCGGCTGCGAGCTCTGCGCCGGCGTCTGCCCGGCCCGCTGCATCTACGTGCGCGGCGCCGACAACCCGCCCGACAGCCCGGTGGCCCCCGGCGAGCGGTACGGCTACGTCTACGAGATCAACTACCTGCGGTGCATCCACTGCGACCTGTGCGTGGAGGCTTGCCCCACCGAGGCCATCACCGAGTCGAAGCTCTTCGAGTTCTCCTTCACCTCGCGCGACGACGCGGTCTACACCAAGGACGAGCTGCTGGTGGGCGACGACGGGAGACCCCGGCGGCTGCCCTGGGAGGACTGGCGCCCCGGCGACGACGAGCACACCTCCGGCTGGATGCGGGCGACGTCCCCGTCGGGCTCGGCGGCCTGGGAAGGTCGGGCCGCCTGGTCCGCCGAGCTGGGGTATGGCGTGCGGGCGCCCGAGCAGGGACAGTCTGCCGAGGCCGGGCCCGGCACACCCGACGGGGAACCCTCCGCCTGATGGAAATCGCCGTCTTCGCGGTCTGCGCCGCCATCGTGATCGGCGGCGCGCTCGGGGTCATCGTGACCCGGCATCCGGTACACGCCGCCCTGTCGCTGGTGGCGACGCTGTTCGGGATCGCCGTGCTGTTCCTGACGCTCGACGCCCAGTTCCTGGCCGCCGTGCAGGTGATCGTCTACGCCGGCGCCATCGTGGTGCTGTTCCTGTTCGTCATCATGCTCCTGGGGGTCGACCGGGTCGAGAACCTGCGCACCGAGCCGCTCGGCGGGCAGCGCCCGCTGGCGGCGGGCATCGGCGTCGCCGTGCTGGTGCTGGCGCTGCTGTTCACCATCGCGGCGAGTTCCGGTGGCTTCGGCGGCGACACCGTGGCCACGGGCCGGCCGGCCGCGGTGGCCCCGGAGTTCGACAGCTGCACCGCCGTGCCCAAGGCCCTCGAGGGGTCCGGCGCGGCCGTCGCCTGTGACGGCCCCGAGCCCATCTCGAACATCCGCCAGGTGGCCTGGTGGGTGTTCACCGACTACGTCTGGGCCTTCCAGTTGACCGGCCTGCTGCTCACCGTGGCGGTGGTGGGCGCGGTGGTCCTGGCGCGCCAGCGCGGCGGTGCCGACGACGAGACGGGTGAGCCCGTTCCCGACCCGGCTCCCGAGGCGGTCGGCTGATGGCTCCGGAGGCACGCGGCTAATGGCCCCGGAGGCACGCGGCTAATGGTCGGCACGGGCTGGTACCTGGCGCTCGCCGCGGTGGTCTTCGCGCTCGGCGCGGTGGGGCTGCTGGTGCGGCGCAACCCGCTGATCATGTTCATGTGCGTGGAGCTCATGCTCAACGCGGTCAACCTCACCTTCGTGGCGTTCGGCCGCGACCTGACCGACCTGGGCGGGCAGGTGTCGGTGTTCTTCGTGCTCGTGGTGGCGGCGGCCGAGGTGGTGGTGGGGCTGGCGATCGTCGTGGCGATCATGCGCCGCCGCGCCGGCGCCACCGCCGACGACGTGTCGATCCTGCGCGGCTGAGGCGGATCGGCGATGGCTCTGGCTGAACTGGTCTGGCTGGTGCTGCTGGCACCGTTGCTGGGCGTCGTGGTGCTGGCGGCCGGGGGCCGGCGCCTGGGGGAGCCCCGCGCCGGCTGGCTGGGCACCGCCGCGGTGGGGGCGTCATTCGTGGCCTCGCTGCTGGTGCTGGCCGGGCTGCTGAGTCTCGACTCGCATCACCGCGCCGTGGAGGTGAGCCTCTTCAGCTGGGTGCCGGCGGGCAACCTGGCGGTGGACGCCGCCTTCCTGGTGGACCCCCTGTCGGTGACCATGATCCTCTTCGTCACCGGGGTCAGCGCCCTCATCCACCTCTACTCCATCGGCTACATGCACGGCGACGAGAACTACTCGCGCTTCTTCCTGTACCTGAACCTGTTCGTCTTCTCGATGCTGATGCTGGTGCTGGGCAACAACATGCTGGTGACGTTCCTGGGCTGGGAGGGCGTGGGCGCCTGCTCGTACCTGCTGATCTCCTTCTGGTTCGGCGACGAGGCCAACGCCGTGGCCGGCAAGAAGGCGTTCATCACCAACCGCGTGGGCGACTTCGGGTTCCTGCTGGCGATGTTCTTCGCCTTCGGGGCCTACGGCACCCTCGACTACGCCGGCATCCTGTCGGGCCACGCCGCCCAGAGCACCGCCACGGCCATCCTGCTGTGCCTCATGCTCGGCGCGGCCGGCAAGTCGGCGCAGTTTCCGCTCTACGTCTGGCTGCCCGACGCCATGGCCGGCCCCACCCCGGTCTCGGCCCTCATCCACGCCGCCACCATGGTCACCTCCGGCGTGTACCTGCTGGTGCGGTTCAACCCGCTCTTCGAGCAGGCCTCACCGTGGATGAGCGAGATCGTCGTCGCCGTGGGGCTGGCGACCGCGGCGGTTGCGGCCACCATCGCCCTGGCCGCCAAGGACATCAAGAAGGTCCTGGCCTACTCCACCATCAGCCAACTGGGCTTCATGTTCGTGGCCGTGGGCGTCGGCGCCTGGACGGCCGCCATCTTCCACATGGTCACCCACGCCTTCTTCAAGGCGCTGCTGTTCCTCGGCGCCGGCTCGGTCATCCACGGGATGGCCGGCGAGCAGGACATCCGCCGCTACGGCGGGCTGGCGCGCGCCATGCCCTACACGGCCACCACGTTCGCGGTGGGCACCTTCGCCATCGCCGGCGTGCCCCCCCTGGCGGGGTTCTGGTCCAAGGACGAGATCCTGGCGCACACCTGGGGGGCCAACAAGCTGCTCTGGGCGCTGCTGCTGCTGGCCGCCGTGCTGACCGCCTTCTACATGACCAGGCTGCTGATCCTCACCTTCGGCGGCAGCCCCCGCTGGCCCGACGGCGTCACGCCGCACGAGTCGCCGTGGTTGATGCGGCTGCCGCTGCTGGCCCTCGCCGGCCTGGCCGCCACCGCCGGGGTGCTGAACCTGCCGTTCACCCACGACACCGAGTTCCTGGGCCAGTGGCTCGAGCCGGTCTTCGCCGGGGCGCACGCCAAGGCGCTGGGCTACGCCGGGGGCACCAAGTGGGTACTCGGGGGAATCGCGATCGTCGCCGCCGCCGGCGGCATCTGGGCGGCGGTCTCGGTCTACGCCCGCCGCCGGGTGCCGGCGGAGAAGGTGGAGCGGCAGCTCTTCGCCGAGGCCTGGGGGTTCGACGAGGCGATCGGCGCCTTCATGGGCGGTCCCGGGCGCCGCGCCTTCGACGCTGCGGCCCGCTTCGACGCCGGCGTCGTGGACGGCGCGGTGAACCGGGTCGGCGCGGCGGTGCGCCGCACCGGTGAGCGCCTCCGGGTCACCCAGAGCGGCCTCGTGCGCCGCTACGCCCTGGGTGTGGCGGCCGGCGCGGTGGTGCTGCTGGCCTACTTCGCAAGCAGGGTGGCCTGGTGATCCTGGCGGCCACTTCCACGCAGGACTTCCCCGTGCTGGGGATGCTGGTCGTGCTGCCGTTGCTGGGCGCCGCCGCGGTGCTGCTGCTGCCCCGCAGCCGGGTCGAGTTGGTGCGGCCGGTGGCGGTGCTGTTCATGTCGGCGGCTGCGGCGGTGGCGGGCTGGATCATCGCCACCTACCCGGTCGCCTCGGGCGGCTTCGAGATGGTCGTGGACCAGCCCTGGGTGGCGGCCTGGGGGATCAGCTGGAAGCTGGGCGTCGACGGCATCTCGCTGTTCCTGCTGGCGCTCACGGCGCTGCTGTTCCCGCTGGGGGCCCTGGCGGTGGATCCGGGGCACGATCACAAGGCCTACTACGTGTGGCTGCTGCTGCTGGAGTTCGGCTGCCTGGGCGTCTTCTCGGCGCTCGACCTGCTGCTGTTCTTCCTCTTCTTCGAGGTCGTGCTGGTGCCGATGTACTTCCTCATCGGCCAGTGGGGCCACGGCAACGCCCGCTACTCGGCGGTCAAGTTCTTCCTGTTCACGATGTTCGGCTCGGCGCTCATGCTGGTGGGCATCCTGGCGGTGGCGTTCCTGCACGCCTCGGCGACCGGTGGCCCGCTCACCTTCGACGTCGTCGAGATCGCCGAGGCGCAGTCCCTGGCCACCACGACGGCCCGCTGGATCTTCCTGGCGTTCGCCCTGGGCTTCGCCGTGAAAGTGCCGCTCATCCCGGTGCACACCTGGCTGCCCGACGCCCACACCGACGCGCCCACGGCAGGTTCGGTGATCCTGGCGGGGGTGCTGCTGAAGCTCGGCACCTACGGGTTCGTGCGTTTCGGGTTGTACCTGTTCCCCGAGGCGTCGCGCTTCTTCGCCCCGCTGATGCTCACCCTCGGAGTCGTGGGCATCCTCTACGGCGCCGCGGTCGCCACCATGCAGACCGACTTGAAGCGGCTGATCGCCTACTCCTCGGTGGCGCACCTGGGCTTCATCGTGCTCGGCATCTTCGCCCTCAACACCGAGGGTCTCAGCGGCGGGCTGCTGCAGATGGTGAACCACGGCCTGTCCACCGGCGCCCTGTTCCTGCTGGTCGGCTACATCTACGAGGGGCGCCACACCCGTGCCATCGCCGAACTGGGCGGCTTGGCGCGCCCCGCGCCGGTGCTGGCGCTGACCTTCATGGTGGTCATGCTCTCCTCGGTGGGGCTTCCCGGGCTGAACGGCTTCGTGGGCGAGTTCCTGGTGCTTCTGGGCGCCTTCGAGGCGCACCGCTGGTGGGCGGTGCTGGCAACCGCCGGGGTGATCCTTGCGGCCATCTACCTGCTGTGGGCCTACCAGCGGGTCTTCCACGGCCCGGTCCGGGGGGAGAACGCCAAGATGGTCGATCTGCGCTGGCGTGAGGGCCTGGTCCTGGCGCCGCTGCTGGCGCTCATCATCTTCCTGGGGGTCTACCCCCGGCCGGTGCTCGACCGCATGGAACCCTCGGTGGACGCCCTCGTGACCCACGTGGAGGCGCACCGCAGCCCGGGCGCGGTCGACACCGCCGAGCCCGAGGCGGCCCCGTGAGTGCCGCCGGCCTCGAGGGGGTGGCGCGCTGATGCCGCATGTGGACTGGCCGGCTCTGCTGCCGCAGTATTTCCTCGGCGGCGGCGGTCTGGTGCTGCTGACGCTCGGGTCGCTGCTGCGCCGGCGCCTGCCGGCCTGGTTCGCCACGGTCTTCAGCGCGGGGGCCGCGCTGGGAGCGCTCGGCGGGGTGATCTGGCTGTGGATCAGGGTGCAGGACCCGGCCAGGGGCGCGTTCACGACGATCGCCGACACCATCGGCATCGACGGGTTCTCGGTGTTCCTCAGCGGTGTGGTGGCCGTCTCGGTGCTGCTGGCCGCCGTGCTGGCCTCGGGCACGCTGCGCCGGGCGGGCCTGCCCGTCGAGGAGTTCTGCGTGCTGCTGCTGCTGTCGGGGGCCGGGGGCGTCACGATGGCCTCGGCCAACGACCTCATCGTGCTGTTCCTGGGGCTGGAGGTGCTGTCGATCGCCGCCTACGTGCTGGCGGCGCTGGACCTGCGGCGCGGCACGTCGCAGGAGGCCGGACTGAAGTACTTCGTGCTGGGCGCCTTCGCCTCGGCATTCTTCCTGTACGGCGTGGCCCTTCTGTACGGCGCAACAGGGTCCACGAAGCTGGGGCTGGTGGCGGAGTTCCTGGCCGGCGGGGGCTCGGAGTCCGACGCCCTGCTGCTCGGCGGTATGGCGCTGCTGCTCGTGGGGCTCTTCTTCAAGGTGGCGGCTGTGCCGTTCCACGCCTGGACGCCGGACGTGTACGAGGGTTCGCCGCCGGTGGCGGTGGCCTACATGTCCGCCGGCGTGAAGGCCGCGGGCTTCGCCGCCCTGCTGCGTGTCTTCAATGCCGCCCTCGGCGCCAACGCCGCCGACTGGCAGCCCATCGTGTACGCCATCGCCGCCCTGACGGTGCTGGCCGGCGCCACGTTGGCGGTCGTGCAGTCCGACGTGCGGCGGCTGCTGGCCTACTCGTCAATCAGCCACGCCGGCTTCATCCTCGTGGGTGTGGAGGCGGCGACCGACCAGGGTCTCGCCGGCTCGCTCTTCTACCTGGGGGTCTACGCCTTCCTGGCGCTCGGCAGCTTCGCGGTGGTCACGATCATCGGCTACGGCGCCGACGGGCGCCAGAGCCTCGACGCCTACGACGGTCTGGCCAAGCGGTCACCGGCGCTGGCGGCGGCCTTCGCGGTGCTGCTGCTGGCGCAGGCGGGCGTGCCGTTCACCACGGGGTTCTGGGCCAAGCTGGAGGTCATCGGCGCCTCGGTGGAGGCCCGCTCCTACTGGCTGGCCGCCATGGCGATGCTGGGGGCGGTGGTGGCCGCATTCCTGTACCTGCGCATCGTGGTGCGGATGTACCTCACCGCACCGGCGTTGACCGCCCGCCCGCCGGTGAGCCGCTCGGCGGGCTTCGTGGTTGCCGTGTGCGCGGCGGTGACGGTCGTCTTCGGCGTCCTCCCCGGCCCGCTCGTGGAGCTGACCAACGACGCCACGGTCTGGCTCGGCGGCTGAGCGCCGGGCACCGCGCGCATCGTGGTGCGGATCGTGCGAGGATGGGCGACGTGCTGAGACTCGTCGAAGAGGTGACCCTGCTGCTTCGCCGCGACGAGGATCTGGCGTTCACGCACGTGCCCACGCTCTCGCTGCGCTACGGGCTCGCCGGCGCGGTGTTGATGGATCTGGCGATCGAGAACCGGATCGACACCGATCTGGAACGCTTGGCGGTGACCGACCCCACGCCCGTCGGCGACGAACTGCTCGACCCGACGCTCGCGGAGATCGCGGCCTCCGATGGCCACGACACCCGCCACTGGCTCGAGCAGACCGCGGCGCGTGCCGACGAGATCCACGCCGGGGTCCTCGAGCGGCTGATCGACCGCGGCGTCCTGGAGCGCCGGCAGCGCTCCTCCAAGAGGCTCTTCGGTTCCGTGCGCTCGGAGGTCATCGACGGCGAGGCGCGCCGCGACGTGCGGGTCAGGGTGATGAGCGCGCTCCTCGGCGACGACATCCCCGATCCCCGCGACGTGATGCTCGTCTGCCTCGCCGATGCCTGCGGGGCCTTCGGCGAACTGCTGGCGCGCGGCGAGTTCGCCGACGTGATCCCGCGCCTCGAGCAGTTGCGCAAGTTGGAGCTGATCGGCCGGGCGGTCTTCGAGGCGATCGAGGACAGCCAGGTGGCGATGGCCGCCAGCATGATGCACCACGTGGTGTAGTCGCCTGAGCGCCTCCCGCAGACGGGCGGCGGGAGCATGCCGTGCAGGTGCGGTAGATTTTCCCTGCCTCCCATCGAAAGGACGCACATGCTGGGCCTGGTCGAGGAAACCGTTCTTCTACTGCTGCGCGACGAGGGCGGCTCTTTCGTGCGCGTGCCCACCTGGTCGCTGCGCTACTCGATCGCCGGTGCGGTGCTCATGGAGTTGGCGGACGCCAACCGCATCGACACCGACCTGGAGCACCTGTTCCTTGTCGACGACACGCCCACGGGTGACGAGCTGCTCGACCCGACGCTGGCGGAGGTCTCCGCAGCCGAACGCCAGAACACCCGGTTCTGGATCGAGCACGTGGCCGAGCGGGCCGACGACATCCGCGCGGCGGCACTCGGCAGCCTGATCGCGAAGGGCGTCCTGGAGGAGCAGGACAAGCGCGTCCTGTGGATGTTCAAGACCCGGCGCTACCCCACTGTCGACGGCCACACCCGCAAGGAGGTCAAGCTTCGCCTCATGGAGGTGTTGCTGAGCGACGTCATTCCCGATCCGCGTGACGTGATGTTGATCTGCCTGGCCGACGCTTGTGGCATCTTCCGGGCCCTGCTCTCGGGGCGAGAACTGGCCGAGGTGACGCCGCGCATCGAGCAGGTCACGCGGCTCGACCTCATCGGCCAGACCATGGTGCGCGCCATCGACGACGTCCGCATGGCCGTCGCCGCCGCCACCGCCGGCCACCTGTAGAGCCCGGCCCGGCCGGGGCGGCCCGGACACGGTCGCCGGGCCCCATCCACCGTCATTCCGGCGAAGGCCGGAATCCAGTCGCGGGCGGGCGGTGCCCCGGCCACCTCACTCGGTCGTCGAAGACTCGAGAAAGCGGGCGGCGCTGGTGCGGACGCGGGCGGCTCGCTTGGTGGCGTCGGGGTAGCGCTCGCGGAGTTGTTGGGAGCGGATCTCCAGGGACAGCGGGATCCCCGCGGGCAGTGAGGCGACGAACTCCCGCACCGGCAGATCGCCCTCGCCGAGCAGCTTCCGCCGGTCGCGAGCGTCGTCGAAGAGGCCCGGCCGGGTCGTGTCAGCGGGCTTGGCAGGGGCGTCGCAGAGTTGCGCGTAGGGGAGCAGAGCGGGATCGAGTTGCCGGAGTGCGGTGAGCGGCTCGCCGCCGGCGCGGTCCAGGTGCAGGTTGTCGGCCAGGATGGCGCCGTTGGGTCGGGCGGCGAGCGCCACTACCTGCTGCGCCTCGGCGAGCGTCGACACCGAATAGAGGACGGTGGGCTCCACGACCACGGTTATGCCGGCCTGCGCAGCGCGATCGCACAGTTCGGCGAAGCGGTCGGCGAACCGGGCCGGTTCGAGGCCGCGGCTCACGGTCAGCACGTTGCGGGCGCCCACCTCGGTTGCCGCGTCGATGAGCTCGAAGCCGCAGTCGCCGTCGGGAGTCACGAAGATCGGCTCCATGTCGAGGGCGGCAACGCCGGAGCCGTCCAGCCGCCGCCGCACCTCCAGCGCACGGGTCCGTGACCACGTGTCCGGGTCGAACCAGATACCCACCATCTCGAACCCCGCCGCCGCAGCCGCCGACACGACTCCGGGCGGTTCGAACTCCGGCAGCACGCCCGCGGCCAGCGACAGCGGCCCGGTCGGCGGGCAGCGAGGCTCGCCTCCGACGCCGTCGGCGTGGTCATGGCGTGTGGTCACTCAACTCCGTCGTGCGGATCGACGCTGGCGCCGGTGCTCACACGCCGACGACGGTAAGGCCGGCGCTGCGGGCGGCTTGGGCCTGGCGCACGTCGAAGGTGAGCAGGACGGTGCGCTCGCCGGCGCGGCGGGCGGCGGCGATGTGGAGCGCGTCGAGGGAGCGGCACAGCGTCTGCTCGGCGATGCGGGCCGCCTCGTTGCAGGTTGCGGCGTCGAGGCCGACGAGGGCGAAGTTGTCGAGGTCGGCTTGGACCTGCCGACGCGCTTCAAGGAGATCCTCGCCGGCAAGAACTCGGGTCAGGTTGCGCCGCAGCTCCACCTCGGTGAGTTGCGAGGTCACGAGCACAGGATCGGAGGCCATGAGCCGCTCGGCCACATCGCGGTCGCGCCCTGGGACGTAGCGCTTGAATAGTGCGCTCGTGTCGACGTAGAGCGTCACCCGCGGTCCTCGTCGAGCACTTCGGCGGTACTGAGGTTGGACGGCCAAGGAGTGATCGGCTCCAGGCCGCCGCTGCGCCGCGCCGGGGTGATCCAGCCCTCCTCGATCCCGCGCTCGAGCGCCGACAGGTCGTCGAGTGACGAGAGTTGGGCGACCGGCTTTCCGCGGTCGGTCACGATGATGCGCTCACCCGCTGCCGCCTTGCCGACGTACTCGGAGAGGTGAGCCTTGAGTTCCCTGATCCCTACGTTCATGTAGTCACAGTATCTGGATCATGTGACTACAACAAGTCTGCGGCGATCACCCGCTGGCAGCCAACCCAGCGCGGTAGGCGTCCAGCAGGAGGCTCTGGAAGTGGTGGACGCCGTGCTCGCTGACGCCGCCGCCTGCTGGGTCGTGCACGAGCCGGCCTGAGGTGAACGCCGGGGTCCGCATGCCTCTCTGCACGCTCTCGGTGAGCCCGACATCCTCGGGTTGCAGCACCTCGTCGATGTATCGGATCGCCTCGGTCTCGGCTTCGTTCGGCTCGGGGTCCTCCAGGTAGAAGTCGTAGGTTTCGAGCGTCCTCTCGGGGCCGGCGGGGATCACGTGCATCATCATGACGTTGCCTCGGCCTGGGTAGCGCATGAGGCAGGTGTTGGGCCACAGCCACCAGGCCTCGTGGATCCGCACGGTGGCGTTGGCCACGTCGTAGGCCGTGTTGGCGCTGCGACCGGCCTCGGCCGTCTGGCTGGAGTAGATGCCGTGCGTGGTGATGCGGTAGGTCGCCATGTCCACCAGCGACACGAAGTCCTTGTGGGCGATGTGGCAGTGGTAACACTCCAGGTAGTTCTCGATGACGTTCTTCCAGTTGGAGGCGATGTCGTAGCTGAGCCTGCGGGCGAGCGTGAGATCGGCGATGTCGGGCGCCTTCTCGGCGATCTCAGCGCCGAGGTCGCCGGACTGCAAACGCAGCGGGGCCGCGGCAGGGTCGAGGTTCACGAACACGAACCCGGCGAACTCCTCCACCTGCACGGCCTCGAGGCAGATGCCCGAGGTGTCGAAGTCCACGAGGTTCTTCGTATGGCGGGCGGCGATCAGCGAGCCGTCCAGGTCGTAGGTCCAGCCGTGGTAGGGGCAGCGCAGCGAGTTCGTCGAACCCTCGCCGGCCATGACTTCGTGCGCCCGGTGCTGGCAGACGTTGTAGAAGGCGCGCAACTCGCCGGCGCCGTCGCGCACCACCAGGATCGGCTGTCCCGCGACCGTCGTCGTGACGTAGTCACCCGCCGCGGCGAGCCTCTCCCGGTGGCACACCCACTGCCAACTGTGGGCGAAGATGGCCGACTGCTCGAAGTCGTACCAGCGTTGGGCGGTGTAAGCCTCGGAATGCAGCGTGCCCGCCGCGGCCGGATCCGCCGTGTGGTCGCGGCCCACCCGCTCCACGTCGGCGAGCGTGATCGGCGAGACATCGGCGCCCGAGGTCATGAGAGGACTCTAGGAACCGCGCGCCCGCCGCACACCGCAGGCAACGGAGCACCGAAGGCGGCGTGCAGGGATCGGACGACATGGGAAACCGACGGGGCTGCGAGGTGGAGTCCGAGGTACGGAATGGGCCACGGTGCGCTGGGTAGGGTCTGGAGTCGTGTTGCACCCGTTGGGGGAGATCGTCCAGGTCGCCTATGTGGTGAACGATGTCGTCGAGGGGGCGCGGCGGTGGGCGGAGCGGTTCGGGGCGGGGCCGTTCTTCGTGCGGCACCACATCCCCATGCACGACTCGGTGCACCGGGGGCGCCCGGCGCCTTTCGACCACAGCAACGCCTGTGGTCAGTGGGGTTCGATCATGGTCGAGCTGATCCAGGATCACGGCACCGGTCCCTCGGTCGTCCGTGACATGTACGCCCCGGGCGAGGAGGGGCTGCACCACGTGGCCTGCTTCGTGGACGACCTCGACGCCGGCGTGGCGGGCTACGTCGCGCTGGGCTACGAGGTCGCCGGCACGGGCAACGCCTACGGGCTGACGAGGGTCTGCTACGTCGACACGATTGCCGAGCGGGGCCACCTGACCGAGCTGTACGTGCCGACCGGACGCCTGAGGGACTTCTACGCCATGGTGGCCGCGGCCGCACAGGGCTGGGACGGATCCGATCCGGTCCGCCTGAGGGAGTGAGGTCGAACATGGCCGAGAAGCAGATCGGCTCCGAGTCAGCACCGGGCGAGGCGCACTACGAGGACGTCTCGTCCTGGGGGCTCGACGAGGCCGACGAGGAGGCCATGTTGGCGGCGCAGACCGAGTGCACCTTCATCTGGGCCAACCGCGAGGGCTGGCCGGTCGGCGTCATCATGAGCTTCATCTGGCGCCGCGGCCGTTTCTGGCTGACCGCAAGCAGCGGCCGGGCCCGCATCGCCGCCGTGCGCCGCGACCCCCGGGTCTGCATCGTCGTCACCAGCACCGGCGCTGGTGGCGTGCCCAACCGCCGGACGGTCACCTACAAGGGCATCTGCCGGGTCCACACCGACGACGACACCAAGGCCTGGTTCTACCCCGAACTGGCCACCGCCCTGCACCTGGATCCGGAACGAGCCCGCCACTTCGCCCGCTTCCTGGACTCCCCGAACCGGGTGATCCTCGAGGTGGAGCCAACCCAGCGAATCGGCTTCGACGGCACCAAGCAGACCGCCGCCACAACAGCCTGGATCCAGACCGCCGAAGCCGCCGAGCAAGCCGACACAGACTGATCCGACCGGCCGTCGCCAGCCTGCAGCAAACCACCGAGGGTGGGGATGCCGGGGGCCAGCGAAGGCGGGCCTTCTAGACCGCCGGAGCGCCACCGGCAGCGCCGCCCGGACGTGGCCGACCGACTGCACTCGGGTCGCTGAGAGCCACCGGCAGCCGCCGCGGTCACCGCCTACTCTTGCGCCATGGCTGAACGCATCAAGACACTCCTGCCCGAAGAGCAGATGCCCACCCAGTGGTACAACGTCATCCCGGACCTGCCGGCGCCGCCCCCGCCGCCGCTGCACCCTGCCACCATGGAGCCGATCGGCCCCGAGGCGTTGGCCCCGCTGTTCCCGATGGCGCTCATCCTCCAGGAGGTCAGCGGCGACAGCCACATCGACATCCCCGACCCCATCCAGCAGGTGTACCGGCTGTGGCGACCCACGCCGCTGGTCCGCGCCCGGCGCCTCGAGCAGGCCCTCGGCACGCCCGCCCGGATCTACTACAAGTACGAGGGCGTCAGCCCCGTCGGGTCGCACAAGCCCAACACGGCGGTCCCCCAGGCCTTCTACAACGCCGAGTCGGGCATCACCAAGATCACCACCGAGACGGGAGCCGGCCAGTGGGGCTGTGCCCTGGCATTCGCCTGCCAGATGTTCGACCTGGAATGTGAGGTGTGGCAGGTGCGCGCCTCCTACGACCAGAAGCCCTACCGCCGCTCGATGATGGAGGTCTTCGGGGCCACGGTGCATCCCAGTCCCTCGACGGTGACCGAGACGGGCCGCAAGCTGCTGGAGGCCGAGCCCGACAATCCCGGCAGCCTCGGCATCGCCATCAGCGAGGCCATCGAGGTGGCCGCCCAGGATCCCCAGGCCCACTACTCCCTGGGCAGCGTGCTGAACCACGTGCTGCTGCACCAGACCGTCATCGGCGAGGAGGCCCTGGTGCAGCTCGCCGAGCTGGGCGAGACCCCGGATCTCATCGTGGGTTGCACCGGCGGCGGCTCCAACTTCGCCGGCCTCTCGTTCCCGTTCCTGCGCGAGAAGCTGGCCGGCAACATGGCGCCGGTCATCCGCTGCGTGGAGCCGGCGGCCTGCCCCTCGTTCACCAGGGGCGTCTACGCCTACGACTTCGGCGACATGGCCGGGTTCACCCCGCTCATCAAGATGCACACCCTGGGGCACTCCTTCGTGCCGGCGCCCATCCACGCCGGTGGCCTGCGCTACCACGGGATGTCGCCGCTGCTCTCGCACATCTACGACCTTGGCCTCGTGGAGGCCGAGGCCAAGGCGCAGTCGGAGTGCTTCGAGGCGGGCACGCTGTTCGCCCGATGCGAGGGCATCATCCCCGCGCCCGAGCCCACCCACGCGCTGGCCTCGGCGATCGCCGAAGCCCGCCGCTGCGCCGAGACCGGCGAGGAGAAGGTCATCCTCACGGCGTTGTGCGGCCACGGCCTGCTCGACCTGTCGGCCTACGACTCCTACCTGACGGGTCAACTGCAGGACTACAGCTACCCCGCCGAGGCGATCGAGGCCGCCATGGCGGGTATCCCGAATCCGGCAGGCTGAGGCCGCCCGAGCCGGTTCCGGGAGCCCGTTCCTAGCCGCCGTCGCGCGTCCACTGCTCGGTAGGCTCTGGCCCTGTGTCGGACTTCCTGCGCAGCTACCTGACGGTCGGTTTCTTCGCCGTCCTGGCGGTGGTGATGGTGGCGCTCATGCTGGGCCTCGGCGCCGTACTGCGCCCCGACCGGCCGCAGAAGCAGAAGTACGTCACCTACGAGAGCGGCGTGGACCCCGTCGGGGAGGGCTGGTCGCAGAGCACTCTGCGGTACTACCTGTTCGCCCTGCTCTTCGTGATGTTCGACGTGGAGGCCGTGTTCATCTTCCCGTGGGCCACCCGCCTGGAGGTCTACGGGGTCTTCGGGCTCGTCGAGATGGCGATCTTCATCTTCATCCTGGCGCTGGGCCTTTTCTATGCCTGGCGCAAGCGCGTCCTGCGATGGGTCTGACCGGCCGGCGCTCCGGCGCGCCGCGCCCTGCCGGAGGTCACGGGTAGATGGGCCTCGTCGAGAGCGGCAAGATGCCCGCGCCCCTCACCAAGCTGTTGAGCATCGGCCGCAAGTACTCGCTCTGGATGTACCAGTGGGGTCTGGCCTGCTGCGCCATCGAGATGGGCGCGGTGATCGGCTCGCCCCGCTACGACGTGATGCGCCTGGGCGTGATCCCGTTCCCCGCCAGCCCCCGTCAGGCGGATCTCCTGGTGGTCTCCGGCACCGTCACCGACAAGATGGTGCCCTCGATCCTGCGTCTCTACGAGCAGATGCCCGACCCGAAGTACGTCATCTCGATGGGCTCCTGCGCCAACTGCGGCGGCCCCTACTGGGACTCCTACTCGGTCACCAAGGGCGTCGACCAGATCATCCCGGTGGACGTCTACGTGCCCGGCTGCCCGCCGCGGCCGGAGGCGCTGCTGGAAGGGATCGTCCTGCTGCAGGAGCGCATCGCCAACGAGGACATGACCGCCCGCTGGCAGGGCGACCCGATCGTCGTCGGCTAGCGCAACGAGGACCCTGGACGTGAGCGACACCGGCGTGACCGACGCAGACGCCGGCGAGACTGCCGCCGACCAGCTCGACCCCCGCCACACCGCCGCCGTCGCCACCCTCGGCGAGCGCCTCGGCGAAGCGGTCCTCGGGCACCACTCCGAGCGAGGCGAATTGTGGGTGCGGGTGCACCACGAGGCCTGGCAGCGGGCGGGCTACGCGCTGCGCGACGACCTGGGCTGCCGCTGGTTCGACTTCCTGTCGGCGATCGACTGGCTGCCCTCCCCGTTCGGGCGCGACATGGACGCCGAGCAGGACTGGCCCACCACCGGACCGCCGGCCCGTGACACCGCCATCGAGCACGGTGTGACCGGCGGCGAGACCCGCCTGCAGATCTTCGCCCGGGCGCAGGCCGTCGAGGACAACCCGGGCGGCGGGAACCTCTCGGTCATCCTCAAGGCCGACCTGCCGAACGAGAACCCCGCCGTCGAGACGTGGATCCCGGTGTACGCCGGCGCCAACTGGCACGAGCGTGAGGCCTGGGAGATGTTCGGGATCGCCTTCATCGGCCATCCCGATTTGCGCCACATCTACCTGCCGGGGGAGTTCGAGGGCCACCCGCTTCGCAAGGACTTCCCGCTGCTGGCCCGCCGCGTGAAGCCGTGGCCCGGCCTCGTGGACGTGGAGGACATGCCCGAGGTCGCCGGCGAGGCCCAATCATGAGGGCCCAACCATGAGGGTCCGGTCATGACGGTCACCGAGCGGGAGCAGCGCGAGTTCATCGCCGCCGCCGCCGCCGACGCCCGCGTCAACGTGGAGCTCGAGACCGAGGGCATGACCCTCAACATCGGCCCCCAGCACCCGGCCACCCACGGAACCCTGCGCATCGTGGCCCGTCTCGACGGCGAGCAGGTGGTGGCGGCCGAGCCGGTCATGGGCTACATGCACCGCGGCTACGAGAAGCTGGCCGAGGTGCGCACCTTCCCACAGGTCACCACCCTCATCAACCGCATCGACTGGCTGGGCAGCTTCGCCAACGAGGTGCCGTTCATCCTGG
>VXXM01000044.1 GCA_009835395.1 Acidimicrobiia bacterium
GGATTGGTTGTCGGTGCGTTGGGATGGGGGGTTCGCGCCGGATGCGGCGGGGTTCCGGTTGCGGTGGCGGCCGGTGCCTGTGGGCGACGGGGAGCCGGCGTGGTCGAGCGCGGATGTGGGCTCTTCGGTGCGCGAGCACAGGATCGGTGGTCTGGCGGCCGGCACACAGTATCGACTGCGCCTGAACGCCCTGGACGCCGAGGGCGCGCTGGGCGCGCTGACGGTGGCGACCTTCGTGACTTTGGCGCCGCCGGTGCGTGGCGTGGCCGCGGCGCCCACCGGCGCCGGCGGCGTGCAGGTGAGCTGGAACGTCCCAGAGGCGTGGACGCCGGCGGGCTATCTGCTGCACTGGCGGCTGCGCGGCGTCGAGACGTTCATCGGCGAGGTGCCTTTGGGTGCAGCGGCGCGCTCGCATGTGGTGACGGGCCTGTCCGACGCGGTGGAGTACGTGCTCCGGGTGACCCCGCTGAGCGCGAGCGGCCGCAGGGGCGACCCGGTGGATCTGGACGTGACGCTCGCCGAAGGGGGTCTTGTGATGCTGGCCGGCGCGGGCGCGGATTGGCTGCTGGTGCGCTGGGCGCAGACGTTCGCGCCGGATGCGGCGGAGTTCCGGTTGCGGTGGCGGGAGACTCCCGCCGGCGACGACGGGCCGGAGTGGTCGAGTGTTGACCTCGCCGCGACGGTGCGCGAGCAAAGGATCGGTGGCCTGACTGTGGGGACGCGCTACCGGCTGCGGTTGATAGCCCTGGACCGTGCCCGCGCACAGGGCGCCGCGGCGGTGGCGACCTTCGCGACGCTGACGCCGCCGGTGCGCGACCTCGCCGGCACCGCCACCGCGCACGATGCGGTGACGCTGTCCTGGGACGGCCCCGCCGGCTGGTCACCGGTGGGCTATGTGGTGCAGTGGCGCCTGCGCGGCCCGAATGAGTTCCTGGGCCGCCTGGAACTGCCGCCGGGGCGGCGCGCACAGACCGTGGAGGGCCTCACCGGTGGTGTCGAGTACGTGTTCAGCGTCACCGCGCGCACCGCCGCCGGCACACTGAGTCGCCCCGCCGCGGTCGGCGTCACCACCCCCGCCGCGCCCGACACCGACCTGGTCCTCGAAGTCAGCGTCCCCGCCTATTGCATCGCCGACGAAGGCAGCCGGCGCAGCCGCGATCGCCTCGACCCCGACACCGGGCAAGTCGATGTGGTCTACCGGCGCGTCGATGTGGCGTCGGTGCCGCTGCAATGGCGCATCACCGGCGGCCAGGCGCCCTACACGCTCACCGTGCTGGGCGCCGAACACGCCGGCGCCACCGGCACCACCGAGGTGTCCTGCGCCAGAGCGGGACTGAACCTGGAAAACCTACCCACCTCGGACACCAATGTCGTCGAAGCCGGACCTAAGACCCTCACCATCGAAGCCGCCGACGCCGCCGACGCCGCCACTACCAAGACCGCCACGATCGAGATCATCGAAACCGCCCACACCGCCGGTAGCTGGCACGAAGGCGACCACCTGGAACCCGGCCGCACCTACAGCTTCTTCGGACTCTTCATCGAAATCCCCGAAAGAACCCGCATCGCCTACCGCGGCGCCGTTGAATCAGACAACATCTATGACGCATTCGCCGAAGCCGTCGAAGGTAGCCGCATCACCTCCTTGCTGATTGACAAACGCGCCCGAAGCGAGGCGCGCCACCGCTTCAGCCGCACCGTGTCCCATGTCAATCCGAGCGGCGGCGTGAGCCGCGACCTCGAGGCTCCGCTCACCGACGCGGAGAACGAGATGTGGGACTTGTTCCTCGCCAACATCCGCACCACCCCGTTCCCCGAGGGCGACCCCCGCAACGAGCCGACAGCCCCTTTATCCCCTAGCGGCGGGGCCACGGGCCAGGCTGCCGCGGCGACGCCGCAGTGCAGCTACGACGGCACCACACTGGTGGACTTCACCGCTGACTTGTGGCGGCCCTACGGGCGAATCCCAGGAACGTCGCCTGTCACCCACGGCCTGTCCTGCGACCGGCTGGTGGCGGTGCACCCGTCGCTGCTGGTCGGCGACGCGATCACCGTGTGCGTGGCGGGCGGCGCCATGGACGACTTGCTGGTGCCGGCCATCGAGACGGCGACGGGCGAATGGAACGACGAACTCGCCCCCGACCATGACAATCTCGACCCCACCCTGCGCCGGGGGCTCGGCTACGCCCCGTTCGCCTTCGACGCAGCGAGCCCCGACTGCCCAACCGACAATTCCGGCCTGACCGACGTCTCCGACACCGACACCGACTACGTCCAAGTGGTCGATTCTCGGATGGATTGCAACGCCGACATAGCTACGGCATGCGACGTGGACAGCAAGCCCCTCGTCCCCGGAGCCGACGTCGATTCAGTCACTCCCGCCTCCGCGAAAACCCAGAAGTCTGCCGATCCGCCGAGGATCACGCGGAACCTGATGAGTATCTTCGTGGGCGCAGGGGCTGTTTGAATCGACGGTGGTGCCGCGCCCTCCCGCGTTTACGCTCGTTGCGGTGAGTCCTCGTCTCGCTCCGGAATCTTCTGTTCGTCGTGCGGCGATGAGTTGCTCGTGGGTGGGAGCCCTACGCGGTGTGTGGTTCGCAAGGCATCGTCCGGCAATCCCGCTGCCTGTGGGGAAGGACCCTGTTTGAGAATGCCGGCGGGTTGCCCCATCGTCCGGTTCGATCACCATTCTCCGGAATTCGCCGACGATCTGTGGGAGACCTACGACGGGCTGCGTGAGGCGCGGGTGGCGTACTCGGAGACCTACGGCGGGTTCTACGTGCTGTCCCGGTACGAGGACGTGTACGCCGCGGCCCGTGACGACGAGACGTTCTCCTCGGACCGCGAGGTGGTGCTTCCGGCCACCGGTGTGGGGCGCCTGATCCCGCTCAACGCCGATCCGCCCGACCTGCAGCGTTACCGGTCGGCCCTGTTCCCGTACTTCACCCAGCGCGCCGCCGAGGCCATGGCGCCCGAAATCCGGTGCTTCACGACGACGGCCATCGACGCGTTCATCGAGGCGGGGCGTTGTGATCTGATCACCGACCTGGCCGCCCCGGTTCCGGCCATGACCACGCTGGAACTCATGGGCCTGCCGCCGGAGGACTGGGCGATCCTGGCCGAGCCACTGCACGACCTGATCGCCTATCCCACCGACCACCCGGGCCACGAGTCCGCCCGCGCCGGCGTGTGGGCCATTCGCGAGCGCTTCGCGGCCGAAGTGGTCGAGCGTGCCATCGATCCCCGCGAGGACATGGTCACGCATCTGCTCGGCCTCGAGGGCGACGGAACGCTCAGCCGCGAAGAAGTCGTGGACCTGCTGATGATGGTGACCATCGGGGGATTCGACACCACCATGGCCGCCATCGGCAGTGCCCTGCTGTATCTGGAGCAACACCCCGACGAGCGTCGCCGCCTCGTCGCCGATCCGGGTCTGCTTCCCGCCGCCGTCGACGAGTTCCTGCGTTTCGAGGCCCCGGTGCAGGGATTCGCCCGCACGGTGACGCGAGACATCGAGATCGGCGGTTGCCCGATCGCCGCCGGCGAGACGGTGTTCCTGCTCTGGGGCTCGGCCAACCGCGATCCGGATGTCTTCGACCGTCCCGACGAGATGGTCCTGGACCGCCAACCCAACCGCCACCTAACCTTCGGTGTCGGGGGCCACCGCTGCCTCGGCTCCCATCTTGCAAGAGTCGAGATGCGGGTCGTTCTCGCCGAAGCCCTGCAGAGACTCGGCGACTACGCCATCCTGCACGACGAGGTCCGCTGGCCTCAGAGCGTCGGCATCCTCTACGGCCGCGCCCACATCCCCGCCACCTTCACACCCGACCCGGCGCCGCGACGCCTTGGGGACGTGGTGGACCGGTAGTTTGCCGGCAGCGCCATCGGCCCAGCGAGGTGAAGGGAGCCAGCATGGTGAGCTGGACGGGCCGACCCCTCCGGCGGGCGGGACGTCTCGGCGTGCTGTCGACCGCGGTGATCGCGATCGTGCTGTCCGCTGCGGTGGCCTGCGGGGACGACGAACCGGACGCTCTGGGTGACGAGTCGTTGGGGGTCGTGCGGGTGGCCGCCGGCGAGCACATCCCGATCCGCCTGGTGCTGGCGCTGACGGCCTCGGGCTCATCGGGTGTAGCGAGCGAGAACACGGCGCGGCTGGCCGTTGCGGACTTCGGGCCGATTCGGGGTTTCGACGTGGACATCGGCGGCGCCGTGGACGAGTTCTGCGATCCCCAGGGGGGCCTGGAGGCGGCGGCGTCGGTCGTCGCCGAGGGGAACGTCGTCGGCGTGGTCGGCACGACATGCTCGGCGGCTGCGGTGACCGCGGCGCCGGTGCTGACCGGAGCGGGGTTGGTGATGGTCTCGCCGTCCAACACATCCCCGCTGCTGACCTCCGATCTGGCCGGCAACCCGAGTGTCAACCAGAACGACGGCTACTACCGCACCGCCGGCAATGACCTGCACCAGGGCGCCGCGCTGGCGCGCTTCCTGGACGGGGAGAGAGGCATCGGCCATGTGGCCGTCATCCACAACGGCGACGCCTACACCCAGAGCCTGGCGGAGGCTCTCGTCGGTGCGTTCGAGGCCTCCGGCGGCACGATCACCGCCACGATGGTGGTGGCCCGCGACGAGAGCGACATGGTGCCGGCGCTCACCGAGATTGCCGCGGGTGCACCCGAGGCGCTCTTCCTGTCGGTCTCCGGTCCCGTGGCCGCCACCGCCGTGCAGCAGATCGGCGGTGTGGCCGGCCTCGAGAACGTGCTCCTGATCGGTGCCGACGGGCTGCTGTCGGACATGTTCCTGGGGGTTCCGGAGTCCGAGGGCATGTTCTTCTCCAGCCCCGACGTGCGCTTCGGCGACAACGCCAACCAGAGCAGCGGCCGCTCCGCCGCCGATCTGCTGGCCACCTACGAGCAGTCGTACGGCGGGCCGCCTGAGGCCGCCTACTGGGGCCACGCCTACGACGCCACCATGCTGCTGCTGGAGGCCATCCGGGCCGCCTCACGCCTCGACGGCGACACGCTGGTGATCGACCGCGCCGGTGTGCGCGAATACCTGGACGGCGTAGCCGGCTACGCGGGCATCATCGGATCCATCACCTGCGACCGATGGGGCGACTGCGGCACCCAGAGCGTCGTCATCATCGAGCACCTCGACGCCGACGACATCGCCACCACCAGAACCAACGTCGTCTACGAGTACCGCCCGTGACCCGGGCGCCGCTAGCGCAGGCCGCGGAAGAACGCTCTGAGATCCTCGACGAACAACCCTGGCTGCTCGAAGGCGGCAAAATGGCCGCCCCGGGGCATCTCGGTCCAGTGCCTGAGATCATCGAAGAACGGCTCGCACCAGGAGCGCACGGGTGGGACGATCTCCTTGGGGAACTTGGCCACGCCGGTGGGCACCGTGACCGGTGCCGGCTTGGCCGCGGATCTTCCGGCGATCGGCCGGAACGTCTCCCAGTAGAGGCGCGCCGATGACGTGGCGTTGGCGTTCAGCCAGTAGAGCATCACGTTGTCGAGCAGTTCGTCACGGTCGAGGGCGTTCTCCGGATGCCCGTCGCAGTCGGTCCACTCGCGGAACTTCTCCAGGATCCACGCCGCCTGACCCGCGGGCGAGTCGGTGAGGCCGTAGCCGAGCGTCTGCGGTCGCGTCGAGTGCTGGCGGTTGTAGGCCGTACCCCACTCGACGAAGTACTTGAGCGCGGCAGCGGCCTCCTGCTCCTCGGCGGTCCAGTCGGGATCCGCCGACCGCAGGTCGGGGAGCGCCATGTGTGTCCGCATCACCATGTTCAGGTGGATGCCCAGGCAGTGCTCGGGGTGCCGGGTGCCGATGGCGATGCTGACCCCCGAGCCCCAGTCACCTCCCTGGGCTCCGTAGCGGTCGTAGCCCAGCCCGGCCATCAACTCCGCCCAGCAGTCGGCGATCCGGTCCACGCCCCAGCCGGCGCGGCTGGGCTTGCCGCTGAAGCCGAAGCCGGGGAGTGACGGGCACACCACATGGAAGGCGTCAGATGCCGAGCCGCCGTACGCCACCGGATCGGTCAGCGGGCCGATCACCTTCTGGAACTCCACCACCGAGCCGGGCCATCCGTGGGTGATCAGCAGCGGCACGGCATCGGCTTCCGGCGAGCGGGCGTGGATGAAGTGCACGTCCATGTCGCCGACGCGGGCGATGAACTGATCGAACCGGTTGAGGGCGCGCTCGCGTGCCCGCCAGTCGTACTCGTCGGCCCAGTACTCGCAGACCTCCCGCGCGTAGGCGAGAGGAATCCCCTGTGACCAGTCGTCCACCGTCTCGGCCTCCGGCCAGCGGGTGCGGCGCAGACGGTCCCGGAGGTCCGCGAGGACTTCATCGGCGACGGCGATCTCGAACGGTGTGATCTGCATGGTGCGACGGCCGCGGCTAGAACGGCGACGGCTCGCCGCTGGGCACGCCGACGTCGAAGGTCTCCATCAGCTGCGCCAGCAGCGTGTAGTAGCCGACGAGCGTCACCAGTTCCATGACGCCGTCGAGCCCGAAGGCCTCCCGAGCGGCCTCGAAGGTGGCATCGTCGGGGTGCCCGCCGGCGATCAGAGCCTGGCTGAAGGCATACGCCGCGGTCGCCGCGCCGTCCCCGAAGTCCGGTGTCTCGCCGGCCTTCAGGGCCGCGATCTGGGCGTCGTCCAGGCCGGCCCGGCGCCCGATGGGCTCGTGCGCCCACCACTCGAAGGGGGAGCGCCGGTGGGCTGCCACCGCCAGGATCGCCACCTCCCGCACCAGCGAGCTCAGACCGCAGCCGAAGCGGATGGCCGTGCCCACCGACTGCACCGCGTCCCCCACGACGGGGCTCAGCAGCAGGGTGTTGAACGGCCCCACCAGGCTGCCGTCGGCCTCGGTCAGCCGGAATGAGGCGTCACGGGCCCTGTCCCCGCCGGCGATCGACTCGTAGAGTGCCCGCTGCTCGTCGCTGAGATCCTCCGGGCGGAGGCCCTCCAGCCGGCTCACGACCCCAGGTCCACGATGGCGGCCACCGAGCCGCCGCCGGCGGGGCCCTGTTGCAGGCCCGCCACCGACACGAACACGGCGGGGTCGCCGATGGCGGCGGCCGCCACGCCGCCGACCGCGCCCTTGGTGTGGTGGGTGTGGTGGACGTCGGAGTCGTTCAGCGCCACCTGGCGCCGGCCTCGCAGCCGTCCCGTGGGATCGGCCTCGCACTTGATGAAGCAGTTGACCACCTTGCCGTCGAGGTCGGCGGCGACGGGTCGCTCGGGCAGGTCCAGGCCCGCCGAGCGGATGGCGTCGTAGATGCCGTCGAAGTCCAGGGCGTCGTCCATCACCGAGTGGCCGATGCGGTAGCGCCCGCCCACGCCGAGCCGGTTGCCGACCACGACGATCTGGGCCTCCACCTGCTCGACGCCCGAGGAGCACGAGGCGACCGAGGAGTACACCGACAGATCCTTGGCGATCTGCTCGGGCCGCGGCCGGGGGATCTCGCCGAGGGCGGTGGCGATGCCCAGGGCGGAGGTGGCGTTGGAGACCGCCATCGACTCCATCGTGTCGGTGAGGGCGACGGTCTTGCCCCGCGAGTGGGCATCGGCGATGCGTTCGGCGGTCAGCAGCGGCGTCTTGGTCTGCACGAAATGCACGTCGGCGCTGTCACTGATGCCGGCCGCCTCCATGGCCTTGTGCACACCGGCCGCCACCTTGTCCACCATCTCCAGGCGCCCGATCTCCTCGGGCAGGATCGGCTCGGAGACGGCGAACCCCACGGCGAGGCGCTTCTCGTCGGCGGGCTCGGCGGGGCCGTCCACCTTGGCGAACACCGTCATGTGCGGGGAGATCACGCCGTCGCAGCCGCCTGACCAGGCGATCGGCACCTGCAGTGCCTCGGCGCGCGTCTTGCCGGCGTGCTCGACGAGGAAGTCGCGCAGCACCCGGTCGGCCAGCACGCGGGAGAAGTCGTTGACCCCCCCGTTGCCCTCCACCTTGCCGATGAGGGCCACGATCTCATCCGCGGCGAAATCGCCGGCGGCGATGGCCGTCTCCAGTCCGGAAGTGTCCTGGACGTTCTCGAAGGGAATCTTGCGTACGACGTAGGGCATCTCCGGTCCTCCTCGCCCCTGGGATGGCTCTGACCTGCGGCGAGTCCCTGCTTGGGATGCCTCCGGTCGGACGGCCCCATGATAAGCAGTGTTGAATCGTCTACGATCCTGCTGACATTTTCACACCCGGGGGCGGCGGACGGGCTGGCGGCCGGGACCGACACGAGGAGACCACCCAGATGAGCAACCCCAAGCACCTGCTCCCCGGCCAGGAGACCAAACGGGCAGGCGACCTGCTCTACGTATCGACGATCTTCCCCGTCGACGGCGACGGCCGTGCCGTGCAGTCCGCGTCGCACTCGCCCCACATGGGGGACTCCGACGTCTACACCCAGTCGAGCGTCATACTCGGCGAGCTGGCACGGCGCGTGGAAGCCGATGGCAGTTCCATGGATCGGGTCCTGCGGGTGGAGGTGCAGCTTGCCGCCACGGCCGACTTCCACGAGTTCAAGCTGGCCTGGATCGACGCGTTCGGCGACGAGCCTCCGGCCCGTACCACCATCGTGGTCGGCGACGACCAGGTGGTGCCCGGGACCCTCGTGACGCTGAACGCCGTGGCTCTCAACGGCGGCTCGTCGGCGCAGCGCGAGACCGTCCACACCGACGAGGCCCCGGACCCGATGCCGTACGAGCACGTGCCGCAGGCCATCAAGGGGGGCCACTGGGTGTATCCCTCGGCTCTTCCGGCCTGCGACTACGAGACCGGCATCCCGATGGGTGTGGGCAAGAACCTGCCCGCGTTCCCCTACTACGCCAACGACGCCACCGACCAGGCCGAGTACGTGTTCGCCAACCTGCAGAAGGTGATGCAGGCCGCGGGCACCGAGGTGGCCAACGTCATCAAGGCGCACCTCTACGAGCCCAGCCTGTTGACGTTCCCCGACGTGGACGCCGTCTGGGCCCGCTACATGCCGCGCCCGCCGACACGGGCGTCGATGGCGGCCCGCGACCTGCTCGTGGAGCGGGCGGTGTTCGTGGCCAACCTGGTCGGCGTGATGCCGGATGACTCCATGGAGATCGTCGAGACCCGCAAGGGCATCCACTGGCACCCGGTGCTGGTGCGCAAGGTGAACTTCACGCCCGGTATCGCCGTCGGCGACGACTGGCTGTTCCTGGCCGGCCAGGTGCCGGTGCCGGACTTCCTGACCGGCGTCGTGGGCACCGGCCCGTCCAAGCTGCGGCACTACTTCAGTGACATCGAGATGCAGACCGAGACCACCATGCGCCTCATCCAGGACCAGATCGACTCCAACGGCTTCGAGTTGCGCGATGTGGTGGACGCCCACATCTTCCTGGTGCACGCGCAGCGCGACTACCGGGGCTTCGAGCGTGCCTGGAACCGCATCATGGCCGAGGCCGGCATCGACGACCCGCCACCGATCACCCTCATCCCGTCACGCCAGCGCGACGGCGGCACCGGGATCATGTTCCTCGGCCCCGACGAGCACCTCCGCCCCGACATAGAAATCGACTTCATCCTCCACCGCAGCTGACGTCGCTCCGTCGCCGTCCCTGCGGAGGCATCGCCGACGCGAGCGACGCCCCGAAGTGGGGCATCGCTCTGCCCCGCTGTCCACGGGCGGAGACGCCGCATCTCACCGCCGCGCCCTCCGACGTCTCATCGTCATTCCGGCGGCGGCCGGAATCCACCGACCAGCGGGGCCGTGTGCGGCTACTCCCTGACGCGCGGCCAGCAGCGTCAGTCGTATAGCACCTTCAATTCGGATGGATCGTGCCCGAAGCTCTCTAGGAACTTGCGCGCCTTCCTCTCAAGGTCGTGCGCGCTACCGTGGGTGTCGAAGAAATAACCCGAATTGCTCGGCTCATAGTATTGGCCAGCGTCTCCGTACTTGACCCCTCCCGGATGACGGGCTGCGAACGGGAACTTGCGCCCCTTGAACTCCAACACGCGATCGAAGTCGTCGTCGCGGTGTCGCTCCCACAGAAGATCAAGAACCGTCTTGAAGCCGTCCTTGTGCGAGCTGACCGGGCGGCGCTCCCCCCAGAGTTCGATCGCTGTGGGCTTCACGCTCGGACGGGGCTTCCTACGTATCCCTGGCTGCTTCTCTCCGGGTGGTGCTGGCGGTGCTTCTGGCGGGTCGGCTGGGATGCCAGCGGGTGGGATAGGGGAGCCTTGCAGTGCCGCTATTACCTGCGGCTTAGTCGGTCGCAAGCTCAGTTTCTCGTAGACCCGCTTGCTGAGGAGTTCGACCAACTCCTCATCCGCCTCAGTCTGCATCCGGCTCCAGATGCTCGGGATCTCCTTGTTCAACTGGGCTGCCTCGAGACCGGCCTTGCGGACTGCCTTCGCTCGTTTCTCCGCTCGTCCGCTGACCAGCATCTCCTTGCTCAGGAACGCCTCGAAGTCCTCCAAGAGTTGCTCGACGGGATCCTTTGCAACATTCAGGACCGCAAATCGGCGTTCCGATGGCGGACCCGATTCCCGCGGGAGATAGAGCCACCACTCCAACCCGGTTGTGAGCACGCAGATGTCGACACCCTCGTGGAATGCGTAGCCAAGTACCTGGCCGACGTGGCTGCTGAGGTCGGATCCCGGGGCCTTGGCCTCAATCAGTGCGACGACGCGGCCAGAACTGCTGAGCGCAATATCGACTCGTCCGCCACCTTTACCACCGACGGGGTGCTCGTACAGGACCTCCGGTCCGTACGGATCCCAATCGAGGTTCTGCAGGATCGGCGCGATGATCTGAAACTTGGCCTGCTCCTCTCCACGAGGCGTCGGCGACGAGCGAATGATCTCCAGGCGTTCTTGCAGCGACATGGTTCCTCGTCGAATGACGAACGTTCGTTAGCTGAGAGCGTAGTTCGCTTCACCGATCGGGCCGGTGCTGGGGTGAGGCGCTTTTGGTCAGGCCGGTTCGACGATGGCGCCGTATCGCTGCTGGGCAGCCTGTGGCGAGGTGCCGAGGATCGCGCCGATGCGCTTCCAGGGAATGCCCTTGGCGCGCGCCGACGTGACCGCCTCGGCGATCTGCTGTTCCCCTCGCGCTCGGGCGAGGACGGCTCGCTCGAGCAGATACTCCTCGACGGGTCGCTCATCATCGGATGCGGGCTCGTATGCCTCGCATCGCTCGGCGATTTCGTCGGCGTGGTCGAGGATCTCTTGTATGGACCGGGGCATCGGACTACTCCAGGAACCTTCGGCGAGCGGTCATGGCGTGAACGATGAAGTCGACGCCCTCGCTCCCCGCGACTCCGATCTCGACGAGTCGCGCGGACTCGTCCGGTCCAACCAGCATGATCAGGTCGTCAAGGTCGAAGACTCGGATCGGATTCCTGTACGCGTGCAGCATGTCGTCATCGGAGATCCCGTGTTTTCGTGCACTGCCCAGGATAACCGGATCCACGAGATCAAGTTACCTTGGGTCACGCTCATCTCGACATGGCGGTTCCAAGACGGGACGAGGGGCCAGAATCCAGCGCCGCTAGCGGATTTCGCGAGTCGCGCGACAGCCTGTCCGGCGTATAGGCGCCTCTTCTACAAGAATCTCCCTGTGACTGAACGCGCCTTGATGATCCAGGGGACGGCCTCGGGGGTCGGCAAGTCGCTGCTGGTGGCCGGGCTGTGCCGGCTGCTGGCGCGCTCGGGAGTGCTGGTGGTGCCGTTCAAGCCCCAGAACATGAGCAACGCCGCGGCGGCCTGCCCCGGCGGCGGCGAGATCGGCCGGGCGCAGGCCCTGCAGGCGTTCGCTTGCGGCCTTGAGCCGACCGTGGACATGAACCCGGTGCTCGTGAAGCCCGAGGCCGACCACACCGCGCAGCTCGTCGTCTCGGGCGAGGTGCGGGGAAAGCTCGATGCGGCGCGATTCCGGGAGGACCGCGAGCCCTTACTGCCCGAGGTGGTCGCCGCCTTCGAGCGCCTCGCCGGCTCGTACGACTTCATCGTCGTGGAGGGCGCGGGTTCACCGGCCGAACCCAACCTGCGAGCGGGCGACATCGCCAACATGGGCTTCGCTCGAGAGGTCTTGCTGCCCGTGTGGCTGGTGGCCGACATCGATCGCGGCGGGTCGTTCGCATCGCTGCTGGGGACGATTGAGGCGCTCGAGCCCGCGGACAGAGCGCTCGTGGAGGCGTTGCTGGTGAACCGCTTCCGCGGTGAGCCGGCGCTGCTCGACGAAGCCTTCGCCTGGCTGTCCGAGCGAACGGGTCTCCCGGTCCTGGGAGCCGTCCCATACCTGGAGGATCTACTGCTGCCCGAGGAGGATGCCCCGTACGCCTTCATCGATGGTCGGACCGAGCCGGTGGTGGAGGCAGAGCCACGGCTGCGGGTGGGTGCCGTCCACTACCCGCGCGCCTCCAACATCGCAGATGTGGACCCGCTGGTGGCCGACCCGGCCGTGGACTTCATCTGGCTTCGTGATCCACGAGATCTCGCCGGGCTCGATCTGGTGATCCTGCCGGGCTCCAAGTCCGTCGCGGCCGATCTCGCCTGGCTGCGAGAGCGCGGCTGGGTGCCGGCGCTGGAGCGTCACCTGCGATACGGCGGCCGGATGCTTGGCATCTGCGGCGGCCTGCAGATGTTGGGCCGATGGATCCGAGATCCCCATGGGATCGAGGGACCTCCCGAGGCGCCGGGGCTCGGCTGGCTGGCCCTGGAGACCGAGATCCAGCCCCAGAAGCTGGTGCGGCCGGTCGCCGGTCGCGCCAACTGGCCTGAGGAAGTCGAGTTCTCGGGCTACGAGATCCGCCACGGCGACAGCGAGGCCGATCCGACCCTCCACCCGTTCAGGGCCCGCTCAGCGGACCATCAGATCCTCGGTACCTACATCCACGGCCTCCTCGACGACGCCGACTACCGCCGCAGCCTCCTCCGGCATTGGCTCTCCTGGGAAACCAGCCACGCAGAGGACCAGGACACCCGCTGGCTCAGAGATTTGGACCGCCTGGCGGACACGCTCCGCGATCATCTGGAGCTCGCCCTACTCGAGAACCGGGTCTGCGAGATCGCGTAGCTCGCGCAACGGGCTGGTTCTGGTGTGCGTGGGCCCGAAGTGTGCGCCTCGCGTGCGGTAGGTTGGTCCGCCGGTCCTGAAGAGAGGGAGCGAGACGTGGAGCAGGTGATTCTCTACAGCTTGAACACGGATGCTCGGACGCCGACTTGACAGGAGTGCTGCCGCGTTCGGGACTTCCTGAACGAGCATTCCGTCGAGTTCGACGACCGCAACATCCGCCAGAGCACCGATGCCCGTGACGAACTGATGGCGCTGACCGGAGACCTCGTCGTGCCGACTCTGATTGCCGGCGATCGCCAGGTGGTGGGGTTCGACGCCGCAGCACTCGCGGAGATCGTGGGGCTCCGGGCGCCGGACGTGCCGGCCGGGAGCGCCGCCTCCGCCGCCGGTCCCCCGGGCAACTCGCTGGAGGCCGACCAGGGTCGGCGGGTCATCGCCTCCGGGGACACCCTGCCGGACGATCTGCAGAACCTCCTGGGCCGCATCAACGCGGAACTCGACTACAACGTCGCCAAGGGCAGCACGCCGTTCCGCCAGGGGATGCACGACGGCCTCCGCTTCGCGCAGGACGCCGTGGCGGACCTGCTGTCCCGCCACGGCCACACCGCCGAGGTCGAGCCCCGGGACTGGGACTTCTGAGCAACCTGCCCGTATGCGGCCTGCCTCAGGGGCCGGGCCTGCGCACCAACCGGAGAATCGCCTCGGCGACTGACGGGTAGCGGGCCGTCAGTTCGTCGGCGTCGCCCAGTTCGAAGCCCTCCTGGTGATAGGGCGGCGCCATTGTGGTGCCCATCAGCGACCAGTCGCCCGTCGTCGCCGCTCCCATCCAGGTGCCGGCGGGGACCGTCACACACGGCCGCTGCCCGTTCGCCAGGTCGGTGCCCAAAGTCGGCATCTCCGCGGCTCCATCGGGGTGCAGCAGCAGCATCTTGACCGCGGCGCCCGCGTGGAAGTGCCATAGTTCCGCCGCATCGACGCGGTGCATGGCCGAGAAGTCCCCTGGCACCAGCAGGTAGTAGATCGCCGAGCCGTGCGCGTCGCGCCACGTCTCGGCGAAGTACCCGCCCTCATCCGGCAGGGGCTCGAGTCCGAGCAATTCGATGATGTCTGAGGCTCTCATCCGATCAACCTGGTATTCGCCCCACCGTCAACATGTTGGACTACTGACCCC
Organism: Acidimicrobiia bacterium; assembly: GCA_009835395.1. GTDB lineage: Bacteria > Actinomycetota > Acidimicrobiia > Acidimicrobiales > CATQHL01 > VXNF01. Next base: position 14,226 of record VXXM01000044.1, read on the forward strand.
GGCGTCCGCTGCCGAGGTCGCGCCGGTTGCAGGGTCGAACGTCAGGCGCATTCGTGACGCCGCAGATTGACCGTCAACTGAGCGAATGGGCTCGGCCCATCCTCGCCGTGGGCTCGCACCCGCAGGGTGACGTCGTGCTGCCCTCCGAACACGTAGTCGAAGTAGTCGTCGATGGTGAAGGATGTCTCCGCCGTCGGTTGCCAGCGGAGCGAGCCGGGAGGCGCGCCGGCTTTCCTGGGACGCCAGCGCGCGTGGACGAGATAGGTCGTGACCACTGATCCGTTGGGTTGATCCCACAGGAACTGCACCTGCTGGGGCGTGCCGGACTCGTCGCAGAACATGAGCAGGCGGAGGTTACGCGGCCTGTCGGGTGCTCCGTCGAAGGAGAAGTCGACGTGTGCGGGCGGTCCAGTGCCGCGGCTGTTGACCGCCGCCACCGAGAAGCGCCGGAGGAGGCCTTCGGGCAATCCCTCGATCGTGAAGCTGAACTGATGTCGGCCCTCCGGCCGGGCCGGGATGGTGACCGTGGCGGGCCGTGGGTTCCGAGTGTCGGAGTAGCTGACCCGGTAGCTCGTCACCCGATCGCCGCCGTCGTCAGCCGGTGGGTTCCAGGAGACGTACACCTGGCCTGCGGCACCGTCCCACTCAGCCCGCACGTCCTGCGGAGCGCCGGGGGAGGTGGCGCCCCTGCTCGGAGCCGCATGCTCGTCGCAGTAGTCGTGGCGGACCGCTGGATCCCATCCGTCGGAGGATCCGTAGCGCGGTCGGTAGATGAACCGCGCGCTTGTCGCGTCGCTGATGCCTGTCGGGGTGAGCGTCCGGACAGACCACTCGTACAGCACCGACTGCTGGACGTCGACGCCGAGGAACGAGGTGTCGGTGACGGTGACATCGAGGTACGGATCGGGTATTGACGGGACGAACTCCAAGAAGAGAGCGCGTTCGCGGGTCACCGCATAGCCGAGGATCGGGGATCCACCGGTATCCGGGGGACCCCACGCCAGTCGCACGCTGTGGATGCCTCCTGACCGATCGCAGATGACCGCGTCGACGCGCAGAAGTCGCGGCGCCCCCACGCTTGGAGTCTCGAAGGGCGACGAGAACAGCCAGCGCCCCTCGGATGCAGTGGCGTACGGGAAGAGCCGGGACCGCGGCAGCCAGACGGACCCGTCGGGCAACTCCAGCCCGAATTCCACCTTCCCCGACGCCACGAGTCTCGCCTGGATGCGGATCGTCCTGCCGTGGCTCAGCTCGTACGGCGACGAGTACAGCCAGCGGTTCTCCAGCGCGCCGGCATAGGGGAAGAACCGCAGGCGGGGAAGCCATTCTCGCTCGCCGTCCAGCTCCAGTCCGAATTCGACGCTCCCCGAGCCCAGGAGGCGGGCCTGGATGCGCACGCTGGAGAGGCTCTCCGGCACCTCTTGCGGTATGGGCAGGTCCTCAGGAGGCTCCTGAGCCGAGGTCGTCGTGGTGGTGAGGAGACCCGCCACCAGAACCAGCAGAAGTGTCGCACCGAGTCGCCGCATCATCAGCCCCGCTAGGGGTTGGTCAGTGCCCGGCTCCGGTGAGACGCCAGCGGATCGGCAGGGTGCCGCCCGGCTACGGAGACTCAGCGCGTCCTCAGAAGCTGAAGTCGACCGTTGCCCACGGGCCCCACCCATGGCTGTTCACGGCCCGCACCCAGTAGGTGAACGAGCCGCCCGTGGCGCCGCTGAGCGGGAACTCTTCGCGCTGGCCGTCACGCAGGATCGGGAATGTCCCGTATCCCGGTCCGGAGGCGCCCCGCGCGGTCTGGCCGGTCTGGTAGCTCGTTATCCGGTCGCCACCGTCGTTCGCCGGCGGTGACCAGGTCAGAACGATGGCGTCACCGTCGCTGGTAAGCGCCGCCCGTAGATTCCGCGGGGCGCCTGGCTTCGAGGCTCCCGCGAGTGGAGTGGCGTACTCGTCGCAGTCGTTTCGCCACCGATCGCCCCACGGGTCGGTGTCCTTCCAGTAGCTCGGCTTGATGATGAGTTCGACTGTGGCAGCCGCACCCGTTCCAGCCCTGTTCAACGCTCGAACCGACCACCGGTAGAGCTCTGACTTCCGCACATCGGAGTCGGTGTAGGAGGTTCTCGGGACGAGGTCGTCAGAGCCGGGATCCGCATGTATCGGTGTGTAACCCCTGTAAGAGGCCCGGAGCCGGGTGACCTCGTAGGCGGTGATGCGTGTGCCGCCGCTGCGCGACGGAGCATCCCACGACAGCCGGACACTGTGCGGTCCGTCTGCGATGTCGCAGACGACTGCTGTGACGCGGAGGTTCCGCGGTGCGCTCGCCGGTTGGCCGATCTCGTCGAGCAGCGAGAAGGGAGAGGCGAACAGCCACCGTCCGGCCTCGACGGTGTTGTAGGGGAAGAAGCGCGCCCGTGGCAGCCACACCTGTTCGCCGTCCACCTGGAGTCCGAACTCGAGTCGGCCGTCGGCGAGCAGCCGGGCTTGGATCCGCACCTGGGTGCCGTCGCTCAACGTGTACGGCGAGGCGAACAGCCACTGGCCCACGTTCGCGGAGGAATAGGGGAACAGGCGCACCCGCGGCAGCCATTCGCGGTCACCGTCGAGTTCCAGGCCGAACTCGACCTTGCCCGATTCCACTTTGCGCGCCTGGATGCGCACCGAGGTGGCGGGAGTGTCGGACGACTCGGCGTCCTGCGCGACCGCTGGTGAGGCGACCAGCACACTCGCGGCGATGACGACGGCGGCCAGCGCGCCAATCCGACGGATCATGTTCGTCTCCCCTCCGAAGATGATCGTGTGCTCAGATGCTACTCAGCCGGAACGGATCCTGTCCTTGCCGGGTGGCGGTCAGATGCCGCCGATGGGGCCCAGGGCTCGGCGGTAGGCGAGGGCGGCGGCGTCGGGGCCGCGGAGGTGGAGTTCCTCTGTCAGTCGCACGGGCAGCGGGACGGGGCGCTGGCTCTCCACGATCCTGCGGTCGCCCTCCATGATCTCGTGGGTGAACTCATGGAATCCGGTCCGGTCGACGCCCAGGTCGTAGTTCCGGGACAGCCAGAGGAACAGCTCGTTGGAGTCGTCGTTGGTGGGGCGGCACGCCAGCGACACCACAGTGCTATGGCCGTCGGGAGTTCCCTTGCGCAGGTGCACGCTGAACGGCAGCCACAGGAAGTACTCCCAGTGCACCTCGGTTCCGCTGGGGGAGTGCACCCCGCCCGGCTCGAGCGCCTTGTAGCTGACGTAGAAGCCGTAGTCGGTTTCGGCCACGTCATAGGGGCCGGTCACCGTTTGGTCGCGGCTGCCCAGCAGCCCGTCGTGGAGGAACGGGAAGTGCGAGACGTCGAGGAAGTTCTCGACGGTCCGAGCCGCCGAGGCGTGCCACGAATAGCGGTGGCTGTACCAGATCTCGACGTTGGGGTCGTCCCACTCGCCGCTGGGCCACTCGGTTATTCGTCCCGCCGGGTCGGCCAGGGCAACCCAGACGAGCCCGTAGCGCTCGGTGGTGGGGAAGCTTTTGACCCTGGCGCCCGACGGGATGGGCGAGCCCGGCTCCAGCGCGGGGATGTTCACGCAGCGTCCGTCGCCGTTGTACTCCCAGCCGTGATACGGGCAGACGATGCAGCCCTCCGGGGTCGTCGAGCCCAGAGACAGAGCCGTGCCCCGGTGGATGCACAGATCCTCCAGCACGCGTGCCTGCCCGTTCTCGCGGTAGGCCACCAGTTGCCGGCCCAGCAACTCGAAGCCGATCGGCGCGTCGGGGGTCACCTCGGCGGATTCCAACACCGGGTGCCAGTAGTTGGTGAGGTCGGGAGCGCGGGGCTCGATGTCGTCGAGGGTCACAGCGGGCGCTGTCGTGGTCATGGCTCCCCCTGGATTGCGGTGTCGTTACTCCCGATGGTGGTCGATCCCGAAGAACGTGGCCTGGAGCAGTTCCTCGTCCAGCATGTCCTCCGCCGGCTGGGACGGTCCCAGCACGCCGGAGTTCAGAACGTAGACCCTGTCCACGTGCGGCAGGCACAGCATCGGGCTCTCCTCGATGACCCACAGCACCGATGTGCCCTGGTCGCGCACCGCCACGATGTCGGCGATGCGCGCCTGCACGATCGACGGGGCCAGCCCGGTGGTCGGCTCGTCGAGTGCCAGGAAGCGAGGCTGGGAGATCATCGCCGAGGCGATGGCCAGCATCTGGCGCTCGCCGCCGGACAGCGTTCCGGCGCGGGCTCGGCGCAACTCCTGCAGGGCCGGGAAGGATTCGAGCATCTCGCCGATGCGACGGTGCTGCGTGCGCGTGTGCTCGTGCAGCAGGCTGACGGCGAGATTGTCGTAGACCGTGAGTTCCGGGAACGTGCTGCCCTCCTGGGGGACGTAGGCCATCCCGAGCTTGGCGCGGGCCCCCGGGGTGGTCGGGCCGAGGTCCTCGTCGCCGAAGGTCATCGTGCCGCCGCGCAACGCCAGCAGCCCGAACAGCGTCTTCAGCAGGGTCGACTTGCCGGCGCCGTTCGGCCCGATCACCGCCACGATCTCCGCCGGGGCCACCTCCAGGCTCACGCCGTGAAGGATGGGCAGGTCGCCGTAGCCGGAGTCCACGTCGCGGAGCACCAAGCTCGGTGCCGGGGACCGGTCCACGGAGGTGCCGGCGGCCGCCTCGTTGCTCACGTGTCCGCTCCCATGTACACCTGGCGTACCAGTGGGTTTGCGGCGATCTCCTCGGGAGTCCCCTCGGCGATGATCCGCCCGTTGGCCATGGTGTGCACGTAGTCGGCGACGTCGAGCACGAAGGAAAGGTTGTGGTCGATGATCATGAGCGCGATGCCACTGCGATGCACGTCACGGATCAGTTCGGAGAGCCGCGAGATCGCACCGGGGTTGACGCCGGCCGCGGGTTCGTCCAGAAGCAGCAGCCGGGGCTGGGCCATGAGTTGTCGGGCCAACTCGGCGAGCTTGCGGTCGCCGGCGGCCAACTCGTCCACCGGCGTGTCGATAAGTTCGTTCAGCCCCAGGTTCTGCAGGATTTCGTCGGCTCTTTCGGAGAGTTCGGCGGTCTCGCGCCGGCCCCGGTTGGTCATCATTCCGGTGAGCACGTTGTGCGAGGCGCCCGCTACCTGCAGGCTCTCCCAGACGGTCATGGTCGGGAAACCCACCGGCGTCTGAAACGTGCGGACAACCCCCCGCCGCGAGATCTCCCAGGGGGCCATCCCGGTCACCGGCTGGCCGTCGAAGGTGATGCTGCCGGCGTCGGCCCGCTCGTAGCCGGTGATGATGTTGAACAGCGTCGTCTTGCCTGCGCCGTTGGGTCCGATGAGCGCGGTTATTCGATCCGGGTAGAGGTCCAAGGACACATCGTGCACGGCGACGTTACCCCCGAAGGCCTTGTACAGACCGTGCGTGCTCAGCAGGGCGCCGCTGCCGTTGGTGGTCACAGCGCCTCCGCTCGCACGGCGTCACCGCGGCCCAGACGCCGGAGACGCGATGCCACTGCGGCCATGGCGACGTCGAGAGCGGTCTGCCGGCGGGCTCGCTCCCCGAACGTCCGGCGCTCCGAGAGCAGGCCCTCGGGACGGAAGCGCAGCACCAGCACCAGCAACAGGCCGATGGCCAGGGGATGCACGGCCACGTGCACATTGCGAAGTTCCGGCGGCACGTCGATCAACTCGACCAGCTCGGTGAAGAGCAGCAGGACCGCCACGCCGAGCACGGGGCCGAACCGGCTGGCGATGCCGCCGAGCACCAGCGCGGTCCACGCCGTGAACGTGAACTGCGCCCTGAAGACGTTGGGGTTCGCATAGCGCAGCCACCACATGTACAGCGGAGCGATCCCGCCGATAGCGACGCCCACCAGCACGAAGGTCTGTAGGCGCAGCCGGCTGACCCGGATCCCCAGCGACAGCGCCGCCGGCTCGTTGTCGCGCATGGCCCGCAACGCCCGCCCGTAGCCCGAGCGGCTGATCCGCCGGGTCAGCGCGTAGACCAGCAATGCGGCGCCCCATGTCACGACGAGCAGGACGGCTCTCAGGGCGTCGCGTTGGAAGAAGCTCTCGAACGGCCGGGCCACGCTGTTGAATCCCACGGTCCCGTGGGTGAGATCGCCCAGGTTGATCGCCAACTGCCGGAACACCTCCGCGAAGGCGAACGTGATGATCAGGAAGTATTCGCGCCGCGCGCGCAGAGCAGGCAGCCCGACCAGGAAGGCCACGATGCCGGTCATGAGCATGGCCGCGAGGATCCCTGCCCAGACGGGCCAGCCGGGGGCGTAGCTCACCTCGAATTCCCCGGGAGGATTGGTCACGATCGTGTAGGTGTAGGAGCCGATGGCCAGCAGACCCACGATGCCGAGGTCCCACATGCCGCCCCATCCCGATTCCACGTTCAGCAGCATGGTGACCGAGGCGTAGATGCCGATGAGGGTGAGGAGGCTCACCCAGAACGTGGGTGAGCTCAGAGCACTTATGGCGGCGAGAGTGCTCACGCGGCCTGCTCCGCTCTTCGGCGCGTGCTGAACAACCCTTCGGGTCGCACGAACAGCACCAGGATCAGCGCGCCGAACGCCACGACCAGGCGGTAGGCGGTCGGGATCCACAGCGCGCTCACGTCCATGGCCAGGCCCAAGAGCACGGCTGCTGCCATGACCCCCATGATGCTGCCGGTGCCACCCAGGACGGCCGCGGACAGGATCACCAGGATGTTCTCCCATCCCAGCGGGCTGGTGACGCCGCCGCGGCGCACCGCGATCATCACCCCGGCCATGGCAGCCAGCGCCGAGCCGATGAACCACACGACGTTCGAGACGACCCGCACCGGTATGCCGCGAACCGCCGCCAGGGCGGGGTTCGAGGCCGCGGCGCGCAGCCAGCGACCCATGCGCGTCAACGACAGGAAGAACTGCAGGCTCAGCACCGCTCCCAGCGACAGCAGGATCATCCCCAACTCGCCGGTGGCGATGTTGAGCGCTCTGTTATCTGCGCCGAAGCCGTCGCTCTGGGTCGCCAGCACGAAGAGGACGGTCGCGGCGACGGTTGCGAGGCCCAGCGCCACCCCGGTCCCGCGGGCGGCCCACAACTCGGCCCACCTACCGACGACCGCGCGGTGTTCGGCACGCCGGGAGCGGTTGGCGAGAAGCCAGCCCACGAGCGCCGCCAGCGTTGCCGCCAGCACGAGAACCAGCACGAACTCGGGTACCGAGAACTCGATGCGAGGGCCGAAGCCGACTGGCACGGGGCGCAGGACGGTGCCGAAGATGGCGATGATCGCCCCGTAGATCACGAAGGCGAGGCCGATCGACGTGAACAGCAACACGTTGCCGCCTTCGTCCTTCACCGGCCTGAAGACGACGATCCCCAGAGCCACACCCAGGACGCCCATGACCAGCATGGACACAACCCCGGCCACGAAGACGTTCATGCCGGCGTTGGTGATGAGGATGACCGACAGGAAGGCGCCGAGGGCCAGCATCTGCCCGTGGGCGATGTGCAGGATGTTCTCGGTCTGGCGGATCAGGGCGAATCCGACCGTGGCGGCGGCCAGAACCCCCCCGGTCAGCAGCCCGAAGATGACGTGTTGCACGCGAACAGAGCCGGATCCCGGGGCGGTCCCACCGTCGGGTGGGGCCGCCCCAAAGTGATCCTGGGTCTAGATGGCCTAGCGCCCGAGGCTTGCGTCGAGTTCGATGACCTCGCGCGCGGTGTAGCCGCCACTGACGATGTGCTGCACGGCGACCTTGGGCGAGACCAGGTTGCCGGTGCTGGTGTTCAGTTCGATCGTGCCCGAGGGGCCGTCGTAGTCGATCTGCTCGCCGCGCTCGAGCGCTGCGACACCGTCGGCGTAGGTGTACACCTTGGTGCCCGGCGCGTTCGTGATGCTGTAGATCTGAGCGGCGACGTCGGGACCATCGGTGGACTCAGCGGCGGTCATGGCCAGCGCCAGGATGATGTACTGGTCGAACTGGTTGGTCTCGTAGAAGCCCGTTGGAGGCGGCTTGTTGGCGTACTCCTGGTGCGCCGCCGCGAAGGCGGAGTAGGCGGGAGACTCGAAGTCGTCGGTGACCTGGGCGGCCAGGATCCGGCCGGTCGGCAACTCGGCCGCCGCCTCGGCGATGTCGGGCACCTGCAGGTCCGGCGAGACCAGGATCTGGGCGTCGTAGCCCCTGGCGATGTACTCCCGCAGGATCGGGATCCCGGCCTGGGGGCCGGCGCCGATGTAGACGGCCTCGGGGTTGCCCGCGAACGCCTGCTCGACCTCGGCCTGGTAGCTGTCGCTGCCGGGAGCGAATCGCACGTCGGCGATGATCTCGCCGCCGATCTTGTTCTCCCAGACGTCCTTGAACACGTTGGCCGGGCTCTCGGTGCCCTCGGTCTGCTGCACCAGCATGGCCACCCGGGTGAAGCCCAGGTCGCGGGCCAACTGCGCGGAGATGATGCCGTAGGTGGTGTCCGAGGCGGTGATGCGCCAGATGTAGTTGCCACCCTCGGTGTCCAGCACCGTCGTGCCACAGGCCGGGCACATGGTCGGCATCTCGTCCTCCGCCACGGTACCCAGCAGGGCCACGGCGCCGTCGGACTCGACGCCGCCGAGTGCGTGGATCTCCTCGCGGATCCGGTTGTAACCCGTGACCGCACCCTCCGGCGTGGACAGGTTGTCCTGCACCACGAGTTCGGCGTCGCGGCCCAGGATGCCGCCGCTCTCGTTGATCACGCCGATGGCGGCCTCCGCGCCGTCCTGGCTGGGCGGACCCCATTCGGAGTAGTCCCCAGAGAGTCCGGCGAGGAAGCCGAGCTTGACCGGCCCCTCGTCGTCGTCGCCGCAGCTCAGGACGACACCGCCCAAGACCACGATCGCGAGCAATGACAGGAAAATGCGTCGCACGTTTCCCCTCCCAGTTGTCTTTTCAACCCGTTCAGATCTGAGACCTGCGACTCGGCGGGCAACGGCGCACGCAGAGCTTCAATCTCATTGAAGAGACAGTAGCAGGGCCGCGTTGACTGTGCGAGACGCCCGGGGCGGGTATCCGCTAGGCGGAGGTCGCCGCGGTCCTTCCGGCCATGGCGAGTGCCAACTCGTCCATGTCGAGATCCCTGATGGAGCGTTCGAGCACGATCCGGCCCCGGAACAGCACGATGAGGCGGTCGCTCAGCTTCAGGAGCTCCTCGAGGTCCATCGACAGCAGCAGCACCGCGGCGCCGCCGTGCTTGACGTCGAGCAGCCGGCGGTGCACGTACTCGATGGCGCCCACGTCGAGTCCCCAGGTGGGGTTGTCCGCCACGAGGACTTGGGGATCCCGCGACAGTTCCCGGGCCAGGACCACCTTCTGCTGGTTGCCGCCGGAGAGGCTCGAGGCCAGCAGGTCCGGGTCGGGTGGCCTCACGTCGTATTCTTCGAGCAGTTCCCGGGAGCGGCGTCGGACGCGTCGCCAGTCGAGGAGGCCGGTCTTGTTGTATGCGCCGGCGGGGATGTCCGACATGGCGATGTTCTCCGCCACGGTCATGTCGAGGATCAGCCCCCAGGTGTGACGATCCTCGGGGATCACCGCCAGGCCGGCGCCGCGGAGGGCACTCGTGCCGGCTCCGGTGACGTCCTCGCCGGCGATGTGGACCGTGCCGGACTCCGCCGCGTCGAGCCCGCAGACGCAGTTGACGAGTGTGCGCTGGCCGTTGCCCTCTACACCCGCCACGCCGAGGATCTCGCCGGGTCGCACCATGAAGGAGATGCTGTCCAGATGGTCCGACCCCTCGCCGGGGGCGTTCAGATCGCGCACATCCAGCAGCGGCACATCGTCGGTCCAGGGGGCATGGTCGCTTTCCACCGCCGCGATCTCGTGACCGGTCATCGCCCGGGTGAGGCTGCGCTCGTCGAAGTCGCCGCGCTCTGTGGTCGAGACCTTGTGGCCGCCGCGCAGCACGGTGACCCGATCGGCCACCTCCATGACCTCGCCGAGCTTGTGGGTCACGAGCACTATCGAGCAGCCCCGGTCGCGCAGGTCCCGCAAAATCTCGAGAAGGTTCTCGATCTGCCGCGGCCCCAGCAGCGAGGTCGGCTCGTCCAGGATGAGGATGGTGGCGCCCCGGTAGAGCACCTTCAGGATCTCCACCCGCTGCTGCAGGTCCACCGGCAGGTCCTGCACGGCGACGTGCGGGGCGATCGGCATGCCGAAGCGCTCGGCCAGATCGGTCGTCTCGGCGCCGATGGCGCCGCGGCGGAACCGCAGATCGGTGGCGGGGCGTGACCCCAGGACGATGTTCTCGGCGACGCTGAAGGTGGGGACCAGGGAGAAGTGCTGGTGGACCATTCCGATGCCCAGTTCCAGGGCGTCGTGCGGGGAGTGGATGTCGGCCTCGGTGCCGCGCACGTGGATCGTCCCGGCATCGGGAAGGACGTGGCCGAACATGACGTTCATCAGCGTCGTCTTGCCGGCGCCGTTCTCGCCCAGCAGCACGTGGATCTCGCCGGCGCGCAGGTCGAAGTCGATGTCGACGTTGGCCCTCGTCTCGCCGTAGCTCTTGGAGATGCCATGCAGTTCGACGACAGTGCCGTTGGTTGATGCGCTCACGGCCGGCTGCTCCTCTAGTCCGCGGACACGCTGCCGCCGTTGCCGCCGGCGGTCATGGCGCGCCACACCTTCTCGGGTGTCATCGGCATGTCCAGGTGGCGAACGCCGTAAGGCGCCAACGCGTCGATCACCGCGCTCTGCACCGCGGGCGTGGCGCCGACCGTGCCGGCCTCGCCGATGCCCTTGGCGCCGAGCGGGTTGAGCGGCGTGGGTGTGTTGTTCCGGTGGGTCTCGAAGTCGCAGAACTCCGCTGCCGACGGGATGAGGTAGTCCCCGAAGTTGGTGGTTCGCGGGCCGGCACCGGCGTCGTAGACCATCTCCTCCCACAGCGCCTGCGCGATGCCCTGGGCAATGCCGCCGTGCTGTTGCCCCTCGGCCAGGAGCGGGTTGATGACGTTGCCGCAATCGTCCACGCAGAGGTGGCGCAGCTGGCGGACGCCCCCGGTCTCGGTGTCCACCTCCACGACGGCCACGTGGGTGCCGAACGGGTAGCTCCGGGCACCCTGGTCGAAGTCGCATTCGGCCGCCAGCGGCTCAGAGGCCAACTCGGCCAGCCGTTGCCACGACAGCACGGTGTCCGGCGATCCGGCCACGCCGAGGCCCTCGCCGTGGTACACCGCGATGTCGTCCACGTTGGCCTCGAGATGCTCGGCGGCCAACTGGCGGGCCTGATCGGCCACCGCCGCTGCGGCCCGGTCGATCGCCGAACCGCCCAACTGCAGGGAGCGCGACCCGTAGGTGCCGTTGCCGCGGGGAACCAGGTCGGTGTCGGACTGGACGACGGTGATGTGCTCCCAACCGATGCCCAGTTGCTCCGAGGCGATCTGGGCGTAGGTGGTCTGGTGGCCCTGCCCGTGGGACGACACACCCGACAGCACGGTGACCGCACCGTCGTCGTGGACCTCCACCGAGCCGAAATCGTTGCTGGGACCGTTGCCGGTCACCTCGATGTAGTTGGCCACGCCGATGCCGAGCTGGTAGCGGTCGCCACGGCGGCGGCGCTCGGCCTGCTCGGCGCGCAGTTCCTCGTAGCCGACGAGTTCGACGGCGCGCTCCATCGCCGCCAGGTAGTCGCCGGAGTCGTAAACGGCCCCGGTGGGGGTCTCGACGGGGTCGCTGTGGGTCTCGATCAGGTTGCGCCGGCGCACTTCGACCGCGTCCATGCCCAGTTCGGCCGCCAGGAGGTCCATGGCCCGCTCCACCGTCGCGGCCGCCTCGGGCCGCCCCGCACCTCGCAGGGCGCCGGTGGGCGCGGTGTTGGTCACGACGCTGCGTGCCCGGAAGTCGATCCGCGGTATCCGGTAGGTGCCCGAGGCCATCATCTTGGTGTAGAAGGTCAGCCAGGCGCCGATGTCGGGGTAGGCCCCGGCGTCCTGGGTGACGCTCCACTTCATGCCCACGACGGTGCCGTCGGCCCGGGCGCCGATCTGCACATCCTGGACCTGGCCGCGGGCGTGGCCCATGTGGAGCATGTTCTCGGTGCGGGACTCGATCCAGAGCAGTGGCTCGCCGAGCCGCACAGACAATGCGGCGGTCACGACCTGCTCCACGTAGGCATGGCCCTTGGCTCCGAACCCGCCACCGGTGGCGGGCACCACCACATGGATCTGGTCGATGTCGAGCTCCAGGCAGTCGGCGATGGTCTGCTGGACCGAGAACGGGCACTGGGTGGGGACCCAGAGCCGCAGGCGCCCCCGGCCGTTCGCGGCGTCGACGTTCGGAATGGCCAGGATCCCGTTGGTCTCCATCGGCGCCGGCGCGATCTTGTGGTTCACGTACCTGAACGACACCACCACGTCGGCGTCGTCGAGGGCTCCGGGGTCATCGATCGGATCGACCTCGAAGACGACCTCTGTGGCCGCCATCGGGTCTGAGATGCCCGGCAGCTCCTCGATCTCGACGATCACCCGCTCGGCACGGTCACGAGCCTCGGCAAGCGAGTCGGCCACGACGACGGCGACGGGATCGCCGACGTAGCCCACCGTTCCGGTCGCCAGGGCGGGACGCCCGAAATGGGAGGGTGCCGGTGGGCCGGCGAGCATGTCCGGGATGTTCAGGTCTTCGGCGGTGTAGACGCCCTCGCCGCCGGAGATGCTGATGATCCGCCCGTGCGGCACGTCGGAACGCACGAAGACGACGCTGCGCGCCTCGATCTCCAGATCGTCCACGTAGGGCCGGCCGCCGACCAGCAGGGCCGCATCCTCGCGGCGTAGCACGCTGTGGCCGAGAATCGAGCCTGCCGTCGCCATGGGCTGCTCCCGTTACCGGTCCCGAACCCAGCCGTCAGGCCGAGGGGGCGTAGCCGATCAGGTCGAGGATCACGTGCGCGCCGGGCACCTGCAGCGGTCCGCCGATGCGCATCGTCGTGGAGGCCGGCTTGGAGCCCGGGAAGTGCCGCGCCCACTCGTTGATGGAGATCTGGAAGTCGGCGAAGTCGGCGTGGTAGCACTGCCGCTTGCAGATGTTCTCCAGCGAGGTGCCGGCCGCCTCGCAGATGGCCGAGACGTTCTGCAGCAGGTACTCCATCTCCATCTGCGGCGGCAGGCCGTAGTGGGGGAATCCGGGGTTGCGCTGCACGCCGGCGGGAAGGCTGCCGCGCTCGTCGGTGGGGATCATGGTGCTGAAGAAGAGGTAGTCGCCCGCCTTGACGGCCTGCGGCTCGTGCCACGGTGGCTGCACGGCGTCGGAGGTCTCGATGGTCTCCTTGGAGATGGAGGCGTCGTCGGCGAGGAGCTTCATGGCGATCTCGACACGCGAGCCCATGCCGCCGAGGCCCATGTAAGGAACCACGACGCGGGCAGGCGGGTTCTCCGGGAACCACTGGCGCCACACCCGGTCCATGCCGGCGAAGTCGTTGGGGCTCGAGAGGTAGACGGTTGCCTTTACGCAGTTGTCCTGCAGCGAGGAGGCGCCGGCGGCGGCGGCGATCTTCTCGAGCTTCTGGAGCGTGTAGTCGGTCTGGCGCTCGATCGGGGAGTCGTACCAGAGGTACGGGTTGACCCGTGCTTCGGGGGCGAGGCCGCTGAGGGGCCCCATGTGACGCTCGGACATCCAGTCGCCCATCCAGTCCACGGGGATCTCCCCGGCCAGGAAGATCCAGTCGCCGCGCCGGATGGCCGGTGAGTAGCCCGCCAGCGGCGAGGGCACGCCCTCGGGCGTCTCGAACCCCACGCTGGGCCCGCCGGGGATCGCCAGTAGGTCCACCTCGATGAGCGAGTCGGCCACCAGCAGTTCCTTGATGCCCATGCCCGTGGAGGCGGGGCGGGGCGGCTTGATGTAGAGGTCGCGGGTGCGCAGGTAGGGCGTGATGGTGATGCGCGGCCAGGTGTTGCCCTCGGCGAACTCCTCCATCGTGGGGTACTCCGAAGTGAACCACTGGTAGATGCGCACCACGTCGGTGGCGATGTCGCAGCCGGCGGCCGCGAGGGTCGTCGTGAGGTTGTCCAGGATGACCTTGGACTGCAGTTCCAGGTGGTTGTCCAGATACGGGTTGCGGCCGTCGCCGCCTCCCTCGGCGGTGATGCCGGTCTCGAAGTCGGTGGCCAACTGGCCCGAGAAGAACACCCAGTCGCCGGCCTTGACGCACGGCGTGTAGGGCATGAGCGGCATGGGCTCGCCGCCCCAGATGTGTTGGATGTCGCTGGACATTGTTTCCTCCGGTTGGGTGTTCAGTTCTCTCGGGGCGTCAACGGTGGAGGTGACGGCGGGCAGGACCGCCTCGCCGCCACCGTCGACGTCGTTCAGTTGTCGGCTATGACTCTTAGGCCGCTTCCTGGCTCTCCGCGTCGCGATCCAGCAGCAGGCCGCAGCTCTCGGTGATCTCGGTGATGCCCTGGAACTCGGCGGGCACCTCCACACCCTTGCGGGCGTACCACTCGCGCACCAGGGCGGGGCCGTCGGTGACAAGCCCGAGGTGCAGCGAGATGATCGCCAGTGCCGAGTCCTCGACCTCCTGGCTGTAGCCGGCCACGATGTCGCGGGGCACGATCACACGGAAGTCGCGATTGGCGGCATCGAACGCAGAGGAGAGCACGCAGGCGTCGGTGTAGGTGCCCGTCAGCACCAGGTTCGGCACGTTGAGCTGGTGCAGCAGGAACTCCAGGTCGGTGGGGTAGAAGGCCGACAGGCGCTTCTTGGTGCGCACGTAGTAGTCGCCCTCCTCCTCCTCGACCAGGATGTCGAGCCACTCGGTGCCCTCCCAGGAGTGCTGGTCCATCAGCGGGTTCGGCGGCAGGTACAACTCGTACATCGCCCGCCAGTTGGCCATGCGGTTGTGATGGCGCGAGTTCAGGTCATCGATCCCGCCGTAGCGCTGCCAGTGCTGGACGTGGATGATGGGGATGCCGATGGCGCGGCAGGCGGCGTGGAACATGTTGTGCGCCGGGATGCGCCAGCGGGCGCGCGGCGCCGGGCACGTCAATTCCGCCTCGGGCCCGACGTGGCCGCGGTGCATGTCGATGCAGGCGACTGCGGTGTTGTCGGGGTCCAGCCACTTGTCGAACACGTCGGCGGAGTTGCTGGTGCCCGAGGGAAGCACGCGCCGCTCCTTGTTCTCCAGGTAGCAGTACATCTCGGTTTCCATAATTGGCCTCCCTTGTTGTCGATTGGGTGTGGGTCGGTGGTTGGTCTATCCGGTTGACGCGTGGCGTACGGCCGCCCAACCGCCGGGGAGCAGCCGAGCGAATTGCCCGGTTGCTCCCCGGCGATCGGAAGTTGGTTCAGTTGTTCGGAGGCGCGTGCCTCAGCAGCCGATGTCGGCCAGGTTGATCTGGCCGCCGATACCCACCTCGAGGCCGACCGGGTTGTCACCCTTGGTCTCGTCGGGGATCTGGATCTCGCCGCTGCGGACCCGTGCCTCGAAGTCCTCGTAGATGGCCAACTCATCGGCGCTGAGAGCCGAGAGTGCGGGATCGCGCAGCGGTGACGCCTGGATGCCCGGTGTGTTGTAGGCGGTGAAGTCGTTGAACTTCTCGACCTCGTCGTTGACGCCGCGGGTGATCATGGCGTAGGCCACATCGGCGAGGCCGTGCACCGAGGACGTCAGGATCACGTCGGGGGCGAGGTGGTGGCTGTCGTAGTAGGCCGGGATGACCCAGACCTGGCTGTCGGCCTCCTGCGCCGCGTCGATGATGCCGAGCACCGCCTGGTCGGTGGCGGACTGGATCACGTCCACGCCGCCGGCGATCAGCGCCTGCGCGGCTGTCTTGGCGATGCCGGTGTCGTCCCAGGTCTGGATGTACTCCTGGGTGAACTCGATGTCCGGGTTCACGCAGCGGGCACCGAGGTGGAACGTCTCGGGCTGGCGGGTCAGCGCCGGGAACGCGAAGCCGCCCAGCGCGCCGACGTGGCCCGTCTCGGTTATGAGCGCCGCCAGCACGCCGGTGAAGAAGTTGGCGTGGTGCTGGGCCATGTCGATGAAGCAGAGGTTGTCCGGGCTGCCCTCCAGCAGGTCGGGCGGTGGATCCACCGGCGCCACGCACACCTGCACGTCGGGATAGGCCTCGGCCACCTGCGCGGCCGGGTCGGCCATGGCGCCGTGGGCCATGATGACCAGGTCGTATCCCTCGCTGGCGTAGGCGAGGCCCTGCTGCAGGTAGTCGTCCACCTCGTAGGCGTACTCGGTCGGCTCGACGTGCACGTTCCCCAGATCGGCCTGGGCCGCCAGGGCGCCGTCCCACCAGGCATTCGCCCAACTCTCGTCGTTGGAGAAACCGGGGAACAGGATCACGGCCCGGAACGGCTCGGCGTCAGCGGCCGGCGCGGGTTCGGGCGGCGGTGGGGGCGGCTCGGGCTCGGCCGCCGGCGGG
>VXXM01000036.1 GCA_009835395.1 Acidimicrobiia bacterium
CCGGGAGACCCGCACCAGCGCGCCGCAGTCCCCACAGCCCACCTTGGCGGTGCCCGAACCCCACTCGTGCTGGGATAGGAACGTCGTCTCGGTGCCGGTGGCGGTGACCTGCTCGGACCGCTCCGCGGGCAGACCCCCGGACCGGTAGCGCACCGTGAAACAGCGGGTTTCAGGGCGGGCCACCAGCGTGTCGCCCTCTTCGAGGTTGCGGCGCTGCCAGGCGACCTCGTCCCAGAACCGCTCCGGGCTCACCGGCGCCCGCGGCGGCTTCGGCTCGAAGCTCAGATGCCTGTTCCCCCCGACAAATTCCATGCCTGTAAGACTACCAACACCTGTACTATAGACCAAGTCAAAGTCAACGAATTCAACGAAATCCCCAACAAATCCACACCAGTGGCTCTGCGACGTCGCCCAGAGCGCGTTCGCGGGTCGCGTAGGCATGCCGCAGCGTCGCTGCCTCGGCCAAGAGGGTGCTCGTGGGTGGCGTCGTGCGACCGGGCGAGATTGTCACCGACTCGCGAGGGCGGGGATGCCGGTGGACGCCGTAGGCGGCCATACCGAGGCCGCCGGAGCGCCGCCGGCAGCGCCGGCCGGGCACTGCGGACAGACCGGGGCGGAGACGCCGGCAGCCACCGGCAGCACCGCCGACCTACAGGATCTGCTCCATGAAGCGCTTGGTTCGCTCCTCGGCGGGGTCGGTGAAGAAGTGCTCGGGTGAGCCGATCTCCACGATCTCGCCCTCGTCCATGAACACCACCCGGCTGGCCACCTCCCGTGCGAAACCCATCTCGTGGGTGACGCAGATCATGGTCATGCCGCTGCGGGCCAACTCCTGCATGACGTCGAGGACCTCCTTGATCATCTCGGGGTCCAGTGCCGAGGTGGGCTCGTCGAACATCATCACGTGGGGCTCGGTGGCCAGCGACCGGGCGATGGCGACCCGCTGCTGCTGTCCTCCGGAGAGTTGGCCGGGGTACTTGCGGGCCTGCTCGGGGATCTTGACGCGTTCGAGCAGTTGCATGGCCAACTCCTCGGCCTCGTGCCGGGGCATGCGCCGCACCTGCCGGGGAGCGAGGGTGATGTTGTCCAGCACGGTGAGGTGCGGGAACAGGTTGAACTGCTGGAAGACCATGCCGGTGAGCCGCCGCACCTGACGGATGGCCTTCACGTCGTTGCTGAGCTCGATGCCGTCGACGGTGATGCGCCCGCGGTCGTGGTGCTCGAGGCGGTTCACGCAGCGGATCAGCGTGGACTTGCCCGAGCCCGAGGGGCCCAGCACCACCACCACCTCCTGGCGGGCGACGGACAGGTTGATGTCGCGCAGCGCCTGGAAGCTGCCGAAGTACTTGTCGACCCCTTCGAGGGTCACCATGGGCCGCGCGGCCCCGTTGGTCGGTTCGGTGTTCGTCATCTCTCTCCCACTCCCAGACGGCGTTCCAGCCGCTGGCTCTCGCGTGACATGGTGAACGCCAGCGCCCAGAACGCGAAGGCCACGAAGACCAGCGTCTCGGCGATGCCGACGATGAGGAACTCGCGCTGCCCGTGGATGCTCTCGCGGATCCGCAGGATCTCGGTGAGGGCGATGATCGAGAGCAGCGTGCTGTCCTTGAACAGGTTGATGAACTGCCCGACGAGGGCGGGGATGACCGCCCGCAGGGCCTGCGGCAGCACGATCAGGCTCAGGACACGAGGCGCGCTGAGGCCGATCGCCTGGGCGGCCTCCACTTGGCCCCGCGGCACCGCCTGCAGCCCGCCCCGCACGATCTCGGCGAGATAGGCGCCGGTGAACAGCGTCATCACGGCGATCGCCCGGGTGACCTTGGAGAGGGGATCCTCGGTGGGGAGGAAGAAGCCGAGGAACAGGTCGCCCATGAACAGCAGCGTGATGAGCGGCACGCCGCGGATCACTTCGATGTAGCCGACCGACAACCACCGCACGGCGGGCAACTGCGAGCGCCGGCCGACGGCGGCGAGGAGTCCCACCGGGAAGGCCAGCACGATCGAGGCGGCCGCGGCCACGAGGTTCAGCTGGAAGCCCGACCAGTCGTCCCAGCCCACGCCGCCGAAGTCCAACTGCGCGTAGACCGCCCAGACCACGGCCACGGCGCCGGCCACGAGGGTCAGGCGCGCCAGGGGCTGCCAGCGGGCGTCGGTGCGCACGTTGCGGGTGAGGCGGACCACGGCGGCCGCCACGAGGGCCGACCCCCACCACCAGGCGATGCCGCCGGTGCCGGAGAGAACCTGCCAGCCGGCGAGGGCGCAGACGCCGGCACCGAACCAGGCGGCGCGGCGCCCCGCCTCGGGCAGTGCCTCCATGACCCGGCGAGCCGCCACTCCCAGCGCCAGCGCCGAGGCCACGAACGCCAGGGGCAGCCAGGTGCGGGTCATGCCCAGCAGCACCGCCAGCAGCACGAAGACGGGCCACCAGCGCCGCACACCGTCGCGCAGGCGGGCGCGGCTGAACGGCACGCCGGCGTCGCGGGCGCGGTCGCGCGAAGACGCCGTCAGGCCGCCCCAGAGGAGCCCGACGGAGGCGCAGAGCAGGTACACCTGCACGACGATCCGCCATTGCTCCTCCCGCGGGAAGGTGCCCATCATCAGCAGCGTGAGGTTGGTGCGCACCGGCTCCCACTGCCCGGTGACGAACAGGAAGCGGGCGCCGTAGATCACCAGCACCACCAGGCCGGCGCCGAGCAGCACGGTCAGCACCGAGTTGTGCCGGTTGTTGAAGAGGTTCTCCCGCGCCCAGGCGGCCGCGGTCGGCCGCGGCGGCGCGGCGCGCCCTGCACCGGTTGCGGGGCGGTCGGGGGAGGGGCCGGCGGTGGTCATCGTTCCTGTAGCTGCACGGTGCGGTTGTAGATGTTCA
This sequence comes from Acidimicrobiia bacterium, assembly GCA_009835395.1. Taxonomy (GTDB): domain Bacteria; phylum Actinomycetota; class Acidimicrobiia; order Acidimicrobiales; family CATQHL01; genus VXNF01. The sequence continues at coordinate 2,867 of VXXM01000036.1, forward strand.
GCAGCAGCGAGATCACCAGCGAGAACACCAGGTACACGCCCATGAGCACGGCGATGGACTGCGGCGCCGGGTTGGCGTTGCCGATGGAGGTGCGGGTGAGGTTGGTGACATCGGCGTAGCCCACCACGGTGCCGAGCGAAGTGTTCTTGACGAGGTTGAGGTACTGGTTGATGGTCGGCGGCACGGCAATGCGCAGCCCCTGGGGCAGGATGACGTGGCGGTAGCGCTGGAACGGCGACAGCGCCAGCGCCCCGGCGGCCTCGCTCTGACCTTTGGGCACCGCCAAGATGGAGGCCCGCACCACTTCGGCGATGTGGCTGGCGGTGTACAGCGCCAGCGCCAGCGTCAGCGACAGGTAGGCGGCGCTGGTGCCGAACCCGGAGATGAGCCTGCGCCCGTTCTCCGACCGGGCTGGCCACGACCAGTCGTACGGCCCGCCGAGCGCCACGAAGGCCACCAGTGCCACGACCACCAGCAGCCCCAGCGACCAGAGCACCCGGTGGTGGGGCTCCCCCGTGCGCACGTGGCGCCGGCTGCGCCAGACCCACACCCCGGCGGCCGCCACGACACCGCACACCACCAGCAGCCAGAAAAGCCCCTCGTGCCGTTCCGCCGACAGGCTCGGGATGCCGATGCGGCTCTTGGACAGCACCAGCCAGTTGCTGTCGCTGCCGGGCAGTTTCAGGTCCAGGGCCTCGGGGAAGACCGGCAGCGGGCCGAAGCTGAACACCGCGAAGCTGAAGAAGACGATGACCACCAGCGGCGGCGTGTTGCGGAACCCCTCCACGAAGACCTGCGCCAGCTTGGCCACCAGCCAGTTGCTGGAGAGCCGGGCGATGCCCACGACGAGGCCCACGATCGAGGCCAGCAGCACGCCCACCAGCCCGGCGAGGAACGTGTTCTGCACACCGATCAGCACCATGCGCCAGATCGGCAGGTCGGGGTCGAAGCCGAAGTTCTCCGGGATGGCGAACCCGGTGGGCTGGGTCAGGAAGTTGAAGTCGGTCGGGATCCGGGTCCGGGTGAGGTTGTCGACGAGGTTGCCGTAGAGCCACCAGCCGGCCAGGCAGACCCCCGCCACCAGTGCCGCCTGGCCGATCGCCGACAGGAACCCGGTCCGGCGCCACCACCCTGCTGCCGGAGTGTGCGCTGCGCCCGCAACCGGCGGGGGAGCGTTCCGGCTGCTCAACGACATCGGATTCGCAAGTTAGTACAGGCCGGAAAGCGGAACGCCCGCCCGGGCCGTCCTGGGGACGACCGCACGGGCGGGCGTTCGGTTCGGTGGGCCGTCAGAGGCCCGGGTGTGGTTCTTACCGGTAGGGCGGCACGTACATCAGACCGCCGTGGGTCCACAGGTCGTTGACCGAGCCGTGCAGCGGCAGGCCCAGCGGCTCGAGGTGACGCTCGTAGATCTCCTCGTAGTTGCCGACCTGGCTGACCACCTGCACGGCGAAGTCGCTGGGCAGGCCGATGCCCGGATCGAACCCCTCCTCGCCCAGGAACCTGGCGAGGGCGGGGTTGTCGCCAGTGGCCGAGGTGATGTTGCCGGAGTCCAGGCCGAACTCCCAGGCCTGGATGGTGGCCATGACGGCCCACTGCACGACCTGGGCCCATTCGGTGTCGCCGTCGAGGACGGCCGGACCGAGGGGCTCCTTGGAGATCGTCTCGGGCAGGATGAACTGCTCATCGCCGCCGCCGTTCTCGATCTCGTACTTGAAGACCGCCAGGGACGACTTGTCCGACGTGAATGCCTCGCACTGCCCGGCGGTGTAGCCGACGCGGGCCTCGGAGGACTCGCCGAAGGTCACCGGGTTGAACGGGATGTTCCGCGAGCGCATCACGTCGGTGAGGTTCAACTCGGTGGTGGTGCCTTGCGCCACGCAGATGTTGGCGTCCGCCAGGCCCTCCAGGTCGGTGATGCCCGTCGCCGCCGGGACGACTACGCCCTGGCCGTCGTACAGCGTCGTGTAGACGAAGTTGGCGGCCTCCTTGCCGTCGCGGCTGGCGGTGAAGGTGGTGTTGCGCACCAGCACGTCGATCTCACCGGACTGCAACGCCGTGAAGCGGTCGGCGGTGGCGAGGTCGACGAAGTCCACCGCGCCGGCGTCGCCCAGCACGGCGGCGGCGATGACCCGGCAGAAGTCCGAGTCGAAGCCCTCGTGATCGCCGTCGGGTGTCAGGAAGTTGAAGCCCGGCAGGGCGTCGCGCACGCCGCAGCGCACCGAGCCACGCGCCTGCACCTCGGCCAGGCGGCCACCGGCCTGGGACAACTCCACGGCCTCCTCGGCCGCTTCGGTCGTCTCGGGCGCCGCGGCCTCTGTGGCCGGAGGCGGCTCCGGTGCGGCGGGCTCAGCCGGCGCTTCGGTGGCCGGCGGGGGTGGTTGCGGTGCGGTCGTGTCGTCACCGTCATCCCCGCAGGCGGCGGCAAGCAACGCAATGGCGGCCACGACCGCGATGAGGATCGTCCCTCGCTTGGTCATCTTTTCCTCCCTCTCGACGCGCGTGATGTTCGGCCCAGCGCCAGTGATTTGCCCGTCGATGACTCAACAGAAGGGTAGCCAATAGGAACCCTCCTGTCCTATGGTAACAGCTACTACGTAACTTCGAATAGTTCGACTCACTGTCGTATCGCTTCACATGGCGCTGTTCGCCGCGTCCGGTCGGCGGTGTCCGCCCGCGGCCCGCGGGAATTAGATTGTTGGTCGCGCGATCGGGTATCTCAACGGATCCGCAGAGGAGGTGACACCGTGTTCTCGTACCACGAGCCACTGATCGGTGAACCCGAGTTCGACTCGCTCGAGGAGTTGCGCCTCTTCCGCAAGCGGCGTGTGGCCCTGGGATACCGGGTGTTCGCAGCTCTCGGCTGGGGCCAGATGAGCGACGGCCACATCACCGCCCGCGACCCCGAGCGGCCGGACCACTTCTGGATGCTCGGCCACGGGGTGCCGTTCGGCGCCGCGACCGTCGACAGGATGGTTCTGCTGGGTCCCGATGGTGCCGCCGTGGACGGCTACACCGAGTTCGGTTACATGCCCGCCGCTCACGCGATCCATGCCCCCATCCACGAAGCCCGCCCCGACGTGGTGTCGGCGGCCCACACGCACACCCAGTACGGCACACCGTTCTCGGCGCTCAACGAGCCGTTGCGGCCGATCTGCCAGGAGGCCTGCCAGTTCTTCGAGCGGCACGGGGTCTTCGAGGGCACCGAGCTGTCGGTGGAGAGCATCGACATCGGCAAGCGCATCGCCGTGGCGCTCGGCGACCACCGGGCGGTCATCCTGCGCAGCCACGGCCTGCTGACCGTCGGCTCCTCGGTGGACGAGGCGGTGGGCTGGTTCGTGATGGCCGAGCGGGCCGCGGAGGTGCACATCAAGGCCCGCGAGGCCGAGCCGATTCCCGATGACGCCGCCCGCTACACGCGCGACGACCTGGGGCCCGCTGACGGCTGGAAGAGGTTCCAGTGGCTCGTGAACTCGCTGATCCCCGACCCCTCGGTGGTCGGCTGAGAGCGCGGCCCGTCCGGGCTCAGGCCACCTCGGCGCGCCGCCAGCCCCACGTTGCCAGCAGCAGCCCGGCGGCGGCCACCGCCAGCGGCACGGCCAGTGAGGCCACGAACGACCTCCCCACCGGCGTCCCGACGTCCCAACCCTCCTCGACCACCAGGCTGGCGGCGTAGGAGCGGATCGTCAGGCGCGCCGTCGCGGCGCTGAGCGAGCCGATGACGTTCTCCCAGACGAGCAGCAGCAGCAGGCCCACCAGCAGCGGGCGCGACAGCAGCAGCCCGAAGGCCAGGAACACGCCCACGTAGGCCACCGCAGCCAGCAGCGCCCCGTCCGCCATCGGCACGTCCAGGATCAGCCCGGCGATGATCAGCGGCACCACCAGCAGCACGACCACGACCGTCAGCGCCGCGCCGGCGGTCCCGGCGGTGGCCGACCACGCCCGCATGGGCCGCAGCCACAGGTACACCAGGGTGCGCTCGTCGCGCAGGTCGCCGAAGGCGTCGGCGGCCACCAGCAGCGAGCCGAACGGCAGGATGATCGACAGGCCGTACCACACCAGGAACCCCGCCCCGTCCTCGGGTGTCGCCCCGCCGTCGCTGATGCGCATCACCACGGCGATGACGATCGCCAGCACTGCCAGCACCACCAGCACGGCGACGCGACCCCAGTCGCGCAGCAGCTTCTGGGTCATGAAGCGGAAGACCCGCGCCGCGTTGCTCACCGACCCTCCAGCAGGTAGCGGAAGACCGACTCCAGGTCGGCGTCCAGCGGTCGCAGTTCTTGCAGACTCGCCCGGCGGTCGCGGGCCAGCGGTGCGATGGCCGCGGCGAATCGCCCGGCGCTGACGGTTGCGACCGTCAGCGCTCCCGGCTCGTGGATCTCCACGCCGACCGCGAGACCCTGGTCGATGAGCCCGGCCGCCAGCGCCCGCGGCTCGTCGGTGGCGATGCGGAAGCGGCTGGGCCGGTCGTCCATGAGGTCGCGGATGCGGCGGAAGTCGCCCTCGGCCAGCAGCCGCCCCTGTCCCATGACCAGCACGTCGGTGCCGAGGCGCTGCACCTCGTCGAGCACGTGGCTGGAGACCAGCACGCAGCGCCCGCTGGCGCCGATGCGGTGGAACAGGTCGATCATCAGGTTGCGCTGGTTCGGGTCGAGGCCGGTGAGCGGCTCGTCCAGGAACAGCACGTCGGGCCCGGTGACGATCGCCGACGCCAGCTTGGCCCGTTGGCGCATTCCCTTGGAGTAGGTACTGAGCCGGCGCTTGTCGGCGGGGTCCAGGCCGACGGTGCCGATCGCCCGCTCGGTGGCCGCCGCAGCGTCCGCGACGCCCGACAGCTCGGCGGCGAGTTGCACGAACTCTCGCACCCGGAGGTGCTCGTACAGCGACTCCTGCTGGGGGACCAGGCCGATCCGGCGCCGCAGTTCGATGTCGGCCCGCGGGTCGCCGCCGAGGACGCGCACCGTGCCCTCGCTCGGCGCGGCGAGCCCGCTGAGCATCCGCAGCATCGTCGACTTGCCGGCTCCGTTCGGGCCCAGCAGCGCGGTCACGCCGGAGCCGAGCTGGAACGACACGTCCGAGACGGCCACCAGGTCGCCGAAGCGCTTCGAGACGCGGGTGACCTCCAGCATGGGTCCCGGCCTCGTCGCCGCCGGGCTCACCGCTCCACCTCCATGCGCCCGTAGCGCAGGTGAGCGGCGGCCGACAGCAGTCCCACCCACGCCAGATTCGCCAGCACCACCAGCCAGGTGGCCACGGCGTCCAGGGTTCCGGGGCTGTCGTCGGTCAGCGGCAGGGCGAACGAGCGCTTGGCCAGCGCCCGCGACAGCCGCAGCGGGTCGAGCACGGCGATCTCGCTGGCCACCCCCGCCTCTTCGATCAGCAGCGTCGTGATGCCCGCGGGCACGAGCAGGCACAGGGCGACGACCACGATGGCCATGCCGGCGCGGCGCACCAGGCTGCAGACCCCCACCGCCAGGGCCGTCGGCACCGCTGCCAGTGCCAGGGCCGCGGTCAGCGCGCGCAGGAGGAACATGAAGAAGTCCCCGGCACCTCCCGGCCCCGAGCCCAGCGACGTGTACACGATGGCGAGCGCGATGACCGGCACCAGCGACATGACGATCAGCAGCGAGAAGACTGCCGAGGTCTGGGCGTTCAGGTAGCTGCGGCGGCTGAGCGGCGACGCCAGGTAGAGGCTCAGCAGCCCGCTGCGGCGGTCGGTGTTCAGCAGCATCGGCGTGGCCAGAACGGTGAACAGCACCACCCCCACGCCGACCTGCGTGTAATAGCCGCGGACGGTGTCGAAGCCCAGGTCGCCGAACTCCGAGAACAGCCCCGCCAGGAAGATCTGCACCACGGCGCCGATCCAGGCCACGAAGAACGCGGCGATGCCGATGAGCTTGCTGCGGAAGCGACGCTTGCGGCCGAGCAGCCTGCCCAGGGAGTAGGTGTAGAGCGAGCGGAAGCAACGCTTGGGTGCCAGCCGGGGACCCACATACGGCCGGAAGCCGCCCTCGAAGATCTGCGCCTGCTGCCCGCCGGTCCAGGTGCTCATGAGGGCCCGTCCACGTCGTCGGGCCCGTTCTGGGTGGCGCTGAAGACCTCGGCCAGGGAGCGGTGCTCGGGCAGGATCGACCGCAGCCGCAGGCCCAGGTCGGCCACGGCGTCGCGCACGGCGTCGGCCGGCTCGCCGGTCGACTCGGCCGCGGTCGCCAGCCGCACCACCTCGTCGTCCACCGCACGCGCCTCGAACCCCGATCCGACCAGGGCGGCGGCCAGATCGGCGGCCCGCTCGTACACCTCCACGATCACGCCGGTGCCCCCGACGGTGAGGTCGCTGACCCGCCCGGCGCGGGCCACCCGCCCGGCGTCCAGCATCACCACGCTGTTGCAGACCCGCTCGACCTCGGTGAGGTGGTGCGAGCTGATGAGCACGTTGATGCCGTGCTCGGTCGCCAGCCGGCTGATGAGCGCCAGCATGTCGGTGCGCTGCATCGGGTCGAGGCCGTCGGTGGGCTCGTCCAGGATCACCAACTCCGGATGGTGCGCCACTGCCTGCGCCAGCTTCACCCGCTGCCGCTGCCCCGTGGACATGGTGCCGATGGGGCGGAAGCGCTCCTCGCCCAGCCCCACCTCCCAGAGCGTGTCGCTGGCCCGTTGCGTGGCGCCCACCCTGGGAAGGCCGTGCAACCGAGCGATGTGCGCCACGAGGTCGGCTGCGGTCATGTCTCCGGGGAGCTGGTGGTGTTCGGGGGCGAACCCCAGCCGCTGGCGGACCTCGGGCCCCGCGGTGCCGGGGTCGGCGCCCAGCACGCGCAGCTCGCCGAGGTCGCGGCTGCGCAGCCCCAGGATGAGGGTCAGCAGCGTCGTCTTGCCGGCACCGTTGGCGCCCAGCAGGCCGGTGACGCCCTCGCCGATGGTGACGTCCACGCCGTCGAGGGCCACGGTGGAGCCGAAGCGCTTCACCACGCCCGCCGACTCCACGATCACCACGCCCGAGCAGGCTAGCGGCGGTCTCTACGCCCGGGCGTCTTGCGGTCGTCTGTGAGAGTCAGGCGTGAATGCCCATGTCCGCCAGGAGATCGGCGATCTGATTGCCGATGACCTCCATGGACAGATGTTCTTGGACGATCCAGCGATTCTGGTCGGCGAGTTGCGGGTCGGCGCCGGCCAGGTGCGCGCGCAGCGGGTCGAGGTCGTCGGGGTCGAACCATCTGAAGCCGAGGGCTCGCAGTTCGGCGGCGACCGGGTACTGGCTGACGATTGCGGGGCGGCCGTGGACCGCTGCTTCGACCGGCGGGTTGCCGAATCCCTCCCAGGTCGATGTGAATACGACGGCGTCGGCGGCCGCGTAGATGTCGGCGGCGCTCGGCACCGGGTGGCGCAGGATGCGGCAGGCGGCCTCGGCCAGCAAGGCCTTCAGCGCCGGCTCGTAGCCCTCCTCGGTGGGGCCGGTGAGCCAGTAGGTGGCGCCGAGGTCCTCGCAGACTTGCAGGGCGCGGGGGATGTCCTTGCGGGGGATGGCGCGCACCGGGTGCGCGAAGAGGAGTTCGTCCTCGGCGACGTCGAGCAGCCGGCGAGTACCTGCCCGGTCGCCGGGCGGCGCGTCGACCTCGAAGGGGTTGTAGATCGTCGTGGCGCTGATGCCGCGCGCGGCCATCTGGTGTTCGGTCAGCCGGTTGATGGTCACGTGGCGCCAGGCCGGGTCGTCGGGCGGCAGCTCGGTGACGTGGGCGAACCGTTGGCGCTGCCACGGCGGGTCGTGATGGTGCAGCACGGCCGGGCGTCCGGCCAGAGCCGCGGCCGCGACCCGGGCGGCCGGCAGGTTCAGCGGGATCGTGCAGAGGTTCTCGACGATCACCAGTTCGGCGTCAGCGAGCGCGGCGCTCAGTTCGTCGGCGCCCGGCGCCTCCGGAGCGCCGGTGGCCAACGCCTCGAGCTTGCGGTCGACCGGCCCCTCGCCGGCCACGGTCACCACCCGGTGGCCCAGCCTCTGCAGGATCGTTCCCCAACGTCCCGCCACGACCGAGACCCCGTCACTGAGCCCCAGGCGGAACGACAGGATCGCGCAGGTCGCCACTGGGGCGACGCTATCGGTGGCGTGGGTGCCGGGCGGCGGAGTTGTCCGGGAGTGTCACTCCAGGAGGACCTCGGCGCAGCGGCTGGGGGCGGCGAGGGGGTCGAACCGCCGGGGCCGCTCGACGAACCCGCTGCCGGGGCGATCCGTGTTGAGGTAGTCCTCGATGGCGTTGGCGGTGGCCACCGCGGCGATGCCGATGTAGTCGTCGGTGGCGAACAGCTCCGCCTCGGAGCGGTTCGACAGGTAGCCGTACTCCACCAGGACCGCCGGGATCACCGGCCGTCTGATCATGCCGTAGGCGTCGCCGCCCCAGGGGGAGAGCACCCGCAGCACGCCGGCGTCGGGCAGGCGGCTCCAGCTGACATCGGCGAACATGCCGAGTGCGGTGGTGATCTCCTCGTAGAGCAGGCCCCCGAGGCGGGCCGATTCGCTCCGTGGCGTCTCGTCGTCGTCGGACTGGACGTAGACCTCGGTGCCGGGCGAGTCGCCGAGCCTGTGTGTCGGCCCGTTGTGGTGGAGCGATATCAGCACGGCGGCGCCCACGGCGTCGGCGAGGGCGGCGCGCACGGAAAGCAGCGATCCGTAGTCGCCGGTGCGGGTGGTGGCGGCGGAGATGCCGCGGCGTGCGAGCTCGGCGAGGACGGCGCGGCTGAGGGTGAGGTTCAACTCGTCCTCACCGAGGCCGTTGGGGCCGACCGCGCCGGTCTCGAACGGCCCGCCGTGACCGGGGTCGAGCACCACGCGCATGCCGTCGATGGGATCGCCGCCGGTGACCTCGGCGGCGTTGCCGCAGGGCGTGCGCACCAGGTAGCCGGCGCCGGCGCGCCCGATCACGGCGACCGGCACGCCTGCCGGCGTGAGTAGAGCGCGGGGCAGGTCCCCGAGGTCCGCGCCTCCCCCCGGAGCGACCGCTTCATCCGGCGGCGCTGCCTGTTCCCGGAATGCCGGCTCGTGCAGCGGCGAGCTGGCCAGCCACCGTCCCACCGGGGCGCCCGCGGGCGCGACCCGCAGCGACGGCAGGATGACCTCCGACCAGCTGCCGTCGGGATGCCGCTGCTGGAGTCCCACCTCTATACGCCCGCCGGCCGGTCGCCGCGCTGCGATGCGCATCTCCTGTGCGCCTGCGGCGGTGTGCACCTCCAGCGGTGAACTCGACAGCCAGTGCCAGGTCGGGGGCCCGGGCGGCACGAAGCGCTGCGCGGGCAGCAGGCGGTCGCTCCACTGCTCGCCGTCGAGGCGCTGCTGCAGTGCCACCTCGATCCGTCCGCTGCTCAGGATCCGGGCCTGGAGCCGGAGTTGCGGCTCGGTCTGGGCGGCGGCGACCAGCGAGGTGCTCAGGACGCCTGCGACGGTGATCAGGGCGACCGTCCACACCCGGAGGCGGCTGCTTCGCGGCCGAGGCACCGGGGGACAATTGGGCACCAGGGGATAATACGGCGATGGAGTTGCGGGAGCGGGTACTGAGTGTGCTGCGGCGGCACTGGGTGGACATCCCCCCCGGCGGGGGCTACACGGCGCCCAACCGCCGGCGATACCCGTGGCAGTGGTTGTGGGACTCGTGCTTCCATGCCCTCATCTGGGCCGAGCTGGGCGACGACCGCGGCCTCGACGAGCTGGCGCAGATCCTGGGTGCGGCGGACGCCTCGGGCTGCGTGCCGCACATGGCCTACCAGCTCGACCCCCGGTATCACGAGGACTTCTGGGGGCGGACCGGGGCCTCCAGCATCACCGGCCCGCCCATGTACGGCCACGCCCTCGCCGAGTTGGGGCGCCGCGGCGTCCACCTGCCCGATCGCCTCGTGGCGGCGGCCGCCGCCGGCCTGGAGTTCCTGCTGCAGCGCCGGGAGCGCCACACGGAGTCCGGCCTGGTGCTCCTGTGCCATCCCTGGGAGTCGGGTGCCGACAACGACCCGCGCTGGGACGACTACTGCGCGGGCGGCTTCGACGAGGGCCGCTGGTTCGACGCCAAGGGGAAGCTGCTCGAGGAGATCGAGCGCAGCGCCGGCGGCTCCCCGCTCGTCAACCCGAAGTTCTCGGCGGCCTCGGCGGGCTTCTCGGCGCTCGTGGCGTTCAACGCCCTCGACCTGGCCGAGGCGACCGGCGCCCTCGAACCTGCCGCGGCCCTCCGCCTGGCCGACGCAGTGCGGGATCGCTGGGACGGCGACCTGCGCAGCTACACCGACGCCGGTGACGCCGGGGGAGGCTCGGGCCGTGCCCGCACCGCCTACGGGCTGCTGGGCCTGCTCGTCGAGTCCGACGCCGAGCGCTCCGCCGCGATCGCCGCCGAACTCACCGACACCCGTGCCCACGGCGGCGCCTGCGGCCCCACCGGGGTCCATCGCGACGAGCCGTCCTTCTCCGCCCGCGGCTACTGGCGAGGTCCGTCATGGCCGCAGCTCGACTACCTGCTCTGGCTCGGCCTGCGCCGTACCGGCCGGCATGAAGCCGCGGAGACCGTGGCGCGGGCGACCGTGGCCGGTGCCGAGAAGTCGGGCCTCGCCGAGTACTGGGACAGCGACGACGGCACCGGCCTCGGCGCCATTCCCCAGAGTTGGGCCGGCCTGTCCCTGCTGATGGTGTGAGGCGGACGATGCGACGGGTACGCACTGCCGGACCCGCCGGGTGAGGTGACGCCGCCGCTCCTCAGCCGCCGGTTGCGGTGACCAGGATCTCCAGCAGATCGTCGAAGAACCCGAAGGCGGCTTCCCGGTCGATCCACTGCCCGCCGCTGTTGAGGATCGACGCGAAGCTGAACACGCCGCCGCCGGGGGCCTCGGCGAACCCGGCGAGCGAGGCCACGCCGTCCAGCGAGCCCGTCTTGCCCTGCACGAGGCCCGCCGCCGTGGAGTTCCGGTATCGGTTCTCCATTGTCCCCGACCGGCCGGCCACCGCCAGATTGGTGGCCACGAGGCCGCCGGGTCCACCGAGATCCAGCGCGTCGGTCACCTGCGAGCAACTCAGGCGATTCCGCGGGCTCAGCCCCGAACCGTCGGCCGGAACGGCGAGTCCGGCGATCCTGGGCGCCAGCACCTGGTGTACGGCCAGGGCGCCGGCCGCCGAGGTGCCGGTGCCACTCGCCACGACGCCGATCTCCTTCAGCAGCATCTCGGCGAGGGTGTTGTCGCTCTCGGCGAGCAACCAGTGCAGGTTGGCCGCCAGCGGCGCCGACTCCAGGGTGGCCAGCACCACGTGGCCGCTGTAGTCACCGCCGGCGGCGGCCACGCGGGGGAAGTTGGGAATGCGCACCGAGCGGGCCTCCAGAAGGTCGTCGAAGATCGCCGCCGCCCGGAGCGCCGGGGTGCGCTGCCGCGGCAACCCGAACGTGGTGATGAGCCCCGGCGGGGTGCGCCACCCCTGGTTGACGCCGACTGCGCTGAGTGATCCGGCGATGCTCTGGGTGGCGAACCGGGCGGGCCAGGTGGGTACGTCGATGAGGTTGTCGTAGCGGTCCGCCACGGCCACGACGCCGCCTTCGATGCGGGTGAGGCCGGCGGCGGTGAGGTCCGCGGCGAGGGCGGCCAGCGGGGTTCCCGCCGAGTTGTGGTCGGCCAGCATCGCCACGAAGTCCGGGGTGGACAGCAGCGGGTCGCCGCCGCCCACGAGATACAGATCGCCGTCCAGGACGCCGCCGGCCGGCGCGGTGTCCGCCAGCGCGGCGGTGGTGAAGGTGTAGCCGGCCCCCAGGATCTCCAGCGCGGCCTCGGCGAGCAGCAGCTTCTGCAGCGAGGCCGGGATCAGCATGGCCTCGGCGTTGCGGGAGAACACCGTCTCGCCGGCCCGGCGGACCACCAGGCATCCGCCGGTCGGAGCGCGGGCCGCCAGCGAGTCCAAGGCGCCGACGAGTGCCGCGTCCCGCGGGCCGGCTGACCCGCCCGAGAGACCGTCGAGGCGGGGAACCGCGAGTGCCTCCAGGGGAGGCTCGTCGCCGCTACCCGAGTCGTCGGGTTCGGTCACCTCGGTGGCCTCGGCCGGTTCGGTGACCTCGATGGCTTCGGTGGCTGTGGCCGGTTCGGGTTCGGCCGGTTCGGGTTCGGCCACCGCGGGAGGCTCGGCTTCGGCCGGTTCGGGTTCGGCCGGTTCGGGTTCGGCCGTTTCGGGTTCGGGGGCCGGTGGAGGTGGCATGTGCGCCGCGCAGTTCCCGCCGATGATGTCCGCGATCCGGTCGAACCTGGGACCTTCCTCGACGGGGCGCGGCGCGCCGTTCTCGTCGAGCAGGTGCGGGTGGAAGCTCCAGCCGACGATGTGGTCGCCGTCGAAATCGATCTGCAGCACGCCGGTCTCGCCGGTGAGCCCCGATCGGGGGTGCCAGACGAAGTTGCCCAGCGAGTAAGCGACCAGCTTGCCGCCCAGGAACTCGATGGGCTGCAGGACGTGGGGGTGGTGGCCGATGACCGCGTCGGCACCGGCGTCGAGCAGTTCCCGCGTGACATCGAACTGCTCGGATGTGGGACAGGTCTGCCGCTCGATGCCCCAGTGGATGACCACGATCACGACGTCGGCCGCACGTGATGCGGCCCGCACGCTCTCGACGATCCGGGCCGTCGGGCGCGCCGACGCGATGCCCGGCCGATCGGGCTCGGCGGGGAACCCCCAGGGCACGACCATGGACGCCCCCACGAACGCGACGCGCACGTCGCCACCGGCGCGCAGCACCCGGGGCGCGTAGGCCACGGCGTCGTCGGCCCCCGCGCCGAGGGCCACCACGCCGGCGGTCTCCAGCAACCTCACGCTGTCGAGCAGCGCATCCGCGCCGTAGTCGCGGGCGTGGTTGTTGGCAAGGTTGGCGACATCGATCCCGGCGGCGGCGATCCGCGCGGCAGCCCCGGGCGGAGCCCGGAACACGAACTCCTTGTCGACGGCGCTGCCGCGGTCGCTGATCGCCATCTCGGCGTTCACGACGGCGATGCCGGCCGAGGCCAGGGACGGCTCGATGAACTCGAAGGGATCGATGCCCGCCGGCTCTGTGCGGTCCATGAGCACGTCGCCGCCGGCCAGCAGCGTCCAGCGCCTGGACGGCTCCGGTTCGGGCACGGTGGTCGTGGTCGTCGATGTCGGCGGCGCCGCCACTGGTGGGGGTTCGGGTCCCGGGGTGGCCGCAGTGGTCGAGGTCTGAGTGAGTGGACGAGGCGGCTCGTCGACCAGCGTCGGGCGGAGACCGTCCGAGCACGCCCCGATCAACGCAAGAGTTGCCAGCAGGGCGAGCAACCGGCGGATCAGCGGCGCCGCCCGGCGCCTCTCCATCTCCACAGTTGCGCGAAGTTACCCGGCGCCGATGGCGCCCCCGGGGAGTGTCGGTCGAGTCGATCCCCCGGCGGGGCTGCGGGCTAGAAGGGGCTCAGTCCCATCCGGTTGCGGATCGACACCAACTCGCCGAGGTGGTTGATGCCGTGGCCCACCGCACTCCACTGCAGGAACCACGACGCCGGCTTGCCGTCCCACATGGAATACAGCCAGTCGAAGCGGTCCGTTGGCGTCCCGATGGCCGCCAGTGGACCGGCCGTCTCGGGCCGGGCGTCCATCGCCGGAAGCCCGGCCTCGTCGAGCCATGCCGCCGTGGCGTCGCACACCGCCAGCGCGTACCCCCCGACGGCCTCCGGATCCAGCACGTCGACCAGGTCCGCATCCTCACCCTCGGCCAACCCCCGCCATAGGTCCTCGCCGATCCCCAGACGGTCCACCCAGCCGTCCACCACCGCATCGACACCCCGCAGCACCCCGTTCACGGCCACGTCCTGATGCCGCGCCAGATGCCACAGCACGTAGACGGGCGCGATCCCGCCCCCGTCGGCCCGCTCCCGCAACCGCTCAGGTGGGATCAGCCCCAGCACCCCGCCGGCCAGCTTCCCCCGCAGCGAGGTGACGTCCGCCAGGATCCAATCCCGCAACTCCACGCCGACACTCTAGGAGGGCACTCCACCCGGTCAGCGGGCCTCGAGCCGCTGTACGGGAGACACGTGCGCACTAGGGTCAGCGCTGTTCGCCGCAGCGCGGCGGCGGGCGGGACCGGTGCCCTGCTCGAAACGGGAGTGTCTGGCAGGCGCCGGCCGAACAAGGAGGTACTCGGGCGGCCCCGGTCGGGGGGCAGGGCAGGTCGAACCGGACGAAAGGAAGAACAACGTGAGAATCAGGAAGACTTGGCGCACCCTGCTGGCGGCCACGCTGGCGGTGACCCTGGTGGCGGCCTCCTGCGGGGAGGACGAGCCCGAGACCCTGTCGGTGGGTATCGCCGCCGACGGGTTCCTGCTCGGCTCCCAGGCCTGGGTGTCGATCGACCGGGGCTACTTCGACGAGGAGAACCTCGACGTCACCATGTCGCAGTACGGCACCGGCATCGAGGCCATCCAGGCCGTCATCGCAGGCCAGGCCGACATCGGCCCGGCGCTGGACTTCGCCGTGCTGAACCTGGCCGCCGCGGCCGAGGAGAACATGCGGGTGGTGGCGGCGATCGCCGCCCCGAGGCCGGGATTCCACAGCCTGGCTGTCCGCAACGAGATCAACGGACCCCAGGACCTGGTGGGCAAGACGATCGGATACGTGCAGGGCACCTCCGAGCACTTCGTGACGATCCGCCACCTCCAGCAGAACGGCATCAGCCTCGACGACGTCGAGCTGGTCCCGCTGCCGGGACTGTTCGAGTTGGTCGGGGCGCTGCGCACCAACGACATCCAGGCCGCCTGGGTGTGGCTCAACGGCACCCTCGAGGCTCAGGAGGATCCCGACCTGAAGATCCTCGGCGACGACTCCAACGTGCTGGACACCGTCGCCATCTACCTGGTGTCGCGCACGGAGTGGGCCGACGAGAACCAGGAGATAATCGAGCGCATCGTCCGGGCCTACGACAAGGCCAACACGGTGATTCAGAACGAGACCCCCGCCGCGGCGAAGATCGTGGCCGACGCCGTGTCCGGCAACGAGGAGTTGTTCGCCAACATCATGCCGAACCAGCGCTACAAGGTTGAGTTCACGCAGGTCCAGCTCGACTCCTTCGACGCCATCGCCCAGTTCCTGATCGACTCCGGCGTGCTGCCGGCCGACTTCGACATCCGGGAGTTCATCGACTTCCGGGCCATGGAGGAGGCCGTGCCGGGATCGATACAGGCCGACCTCTAGCGAGCGGCGCCCCGAGGGCACCCACACGATCCCGACGATGAACGGAGCGGCCGCCGAGCGCCCCGGCGGCGCTCGCGGCCGCTCCGTGGCCTTCAGCGGCGTCGAGTTGCGCTACGACAAGGCTTCGCCGTCGGTGGTCACCGACCTGTCGCTGGAGATCGCCGCCGGCGAGTTCTTCGTGATCGTCGGTCCGTCCGGCTGCGGCAAGTCCACACTGCTGCGACTGGTGGCGGGCTTCCTGGAGCCCAACGGCGGCACCGTCACCGCGGGCGGCACGGCGATCACCGGACCCGGCCCCGACCGGGCCATGGTGTTCCAGAGCGTGGACGGGCCGCTGCTGGACTGGCTGACGGTGCGCCAGAACGTGGCGTTCGGCCTCAAGCTGCAGGCCAAACGCAAGGGCACCGAATACGACCCCGCCGTCGTGGACCACTGGCTGCAGCTCGTGGGCCTCACCAGCGCGGCCGGCAAGCTGCCCCACGAACTCTCCGGCGGCATGAAGCAGCGTGTCCAGATCGCCCGGATCCTGGCCGTGAAACCCGACATCGTGCTGATGGACGAGCCGTTCGCCGCGCTTGACGCCCAGACCCGGCGCATCCTGCAGCGCCAGGTCGTCGACCTGTGGCAGACCGAGGGCGGCACCGTGGTGTACGTCACTCACGACATCCGCGAGGCGGTGCTGCTGGGCCAGCGCATCGGCGTGATGCGCGCCGGCCCGCACTCCGACTTCCGTTCGCTGCACAGCGTGGACATCGGCTACCCGCGCGACGAGTTCTCGCCCGAGTTCGCCACGGTCGCCCGAGCCGTGGAGGCCGAGATCGTCGAGGAGGTGACCCGGGCGTGGCAGAACTGACCGATTCGACGGCGGCGGCGGCTCCCGGCGCCACACCGGAACCGGCGAGCGGCGGCTGGCGCGCCGGCCTGAGCGGGCGGCGGGGTGCGATCCTCATCTCGACGCTGGTGGTGGGGATCACCATCCTCATCTGGCAGGTCGGCTCGTGGAACTACAACCCGCAGCTGCTGCCCGGGCCGGCCAAGGTGGCCACGGGCACCGCCGAGCTCTCCGACTCGGGACTGCTGTGGGATTCGATCGCCATCAGCCTGGAGCGCGTCTTCAAGGGCTGGCTGCTGGGCTCGGGCATCGCCATCCCGCTCGGGCTGCTGGCGGGCGTCTCCCGCTTCGCCCGCGCCGCCCTGGATCCCTTCATCCACTTCTTCCGGTTCGTGCCCGCTCTGGCGCTCACCTCGCTGTTCATCCTCTGGTTCGGTATCGGCGAGACCTCCAAGGTGAACCTGGTGGGCTACGCGGCGCTGTTCGTGGTGCTGATCACCACCGCCACCGGGGCCTCCTCGGTGCATCCCGACAAGGTCAACAGCGCCCAGACGCTCGGCGCCAACCGCCGCGACGTGTTCTTGAAGGTGGCGTTGCCGGCCACGTTCCCCTCGATCTTCGTGGGGATGCGGCTGGCGCTGGCGAACGCCTTCCTGGTGATCGTGGCGGCCGAGGCCATCGCCGCCCAGGAGGGCATCGGCTTCCTGATCTGGAACTCCCGAACCTTCTTCCGCACCGACTTCATGTTCGTGGGCATCTTCTGCTTCGGGGTGCTGGGCTTCACCTGCGACCGGCTCTGGAAGCTGCTGGGCAACACCGTGCTGCGCCGCTACCTCACCGGGGTCGGCAGCTACTGAGCCCCCGTCGTCTGAGCCCTCGTCGCCTGCGCCCTCGTCGCCTGCGCCCGCTGCCCGAGCAGCCCGCCGAACCCCGACCGTCCACCGAACCGCCACGGAGGCCCACCGCATGAGCGACGACACCGCCGGGAGCTTCCCCGGGCACCTCGGGCGCACCCACCGCGACAGCGAGCCCTGGTATCCCGAGCCGCAGGTGCCCGGCGGCCCCAACGTGGTGATCGTGCTGTTCGACGACCTGGGTTTCGCCGACCTGGGCTGCTACGGCTCGGAGGTTCGCACCCCTCACCTGGACGCCCTCGCCGCCGGCGGCCACCTCTACAACAACTTCCACACCACCACGCTGTGCTCGCCGTCGCGGGCCTGCCTGCTGACGGGCCGCAACCACCACGCCGTCGGGATGCGCATGCTGTCCAACATCGACTCCGGCTGGCCCAGCGGCCGGGGCCGCATCAGCCGCCGCGCCGCCCTGGTCTCGGAGGTGCTGCGCGACGCCGGCTACAACACCTTCGCCGTCGGGAAGTGGCACGTGGCGCCGATGCGGCAGGTCACCGGCGCCGGCCCCTACGAGGAGTGGCCCCTGGGGCGGGGCTTCAACCAGTTCTACGGCTTCATGAACGGCGCCACCGACCACTTCCATCCCGAGCTGTTCCGGGACAACCACGCCGTCGACCCGCCGGGGCGACCCGAGGACGGCTACCACCTCACAGAGGACCTCGTGGACCGGGCCATCGGCTACATCGCCGACCACATCGCCCACCGCCCGGACAGCCCGTTCTTCTGCTACGTCCCGCTGGGCGCCGCCCATTTCCCGCACCACGCCCCGGCGGCGTTCATGGAGGCCGTGCGCGGCCGCTACGACGCCGGCTGGGACGCAATCCGCCTCGGCCGCTACGAGCGCCAACTGGCCTCCGGCGTCGTCCCCGCCGGCACCAAGCTGCCGCCGGGCAACCCCGACGTGCCGCCGTGGACCTCCCTCGACGCCGCTGAGCAGCGGGTGGCGGCGCGGATGGCCGAGGCCTACGCCGCCTTCGTGGAGCACACCGACGCCGCCCTGGGCCGGCTGTTCGGGTTCCTGCGCACCTGCGGGCGCTGGGAGGACACGCTGGTCGTCGTGACCTCCGACAACGGCGCCGCCATGGAGGGCGGCCGCCTGGGGATGTTCAGCGCCATCCGGTTCTTCAACGACATGCCCGAGGACTTCGAGCGCACCCTCGGCGCCCTCGACGAGATCGGCGGCCCGCTCGCCGACAGCCATTACGCGACGGGCTGGGCGCAGGCCTCCAACACGCCGCTGCGCTGGTACAAGTACCACACCCACGGCGGCGGTGTGCGGGACCCGCTGATCGTGTCGTGGCCCGGCCGGCTGGCGCGACCGGGGGCGATCCTGCCGCAGTTCGGCCACATCATCGACATCGCCCCGACGGTCTACGAGGTCACCGGCGTGAGGCCGCCGGAGAGCCACCGGGGCGTGCCGCAGATGCCGATCCACGGCCGGAGCCTGGCCTACACGTTCGAGGACCCTGATGCGGCGGCGCCCAGCCGCACCCAGTACTTCGAGATGTTCGGCAACCGCGGGCTGTGGGCCGACGGCTGGAAGGTGGTCACGCACCACGACCCGGGCAGCGACTACAGCGAGCGCGAGTGGGAGCTCTACCACCTCGACGAGGACTTCTCCGAGTCCCACGACCTGGCCACCGTCCACCCCGACAAGCTGCGGGAGCTGACCGAGCTGTGGTGGATGGAGGCGGGGCGCTACGACGTGCTGCCGCTCGACGACCGCTCCCGGGAGCTGTTCGCCGCCCCGCCGCCGCCGGGCACGCCCCAGACCCGCGCCGTCTTCGAGTACTACCCGCCGGTCTCACACATCGAACCCAGCGCCGCACCGCCGGTGGGCCACTCGGACCACCGCATCACTGCCGAGATGTCCGGCGACAAGAGCGGCGTCATCGTGAGCTTCGGCAACGTGCAGTCGGGTTTCGTCCTGTGGGCCGCCGACGGCGCCCTGCACTACGACTACAACGCCGCCGGCGACGTCACGTCGGCCGAACTGCCACTGCCCGATGACGACGACGTCACCGCCACCTTCGAGATGCAGATCAATGCCGACCGCTCCGCCCGCGCCCGCCTCGGCGCCAACGGCCACCACGGCGACTGGTTCGCCATACCCCGCACCCTGGCCTTCCTGGCCCTCAGCGGCATGGACGTAGGCCGCAACGCCCTGAGCCCCGTCTCCACCTCCTACGAGTCCCCGTTCCCCTTCACCGGCAACCTCCAAAAGGTCACCATCGAACTCGACAAGCCGGAAACCCTCCTCAACCTCCCCCTGGACGACTGATCGAGCAGAGAAACGCCCCCAGGCAACTGGTCACTTGCCAGAAACGGAGGGTGGGGGCCGGGGGGCCGATTCGCGACGCCTTGCGCCCGCGCGAAGGAGCGAACGGCACCCCGGCCCCCACCCGGGCGGACCTAAAACCCGCTGCCGCGCATCGAGCCGAGCAGTCGGCCGCCCCGCCACGCCTCGACGTAGCAGGTCACCTCACGGTGCCGCCCGATCGGATCGGACCAGGTCAGCTCGGTGGGATGCAGGATGCCGATGTCCAGCTCGGAGAGTTCGTACTCCTGGCCCACGAAGCCCTCGAACTGGGCGTAGCAGTGCTGCTGCGCCCAGCTCAGCATCTCGTCGGGCCCCGGGTACGGCTCACCCGCCTCGGCCGGGTGGAAGACCTGGAAGTACACCTCGCCGTCGTGCGGTCCGGCGCAGTCCACGACCGTGGTCAGCTCCTCGAACGTGTTGTCACCCAGCAGGGTGAGGTAGCTGTTGAAGCACTGGCCGGCCTCCAGGTCATAGGGGTTGACGATCAGGCCCTCGAGGCGGTCGGTTCCCTCCACCACGGGCAGCCCGTCGCGCCGCTGGGTCTGGGTGTCGTCGGCGGCCTCGGGATCGGGCCGCAGGATCCGCACCGGCGCCAGTTCGTCGGGCCCGGCCTGCTCCTCCTGCTCGCCGCAGGCGGCCACGACGGCGGCGAGGGCGACCGCGGCGGTGGCCGCAGCCAGGAACCGGCGGGCCCGGCCGCTGCGCCGGGCGGCGTCGCTGCCTGAGGGCCGACGCAGCATCAGTAGGCGGGCAGGGCCCGGTCGACGTAAGTGAACATCACGTAGATGACCACCAGGAACGGCACGGCAGCGACGGTATACCGCAATGCCCTGCGACCCGACCGCCCGAAGCTCCGGCCGAGCCCCCAGACGGCCGCCGCCGCCAGCCCCCACAGCACCGCCGGCAGGATGGCGCCGCGGTCACCGCTGAGGCCCTCGCCGAATCCGACCTCGGTCACCGGAGCCCGCGGCGCCGTCGGGCTTGCCGGCTCCGCGGCCTGCCGGGCGGCTCCCTGTTCCGACCGGCTCTCGCCGGGGACGTCGCCGGCCGCCGCCGGTGTGGCCTCGCCCGAGGGGAGTGTCTCGGGTTCCGGGGGTGGGCTGGATGGCTCTGGCCCGGGCGCCGCGGTCCCGGCGGCGACTGCGGGGTCATCCCGGGTCTCGGAGGCTGCGGGCGTGTCGATCTCGCCGGCCGCGAGCCCTGCGGCAGCGTCATCGACCGTCGCGCCGGCGCCGGCGAGTTCGGGTGCGGTGCCGGGGCTGGTGCCGGCCTGCTCGCCCTCGTCCGGTCCGAGCGTCTCCGGGGTGCCCGCCTCCGAGACGGCCATCTCGGGGGTGGGCGCCTGCGACGCGTCCGTCTCGGGGGTGGGCGCCTGCGGCGGGGCGACGTTGAGCGGGACCGGTGGCGGCCCCGCGGGCTGGGCGAGCCGGACGAACTCCGCGCCGATTGGCTCTCCGGGGCGGGGCAGGCGCACCACCGGATCGCCGACGAGAGCGGCATGCACGATGAGCCGCTTCTTGGAGCTGTACTTGGGATGGCAGGTCGTGAGCGTGAGCCGGTTGTCGCCCACGTCGTCGAGCACCTCGAGGGCGGTCGGGGCGACGATCCGGAACCCCAGGGTGTGGCCGGCCATACCCGGCTGGCCGGGCAGCACCCGGTAGACGAACCTGCCCTGCAGCGTCTCGACGATGATCGCGTCGCCGGCGTTCAGCTCGGCCAGCCGTCCGAAGGGTGCCCCGTAGGTGGTGCGGTGACCGGCGATGGCGGCGTTGCCGGGCTGGCCGGGCAGCGGCGTGGTGCTGTAGTGGCCGGGCCCCTTGCGGAGATCGTCGATCTCGACGCCCGCCACGACGATGGTGTCGACGTCGATGGACGGGATGATGATGCGGGCGATCGCCTCTCCGGCGTCCGGGTACACCAGCGGCAACAGCTCCTCCACCTCCGGGTCCAGCAGGCGGGCGACGGCCCGCGCCGTGGCCGGCTCGTAGATGTGGCCGACCATCGAGGCGAGGCTCGGCAACTCGGGCAGCGTCGCCGGCGACGTGTCCGCGGCGATCGGCGCGGCCGGCGCGCTTGCGGTGCTCGCCTCCCGAGTGCCGGCCGGCGCTCCCGACGTGTCGGGGGCGGAAGCGGCGGTGGTTGCGGTGCCGTCCCTGCCGCTGGGGAGTTCGGGCCCTGCCGTCTCCGACGCCGGGGTGTCCGGCGGCGACGCCCGTGCGGACTCCGGCTCCGCCGGCAGGGCTTCCGCTGCCACATCCGGGGTGCCGGCGGGCGCCTCTCCGGCTCGCGCGGCGGTCGGCTCCGGGGTGGCCGACGCCGCCGCGGCGGGCCCGGCGGAGGGCTCGCCGACCTCCGGCTCCACCGCTGCTGCGGCCGCCGCAGGCGGCACGTCGGGGACGACCCGCCTGGCGGCCTGGCCGGCCTCGGCGGCCTGCCGGAAACGTTCGGCGAGATCGTCCTCGAGGTTGCTCTGGGCCTGTGCCTGCTGCAGCCCCGTGCCCCAGAGTTGGAACACCACGAACAGGAGCATCACGGCGCCGAGGACCGCCAGCGTCCGCCCGACGGCGCTGAGGATCCGCGGCAGCGTCACAACCCGATGGTACCGACACCCCCCGCCGGGCTCGCGACCGGGCACGGGCATGGCCGGCGCCGGGGCACCGGCGTCGCCTGCGACCGGGCCGGTGCCGGCCCGGACCGGTAGCCTGCATTGGTCTCCGGAGGGCTCGTCGTGGAATCTGCTGTCTGGCTTCGTGATGCCGTCTGCTGCCGGGGGAGGTTCCCGGCGCTCGCCGGGGTGGACCTGGACGTGGCAGAGGGCGAGATCCTGCTGCTCCGGGGCCCCAACGGGGCGGGCAAGACGACGCTGCTGCGACTGCTGGCGGGCCTGGCGACCCTGGACGGCGGCCGGGGCACCGTGCTGGGCTGCGACCTGGGGAGCGACCGGCGGGCGCTGCGTCCCCAGGTGGGCCTCCTCGGCCACGACCTGATGCTCTACGAGGACCTCACGGTGGTCGAGAACCTGCGCTTCTTCGCGGCTCTGGCGGGCGCATCGGATGCGGAGTCGCGGGCCGCGCTGGAGCGCCTGGAGGTGGCGCCGCGCCTGGCCGACGTCCCGTTGCGGCGCCTCTCGGCGGGCCAGCGAAAGCGGGTCGCCGCGGCCTCCCTGGCAGTGCGCCGCCCTCGCCTGTGGCTGCTGGACGAGCCGCACGCCGGTCTCGACGAGTCCGGCCGCGGCGCGGTGAACCGGCTGGTGCGCGACGCCGCCGGCCGCGGCGCCACGGTCGTGCTGGCCAGCCACGAGGCGCCGGCGGCGGCCGAGGTGGCCACCCGCACCGTCCACCTGGTGGGGGGGATCGTCGCCGGCCGCTCCCCCGACTCGCCCGCCGCTCCGGCCTCCAGCTCTCCCGCCGCTGCGCCGCCGCCCATCGAGCAGGTGTCCGATGCGTGAGGTGCTGCTGGTGGCGGCCAAGGACCTGCGCATCGAGTTGCGCTCGCGGGTGCTGCTGTTCCAGGTGGCGCCGTTCGCCGTTGCGACCCTGGTCCTGCTGGGCTTCGCCCTCGATGCCGACCGGTCGGCGCTGCGGAACTTCAGCCCCGGCCTGTTCTGGGTGGCGGTGCTGCTGACCGCCCTCCTCGCCGCCCAGCGCTCGGTGGCCGTCGAGCACGCCGGTCGTGCCGCCGACGCCCTGCTGCTGAGCGCCACGAGTCCGGCCCGCATCTTCGCCGGCAAGGCCCTGGCGCTGGCGGCGCAGCTGGCCGTGCTGGAAGCGCTGCTGGGCGTGGCCATGGTGGTGCTGTACGACGCCCGCGTCGAGCACTTCGGTCTGGCGGTGGCCTCCGCGGCGGCGGCGACGGTCGGCATCGCGGCCGCCGGTACCCTCTACGGCGTGCTTGCCGCCCCCATGGGAGTCCGTGAGACGCTGCTGCCGGTGCTGCTGCTGCCGGTGTTCGCGCCGGTGCTCATCGGCGCCACCCGGGCCTTCGGCGACGCCCTGGGCACCGCGGCGGTGAACGGCTGGGCCTGGTTCGGGCTGCTGGGCCTGTTCGCCCTGGTCTACGCCGTCTTCGGCGCGCTGGCCTACGGCCCGCTGCTGGAGGCCGAGGCGTGACGGCGGCCACGGCGGCCCGGTCGCGATGAGCATCCTCCTGGGGCGTCCCCCCGGCGACCGGCCGCCGAGCGCCGCGCCCGGCCACACCGGGTCGCGCGCCACGCGGATCCTCGGCGTCGCCACGCTCGTCGGCCTCGTCGGCCTCTGCCTGTGCGCCTTCATCTTCAGCCCGCCCGACAGCCGCCCCGGCCCCGAGCCGGGGAGCCGGATCGGTCAGTTCGACGCGGTGCGGCTCATGTACGTGCACTTCCCCGCCGCCATCTGGACGTACTCGGCACTGGGCCTGTGCGCCCTCGCCAGCGGCGTGTACCTGTGGCGCCGCGGCGTCTGGTGGGATCGCCTGGCCCACGCCAGCGCCGAGATCGGCGTCCTGCTGTGCGCCGTCACCCTGCTCACCGGCATGATCTGGGGGCGCCCGATCTGGAACACCTGGTGGGAGTGGGGCGACGTGCGGGTCGTGACCACGCTCGTGCTGTTCCTCACCTACGCCGGCTACCTGGCGCTGCGCTCGGTGCCGGCTGCGCCCGAGGCCCGCGCCCGCCGGTCGGCGATCCTGGGTGTGGGCGGGGCGGTGCTCATCCCGATCGTCAACCGCTCGGTGGAGTGGTGGGAGAACCGCACCCTGCACCAGCAGTCCACGCTGGAGGAACTGCGCATCGAGGACCTCACCCTGTTCACGCTGGTCCTGGGCATCGCCGTCATGGGCGTGTTCTTCCTGTGGATCCTGATCCACCGGTTCCGCCTGGCCTGGCTGGAGGCGGAGGTCGAGAGCGCCGGCCTGGAGGCCGCCCTCGCCGAGCGCCGGGCCGAGGCCGGTGAGGTGGCCGCCACGGGCGCCGGCGCTGGGGGCACCGGTGAAGGGGGTTCAGCGCCATGACCCACGCCGGCTACATCGCAGCAGGGTGGTCGATCAGCGCCGCCCTGCTGGTGTCCTATGCGGTGATGATCCTGCTGCGAGGCCGCCGGCTGAGCGGCAGGGTGCCGGCGCGCCGGCGCCGCTGGATGACCACCGAGGACTGACCGGCGGTGTCCGAGACTCCCGGCGATCCGGAGCTCCCGCCGGCGGGCGCCACCGAGAGCGACGCGGCGGCGGGCCTGGACCTGACACCCCGCCGGACCGGGAGCCGCCCCGGTCGCCGGCCGCCGACGATGCGGCGGATCATCTCGCTGCTGGTCGTGGCGGGCGCGGTGGGCGGCATCACGTTCGCGCTGGTGCGCCTGGTGACCGACGCCTCGCTGTTCTTCCTGAACGCCGACGAGGCCGTGGAGCGCCGTGACGAGTTGGCCGGCCAGAGGTTCCGCATGCAGGGCACGCCGCGGGCGAACAGCGTCGCCGAGACGCAGGTGGACTTCGTGCAGGCGGTGGCCTTCACCGTGGTGTTCGAAGGTGTCGCCGCCGACGTGGTGCACGTCGGCAGCCCGCCCGATCTGTTCACGCCGGGGGTGCCGGTGGTGCTGGAGGGCCGCTGGGTCGAGGGCCAACCCCCGGATCTCGACACGTTCGCCTGCGGTGTCAACGACGGGTACTACTTCGCCAGCGACCACATGCTGGTGAAGCACGACAACGAGTACCGCGACACCTATCCCGACCGCCTGGAGGCGGCGGGCGCCGGCGGGCTGTCAGCGCGCTGCTGAGATCGGCCTGTTGAGGTTGGGCTCTTGAGGTTGGGATCGGCCCGACGGTGAGCAACCTCATTCTGGGCGACCTCGGTGTGGCGGTCTCGGTCGCCGCCGCGTTCGCCGCGCTCGTGGCCTTCGCCCTGGGTCTGTGGCGGCGCGACCGGGTGTTCCTGGCGATCGGCCGCGGGCTGCTCTGGGCGGTCCTGGCCGGCGCGGCCCTGGCCTTCGCGGCCATGGAGCGGGCGCTCATCAACCGGGACTTCACCGTGGCCTACGTGGCCGACAACGGCAGTTCGGCCACCGCCCCGCTGTTTAACGTCGCCACGGCCTGGGCGGCGCTGGAGGGCTCGATCCTGCTGTGGGGGCTGGTGCTGGCGGGCTACGTGGTGGCGATGTCGCTGCGCTTCCGGGACCGCGGCGACGACCCGCTGGTGGTCCTGGCCCAGATGTGTTCGCTGCTGGTGGTGCTGTTCTTCTTCGGCCTGATGGTGGGGCCCGCCGACCCGTTCGTGGCCTTCGACCCGCCGCCGGGCTACGACGGCCCCGGCCCGAACCCGCTGCTGCAGGACAACCCGCTCATGGCGGTGCACCCGCCGATGCTCTACCTGGGCTACGTGGGATTCACCGTGCCGTTCGCCTTCGCCGTGTCCTCCCTGGCGCTCGGCCGCACCGACGAGGGCTGGCTGGCCGAGACGCGGCGCTGGTCGCTGTTCGCCTGGGGCTTCCTCACCGCCGGCATCGTGCTGGGTGCCTGGTGGTCCTACGACACCTTGGGCTGGGGCGGCTACTGGGCCTGGGACCCGGTGGAGAACGCCTCGCTGCTGCCCTGGCTCACCGCCACCGCCTACCTGCACTCGGCCATGGTGCAGGAGCGGCGGGGCATGCTGCGGGTCTGGAACCTGTCGCTGGTGTGCGCCACGTTCTCGCTCACCATCCTCGGCACCTTCATCACCCGGTCGGGGGTGCTGGACTCGGTGCACTCCTTCACCGCCTCGGGCATCGGGCCCGCCATCCTGGCGTTCTTCGGGGTGGTGGCCGCCGCCTGCGTGCTGCTGATCGGCTGGCGGGGCGACCGGCTGCGCGCCCCGGGGCGGTTCGACTCATTCTTCAGCCGCGAGGGCACCTTCCTGGCCAACAACCTGCTGTTCGCCCTGTTCGCCGCCGTCGTGTTGCTGGGCACGGTCTTCCCGCTGGTGGCCGAGGCGGTCTCCGGCGAGCGGCTCAGCGTGGGGGCGCCGTACTTCCAGCGGATGACCATGCCGCTGGGCATGCTGCTGCTGTTCCTGATGGCGGCCGCCCCGGTGCTGCCGTGGCGCAAGGCCTCGACGGAACTGCTGGGGCGGCGCCTGTTCTGGCCGGCTTGGTGCGGGGTCGCCGTGCTGGCGGTGGCGGTGGGGCTGGGCGCCCGGGGGCCGGCGCCGCTGGTGGCGTTCGCCCTCGGGGGTTTCGCCGGCGGCGCCGCCGCTCGCCAGTTGGTACTGGCGGCCCGGCGCCAGGGCTGGCGCGGCCTGCTGGGGCGCACCAACGGCGGCATGGTCACCCACATCGGGGTGGTGATCATCGCCGTCGCCCTGGCGGCCAGCGGGTCGTATCTGCAGCAGGCCGAACTGTCCCTCCGCGAGGGCGACGCGGTCCGCTTCGCCGGCCAGGAGTTCGGTTACGTGGGCGTGCGCGAGGTCGTCCACCCCGAGCGCCTGGAGGTGCGCGCCGAGATCGCCGTCGACGGCGCCTGCTGCGCCGCTCCCGCCATCAGCCGCTACACCCTGCGGGGCCAGGTGGTGGGCCACCCGGCCACCCTCACTTCGGCGCGCCGCGACGTGCAGCTGTCGGTGGTGCGGCTTCCCTCCGAGACCGGCGGGAACCTGGTGCTGCGGATCACGGTGCAGCCGCTGATCCTGTGGCTCTGGGTGGGCGGCGCGGTGATGCTGGCGGGGATCGTGCTGGCCGCCTTCCCCGGCCGGCGCCGCCGTCCGACCGATCCCGTCTCGGCCTATGGCGCCACGACCACCGGCGACTCCGAGCCGGTCCTCACCGCGGGCGGATCGCCGTGAGCGACCCGGCGCTCGCTGACACCGGCCGCCGCCGGCTGCGCCCCCGGCGCTCGGTGGCCCTCGTGGCGCTGGCGGTTTCGATCGCCGTGGCGGTTCTCGTCATCTTCCTCGCCCTCGGGGATCCGCAGCGCGGGGCGCTGATCGGGCGCTCCGCCGTCGGTCAGCCGGCGCCGCCGATCCTGGGCGTGACGCTCACCGGCGACGTCTTCGACCTCGATGACCACCGCGGCCGTTGGGTCGTCGTCAACTTCTTCGCCACCTGGTGTCCGGGCTGCATCACCGAGCATCCCGAGCTCGTCACGTTCAGCGAGCGCCACGCCGCCGGCGACGCCATCGTGGTGACCGTGGCCTTCGACGACTCGCCCGAAGCGGTGCGCGGCTTCTTCGAGCGCGCCGGCGGCGACTGGCCCGTCCTTGCCGGCGACGTGGGGTCGGTGCCGGTGGACTACGGCGTCACCGCCGTGCCCGAGACGTACATCGTCTCGCCCCGCGGCTACGTGGTGGACAAGCTGGTGGGGGCGAGCGGGGTGACCGCCGACCAGCTCGACGCCCGCATCTCCGCCCTCGAGGCGCTCGACGATGCCGCCGGGACGGCCCCATGAGCACGCCCGCGTCCGCCCCCCCGGCCCCGGGG
>VXXM01000062.1 GCA_009835395.1 Acidimicrobiia bacterium
GCTCAGCGCGGCCCGCCCCCCAGCACGACACGGTCCCGTCGCCGTGCAGTGCGCACAGGTGGAGCTCCTGATGAGGATGATCGCCGCTGGTGACGCTCACCACGTTCCGCAGGCCGGCCGCGCTGAGCCGCTCCCGGATGCCGTCGTAGCCCCAGCAGGTCACGCGCGCGTCGCGGCGCACCGCGCAGGTGCGGCCGCGGGAGGCGGCGATGAGGCTGTCGCCGCTGCGCGCCGCACCTCGCACGAACTCCGGGCCTCGCAGCACCGTCGCCTCGTCGGGCGCGCCGAGGACGGGTCCCGGTTCCTCCGGTCCGAACTCCTCCGGTGGCAGCACGACCCGCGCCGGCGCGGGTCCCCCGGCGGCGGCTGTCACGCCGGTCGTGAACACCGCAGGGGCCGCAACGCTCACGAGGCAGAACACCAGGAGGCACATCGCCGGTACGCATCGTCTGGACCGGATTCGTGCCCGGCCGCCTCCGGCCACCCGGCGGCCGGCCGGGACGGCGTTCAGCGGCTCCAGCGGTTCCAGCTGATCACGTCCTCGATCCCACCGCGGTTGGCGGGTTTGAAGTCGTTGCCGATCGTGTAGGCGACCGGGATGAGAGCGAACTGGCGGACCTTGTCGTAGGGGATGTCCAGGATCTCCGCCGCATCCCGCTCGTGGGCCAGGTGCAGGGTGGTCCAGCACGTGCCGAGACCGCGCTCACGAGCGGCCAACATGAAGCTCCAGGCAGCTTGGATGACCGAACCGCCCTCGGCGACCACATCAGTCGGCCGCTCCGAGCGGGTGGCCACGCAGGGAATGAGCAGCACCGGGCTGCGGTGCATGTTCTCCGCCAGGTAGATCGCCGAGTCGACGACCCTCCGCTGCTGCGCCGCCCAGGCCCGGTCATGGCCCGCGAATCCTCCGCCGGCCGACCGACCGCCCTCGGTGGCGCGGTCGGCGAGCGTGGGGCCGCGGACGTAGGCCTCGAACCCGCGCCGGTACAACTCGGCGATCGCCTCGATCTTCCGGCGCTCGGTCACGAACACGAAGTGCCAGGTCTGCATGTTGGAGGCGGTCGGGGCCTGCACCGCCAGCTCGACGCACTCGCGCAGCACCGACTCGGGCACGGGCCGCTCGAAGTCCAGCCGTTTACGCACCGCCCGAGTGGTCGACAACAGCTCGTCGGTCGACAACCCAAGCTTTGTCACACCACGAAGCGTACGCCCTCGCCCCCGGTAGCCGACGAACCACCCCGCCGACCGACCGGGCACTCTCCTACGACGGCTCGTACAGGCCTCCGAGGGTCGGCACCAGCGGCGCCGAGCGGCTCCAGCCGTTGAAGCTCAGCACGCCGTCGAGGTCGCGGGTGGCGGGCTTGAAGTCGGTGCCGAGCGTGTAGGCCACCGGGATGAGGGCGTATTGACGCACCTCGGCGTACGGGATGCCCAGGATCTCGGCGACCTCCTCTTCCCACATCAGGTGGATGGTGGTCCAGCACGTGCCCAGGCCGCGGGCGCGCGCGGCCAGCATGAAGCTCCAGGCGCCCTGGATGACCGAGCCGGCACCCTCGACCACGTGGCGGGGATCCTCCGAGCGCCCGGCCGCACACGGGATCAGCATCGCCGGGATGCGGTGCAGATTCTCCACCAGGTGGACACCCGCCTCGATCATGCGGGCCAGTTGGCCTCCCCAGACGGCGTCGGTCGCCGCCCGCGCCTTGGAGTTCTCGATGAATCGGGCCCTGTTCAGGTCCGAGCCGCGCCGGTAGATGGCGGCCAGGGCCTCGATCTTGGAACGTTCGGTGACGAAGACGAAGTGCCATCCCTGGCCGTTGGAGGACGTGGGCGCCTGGACGGCGAAACGGGCGCACTCACGCAGCAGCGATTCCGGCACGGGGCGATCGAAATCGAGCCGCCTGCGCACCGCCCGGGTGGTGAGAAGCATCTCATCGGCGCTGAGGCCAAGTGTGGTCGTCATGCCTGCAGCGTAGGTCCGCGTGTGGCGGGCCTTCAGGAGTTGGCCGTGATCGTGTCCAAGGCGTCGGCGAAGCGCTCCAGCGCCTCGGCGCGACGGGTGGGCAGGTGCTCGCCAGGCCATCCCTCCACGGCCTCGTAGTTCCGCAGCACGTGGCGGCTGATGGTCACCTTGTGCACCTCGTCGGCGCCGTCCACCAGCCGGGAGGCCCGTGCATGGCGGTACATGCCCTCCAGCGGCAGGTCGGCGCTGTACCCCAGCGCCCCGTGCACCTGGATGGCCCGGTCGATGGCGTTGTACAGCATCCGGGTGCCGTACACCTTGATCATGGCGATCTGAGTGCGCGAGGCAGAGGCCCCGTGGCGGTCCATGTGCCAGGCGGCGTGCATGCACAGCAGCTTGGTGGCCTCGATCTCCATCTTGGTCTCGGCGATCATGTCCTGGATCATCTGCTTGTCGGCCAGCAGCGATCCGTGGGCCGAGCGCGACAGGGCCCGCTCGCACATCATGTCGAAGGCCCGGCGGGCCTGGCCGATCCAGCGCATGGCGTGGTGGATGCGCCCGGGCCCCAGCCGCTTCTGGGCCAGCACGAAGCCGTCGCCGGGCTCGCCGATGATGTTCGTGGCCGGGACCCGCACGTTGTCATAGACGATCTCGGCGTGGCCGCCGGGCCGGGGCGGGCCCTCGATGTGCGGCTCGCCCATGTTCGGAACGTCACGCACGATCTGCACGCCGGGCGTGTCGGTCGGCACCAGGATCATCGAGCATCCCTGGTAGGGATGCACGTCGGGGTTGGTCACCACCATCACGATCAGGAAGTCGGCCACCGAGCCGTTGGTGGTGAACCACTTGTGGCCCGAGACGACGTACTCGTCGCCGTCGAGCGTCGCCCGGGTGCGGATCAGGCGGGGGTCCGAGCCGGCCACGTCGGGCTCGGTCATCGAGAAGGCGCTGCGCATCTCGCCGGCCAGCAGCGGCTCCAGCCAGCGGCGACGCAACTCCGCACTGGCGCCGATGGCAAGAAGCTCCGCGTTGCCCGAGTCGGGGGCGTTGTTGCCGAAGATCATCGGCGCGAACTCGCAGCGGCCCAGGATCTCGTGCATGAGCGCCAGGCGCACCTGCCCCCAGCCCTGGCCGCCGAGGTCTGGGCCCAGGTGGCAGGCCCAGAGTCCCTGCTGCTTCACTCGCTCCTTCAGGGGGTCGGTGAGCACCCGCCACTGCTCGGGCGTGCAGTCACCGGCGATCGCCTCCAGCGGCAGGATCTCGGCGTCGAGGAACTCCCGCATCCAGTCCAGCTTCGGCTGGAAGTCCTCGTCGGTGGCGAAATCCCAGGCCATGTTCTCCCCGCCGGTCGCCGGTCTGCTGCGGCGTTCAGGCTAGAGCGCCCAGCGCGTGCTGCGCCCCGCCGGCACCCGCTTCGGAGACAGCGGATGTAGCGTGGCCGCGCCCCGTCGAGCCGAGGAGACGCCATGGTCACCGTCAACCGGGACAGCGCCGTCGCCGCCCTGGCGGCCGAGTGGGCGGCCATCTCCGAACTCTGCGAGGGGCTGAGCGACGCCGAGTGGGGGGCGCCTACCGACTGCCCCGGCTGGAGCGTGCAGGACAACCTCAGCCACATCATCGGCACCGAGCGGATGCTGCTCGGGGATCCGGCGCCGGAGATCGACGTCGGCGACGTCCCGCACGTGCACAACGAGATCGGGCGGATCAACGAGCTGTGGATCGCGGCGCGGCGCCCGTGGTCACCCGCCGCCGTGCTGGAGGAGTTCGGTGAGGTCACCGCGGCCCGCCTGTCGGCGCTCGCCGCCATGACGCAGGCCGACTTCGACGCCGAGTCCTGGACCCCGGCCGGCACCGACACCTACGGGCGCTTCATGCGCATCAGGACATTGGACTGCTGGGTGCACGAGCAGGACATTCGCGGCGCCGTGGGCCGGCCGGGGCACGCGAGCGGCCCGGTGGTGGAGATGGTCCTCGACGAGTTCGCCTTCGCGGTGGGCTTCGCGGTCGCCAAGCTGGGACGGGCGCCCGACGAGTCCCGGGTGCTGATCGAGTTGACCGGCCCGGCGGCCCGCAGCTGGCGGGTGCAGGTCGCCGAGCGCCGCGGCCGGCTGGTGGAGAGCTTCGACGGCGATGCCGGACCCACGATCACCTTGCGCACCGACGCCCACACCTACACACGCCTGGCCGGCGGACGCATCGCCGGCGACGCGGCTCTCAGCGACGGCCTCGTCAGCCTGGAAGGCGACCTGGAGGCAGCCGAGCGGATCCTCGCCGGCCTCGGCTACATGCCCTGACAGGCACCGCCGAGTTGCCTGGATTCCGGCCTGCGCCGGAATGACGGTGTGGGTGCCGACGTGATGAGCGGAGGTCGGCGTATCTGACGGGCGGCGCGCTAGTCGCCGGCCAGCAGGGCGGCGAAGCGGCGGCGCCACTCCACCGAGGGCTTGTCGGACTGCACGCTGACGGTCCCGGCGAGTTCCAGCGGCAGCACGCCGTCGAGACGCTCGAGCATCGCCTTGTCCTCGGCACCGATCGCCAGGTCGAAGCGGATCACCTGGTCGGACGGCACCGAGAAGTCGTCGTTGCGCCACACCACGAAGATGAAATATGACGTCACGTCGTCGATCGGGGTCGACAGCAACAGCAAGATGTGCTCGAGACCCGTCTCGTAGGCGATAGTGCTCCGGCAGGCGAACGGCAGGGCGAACCCGCTGGACATCCTGCGGGCCACCGCGCCGGCGCCCTGCACGCCGGAGGTGGCCGCTGCGATCTCCGGATTGCTGACGGTCACCTCGTAGGCGTAGCCGAAGAAGCTGTCGTCCAGCTGCTCCAACTCGAGCCGCGGCACCACCTCGTCGGTCTCGCCGCCGATGGTGCCGGCGTGCACGAAGGGGAAGTGGGTGATGTCCAGGAAGTTGTCGACCATGCGGGTGGCCGACGTCTGCCAGATCTGCACGTCGGGGTTGATACGGCGGAATGCCGGGTCGTCCTCCTGGACGATCTTGGGGATGTCCTCGCGCGGAACCCCCGGGCAGAGCCACACGAGCCCGTACCGCTCCTGCACCCCCACCGGGTCCAAGTGCGCGCGGGGCGGGATCGGCACGCCCGGCTGCGCGGACGGAACTAGCACACAGCGCCCCCCGGTGCCGAAACGCCAACCGTGATAGCAGCACTGCAGGCACCCGTCGATGACCGTGCCCGCCGACAGGGGCGCCTCGCGGTGAGGGCAGCGATCGGCGGACGCCACCAGCACCCCGTCCGGGTCGCGCCAGACGACGTAGGACCTTCCCAGAACGCGAACCCCGAGCGGCCCCGGAGCGACGTCACCGCTGCGGGCAACCGCGTACCAGGCGTCCCCCAGGACGGGATTCTCCGAGAAGACGTGCGTCGTGCCCATGGCGCCTCGATGGTCGGCCGTTGCTGTCCACCAAAACCTTACGCCACCAGCGGCAAGAGGCGACGGGACGCCCGATCCGACCCGCCGGCCAACTCACCGATCCTGCCCTCCTCACCGGACCGTGAGCCCGGTCACACTGCTAGCTTGGCGGCGGCGCGACCGCGCCGCGAACCCGAAGACCCGGAAGGTGCATCCATGGGCTACCCGAACACGCTGATCTTCGTCGACTTCCCCAGTGACGACCCCGAGGCCTCGGCCCGTTTCTACGAGCAGGTCTTCGGCTGGGAGGTCGAGGGGCGACCCGCAGGTGTGTTCCACCGCATCGTGCCCGGCAACGAGTTCCTGAAGGACGGGGAGCCCTCCGGAGTCGGCAACCTGCACATGGGCATCCACAACGTCGCGAACGCCCGCCCGCACCCGAACCCGAACGGAGTCGAGCCGCGCACGCTGCGCACCGAGGGCCGCTGCCAGCGCATGTGGATCCTCGTCAGCAACGACGACAGCGCCGACCGCATCCTCGATACAGCCCTCGGCCTCGGCGCCACCGAGTTGTGGCGCGATCACTACTGGGCGGAGTTCAACGGCTTCAACTGCGCCTTCGAGGATCCGTGGGGCAACACGTTCATCCTCTGGACCCAGGGCGGGGATGACCCGCAGATTCCCGACGGCTGGACCAGCGAGTAGTCCCCGGCATCCCCCACCGGAGTACACAAGGGAGGACAATCGATGAGTGAAGAACAGTCAGGGTTCGCCCGCGGCGCCGCCGAGACGCGTGCTGCCACCGGGATGACGGGCACCGTGGACGCGGCAACGCGCCCCGACGTCTACTCCGACCATCCCACGACGCCACGCTGGACCCACGTGGCACTGCCGTGCGCCGACATCGACGCGTCCATCGACTTCTATACGACCTTCACACCGATGGAGCTCTTGGACAAGCGCACCGACGCCCTGGGCCACGGCGCCTGGCTGGGCCATTCCGATGCCGCCGAGCGGCCGTTCATCCTGGTGCTCATCGAGTTCTTTGCCAGCAGCGGCCAGGAGGGCCTCGGATTGCTGAAGCCGTTCGCCCACCTCGGCATCGAACTCCCCACCCTCGAAGCGGTCGACGAGATCGCCGCCCGCGGCGAGGCAGCGGGATGCCTCAACATGGCGCCGACCGAGATGCCGCCGCCCGTGGGCTACATCTGCGCCCTCAACGATCCCGACGGCAACGTCATCGAATACTCCTACGACCAGGGGGTCTACTCAACGGCCAAGACCGTCTGGGGCAGCGGCGACTGAAGCGACCGGCGATCGGTGACCCGTTGCGGTGGGACCGCCTGCACCGGAGGGTCAGAACAGCAGGTCGAGCAGTTCGTTGACCAGGTCGGTCTCGAACTGGACGGCGCCGAGGATGCGACGGCCGGTGCTGTCGAGCAGCCAGAAGCTGGACCAAGCGGGCGCCGGGAAGTGGTAGTAGTCCGTCGGCACCCGGGAGTCGCCCAACAGCATCGTGAAGGTGATCCCGTAGGTGGCGACGAAGGCCTGGTTCGTCGCCAGATCGCCGGTCGAGCCGATGCCGACGACCCGGAGCCGGTGGGAATTCTCTCGAGCGAACTGCTCGATGGCCGGAGCATGGCTCTGGCACGTGCCTCAATGGGGGCTCCACAGCCAGAACAGCAGCGGCGTCTGGCCGGTCACGACCGAGCGGATGTTCACCGTCTCGCCGGTGTGCACGTCGATCATGTCGAAGTCGAGCACGTCTCTGGAGACCTGCACCGCCCCAGGGTCGGTCGGTGAGGGGCTTGCAGCCAGCGTCACGGCGACCGGCGCACTGACCAACCAGCGGCCCACCTCGGCATCTGCGGGGAAGAACCGCCGCGCCGGCAGGAGCCGCTCGCCCCAGGTCTCACCGGGTAGGCGCGTCTGCAACGCGAACTCGATGCGATCATCGGCCAGCCGCTGCACGACCACGCGCACTTCCCCCGCCACGTAGGCGGAGGGAGACCCGGCGTCGACGGTGATCATCAACGGAGAACTGGCGAACCAGACGTCGACCTCTGCCCCCGGAGGCAGGAATCGCCGCGGCGGCTCGGCCGACTCGCTCCACGGCTCACCTTCCTCGCGGAACTGCACGACGAACTCGACTTCGCCCTCTTCGTGACGCTGCGCCAGAATCCGGGCCTCGAGTTGCTGCTCGGCGGGCTGCTCGGTCACCTCTTGGGCACCGGCAGCGGCGGGCACGCCGGCCACGCCCAGGCAGACCAGCAGGCCCACCATGACGGCTCGGCGGAGTCTCCCCCGTCGCGAGCGGGAATTCACGTCGTATCCGCCGACAACTGCACCACCACCTCCGGAGCGTACGGTGCGGGGCGGCCGCCGGCGCGGTTATCCACGCTCCCGCTAGACCATCGGGAACTTGGCCTTGTCGGGCAGGCCGGAGCGGGCGCAGATGGCCTCGC
The DNA here is from genome assembly GCA_009835395.1 of Acidimicrobiia bacterium. GTDB lineage: Bacteria > Actinomycetota > Acidimicrobiia > Acidimicrobiales > CATQHL01 > VXNF01. The sequence continues at coordinate 7,805 of VXXM01000062.1, forward strand.
CGGCGGTTTGACAGGCGGCCCAGAGGCGCTCCTCGTCGATGGTGGTCATGTGGCCGGCGTCAACGACCTGGTTGCCGTCCACCCAGACGCTGTGTACGCCGCGGCCGTCGGCCGACCAGACGAGCTGGCTCATGACGTTCAGCAGCGGACGCCACTCGGGCCGGTCGGTGTCGTGCAGCACGATGTCGGCCTTCTTGCCGGTCTCCAGCGAGCCGATCTGATCCTGCGCCTGCACGGCCCGGGCGCCGCCGAGGGTGGCCATCTCATACGCCATCTCGGCGGGGAACATCTGCGGGTCGCAGCGGGCGTCCTTGAACAGGCCGGCTACCAGGTAGGTGGCGCGCATCAGGTCGGAGTAGTTGGAGGCGTTGTTGCCATCGGTGCCGATGGCCACATTCACCCCGGAGGCCATCATCTCGGGCATCTTGCCCACCTGGGTGACGCCGTAGGCAACTTTCAGCGCCGTGGTCGGGCAGTGCGCCACCGAGGCGCCGGTCTCGGCCAGGATCTGTACCTCCGTGTCATCGACGCGGACGCAGTGTGTCAGCGCCACATCGTCGTCCAGGACTCCCAACTCGGCGAGGTGCACGATCGGGCGCTGGCCGAACTCCGCCAGGAAGGCGTCGGGGTCCAGTTGCGCCGGCGACATGTGGAAGCTGAAGCCGGCCCCGGCCTCGGTGGCCAGTTCCCGGGCCGCCCGCCACAGCGGGTCCGAGGCGGTGTTGTGGCCCACCAGCACGACGTGGCCGGCGATACGCCCCCCTGCCACCGAGCCGTGGCGCTCCAGCACCGCCTGCAGGTTGGCGATGGCCTCGTCGGTGTTCTGGCGATAGACGTCGGGCTCGGGCGGTAGATCCCACACCCAGCGGCCCACCCGGCCCCGGATTCCCACCTCGACCAGCCCGTCCACGACGTCGTCCAGGAAGCGCACCGTGCCGGCCTCCAGGAAGCAGGTGGTGCCCGAGCGCAGCATCTCCGTCGCCGCCAGCTGCGCCGAGATGCGCTCGTCGCCGGCCGTGTAGGTGGCATAGAGCGGGCAGAGCCAGCCGAAGACGTTCTCCGCAAAGTCGATGTCGTCGGGCACGTAACCCCGCGTCAGTGGCTCGCCGGTGATGTGGATGTGGCTGTTGACCATGCCCGGCGTGGCCACGAAGCGGTCGCCGCCCGCTTCGGCCGCCGCCTCGTAGCGGGCGCGCAGGTCGGCCTCCTTGCCCACCGCCACGATCTCGCTGCCGCGCACCGCCACCGCGCCGTGGCGAATGATGTCCCGCCGCGGGTTCATGGTGACGACGTGGCCGGCCCGGATCAGGAGATCGATCGGTTCGGGGCGCCCCGAGGCGGCGTTGCTGTCGTTGGAGGAGGTCATCGCTCTTCCTTTCTTCCCTGCGTGCTCGCCGGCTTGGTTGCCACGAAGATCTGCTGGGCGGCGATCGGCTCGATCAGGCGGACCTCGCTGAGGCCGGAATCTCGCAACCAGCTTGACATCTCGTCGTAGCTGAAGGCGGTGCCGCGCACCGTGCAGGCCGCCATGGTGGCCGCCATGAACACGCCTTGCGGGCTGCGGCTCGGATCCTCGGCGCGGAAGTAGTCCGACACCAGCACCCGCCCGCCGGGACGCAGTGCGGCCGCCGCCCGTCCCAGTAGCGCCCGGGTGCCGTCGGCCCCCTCGGTGCGGCAGACGTGCCCGAGCGCCACCAGGTCGAACGCCTCGTCCTCCAGCGCGACGGTGTGATAGTCGCCGGGGCGCAGCTCGCAGCGATCTTCCACTCCTGCCTCGGCAAGGCGCGCTCGGGCGACCTCCAGCACCTCCGGCAGGTCGTTCACGACGGCGGTGGCGCCGGGACAGGCACGCAGCACGGCGATGCTCCAGGGCGCCCCGCCGGCGCCGAGGTCGGCAACCCGCGGGGCCTCCAGGTGGCTGTAGGAGATCCAGGCGTCGGCGCGCGTTGCGGCGCGCAGCACGGTGCCGAAGGTCCCCTCCACCAGCGGCACCCAGAAGCCCGCCACATCGGCGTCCACCGGCTTGGCGGGTTCGCCGCGGCGGATCGTGGCGGCCAGGTCGGTCCAGTTCTCCTCCGGACCTGGGGCGACCGACACCAGGTCGGCCATCGGGGCGGGGCTCTGACCGCAGAGGTAGCGCCGCGAGCAGTCGTTCAGGTCGAAACGGCCGTCGTGTCGATCGAGCAGTCCGAGAACCACCAGAGCGTCCGCCAGCGACTCGACGTGCGAAGCCGACGATTCCAGGTCGTTCGCCAACTCGTCGGGCCCCAGCGGCCCACGGTCCCACAGCGCGTCGAAGAGCCCGATCTCGATCGCCCCGACCAGCATCCAGTACGCGCCGAGGCCGAAGATCACGTTCCACACCGGAGCCGACGGGGCGGGTTTCACGTCGGTCCAGGGGCGGCCCACCCGCGCCATCGTGTGGGTCTTCTTCAGCTCCGGGTAGGGCGAGTCGGCCACGAGGGGCCTCAGGGTCGCAGGAGGATCTTGCCGAAGAGGTCGCTGGCGAACATCCGCTCCTGCGCGGCGGCGGCCTCGGACAGAGGCATCACCGAGTCGACCGGGGCGACGAAGTCCCCGCCGCAGTACTGCTCCCAGACGGGGCCGAACTCCTCGGGGCGGTAGGGGTCCGAGCCGATGATGTGCAGCCCCATGTGGAACAGGTGACCCAGCGACGGGATCGTGACCGAGTCGCCGGTGGTGTTGCCGCAGTTCACGAGCCGGCCGCGGACGCCGAGCGAGAACATGGAGGCCTCCCACAACGCGGGACCGACGTGTTCGAAGACCATGTCCACCCCGGCACCGTCGGTCTGCGAGCGCGCCCAGCCGGCGATGTCGGTGGTGCGATTGTTGGCGGTGGCAGCCGCGCCCAACTCCTCCGCTCGGGCGCACTTCTCATCGGTGCCCGCAGTGGCCAGAACCTGCGCGCCGGCAGCGACGGCCAGCTGGATCCCCGCCGTGGACACGCCGCTGCCCGCCGCGTGAATGAGCACGGTCTCACCGGCCTGCAGCTTGCCGACGTCGAAGAGGGCGTGCGCCGCGGTCATCCAGCAGGTGGGGAAGACCACCGCCTCGTCGAAGCTCATGCCGTCGGGAACTGGGAACACATGGCCGGCCGGCACCAGGCACAGCTCGGCGTAGCCGCCGTCGGCTGTGGCGCCGATGATCCCCAGCTCGCCGTAGAGGTCGCCGCGCCCGGCGAGGCGCGAGTCCTCCCGCACACCCGACATCGACGGATCCACCACGACGCGGTCGCCGACGGAAACGTCGTCCACAGCCTCGCCGACGAGGGCGACCGTGCCCGCCACGTCCATGCCGGCTATGTGGGGGAAGGCGAAGCCGGGCATCGTGAAATACCCGGCCCGCTGCACGATGTCGAGACGGTTCAGGGCGGTGGCGGCGACCTGGACCACCACGTCTCCCGGCCCGGGCTCGGGGTCGGGAACGTCGGTGTAGCGCAGCACCTCCGGGCCGCCGTGGGCGTCGTAGAGCACGGCTTTCATCGGAGACCCCTGATGAACGGGCGAGCCAGGGATTGCGGCTCGCGGGTGCGGTGTGCGAAGAGCGCCATGACGCAGATGGTTAGCACAAACGGCAGCGACGACAGCAGTTCCGAGTTGAGCGGGTGGCCCACCGCCGGCAGGCTCAAGCGGAAGGAGTTGGCGCTGCCGAACAGCAGGCAGCCGAGCATGGCGCCCCGCAGCGTCCAGCCGCCGAATATCACCGCGGCGATGGCGATGAACCCCTGCCCGCCCACGATGGCGTCCTCGAACCATCCCACCTGGCCCAGCAGCAGGTAGCCGCCGCCGAGGCCCGAGGTGATACCGGCGAAGTAGATGGCCTGGCGCCGCCGTGCGTTCACGTCGATGGAGGACACGTCGGCCGCCTGGGGGTTCTCCCCCACCGCCCGTACCTCCAGTCCCCAGCGGGTGCGGTAGACGAGCCACCAGGCCAGCGGCACCAGCGGGTACAGCAGGTACAGCGGCCAGGGCTGGCCGAACAGCGCCGGCCCCAGCAGCGGGATCTCCACCAGGCCGGGCACCTCGAAGACGTGGGCCGTGGCCGTCTCGGGTTTGAGGCTGCTGTTGAGGAAGCTGGCCAAGCCCAGCACCAGGATGTTGAGCGTCAGGCCCACGACGAACTGGTTGGCCGTGAGGTTGTGGCTGAAGTGGGCCTGCACGGCGCCCACCAGCAGGCCGGCGGCCGCGCCGATCAGCAGGCCGACCGCCACCGATCCGGAGGCGTCGTAGCCCATGGCGGCGGCGAAGGCGCCGGCCAGCATGGACCCCTCCACGGAGATGTTGATGGTGCCAGCCCGCTCGGCGATCCACTCCCCCACGGCCACGAACGCCAGCGCCACCGCCAGACGCCAGCCGCTGCTGTAGGTGGTCTCGCTGGAGAGCACGTCCCCGACGGCGGAGAAGAAGTCGCCGACCATGACCTAGACCCTGTCGGCGGCCGCGGCGAGGGCGCGGCGGCGGTCGCGCACGAACAGGATGGCGGGCGGCACCAGCAGGGCGAGCACCAGCAGCGCCTGCACGACCTTCGTGATGTCGCGGTCCACACCGGTGGCCGCCAGGAAGCCCGACCCGGTGCGCAGCCCGGCGAAGATGAACGCAACGGGGATCGAAACGAGCGGGTGGTTCCGGCCCACGAGCGCCACGAGCAGTCCCTCCCAGCCGATGTTCACCGGGTAGTTGGGGGTGAGCCGGTAGTTCCCGAAGTCGCCGCCCGCCAGCATGAACGCCCCCGCCAGCCCGCAGAACGCTCCGGAGACCACGAGCGCCAGACCTCCGTAGCGCGCCTCGCTGACACCGGCCCGGTGCGCCGTCCGCGGGCCGCGCCCCAGCATCTGCAGGCGGAAGCCGACGATCGTCCAGCGCAGCACCAGTGCCACGAGGATCGCCAGCAGCAGCGCGATGAATGCGGTCATGGGGAACTCGTTGCCGAACCAGTCGAGACGCGGCAGGCGCGTGTCGGGGCGCAGGCGTTCGCTGATGAGGTTCCGGTTGGCCTGGTCGGGCGTCGGATCCAGCAGGAGGTTCTTGTTCTTCAGGCCGTAGCCCACCGCCTGAGACGCCACGAACACCAGCAGCAGAGTGGTCAGCACCTCGGGCATGCGCCGCTGGTAGCGCAGGACTGCGGCGATGCCCGCCCAGATCGCCCCGCCTGCCACGCCGGCCAGCATGATGAGGAACAGCACTCCCGGGCCTCCGGTGCCGATGTGGGTGGCGACGTAGGTTCCGAGCGCCGCGCCCACGAACAGTTGCCCCTCCTGGCCGAGGTTCACCAGCCCGCCCCTGGAGTTGACGATCGTGCCGAGGGCCACCAGCAACAGCGGAATGGCCACGCCGATCGTGGTGCCCCAGCGCCCGGGGCCGCGCACGCTGCCGTCCAGTAGCGCCGACAGCACGCTCGTCCACGAACCCCCGGTGGCGAGCAGCACGAGAGCAGCCGCCACGAGAGCGACGGCGATGCTGGCCAGATAGATGCCGAGCACCGTCGCGCCCTCGCGGGCGCGGTCGTAGCGCACGTCGCCCGCGCCGGCGCTAGTGGCGGTCATGAGGCCGCCGCCTCCTGCGCCCCGCTCATCAGCAGGCCCAGCCGCTCGACATCCAGGTTGGCGCGGTCCATCTCACCGACGATCCGTCCCCGGAAAATCACCACGATCCGATCGGCAAGGTCCAGCACCTCCTCCAGTTCCGTGGAGATGAGGAGCACGGCCACGCCGTCCGCGGCCGCCTCCCGGAGTCGCTCGGAGACATACTCGATGGCCCCGACGTCGAGTCCCCGCGTCGGCTGGGCCGCAACGAGGACCGCCGGATCGCCGCTGAGCTCACGGGCCAGCACCACGCGCTGCTGGTTCCCGCCCGACAGCGACCACATCGGGGCGTCCGCTCCGGGCGTCTGGATCCCGAACTGCTCGATGAGCCGTTCGGCATGTGCCTGGCGTCCGGCGCGGTCCAGCAAGGCGCGGCCGGCGCGGTCCAGCAGGGCCCGGCCCGTTCGGGGCCGCGGGGGCGAGACAAGTGTCAGGTTCTCCGCCACGGTCATGTCGAGCACGCACCCGGACTCGTGACGGTCCGCCGGCACGACCGCAACCCCCGCTGCAGCCATCGCTCCAGGACGACCGGGCAGCGGCCGCTCGTCACGAACCCGCACCGTGCCGCTCTCCAGCGGGAGCAAGCTCGACAGCAGGTCGCTGAGCGCGGCCTGCCCGTTCCCCTCCACGCCCGCGACCCCGACGATCTCTCCCGGGTGCACGTCCAGCGACAGGCCGTCGAGCAGCGTCCGCCTGTCACGGCCGCGGGCGGTTGCGCCGCGGATCGACAGCACGGGCTGTGGCTCGGTGGCTCGCGCGGCCTCGACCACCGGTCCCGTCGCCAGCCGGTCATCCTCGAAGGCCTCGATATGGCCCAGAGCCGCGCCCTCCGAGCGCAGCGACACCGGTCGTCCCACCATCGCCCGCGCCAGACCCGGAGCGTCGGCGTCGGCGGTGTCTCGGCGGTCCACGACGGCTCCGGCGCGCATGATGGTGATCTGATCGGTTGCCGCCAGCACCTCGTCCAGCTTGTGGCTGACCAGGGCCACGGCCTTGTTCTCGCGCTCCACGACCAGCCGCAGCACCTCGAACAGCTGCTCCGACTCCCCCGGTGTGAGAACCGAGGTGGGCTCGTCGAGGATGACGATCGCCGGGTCGCGCCGCAGGCACTTGATGATCTCGACGCGCTGGCGGAGGCCTGCGCTCAGGTCGCTGATCCGCTCGTCCGGGTCGATCGCCAGGCCGTAGCGCTCGCTGATCTCGCCCACTCGCCGCTTCGCCGCCGCCGCATCGAGCCGGATCGGCTCACCCAGGATGACGTTCTCCCAGACTGTGAGGGGCTCCACGAGGCTGAAGTGCTGGTGCACCATGCCGATGCCCAACTCGGCCGCCTCGGCGGGATCGCCGATGCGGCGCGATTCGCCGTTGATGCGGATCGCGCCGGCGTCAGGCAGCACGAGGCCGATCAGCACCTTCATGAGCGTCGACTTGCCGGCGCCGTTCTCGCCGAGGATCCCGTGGATCTCGCCTCGTTGCAGCGCCAGATCCACGTTGTCGCAGGCCACCACCGCGCCGAAGCGCTTGGTGATGCCCTGTAGCTCAGCCGCCGGTGAGGTCATCGAGCGAGGAGTGTCCTGCGCGTGCGGCAGGCCCGCCTCGGGAGTGTCATCCCCCGATGACGGGCCTGCCATTCGTCGAATCGACGTGTCTAGAAGCCGTACGCCTCGGCCTTGACGCCGAAGAACGCCTCGGCGTACTCGCCGGCGGCGATCCGTGCCAACTCGGCCTCGAACTCCGCCTGCTGCTCGGGCGTGGGGTCACACATCTTGGCGCCCACGAACGGGAACGCCCCGACGCTGAAGAGGAAGCTCTCGCCCTCGCCGAAGGCTCCGTCGGCGATGAGCTCCAGCAGCGTGGCGATGTAGTCGCCCGCGTCGAACTGCACGGCGATGTCGTAGTGCAGGTCGGTGCGCTCGCAGACGTCGGAGGCGCCGGCGGACATCGTGATGATGCCCTCTTCGTTGGCCAGCGCGACCACCGGCTCGTGCGCGCCGCCGAGATACGGGTAGACGGCGTCGGCGCCCTCCGCCGCGGAACTGGCGAACGCCTCGGTCGCCCCGGCGATGTTGTCGAAGTCGAACGGGTACCTGCCGGTCGGCACGTAGATCGCCGTGAAGCTCTCGTCCACCGCCTTCAACCCCATCTCGAAGGTCAGGTAGGACTCCTTCTCGAAGGGCAGGTCACAGCAGCCGATGAAGTGGGCGGTGTCGCCGCCGCTGTCGCGCAGCAGGATGCCCGTGGCGTAACCGGCGCTGTAGCCGATCTGCGCACCGTCATCCTGGGACTGGGCGAGGCCCGGAAGTTCCTGGTACCCCGCGCCGCAATTGCAGTACCAGAAGATCTCCGGATACTCCGCGGTCAGGGCCGCGAGAGGCTCCGCTATCTCACCCGCGCCGACCGCGAGGACGTCCACGTTCTGTTCGGCCAGGTTGCGGAGCTCGGTTGCGGCGTCGGCCGGCTGGATGTTGTCGACGATGATCGGGGCGGAGAACCCGTTGACCGCGGAGAAGTCCTCGACGGTCTCGACGAGGGCCTGGTAGTAGGCGCCGTCGTCACGCGGCCCGGCGGTGGCCACACCGAAGAGCACGTCGCCGTCGCCGTTCATGTCGAGTGCGGCGATCATGGCGTCGCGCATCAGCCCCTCGATGGTCTCCTGTGCCTCAGCGACCTCGGACTGCGCGGCGGCGGCTTCGGCCTGCGCGGCCTCCGCCTCGGCCTGCGCGGCAGCGGCCTCGGCCTGCGCGGCCTCCGCCTCGGCTCTTGCCTCCGCGGCTTCGGCCTGCGCGGCTTCGGCCTGCTCGCGTGCTGCATCGGCCTCGGCCTGGGCGGCTGCAGCATCTGCGGAGGCCGCATCGGCGGCGGCTTGGGCAGCGGTGAGAGCCTCCTCGGCGGCCGCAACGGCCGCCTGGTTGCCCTCGGCGGTGGCCTGTGCGAGGTCGGCGGCCGCCTGGGACGCCTCCGCGGCCAACAGGGCGGCCTCGGCGGCGGCGGTGGCCGCGGCTGCCTCGGCGCCTGCTGCGGCTGCCTCGGCTCCCGCGGCGGTCGCGTCGGCGGCGGCGGATGCAGCGTCGGCGGCCGTGGCCCCGAGCCCGGCAAGCGCCTCGCCGGCATCGGATGCGGCGGCATCGGCCACGTTCATCGCCGAGTCCGCAGCCTGTGACGCCGCAGAGGCTGCGGCGGCCGCGGCGTCGGCGGTCTCGGTGTCGGCGCAGGAAGCGGCCAGGAGCCCGGCGACGGCGATGGATACGAGAAGGAGCGACGTGCGCTTTGGCTGTCTCATGAGCAGTTCCCCTTTTTTGCGATGGAAGGTGCCGGATTCGGGCACCTGCTTCTACCGGTCAATCGGTCATGAATCATGCCACACGCGCGAAGCGGCGGCGATTGGCCGGACCCTAACGACCGGTGCCAACACCTCAGGCTCCGGCGGCCGCTCGTCCGGCCAGCAGGAACTTGCGGATCTTGCCCACCGACGTGCGGGGCAGCTCGTCCAGCAGGGTCAGATCGCGGGGCATCGCCGCCTTGCCGAGACGCTCGCCGCACCAGGCCAGCAACTCGGCGGAACTCGGTGGCCTGACCGGGTCCCGGGCCACCACGAACCCCACCGGCACCTCGTCGCGGATCGGATCGGGCCGGCCCACCACGGCGGCCTCCAGCACGGCGGGATGCGCCGCCAGCACGGCCTCCACGGCCACCACCGACACGTTCTCACCGGACACCTTCAGCACCTCGCTATGGCGCCCGTCGAAGTAGTAGTGCCCCGCGCCGTCGCGGCGGGCCCTGTCGCCGGTCAACAGCCAGCCGTCGCGGAATGAGGCCTCGGTGGTCTCCGGATCGTCCAGGTACCCCGAGAACAGGGTGATGCCGCGCTCGCCGCCCACCACGAGCTCCCCGACCTCGCCATCGGGAACCGGTCCGCCGGCAGCGTCCTGGATGTCGACCAGGCAGCCCGGCGTCTGCTGCCCCATCGAGGAGGGCACGGGATCGACACGGGGGTTGGTCAGTGCGGCCGGCAGGGTCTCGGTCATGCCCCAGAGCTGGCGGGGCAGGCAGCCGAACAACTCCGAGAGCTGCGCGTACTGCGCGTCGTTCACGTTCTGGGCGTACCAGCAGTGGTCCAGGCCGAGCGCCGGGCCGTCGCCACCGCGGGCGAGGATCATGCGCATCGGCGCGGCGAAGAGGCTGGCCGCCGTGGCCTCCCCGGCGGCGGCCTGGGCACAGAAGCGGCTGGCCGAGAAGGCCGGCTGCAGCACGATGGCGGCCCCCGACCAGATGGCCGCGGCGAACGAGTAGTACTGGGCGTTGCCGTGGAACAGCGGCAGCACGACCAGAAGGCGGTGCCCGGGGCCGAACCCCGCCCGCTCGGCCATGATCTTGCCGCAGAAGGCGTAGTTGGCCTGGGTGATCTCCACGCCCTTGGGCCGGCCGGTGGTGCCCGAGGTGAACATGATCGAGGCGGTGTCGCGGACTCCGGCATCAGCCCGGACCGCGACCGGGCCACTGCGCCCCACCTCGCCCGTCAGGCTCACGAGGTCGGGCGCGTGCTCGTCGACCGCAATGAGATCCATGTCGAGCGCCGGTTCCAGCTCCGCGGCTTCGGCACACCCTCGGCGGTATTCCTCGGCCCGGTCGGCGGCACAGAGCCCCACCGCCGGCTCCGTCCGGGAGATGTGTCCCGCCAGTTCAGGCGCCCTGCCGAACGGGTCCGAAGGCACCATGACGGCGCCCAGCCGCACCGATGCCAGCCAGACGGCGACGAAGGCCGGCCCGTTGGCCAACGCCATGTGCACCGCCCTCCCGGGTCGCACTCCGGCGGCATCCAGGCGCGCTGCCACACCATCGATCTGGCGATCGAACGATCCGTAGCTCCACTCGCCGACGGTGCCATCAGGCGCCGCATAACGCAGGAACAGCGCGCCCGGATCCCGCTCCACGGCCCGATCCCAGACCTCGGCGAACGTCACCGCCTCCGGCCACCGACCCGGAGCAGCGATCCCGGGAGGGGGCCGATCGCTCATCAGGAGGTGCCGTCCCCGTCGCCCGGCCCTGCGGGTGGGCCATAGCCGCCTCCGCCGGGGAGGTCGAGACGGACCACGTCGTCGGGTCCGAGGCTCAAACGGGCCTGGGAGGTGACCGGCTCGCCGTTCACGCAGAAGCGGCCCCCGGCGCCGGGCTCGCCGCCGTCCAGACCCTGCGGCGCCGCCGCGAGCCGGCTGGTCACGGCGTTCAGCTGCCATTCCCGTTCGGTGTCCACCAGGAACTCGATGGTCTGGCCGTCGCCGCCCGGCTGCCGTCCGGCACCGCCGGAGCCCACCCGCAACTCCTTGCGCAGGAAGCGGATGGGCGCCGAGGCCTCCACGACCTCGACCGGCACCGCCGCCACGCCGGTGGGATACGAGCAGGCCGACAGACCCGGCTTGGTGGCGCGCCCTCCCACACCGCCGGCGTAGGTGAACATGGCGGTGATGAAGGGACTGCCGTCGGGGTGGGAGCCGCTGACCTGCATGGTCCACACCGCACCGGATCCCTCCGCCATGGCCTGGGTCGGCTTGAGCGGCGCCAGGGCCTTCAGCAGGGCGTTGGGCAGGAACATGCCCACCACGTGGCGCGCCGTGCAGGGCTGCGGCGACACCGCGTTCACGATCGATCCCTCCGGCGCCGCCAGGCGGATCGGCGCCAGGCTGCCGTGGTTGTTGGGGATCTCCGGATTCAACATCGAGCGGACGGTGAAGGTGGTGTAGGCGTGCGTGTAGTTGCGGACGACGTTGATCCCCCAGCGGCTCGCCTCGGACGAGCCCTCGTACGACACCAGGACCTCGCCGAGCTCCGGATCGACGGTCACCTCGCAGTGGATGGTCACCATCGAGCCATCGGCGAGATCCAGCAGAGCCTCCGCCTCGTGGGTGCCCGCCGGCAGGGCGCGGATGCTCTCGCGGGTGGCCTCCTCGGAGCGCTCGATGATCTCCTCCGCGAGGTCGTCGATGTCGTCGAGCCCCCAGGCGTCACACAGGGTCTGCAGGCGCTCCGCCCCCACCGCCGCGGAAGCCATCTGGGCATGCAGATCCCCGGCCACGTGATCGGGGGTGCGCACATTGGAGAGGATGAAGTTCCAGACGTCGGCGTTGCGCTCGCCGGCCACCATGAGCTTGCAGATGGGGATCCAGAGACCCTCCTCGAACACGTCCCGCCCGCCGGCGCCGATGCCGTAGCCGCCCACGTCGGAGTGGTGGATCGTGGAGCAGAAGAAGGCGATGAGCCGCCCGCCCCGGAACACCGGCGTCATGACCGTCACGTCGAGCAGCTGGCCGCACGTCTTGTAGGGGTCGTTGGTGATGAGCACGTCGCCCGGCGAGAGTGTCTCGGCCGGATGCTCGGCCAGCACGGCCACGACGCCCATCGCCAGGGAGTTGATGTGGCCGGGCGTGCCGGTGACCGCCTGGGCGACCATGCGCCCCCTCGGATCGAACAGGCCGTTGGCGAGATCGCCCGCCTCCCGCACGATGGGACTGAAGGCCGAGCGCTGCAGGGCGGTCGCCTGCTCGTTGACCGTGGAGATGATGCTCTGCCAGAGAACCTGCAGGTCGACGCCGTCGAAGCGCCGCTTCGGCGCGCTCATGCCGCCTCCTCCCGTTTGGCGAGCATGCTGCCGTCGGCGTTGACCTCCACGGTCCAGCCGGGTCGGATCACCACGGTCGTCTCCGCCTCGGAGATGACGACCGGGCCGTCGAGGCGCGTTCCCGCCGGCAGCCGGGCGCGCTCGTAGATCGCCACCTCGTCGGGTTCGCGGTCCCGACCGAAGCGCACCTTGCGCCGGTCGATCGGGGTCGCCGCGCCGCCGGCGGGCGCCGCCAGATCGGGCTCAACGCCCGTCACGGGCGCCCACGCCGACAACCGCCAGGTGACAACCTCGGCGGGAACGTCGTCGATCGTGAGCCCGTAAACCCGCTTGTACTCGGCCTCGAAGGCCGCCAGCGTCTCGGCGTCGTCGGTGGGCCATTCGGGCCCCTCGCCCAGCCAGACGGTGATCTCGTTGCCCTGACCGCGGTAGCGGACATCGATGCCGTAGCGGAAGCGCACCGCCGAGGCGGGCACCCCGGCGCCGGCCAGAACGCGCCGCCCCTCGCCGCGCATGGACTCCAGGAGTTCGGTGGCGTCGTCGCTACCCAGGTCGGTCAGCGGCCGCAGCAGACTGCGGGCAAGGTCGATGCGCACGGGGGTGACCAGCGTCCCGAACGCCGAGAGCACGCTGGCGTGCACCGGGAACACGACACGGGAGGACTCCACCAACTCGGCCACGCGGCAGGCGTGCACGGGACCGGCCCCGCCGAAGGCCAGCAGCGTCACGCCTCGCAGGTCGACGCCCCGCTCGACGGCGTGCATGCGCGCCGAGGCGGCCATGTTCTGGTCGACGACCTCCACGATTCCCGAGGCGACGCTCTCCAGGTCCAGGTCGAGGCGCTCGGCCAGAGGTTCGGTCGCCGCCCGGGCCGCAGCCACCTCCAGCGGCATCTCCCCACCCAGGAAGGACTCGGCACTGAGGTATCCCACGAGCAGGTCGGCATCGGTCACCGCAGGCTCCGTGCCGCCGCGCCCGTACGAGGCCGGTCCCGGGTCGGCGCCCGCCGAGACGGGGCCGACGCGCAGCAACCCCAGGTTGTCGACCCGCGCCAGGCTCCCGCCCCCGGCGCCGATCTCCACGAGATCCACCGACGGCACCAGCACCGGATAGCCGGACCCCTTCTTGAAGCGATACACCCGGGCAATCTCGAAGGAGGAGGTGAGCGCGGGGTCGAAGTCCTCGATGAGGCAGGCCTTGGCGGTGGTGCCGCCCATGTCGAAGCACAGCAGGCGGTCCTCGCCGAGCCGCTGCGAGTACCACGTGCCGGCCAGCGCCCCGGCCGCGGGCCCCGACTCCACGAGGCGGATCGGCACGCGGGCGGCCTCCTCGGCGGCGACCACTCCCCCGTTCGAGAGCATCATCAGCACCGAGCCGCCGAACCCCTCCGCGGCGAGCCAGCGCTCCAGGTCGTCGAGATAGGTGCCCAGCACGGGCATGGCGGCGGCGTTGCAGGCCGTGGTCATCATGCGCGGGTACTCGCGGATCTGCGGCGCCACCTCCGCCGACAGGCAGACGGGAACCCCCAGCGCCTGCGCCAGATACTCCCCCGCGGCCCGCTCGTTGGCGCCGTTCATGTAGGAGTTCACGAAGCAGACACCCACCGCCTCCACCTCGGCGGCGGCCAGTTCGGCGGCAATGCGGTCGAGTTCGGCGCCGGCGGGGGCCGTCAGCACCTCGCCCCGGGCGTTCACCCGCTCGTCCGCTTCGAGGATCCTCTCCCGCGGGATCGGCGGGTCGGGGAACTCGATCTGCAGGTCGTACATGTCGTAGCGGTGCTCGTCGCGGATCAGCAGCGTGTCGGCGAAGCCCCTTGTGACGACCAGCGCCGCCCGGCCGGCGCGGCGCTGCACCAGCGCGTTGGTGACCAGCGTGGTGGCGTGCACGATCGGCGCGGTCACCTCGGTGGCCGCCACCCCGGCACGGTCCAGCACGCCGCCGATGGCCGTCTGCACCGCCTCGAGGGGATTGGCGGGGGTGGTTAGCTCCTTGCCGACCACGACGCGGCCGCTGTCGGCATCGAGCAGGACGGTGTCGGTGAAGGTGCCGCCGATGTCGACGGCGAGGCGCCAGTCAGCCATCTGTCGCGGCGGGTTCCCGCACGGCCTGCGTCGCGGCCGTGCCGCCCTCCGTCAGGTCGTCACGCGGCGGGGCGAACACGTCGAGGATCCAGCACTCGTTGTACTCGTCGTCGCCCACGAAGACGCTGTCGCCGTGCCACACGCCCCTGTAGGCCAGGTACGAGTCGCCCGGGCGCAGCACCACCCGCTCCCGCTCCTCCGGCGGGCCCGATTCGTCGCCGATGCGGAAGTCCAGGGCGCCACGCACCACGATGCCGAGCTGCTCGTGGTCGGGGTGGTGATGCAGGTACGACCCGGGCGTGCCGCCGGCGATGCGCCAGAAGCACAGCTGCAGGCCGTCGCCGGTGATCACCCGGCGACGGAACCCCGGGCGGGCCGTCTCGATGAACGCCTCCTCGTCGAGGAAGAACACGGTCTGGCGGCTCAGGTCCATGCGGTATTCCGTCCCCTGCGGCGGCGGCGGGCTCAGCTGAGACCGACGGCGGCGAAGCGCTCGCGCTCGGCGGGGAGGTTCAGCGGCTCGACGATGGCCTGATGCTCGGCGTCGCCCCAGTGCTCCGGCGGCACCAGCCACATCACCTCGAACTCCAGACCGTCGGGGTCGCGGGCGTAGAGGCTCTTGTTGCAGCCATGGTCGCTGGCACCCACCAGGGCGCCCTCTGCCTGCAGGCGACGCTGCGCCTCCGCCAGCGCCTCCAGCGTCGGCACCTCCCAGGCGATGTGGTACAGGCCCACGGTGCGCCCGCCGGCCTGGGACGTCGCGGCCTGCTCGCCGATGCTGAAGAAGGCGATGTCGTGATGGTTCTCCGACTCGGGGGCCCGCATGAAGGCGAACGCCCCGCCGGGCCCGTCGATGACCCGCTGGAATCCCAGCACGTCGGCGTAGAACTTGGCGTGGCGCCGAGCGTCGCGCACGTAGAGCACGGCGTGGTTCATGCCGGTGATGCGCATAGTCGCTCCCCTCGTCGGGCTCCCGCGCAACGGCTCAGGATAACGCGAGCGCCGGCGGGGTCTGCCGGCCCGGCGGGCCGAACCGGCGCGTCCCGGCCTCGCGGCTCAGGACGGCTCGGTGCGCTCGTTGAATCCCAGCAGCACCACCGCGGGAGGGATCGAGGCCACGACCGACACCGAGGCCTGGCGCAGGTACATGCGCAGGATCCCCGAGGCCTCCCCGCCGAGGGCCCACGACACGATGGCCTTGATGGGGTTGGCGTGCGAGCACACCAGCACCGTCTGGTTCGCCGAGGTGGCGAGCAGGTGCTCGCAGGCCCGCACCGAGCGGTCGTACAGCGAGGCGAGAGACTCGCCGCCGGAGGGGGCGTAGCCCGGGTCGGCGGTCCAGGCGTCGATCAGCTCTCCCGACGCCAGCGGCACCGGCGTGCCCTCGAGGGCGCCGTAGTCCATCTCCGCCAGACGGTCGTCTGTGATCACGTCCTCGTCGAACCCGGCGTGCACCAGCGTCTCGCGGGCTCGCCGGCGCGGGCTGCAGACCACCTTGTCGATCTGCCAGTGCTGGCGCACGTACTCGCCCGCCTCGACGGCCTGCCGGCGCCCCAGGTCGTCGAGCGGCAGGTCGCTGGCACCCTGCAGCAGCCCCTGGCGGTTCAGGTCGGTGCGCCCGTGGCGCAGCAGGACCAGATACGTCTCCGGTCCACGCCCCGAGGCGCCGGGCGGGACCTCGGCGGCAGCCACCTCAGGTGCTGTCGAGGATGATCCGCCTGGCATTCTCGACGTCCTTCTTCAGCTGGGCCGCCAAGGCGTCGATGCCGCTGAAACGCCGTTCGCTGCGCAGGAAGCGCAGGAACTCCACCTGCACCTCGTGGCCGTAGAGGTCGCCGTCGAAGTCCAGCAGGTGCGCCTCGAGGATCGAATGCTCGGCATGCTCGAAGAATGTCGGGCGGCGCCCGATGTTGATGGCGCAGCCGTAGCGCGTGCCGTCGCTGTCGGTGAAGAGCCCCGCGTAGACCCCGTCGGCGGGCCACGCCCTGTCGGTGGCGACGGGAATGTTCGCCGTCGGGAACCCGACGGTGACGCCGCGGCGGTCGCCTTCGATCACGACGCCTCTGATGGCATACGGGCGGCCCAGCATGTGGGCCACGTCGGCCACCCTGCTGCCGGCCAGTGCCCGGCGGATGGCCGTGGAGGACACCGGCTCGGGGGCATTGGGGAACCGGTAAAGGTCCACCGCCTCGACGTCGAACCCGCCGCGGGCGCCGGCGATGCGCAGCGTGCCAGTGGAGCCCTCCCGGTTGCTGCCGAAGTGGAAGTCCACCCCGGCCACGACGACCCGTGCGTTCAGCCCCTCCACCAGCACCTCGCCGATGAACTCCTCGGCGGAGGTGGCGGCCAGCCGGTCGCCGAAAGGCAGAACGACGGCCCGCTCCAGGCCCAGCGTCTCGAACAATTCGAGCTTCTGGCGCAGGTCGGTAAGCAGCAGCGGGGCATTCTGGGGGCGCAGGGTGAACGCCGGATGCGTGTCGAAGGTGACCACCGTGGGGCAGAGGTCCTCACCGGCGGCCCGCTCCACCACCCTGCCGAGGATCTGCTGATGACCGACGTGCACGCCGTCGAAGACGCCCACGGCGACGGCGGACGGCGGCGAGTCGGCGGGCGGCGCCTCCAGAACCTGCATACCGATGGGAGGCTACCGGCGCGGCCCGAACCTCAGAGGGCGCCGATGACGAGCTGCACGATCCGCCAGGCCACGTACGCCACGGTGGCCACCACCACCAGCCAGAAGTGCCACGGGGCGCGCACCTCCTCCTCGGACTCGCCGGCGCCCGGCGCCAGGTCGGCCTGCTCGGCGGGCTCGCCGCAGGCCGGGCAGTTGCCGCCGGGGTCGAGCGCGGCAGGAGTGAGGTAGCGCTGGCAGGGTCCGCACCAGGGCACCGGCGGCGCTCCGGCGGCTCTACGTACGGCGGACGGCCAGGATGGCCACGTCGTCGCCGAGCGGGGTGTCGCTGAAGTCGCGGGCCGCCTCCAGCAGGTGCCGGCACAGTTCGCTGGGATCCAGCAGCGGCTCGCGGCGCAGCAGCATCGCCACGGCCTCTTCCCCGAAGTGGTCGTCGCCTCGGCGCGCCTCGATGAGGCCGTCGGTGTAGAGAACCGCCACGTCGCCCCGCATCAGGGGGATCTCGCGGCTGAAGTAGCCGCTGCCCCGCTCCAGCATGAGCAACGGTCCGGTGGCGCTGAGCGGCAGCACCTCGCGCTGGTGCCAGAGCCACGCCGTGGGGTGCCCGGCGGAGGCGTAGCGAAGCGTCCCGGCGCCCGTGTCGAAGACGATCACGACCAGGGAGATGAACTCCTCGGTGCGCTCGACGTTGAAGATCTGCCGGTTGAGCTCCTCCACGGCCTGAGCGGGGTCGCGGAACTGCCGCAGGAACACCCGCATGAGGTACTTCGCCTGGAAGGCCGTGATGGACGACTCGATCCCCTTGCCGGCCACGTCGCCGATGACCGCGGCCAGGCGGCCGGGCGTGACCTCGAACACGTCGAAGAAATCACCCGCCATGAGACCCGAGCCCGCCAGGTAGACCTGCCCGACGGCGAACCCCTCGAAACTGGCCAGATCCTCCGGGGCGAGCCGGCCCGCCCAGGCCCGCGGCGCCAGTTCCTCCTGCGCCAGCGCCTCCTGGGCACGGCGCTCGATGTCGAAGCGCTCCCGGGCCATGCGAAACTCGCTGCCCGACTTGCGTCCCCACATCATGGTCAGTGCCGCCGGCACCCCGACCACCAGCATGAGCACGGTCCAGAACTCGGTGTCGGTGGTGACCAGGAACATGGCGATGATCGCCAGCAGCAGGTACAGCGAGGCGGCGTGCAGGTCCCGCAGGAAACCGGACCGTGCCAGGGCCTCCGCGGCGTGGGCCCCCTCCTCGTCGGCGGTGCCGCCGGGCTCCTCGGAGTCCTCCGACGCCTCGGCCTCGCGGCGGCTCGCCATGGCCAACCGGACCTGCTGGTAGAAGCGCCACCGGTAGCGGGCGATGCGACCCCAGCTGAAGCTGGCCACGAAGCAAAGGGCCGCGGTGATGCCGAGGATGATCTCCTGCACGGACTCCGAATCTACTCGCCGCCCGTCACCGGCCCGTCCCCGGCCGGCTACGCGTGCTCAGCGGAATCGCACGTGGAACTTGACCGGTACCGAGCCCAGGTCGAACGTCTCGGCGAGTCGCCTCTGCAGGTAGCGCAGGTAGGTGGGCGGCAGGCGCCGGTTCACGAAGAGGGTGAAGGTGGGCGGATCGGTCGCCCCCTGGGTGGCGTACAGCACGCGGGCGCCGCCGGGCGCGGCGTGCGCCGCCTGCGCCTCGCGGATCGCCCGGTTCACGGCGCGGGTGGGGATGCGTCGCCGGTACTGCTCCACGGTGCCGCCGAGATTCTCCAGGATGCGGTTCACACCGCGCCCGGTGTGGGCGGAGATGGCGAGTGTCGGCGAGCCGCTCAGGAAACCCAGCCGCTCGCCGACCTGCTCGCGGACCGCGAGCCGCTCGGGCGGCTCGAGCAGGTCCCACTTGTTCAGCAGCAGCAGGATCGGGCAACCGGCGCCGTCGATCCGCTCGGCGAGGCGCTGATCCTGATGCGTGACCCCCTGGGTGGCGTCGATCATCAGCAGCACCACGTCGGCCCTGTCCACCGAACGCAAGGCGCGGAGCATGGCGTAGTACTCGGTGTCCTCGTCGATGCGGCTGCGTCGCCGCAGGCCGGCCGTGTCGACGAGGCGGAGCTGCCCCAGCGGTGTCTGCACGAGCGTGTCCACGGAGTCCCGGGTGGTGCCGGGCATGTCGTGGGTAACCGAGCGCTCCTCACCGGCGAGGCGGTTGAACAGCGTGGACTTCCCGACGTTGGGCCGGCCCACGATCGCCACCGAGACGGTGCCGCCCTCGTCGGTGGGTGCGCCGGCGCTCTCATCGCTGCCGTCGTCGGCGCCCGCGGCATCGGGCAGGCCCGCCACGACGGAGTCCAGGAGGTCGGCACAACCGCGCCCGTGCAGCGCGCTGATGGGGTACGGGTCGCCCAGACCGAGCGTCACGAACTCCCAGATGAGAGGCTCCCGGCCCTCGTCGTCCACCTTGTTGACCGCCACCAGCACCGGCCCGCTGCGCTGCCAAAGCAGTGCCGCGGTGGACAGGTCGGGGTCGGTCACGCCACTGGTGACGTCGGTCACCAGGACGGCGACGTCGGCCTCCAGCATGGCCCGGCGACTCTGGGCGGACACCTTGCGATCCAGGGCGGCGAGCTCACCGCCGCCCTCGGGTTTCCAGCCGCCGGTATCGACGACCACGAAGGGCCGCCCCAGCCACGTCGCGGTCCATTCCTTGCGGTCGCGGGTCACCCCGGGGCGCTCCTCCACGATGGCGTCGCGCCTGCCGATGATGCGGTTCACCAGCGTGGACTTGCCCACGTTGGGGCGGCCCACGACCGCCACCGTCGGCAGGGCCGGGCGCGCCTCGTCGCCGGCGGGGCCGGTCGCAGCGGCGGTGGCGGGTTCAGCGGGCATCCAGCGCGCTCCGCAGGGCGATGCCGTCGGTCTCGACGATCTCCACCGCCCGGGGCAGGTCGGCGGTCGAGAGCCCGTCCAGGAAGAGCCCGTTCGAGAGGCAGACGTCGGGCAGCAGGTAGCGGCCGTCGGGCGGCTCTCCCGCGAGCACCCGGGCAACATCCGCGCCCACCATCAGCCCGGTGACGCCGATGTTGCCGCCGAAGAAGCGGTTCTCGACGGTGAGCAGCCGCACGTCGTCGTAGCCGGCGGAGGCCAGCATCGGGCCCAGCACCGCCGCCCCCAGTTCGCCGGTCAGCACCGCCGTGGCCCCCCGGCGCCGCAACGCCACCGCCACCCCGGCCGCCTGCTGTCCCTTCCCGTCGTCGCCCGGGGTGGCCGGCGCCCCGTCGCAGGCGCGGCGCGGCGCCCGGTAACCGGCCGCCGGGGCCCCGTCCACCCAGGCGAAGAAGCCGGACTGCACCCCGGTGGGCTCGCCGGTGTGCCCGGCGAACTCCTCGAGGAAGTTGCGGGCGATGCCGACGCCGTCCTCGTGCATCTCGAAGCCCTCGTAGTGCGCCGCCGGCGGCAGCCGGCGGCCCGCCAGCAGGTAGTACTCGTCGGCCGCGAACACCATGCGGCGCCCCAGCACCGACCGGAAGGTGTCCTGCCAGGCTTCGGTGGCGTCGAGCACCGCTTCGGCCTCGGCGACGGTGTGCGGGCGGAGCCGGCCGGACGGCGCGTGGCGGCTCACGCCCAGAGGCACCACGCACAGGCCGCGCAACTCGGCGTAGGACTCCAGCACGCCGCAGAACGTGTCCTCGAGCCAGTCGCCGTCGTTGACCCCCGGACACACCACCACCTGCCCGTAGACCTCCACGCCGGCGGCGAGCAGCAGCCGCAGCCAGCGCAGGCTGGTGGCCCCGCGGCGGTTGCGCAGCATCTCGGCGCGCAGGTCGCCGTCGGTGGCGTGGATGCTCACGAACAGCGGTGAGAGCCCCTCGGTGAGGACCCGCTCGACGTCGGCCTCGGTGAAGCGGGTGAGCGTCGTGAAGTTGCCGTACAGGAACGACAGCCGGTAGTCGTCGTCCTTCAGGTACAGGCTGGAGCGCATGCCGGCCGGGAGCTGGTAGATGAAGCAGAACTCGCAGTGGTTGTCACAGGTGCGCACCTGGTCGAACAGTGCCGAGTGAACCTCCAGTCCCAGCGGGGCTCCGGCCGCCTTGTCGAGCTCCACGCTGAACTGCAGGCCGCCGCGGTCAACCTCGACTTCAACGAGAGGCTCGTCGGTGAGGCTCCGGTACTCCAGCACGTCGCGGGGCGACACACCGTTCAGCGAGACCAGCTCGTCGCCGACGGCGAGCCCTGCCAGCGCCGCCGGACCCGACGGTTCCAGAGCGACGACGCGGGGGCGGGCCATCGCAAAATTCTACCGCCGCGCCCCCAGTGGCCTCGAACACCCGACGCCCGCGGGACCGACTCCGGCGGCGCACCGGGCAGGCCGGGTAGCCTTGGGCCGATGGCTGTGGAGAAGGTCCTGCTGGCTTCGCCGCGCGGCTTCTGCGCGGGTGTGGAGATGGCCATCAAGGCTCTGGCGGTCATGGTCAGCGCCTTCGAGCCGCCCGTCTACTGCTACCACGAGATCGTCCACAACAAGCTGGTCGTCAAGCAGTTCGAGGCACTGGGAGTGATCTTCGTGGACGACATCGCGGAGGTTCCGCCGGGCGCCCCGTTGATGCTGAGCGCCCACGGTTCGGCTCCGGAGGTCCAGGCCGCTGCCTACGAGCGCGGCGGCTACGTGGTGGACTCGGTGTGCCCGCTGGTGACCAAGGTGCACCACGAGGTGCGGGTGCGCGCCGGCAAGGGCTACCGCATCGTGTACGTCGGCCACGAGGGCCACGAGGAGGCCGTCGGGACCATGGCGGTCGCCCCCGAGGCGATACACCGAGTGGAGTCCATCGAGGACGTGGCCGCCCTGCCGGACTTCGACGAGCCGGTCGCCCTGCTCGCGCAGACCACTCTCAGCCACCGCGACTGGGCCGAGGTGGCCGACGCCGCGCGGGAACGCTTCCCCGACATGTGGACGCCGGGACGCAGCGACCTGTGCTTCGCAACCACGAACCGCCAGGCCGCTCTCGCCGCCATCGCCGAGCGCTGCGACGTTTTCGTCATCGTGGGCTCGGCCAACTCCTCCAACACTCTGGCGCTGGAGCGCGTGGCCAACGACATGGGCTGCCCCCGCGTGCTGCGCGTCAACCTCGCCTCCGAGCTGCCCGACGACCTCAGCGGCACCGTCGGGTTGACCGCCGGCGCCTCGGCCCCCGAGGAGTTGGTCAGCGAGGTGCTGGATCGTCTGGCGCCCCGTCAGGGCACCGAGGAGATCAGCGTCACCACCGAGGACGAGTACTTCCCGCCGCCCCGCCAGCTGCGCGAGCTGCTCGGGGCCATCACCGGGTTCGCCGCCGCCAGCCTCGGCGCCGAACCCCCCGACGGAATCGGCGCCGACCGCCTCGTGGAGGCCAGCTCCGTCCTCTAGTGGGGCCGCCGCCCCGCCGGCATATGCC
>VXXM01000056.1 GCA_009835395.1 Acidimicrobiia bacterium
GCACCGAGGGGGGCGACGGGGCGGAGGTCGATGCGGGCGACGAGGCGGGCGCCGAGGGGGGCGACGAGGCGGGCGCCGAGGGGGGCGACGAGGCTGAGGTGACGGACAGCTTCCTGGCCCGACTCGAGCGGGCGGCCGCCGAGAGCGGCGAGTCGTCCGGCTAGGTCGCGGGGCTAGGTCTCGGGGTTAGGTCTCGCCCGCCCCGCTGCGGGTGATGGCGAAACGGATCTCCCGCCCGTCGATGCTGGCGGTCTCCGCGTCCCCGGAGTCCCGGAGATCGGTGTGCCGCACCTCGGTGGCGAGAACCTGGTCGGCCACGTAGCGGGCGTGGGGCGCCAGAGCCGAGGCGAGGTCGGCGGGCAGGTCGAGCGCCAGATCGATGCGGTCGGTGACGTGCAGCCCCCGATCGCGACGCCCCTGCTGCAGGACCCGCACCAAGCGCCGCGCCGCCCCCTCGGCGCGCAGCTCGTCGTCCAACGCGACGTCGAGGGTCACGACCAGGTCAGCGGTGCGCAGCGCCGCGCTGGGCTGGTCCTCGGCGGTCTCCAGTACTAACTCGTACTGGTCCTCGGCGAGGCTCTGTCCGGCGACGGTGACCGTGCCGTCGGGCTCACGGGTCCACTCGCCGGCGCGTGCCGCGGCCATGACCGCCTGTGTCGCAGGCCCCAGCAGCGGCCCGAGGACCTCGCCGCGCGGGCGCAGCACGAAACGCGTCCCCTCGTCGAGCTCGCCGGTCAGCACCACGGACTTCACGTTGACCTCGGCGGCGATGAGGTCGCTGAAGGGTTCCAGGGTCGTGGCGTCGCGGCCGGCGACGCGCACCGACCGCAGCGGCTGGCGCGCCGGCAGCCCGTGCGTCACCCGCACGCCCAGCGCGGCCGAGCAGACCTCCCGCGCCCGGTCCATCACCGTCACCAGCTCGTCGTCGCCGGGCAGCGCCGCAGCCTCGGGCCAGTCGCAGAGGTGCACGCTGCCGCCGCCCCCGAGGCCGCGATGAATCGATTCGCAGATCAGCGGGAGGAGCGGTGCCGCCACCTGCACCAGCGTGACGAGGACGGTGTAGAGCGTGTCGTAGGCGGCCTGCTTGTCGCCGGGGTCGGCGTCCGTCGCCGGCGCCCAGAATCGGTCGCGGCTGCGGCGGATGTACCAGTTGTTCACCGTTCCGAGGAAGGCCTCGATCTCGGCGCAGCCGCCGGGCAGGTCGTAGGCGTCGAGACGGTCGCCCACCTCGAGCACCAACTGGCGCGTCTTGGCCAGCACGTAGCGGTCCAGCACCTCGCCGGAGGAGACGTTCCAGCTGCCCCGGGAGCGGTCGGCGTTGGCATACATGCAGAAGAACACGTAGGCGTTCCACAGCGGCCGAAGCACGCCCCGCACGACGGCATCGATACCCTCGTCGCTCATCCGCAGGTCCCCGCCCCGCAGCACCGGTGAGGACATCAGGTACCAGCGCAGTGCGTCGGCCCCCTGCCGGGTGAAGATGACCTCGGGATCGGTGTAGTTCCGCAACCGCTTCGAGAGCTTCGTCCCGTCGGCGGCCAGCACCACCCCGTGGCACACGGCGTTGCGGAACGGCGGGCGGTCGAACAGGGCGGTGGCCAGCACGTGCAGCGTGTAGAACCAGCCCCGCGTCTGGTTCACGTACTCCACGATGAAGTCGGCGGGGAAGTGGCTCTCGAACCACTCCTTGTTCTCGAAGGGATAGTGCACCTGGGCGTAGGGCATGGAGCCCGACTCGAACCAGCAGTCCAGGACCTCCGGGACGCGACGCATGACCGAGCGGCCCGTCGGGTCGTCGGGGTTGGGCCTCGTCAGCGAGTCCACGAACGGCCGGTGCAGGTCGTCGGGACGCTCCCCGAAGTCACGCTCGATCTCGTCGAGGCTCCCGTAGACGTCGGTGCGCGGCCAGGTCGGATCGTCCGATCGCCACACCGGGACCGGCGAACCCCAGAAGCGATTGCGGCTGATCGACCAGTCGCGGGCGCCCTCCAGCCAGTTGCCGAACCGCCCGTCGCGCACGTGCGCCGGGATCCAGTTGATCTGCTGGTTCAACTCCACCATCCGGTCCCGGATGGCGGTCACGCGCACGTACCAGGAGTTGACGGCGCGGTAGATCACCGGCGTGTCGGTGCGCCAGCAGTGCGGGTAGTTGTGCACGTGGCTGTCGTGGCGGACGATGAGCCCCCGCTGCTTCAGCGCGGCGATGATTCCCGGATTGGCGTCGAACACGTTCTGGCCGGCCCAGTCGCTGACCTCCGCCGTGAAGCGCCCCTGGTCGTCGACGGGCACCACGACGCCGATCCCCGCCTCGGTGCACAGGCGCTGGTCGTCCTCGCCGAAGCCGGGTGCCATGTGCACGATGCCGGTGCCCTCGTCGGTGTCCACGAAATCGGCTCCGAGCACACCGAACGCGCCGGGAGCGTCCGCGAAGAAGTCGAAAAGCGGCTCGTAGCGCCTGCCCATGAGATCGCGGCCGCGCACGCTGCCGGCGAGTCTGGTGTCGCTGAGCTGGCGGGTATAGCGCTCGACGGCGTCGGCGGCCAGCACGTGGCGCCGCGGGCCGTCGTCACCGGACTCCTCCAGGACCGCGTAGGTCGTCTCCGGATCGACTGCCAGCGCCAGGTTCGAGGGCAGGGTCCACGGCGTCGTCGTCCAGGCCCACAGGTACAGCGGAGCCGGATCACCCGAAGCAGCCACGAGCCGGAAGGCGACGGTGATGGCCGGGTCGGTGCGCGGCCGGGTGGCGTCGTCCATGCGGATCTCGAAGTTGGACAGCGGCGTCTCGGCGCCCCACGAGTAGGGCAGCACGCGGTGGGCCTCGTAGACGAGGTCCTTCTCCCAGAGACGCTTGAAGGCCCACAGCACGCTCTCCATGAACGGGAGGTCCATGGTCTTGTAGTCGTTCTCGAAGTCGACCCAGCGCGCCTGGCGGTTGACGTAGCGCTGCCACTCGTCGGTGTACCGCATCACCGAACTGCGGCAGTGGGCGTTGAACCGCTCGATCCCGTAGTCAGTGATCGCCCGCCGTCCCGACACCCCCAGTTCCTTCTCGGCCTCCATCTCCGGCGGCAGACCGTGGCAGTCCCAACCGAAACGCCGCTCGACCCGCTGGCCCCGCATCGTGCGGTAGCGGGGGATCACGTCCTTCACGTAGCCCGTGAGCAGGTTGCCGGTGTGCGGGAGCCCGTTGGCGAAGGGCGGCCCGTCGTAGAAGACGTACTCGTTGGAGCCTCCCGCGCCGGCGGGACGATTCTCGACCGAGGCCTGGAAGGTGCCCTCGGATTTCCAGCGCCGCAGCACCTCGGACTCGATCGCCGCGAAATCGGGCTGCGGGTCCACATCGGCGTAGCGCGCCGGCCGCTGACTCATGGCGCAAGAAATTACCGCCGAAGTGTCCGACTCGGCGCCGGTTGCATCGCGAGGCGCCTCGGATGTCTCGGCAACGGCGGGTCTGCCTGGCGGTGCGGCAGGTGCCCGCGGCTAGAGTTGGCCCGCCCGCCGTCGAGTCGTGCGGTCGGATCGGCGGCTCGCAGGATCTACCCAGGAGGGTCAGGTGGCCCCACCCGGAACTTCTCCGGACAGCGACGACGAGGCCTCCTCGGCACGGCGCCTGGATGAGTCCTTTCTGGAGGAGCAGCGCAAGAAGCTGCTCGCCGAACGGGCCAGGTACGTCCGTTCGGCGGAGACCATGGCGGCCGAGGCGGCGGCACTGCTCGACGACCGCGAACCGGGCGACCTGCAGTTTGACGAGGAGTCCGGAGAGGGCGACAGCTGGGCGGTGGAGCGTGAGCGGGATCTGGCCCTCAGCGCCGCGGCCCGCGCCGCCGTGGAACTGATCGACGAGGCCCTGAACCGGATCGAGGAGGGCACCTACGGAACCTGCGTCGTCTCCGGTAAGCCCATCCAGAAGGAGCGTCTCCGTGCCATTCCTTGGGCGGCCGAGCGGGTCGAGTACAAGGCCGGTGGCCTCAGACGGCGCTGAGAGCCGCAGTACCGGCCGCCGGTGGAACAACCGCCTCCTGCTGCTGTCGGTCGCCGCAGCGGTGCTGCTGGCGGACCAGTTGACCAAACTCTGGGCGCTGCGGGAACTGGCCGACGGCAGCATCCATCTCTTCTGGACCATCCGGCTGCGGCTGGTGTTCAACCAGGGCACCGCCTTCGGCTTGGGCAGCTCGCTGGCCCCGGTCATCACCGTGGCCGCGGTCGTGGTGTCGCTGCTCCTGCTCCGCCTCACCTGGTCGACACCCCGCCGGTCCGTGGCGTTGCTGGCGGGACTCGTGTTCGGGGGCGCCCTCGGCAACCTCGGCGATCGGGCCTTCCGGGGCGACGGGTTCTTCGGCGGCAGCGTGGTGGACTTCGTGGACCCGCAGTGGTGGCCGGTGTTCAACGTGGCCGACGCGGCCATCTCGGTCGGCGTGGTGCTCTTCGCGGTGCTGGGCCTCCGTGCGGGCCTGCGCGGCGATCCGCTGCTGGAGGAGGCGTGACCGAACCCCTCCCGCCGGCCCTGGCCGGCGAGCGGTTGGACAGGGCGGTGGCGTTGCTCACCCAGACCAGCCGTTCCACCGCCGCCGCCCTGGTGGCCGCCGGCGCCGTGCAGGTGAACGGCAGGGTGCGCACCGACCGTGCGGCGCGCCTGTCGGAGGGTGATGAACTGGTCGTGGCGGCCGCCGCGCTCGCCACCGAGCGCGAGCGCGGCAGGCCGAGCGCGGAACCGGACACCGAGCTGGCGGTGGTCCACGAGGATCGGCACCTCGTGGTCGTGGACAAGCCGGCCGGGCTCGTCGTCCATCCGGGCGCCGGCCGGACGGCGGGCACCCTCTGCGGTGCCCTGCTGGCGCGCTACCCGGAGATGGCCGCTGTCGGCGAGGCGACCCGGCCGGGCATCGTCCATCGCCTCGATGCCGGCACCAGCGGGCTGCTGGTCGCGGCCCGCACCAGCGGGGCCTACGACTCGCTGGTGGCACAACTCGCCGGGCGCGCGGTGCGGCGCCGCTACGAGGCCGTCTGCTGGGGCACCGTCGGCGACGACCCGGGCGTCGTGCGCGCCCCGGTCGGCCGCTCGGGCCGCCGGCCCCCCGCGATGGCGGGGCCCGGGCGCCGGCGCCCCGGGCGGGCCCGCGACGGGGGGCGGCCGCGCGGCGGG
>VXXM01000046.1 GCA_009835395.1 Acidimicrobiia bacterium
GTGGTGGCGGAGGTGGGCGGGCCGTTCATCACGACGACCGCGCTGTTGCTGTCCTTGGCGCCGGCGGCGAAGCCGGCGGGCAGGGCGGCCGTCACCGTGTACGTGCAGTTGCGGCCGTTGAACGTGTCGTCGACCAGAGTCAACTCGACGTGGTTGACGCCGGCGTCGCTGATCTCCGTGTCGGCGGTGACGGTGGTGCACTCCGGGTCGGCCTTCTCGCCTTCCGCGACCTTCTCGGTGGCCGTCACCGTGAACGTGGTGTTCCTGATGGCGCCGAGGACCGCAGCCGTCGGGGGAACGGCGGCCTTCTCACCGCTGGCGGGTGTGGTGTAGCCCACCACGGTGAACGTCACGTCCTCCACCGAGTTGCAGTCACCCGTCACGAGGGTGGAGGCGCTGTCGGTGATGGTGATGGCGGCCTGGCAACGCGACCCGTCCGCCTGGACGAGGACCGCCTCCCAGTCGTAGTTGCAGATGTCGTCGATCACGACGCCGGTCGACTCCGCGGTGCCCGTTCCGTCGCCGCTGTCGGCAACGGTGAGCGTCACCGAGTCGCTGGCGCCGGACGTGCCGTCGCCGGGATCGCAGCCGCCCTGCGTCTCCCAGGTGACGACGTAGGCACCGGCCTCGGTGTCACTCGTGATCGTGATCACGTCCTTTTCCGCGGCAGCCGGACTGGATGCCAGCGCCAACACCGCTGCGAGCAAACCGGCGACACTCAGGACGCCGGCCGGAATCTTTCTCATGCCGCTTGCCGTCCTTGTCTTGGTTTCGTGAGGCTCCCGGCAATCCGCACCGGGCCGGTGGCCTCACTCGAACGGGGTATCAACAGTACTACTACTACGAACGCCGCGCCGCACGCGATCGGGCGAAGGCCAGTCATCCCGGCGGAGGCCAGTCATCCCGGCGGAGGCCGGGATCCAGTCCGTAGCTGTACGTGGTGGGTGGGCACTGGATTCCGGCCTGCGCCGGAATGACGAGGGGGAGAGGCCGGAATGACGAGGGGGAGAGGCCGGAATGACGAGGAGAGAGGCTGCGAGAGCAGACCTCGAAAACGGCGAGGGGGCCGGCGCTGGGCCGGCCCCCTCGGGTTAGGAATCTAGGGTTGGGTTAGCCGGTCGGCGTGTCCACTGGGGGACCCATGTCGCCCATGTCGTCGCCGCCCATGTCGTCGCCGCCCATGTCGTCGGCACCCATGTCGTCGGCACCCATGTCGTCGGCACCCATGTCGTCGCCGCCCATGTCGTCGGTGTCGTCCATCGGCTCGGGATCGGACTCCGGCGCTGCCGGCGGGCGGCAGTCGATGTCGAAGCCGATGATGACCCGCGTATCCGAGGTCGCCAGGTTGGCCGGCGAGTTGGACTGCACGGTGCAGTGGGCGGGCACGCCCTTGACCGACACGCTCGCCTCGCAGGCGTTGCCCATGGCATCGAGCGCCGTCACCTTCTCGGGATCACCACTGTCGTGGTTCCCGGTGATGGCACCGCTGATGTTGAAGGCGCCTGTGCGCAACTCCACGACGGTCTCGCCGCCGACCGTGCTGATGCCGCCCGAAGCCGCCGTGGGCTCCAGGATGCCGGGCAGACCCGGCGCGGCGCACGACTCGGTGCCGGCCAGCTTGTACGTGGCGGTGCCGCCACCGGCGTCACCGTGGACCCGCTGCACCAGGTAGACGTCCCGCACCGAAACCTTGACCGTGAACTCCTGGTTGTCGGCGGGGTTGCTGTCGGTTGCACTCGGGGTGTCCGGGTCGCTGTCGCTGTCCGCAGTGGGATCGTCGTCCGCCGGGTTGACACGCTCAGCGGCCGTGCTGCCCTTGGCGTTGGCTTCGAAGCCGTCGGGCAGACCGGAGATCGAGATCTCATAGGCGCAGTTGTCGTCCAGGCCGGGGGTCGAGTCGACCACGTTCAGGGTGACCGCGTTGGGCTGCCCCTCCTCGGGAACCTCCGCGTCGCCGCTGTCGCCGGCGCAGTCGTCGTGAGGCTCGTTGGTGGTCGTGGTACCCGTCGGCGTGGCGGTCACGGTGAACGTGCTCGCCGCGACGGCGCCGTCGTTGACAGGGCTCCGCGCCGAGGCGACCTTCACCGTGGTGCCGGCGGTGCCGCCGGAGCACGGATCGCCCGTCTCGGCGGCGTCGACGTCGGCCTGCGTGCAGAGCTCCTCTTCGACTGCCAGACCGCCGACGACGGTCACGGTGATGGCGGACATCTCTGCGCAGTCGGTCCCGCCGGTGATGGTGGTCGCGCCACCCGACGGAGCCGGGATCGTCGCCGCGCACACCGTTCCGGTGGTAGTCACGAAGCTGACTTCCCAGTCGTAGTTGCAGATGTCATCGATCACGACACCGGTCTCAACCGTGTCGCCCGTTGCCGCACCAGGCGTGGTGGGCGTGACGGTCAGCGTCACCGAACCGGAGGCACCCGAAGTGCCATCACCGGGATCGCAGCCACCCTGCGTCTCCCAGGTCACGGTGTAGGTACCGGCCGCCGCGGCGCTGGTGATCGTGACGACATCCTTGGTGGCCGAGGCGGGGCTGGAGGCCAGCGCCAGTACCACAGCCAAAAGACCGGCGACACCAAGGACGCTGGTCAGAATCTTTCTCATCTCGCTTGGGTTCCTTCCCTTGATTCCTAGAGGCACCCCGGCACGCGCCGGGACGGCTGCCTCACTCCAACAGGACCATTACATTACACCCCGGTTCCGCTGCGGGCAACACCCGTGGGGTGACGCCCGCCACAGCACTCCGCCGCACCGAGGTCCCGGCCCCGGTTGTTGGGTCCGGGACGATCCCCCCGGCCCGACCACCAGCGCAAACGACCGGGCGGGAAACCCCGCCGGCCACCACGCCGGAACATCGAACCGACACGGCAGGGCGACGGAGCGAACCCCGCCTCCCGTGGCGTCGCGGCGACACTAGCAGCAGCGACCCCCCGCCGCGTGCCAAATGGTGCCCCGTGACGGGGCACCATCGGCCGCCGGAGTCGCTGCCTGGATTCCGGCCTCCGCCGGAACGACGAGGGGCGCCGGAACGACGAAGGCGCCGCCCGGCCGGCCGCTCAGGCGCCCAGACCGGCGAACAGCGCGAGGTAGATCGGCGTGAAGAGCATCGCCACGCCAACCAGGAACACGTAGGTCTGACGCCTCAGAAGGCGTTTGAACTCGGCACTCAGGGTCCTGAAGCTCTCGAGAACGTCGTTGAAGCCGTCATCCGTCTCGCACGGACCGTCGCTGCTTGCCGCCGATCCGACTCCCCGAGCCACCCGGTCGGGACCGGAGGCCATCCGATCCCGGCGAGCCCCGAGGTGTTCGAAGGGTGCCATAGCCGGTCGGTCAGCCGGCGAGGCCGGTGAACAGGGCGATGTAGACGGGGGTCATGGCCGCCGCTAGCGCCGCCGCCACACCCGCCAGGACTATGTAGGTCTGCTTGGCGAGGTCCGACTTCATCTCGCCGCGCACGTCGGCCAGGCCCGTGTCGATCTTGGCGCCCAACTCGGTGCGGAGCGCCTCGAGCCTGAGGTCCATACGCTCCTCGAGAGCCGTCAGGTCGTCCTTGAGAAGCGCCAGGTCGGTCTTGGTGGCGAGTTCGCGCCACTCCATGGGCGGGAGGCTCTCCATCAGCGTCTTCGCCGGCCCCTTCTTCAGTACCCCGATCAGTTCCTGCTGCAACTCCAAGCGTTGCGCCTCGGTCGGTGCCATCGGTGGCTCCCTCCTCGTCGTGCGTGACCGTGGGGTCCAAGACCAAGAGGAGAGCCGGCGCCCCCGAATGTTCAGGAGATCATAACAGATCTGGCTGTGCGCGATACCTGCGGACTGTGCGCGGCACCCGCCGGTCGGTCCGGCGATGGGTGCGTCGGGGCGGTCAGCAGCCCAGCTCTCGGAGGCCGTTGCGGAGGCCGCCGACGCGGAACTGGGCGATGCCGATCGGCACGTTGTTCTGGCCCGTCACCCACATCGACACGCGGTTGTCGCGGTCGAGGCCCGCGGAC
Organism: Acidimicrobiia bacterium; assembly: GCA_009835395.1. Classification (GTDB taxonomy): domain Bacteria; phylum Actinomycetota; class Acidimicrobiia; order Acidimicrobiales; family CATQHL01; genus VXNF01. The sequence continues at coordinate 3,987 of VXXM01000046.1, forward strand.
CGGGCGAAACCCGCCGCGTCCCTCGACACCGCGTACTGGGGGTTGAGGTTGTCCGCCTCGGTCAGATCCACCCAGTACTCGCGCTGCCACTCGCCCCAGTTGAACTGCAGGCTGACCGACACCCGGCGGGAGATGGCGCCGCCGATGAGCTCCTCCACGTCCCACCACATGAACACCACCGGCCTGCCCGCGTCGCTGCAGAACCCGAAGAGCCTGGGGGGATCGCCGCCGCCACGGGGCCAATGGGTGTACACGTGGAAGTTGGCGATGCTCCGCAGGCCGGGCCTGCCGCTGGTGAATTCGATGAGCGTCCAGGCGCCGATGGTGGCCTCCACATCCTCGGGGCCGAGGTCGCGGGCCCGCACCATCGCCTCGTCGAACGTGGACTGGGCCACCCCGTACGCGATGCCCTCCACGGCGGTGCCCACGATCTTGGAGGTGACGATGCCGACCACCTCGCCGCAGACGTCGATGATGGGGCCGCCGCTGTTGCCGGGATTGATGGCGGCGTCGGTCTGGAGCAGGGTGACGTAGTCGAAGTCGGGATCGTCGACGAAGGCGGACATCACGCCGAGCGTGACCGAGGCGTCGCCGACACGCTCGAACAGGGGATAGCCGACGATGATGAGGCGCTCGCCGATGGTGAGGGCGGTGGAGTCGCCGATCGTGAGGGGGTGGGGGT
>VXXM01000068.1:0-68009 GCA_009835395.1 Acidimicrobiia bacterium
GCCGGAGCCCCCACCGGAACCGCCCTCGGATCCGTACGCCCCGCCGCCCGCCGAGGAGCCCGAACCCGAGGCACCGGAACCGGAGGAGCCGACCGAGGAGCCCGCCCCGACCGAGCAGGCCGGCTACGACGCGCCGGGAGCGCTCGAGGTGCCCCAGCCGCTGCCACCGGGCGAGCCGGGCGAGATCATCGACATCGAGGAGTTGGACCTCGGCGACGACTACATCGGCTACCGCATCCTCTACCACTCCCGCTCGCTGCGGGGCGACGACATCGCCGTCTCGGGGTTCGTGGCCACCCCCGCGGGCGAGCCGCCGCCCGGCGGCTGGCCGCTCGTGGCGTACGCCCACGGCACCACCGGCACGGCCGACATCTGCGCCCCGTCGCACGACGCCGAGGGCGAGATCATCTCCGACGGCCCCTACCTACAGGGCTACGCCGTCGCGGCCACTGACTACGAGGGTCTCGGCACGCCCGGCCTGCACCCCTACATCGTCGGCAAGAGCGAGGCCCGGGGCGTGCTCGACAGCGTGCGCGCCGCCCACAATCTCGGGAGCATGCTGGGCGCCGACGGGATGCCGCGCATCTCGGTCACCGACGACTTCGTGGTCTGGGGCCACAGCCAGGGCGGCCACGCCGCCATACACACCGGTCAGCACTGGCAGGAGTACGCGCCCGAACTGCAACTCCTCGGCGTGGCGTCCGGCGCGCCGCCCTCGCAGTTCGCGCTGCTCTACGGCGTCCTTCTGGGCGGCCCGTTCCAGGGATATCTCGCCATGGCCTCGGCCGCATTCGCCGAGGCTTACGACGAGATCGAGCTCGATCAGGTCTACACCGACGAGGCCATCGCCTTGATGGACGTGCTGGAGACGGGCTGCACGCAGGACGTGTTCGACGTGTTCAACCCGCTGAGTGCCGAGCAGATGCTGAAGGTGGCGAGCCCCCTCGGCGTCTCCCCGTGGGATCGGGTGATCGTCGAGAACGACACGAACCAGGCGCCCGTGCCGGTGCCGCTGCTCATCCTCCACGGCAGCATCGACGAGCAGATCCCCGCCCTCAGCAGCCAGATCCTGCTGGGCCAACTCTGCGTGCTGGACGGCCAGGGCCCGACGGTTCGCATCCTCTATGAGGGCCACAACCACGGCAGCGTCATCGCCGCCCAGCGGGACGACCTCCTCAGTTGGATTGCGGACCGGTTCGCCGGCGAGGCGGCGCCGAACACCTGCGCCTAGGAACCCGAACGGCCATGACCGAGGCGCCGCCGGCGAGTCCGGGAACACCGCAGGAGGCCATCTTCGTCGAGGGCACCGGCGCCCACTGGTTCCAGCACTTCGCCACGGATCCGGACGCCACCGCCGCCCAGGTCCTCGCGGCCGTCCGGATCGCCCAGCAGGTCGCCGCCGCGGCGACGGCGAACCTCGTCGTGGGCTTCGGCGCCGCCATGACCGCCCGGCTGGGCATGGAGATGCCGCCCGGACTCAAGGCCTTCACCGAGATCGGTGGCAGCAGCGGGCGGGTGGCCGTCGCCACCCAGGAGGACGTGTTCCTCTGGATCCACGGCGACCGCCACGACCTCAATTTCGAGGTGGCGCTGGCGGCCCGGCGAGCCTTCGAGGAGATCGGGGAGCTTGCCCGAGAGACGCCGTCGTGGGTCTACCGGGACAGCCGTGACCTCACGGGGTTCATCGACGGCACCGAGAACCCGCCGGTGGAGGAGGCCCGCGAGCTGGCGGTGATCGCCGGCGGGCCCGGCGCCGGGGGGAGTTTCGTGCTGGCACAGCGCTGGATCCACGACCTCGACGGCTTCGCCGCCCTCCCCACCGCCGAGCAGGAACAGATCATCGGCCGCACGAAACCCGACAGCGTGGAGTTGGAGGACCTGCCACCGCACTCACACCTGGGCCGGGTCGTGCACAGCGACGAGGACGGGGAGGAGATCGAGATCTACCGCCGCTCGGTCCCCTACGGAACCTCCACCGAGGCCGGCCTGTACTTCCTGGCCTTCACCGACGACCTCGCCAAGATCGACCTGATGCTGGAGTCCATGTTCGGGGCCACCGGCGACGGCCGTCACGACCCGCTCGTGACCTTCTCCGAGACGGTCTCCGGCGCCTACTACTACGCGCCCTCCCGGGAGACGCTGCAGGGCCTGGGCCTCGCCGGCTGAGCGGCCCGGCACCGCCGCGCCCCGGCGGGCGGCCGGTCAGATGCGCCGGGCGCGCCCTTCCCAGTACGGGTCCCGCAGGCGCCGCTTGTAGAGCTTGCCGCTGGGGTCGCGGGGCAGTTCCGCGATGAAGTCCAGCGAGTGCGGCCTGCGCTGCTTCGCCAACCGGCCGTCGAGAAAATCGAGGATGTCCCGGCGGGCCGCCTCGCCCGCCTCAACCCCCGGAGCCGGCTCCACCACAGCTTTGATGCTCTCACCCAGATCCTCGTCGGGGACGCCGAACACGGCGACATCGCCCACCAGCGGGCACTGGTGCAACACGGCCTCGATCTCCGCCGGGTAGACGTTGACGCTCTCCACGATGATCATGTCGCGGGCACGGTCGTTGAGGAACAGGTATCCCTCCTCGTTGAAGTATCCCACGTCACCGACGGTGAAGAACTCGCCCAGGTAGGCGTCGGCGGTCTTCCGGTCGTCCTTGTGGTACCTGAAGCGAAAACGTTCGGGCATCTTCATGTAGATGGTGCCGCTGTGGCCGGGTGGCAGTTCGGCGCCCTCGGAATCCACGACGATCACCTCGATCTCGGGCCACGCCCTCCCCACCGTGCCGGGGAATCGCCGCCAGTCCTCGGGACTGGCGAGCGTGCCGCCGCCCTCGCTCGCGGCGTAGTACTCCCAGATGCAGTCACCCCACCAGTCCAGCATCCGCTGCTTGGTCTCCACCGGGCAGGGGGCCCCTCCCCTGTATGGGCCACGTGGCGCAGCGAGGACGTGTCGTGGCGCCGCCGCACCTCCTCGGGGAGTTGCAGGAGGCGGTGGAACATCGTCGGCATCATGTGGGTCTGCGTGACCCGGTGGCGCTCGATGAGCTCGAGCGTCTCGGCAGCGCTCCAGCGGTCCATGAGCACGACTGTGTGGCCGAAGTGCAGCGACATGTTGACCCACTTGCCAGCGCCGTTGTAGTACATGGGACCGGCGCAGAGGTGCACGTTGCCGTCGTGGGGTTTCACGCCGAACAGCGCCAGCAACAGCGCCGAGAGCGGGGCCGACTCGTCGGGGTGCCAGTCCGGGAGGGGCCGGCGCACGCCCTTGGGCCTCCCGGTCGTGCCCGAGGTGTAGGCCATCACGCCCCCGGTGGACAGACCCTCGGGACGGACCGGCGGTTGGCCGGCCGTCAACTCCTCGAGCGGCCGGAACCCTTCGACGGCCCCGACCGAGAAGCGGTGCGGTACGGCGGTCCGTTCCACGACGCCGGCCGCCTCGGCGGCGAAGCGCTCGTGGACGATGAGAACTCCGGCGTCGCTGTCGTCGACGATGTGGGCGATCTCGGGCGCGGCGAGATGCAAGGTGAAGACGGTCGCATACATCCCGCCCTGGTAGGCGGCAAGCCTGGCGGCGATCTGCTCCAGGCTGTTCGGCAGGAGGGCGACGACGCAGTCACCGGCGTCGAGTCCGAGCGCACGGAAACCGTGGAGGTACCGGTTGGTGAGATCGGCCAGTTCGCCGAAGCTCGTGTGCCGCCCGTGCGGATCCACGACGGCGAGGCGGTGCGGGTACTCGGCGGCAATGCTCCAGAAACCCAGCGGAGCGGTCATGGCACTTCCTCGGGCAGGAGGCGATCCTACCGCGTCACCGCGTCACCACCGCGGGAGATCCTCGAGGATCTCGGCCTCTCCGGCTGAGACGCGGCCGGTACCGGCGACTCAGATCCGCCGGGTATGTCCCTCCCAGTAGGGATCCCGCAGGCGCCGCTTGTAGAGCTTGCCGCTGGGATCGCGCGGGAGTTGCTCGGCGAAGTCCAGCGAGTGCGGCCGGCGCTGTTTCGCCAGCCGGCCTCCCAGGAAGTCCAGGATGGCCTGCCGGGTCTCCTCGCTCGGCTCGACGCCCGCCGCCGGCTCCACGACCGCCTTGATCCGCTCGCCGAGATCCTCGTCGGGGATGCCGAACACGGCCACGTCGCCCACCAACGGGCATTGCTGCATGCTGCCTTCGATCTCTGCGGGGTAGATGTTCACGCCACCCACGATGATCACGTCGCGGGCCCGGTCGTTGAGGAACAGGTAGCCCTCCTCGTTGAAGTAGCCCACGTCTCCGACGGTGAAGAACTCGCCCAGGTGGGCATCTGCCGTCTTGTCCTCATCCTTGTGGTACCTGAAGCGCAGGCGCTCGGGCATCTTCATGTAGACGGTGCCGCTCCGGCCCGGCGGCAGTTCCTGACCCTCGGAGTCCACGACGATCACCTCGGTCTCGGGCCACGCCCTCCCCACCGTGCCCGGGAAGCGCCGCCAGTCCTCGGGGCTTGCCAGCGTGCCGCCGCCCTCGGTCGCCCCGTAGTACTCCCAGACGCAGTCCCCCAGCCAGTCCAACATCTTCCGCTTGGTCTCGGTCGGGCAGGGCGCGGCCGCATGGATCACGTGCCGCAGCGAGGAGAGGTCATGGCGCCGCTGTACGTCCTCGGGCAGCTGCAGCAGCCGGTGGAACATGGTCGGCACCATGTGGGTCTGCGTGACCCGGTGCCGCTCCACGAGTTCGAGCATCCCCGCTGCGTCCCAGCGGTCCATGAGCACGACGGTGTGGCCGAAGTGCAGCGACATGGTGACCCACAGCCCGCCGGCGGCGTGGTACATGGGAGCCACGCAGAGGTGCACGTTGTCCTCGTGGGGTTTCACGCCGAACAGCGCCAGCAGCAGGGCCGAGAGCGGGGCCGACTCGTCGGGATGGCGGTCCCGGAGGGGCCGGCGCACGCCCTTGGGCCTCCCGGTCGTGCCCGAGGTGTAGGTCATCGTGCCCCCGGTGGACAGGTTCTCGGGACGGTCCGCCGGCTGGCCCGCCGTCAGCTCCTCGAGCGGCCGGAACCCCTCAACGGCGCCGACCGAGAAGCGGTACGGCACGTTGGTCCGCTCGGCGACGCCCGCCGCCTCGGCGGCGAAGCGCTCGTGGCTGACCAGCACCCGGGCGTCGCTGTCGTCGACGATGTAGGCGATCTCCGGAGCCGCCAGATGCCAGTTGACCGCGGTGGCGTACATGCCGCCCTGGTAGGCCGCCAGCAGCAGGGCGACCTGCTCCAGGCCGTTCGGCAGGACCGTGACGACCCCGTCGCCGGTGCCGAGACCCAGGGCGCGGAGCCCGCGAGTGCACCGGTTGGTCAGCTCCGCCAGCTCGCCGAAGGTGGTCTGCCGGCCCAGCGCCTCCACGACGGCCACGCGCCCCGGATCGTGCTCCGCAATGCTCCAGAACCCCAGCGGATCCGTCATCACACCTCCTCCGGCAGGCGGCGACCCTACCGCGCCGTCTCGGGGACCGCCGCTGCGCCGCCGGCGTTCCACGGCGGCCGCACTCGCCGCCCGGCCGTCACGTGGAGGCAGCCTGGCCGAGCCTTCGGGTTGGACAATGCCGGCGACGGTGGTTAAGGTTCGCAACCTGTGGAATTGCTCGTTCCGGTTGCCGCATTTTTGGGCTCGTGCTTGCTGATCGCGCTCCTGGCCTGGTGGTCAGGTGCTTGGCGGTCGCTGTTCAGCGGGGTCAGCGATGACGCCGACCCGCGCCACGACCCCGAGTTGTTGCTGCGGTCCGGCAACTCGGACTGGATCGAGAACCACGAGTTCTGGGAGACCTCCGAGATCGAGGAGATCGCCCTCTGAGCAACCCGGTCGTGGTCCGAGCGAGTGCCTCGAGAAGCCGGTTGCGAACTCTCCCCTCAGCTGCCGCTGACTGACGCCTCCAGATCCAGCAGCAGATCCTTGGCCGCGGTGCCGCCCCCGTAGGGTCCGCGACGGCCGTCGGCGCGGACGACCCGGTGGCAGGGCACCACCAGTGCAACCGGGTTGGTCGCCATGGCCGTGCCGACCGCCCGGGCGGCTCGGGGACTGCCGGCGCTCGCCGCCACGCCTGCGTAGCTGCGTGTCCGCCCGTAGGGAATGGCGGCTGTCACCTCCAGCGCCCGGTGGTAGAAACCCGTGCTGTCGCGCCAGTCCACCTCCACGCTGAAGTCCCGCAGCCTGCCGGCGAAGTAGTCGTCGAGCTGCCGGCGCACGCCGTCCAGGGGCGCGGCGGCCACCGTCACTCGGGGTGACACCGTGGCGGCCATGGTGGCGGCCAACTCCTCGACGTCGCCGTCGGCGCGACCGGCGACGCCGGGGGGCAGGAACGTGAGCCGTCGCAGTCCCGCCTCGGTGAGGGCCAGACCCAGGCGGCCCACAGGACTGTCGGTGTCCCACACCCAGACCGCCTCCGCGCCTGCTGTCCGGACCCCGTTACCTGAATCTGCTCCACCGATTGCTCGACGGGCTGCTCTTCGGTCCGCATCGTCAGTCATGCGCCGACCATAGCCGGGCCGCGGTGACGGTCCTGCCGCGTGCGGGGAGCGCAGCGCCGGCAGGCGGCACGCGGCGCGGTCAGCCCCGCCGGGAGCCGCGCTGGACGGCGATGTCGGCAACCCAGCGACCGTCGGTTGCGACCCCGCTGAGGACCTCCGTCGCCGCCATCAGGAACCGCAGCACCTCGGCTGCGCCAACGCCGTCGGGCAGCTCGAACACGAGCCCTCGCCGGACGTGGTCCTGGCGCACCGTCCATGCCTGCGGCACGTGCACCCCGTTCTCAGCCAGCCGGCGCACCGCGAAGCGGCCGGTCGGGTGCGAGATGCCGATGGTGGCCCGCACGGTGCTGCGGCCGCGCCGGTGCTGCGGAACCCACGTGGCCTGGGGGATCTCCGGACCGCGCGCCGAGAACATCCGCCCCAGCGGGGAGGTGGGCGGCCGGTCCTCGTCCTCCACCCAGGGCAGCAGGTTGAGCCAACCCCTGCCGTCGCCCCGCACGGCCAGGTCCTCCATGCACGAGAGAATCTCGACGGTGTCCTCGGAAGTGAACATGACACCGGTGTGGTCCACGGCCATGGCGCGATGTTGTCACACGCGACTCCCGCGGCCTGCGTCACACCGCTGCTGCTCGGACCTGTCGGGGCGGACCGGCCGGTACCGTACGGTCACGTGAAGCTGCTTCTGATCCGTCACGCCCTGCCCGAGCGGGTGGAGAACGCGGAGGGACCTGCCGATCCGGGCCTCACCGGCGTGGGGCGCGAGCAGGCGCGGCGCCTGGCGGCGTGGCTGGCCGCCGAAGAGATCGATCACGTCGCAGCCAGCCCCAAGCTCCGGGCGGTCGAGACGGCTGAGCCCCTGGCCATCCAGCGGGGTCTCGAGATCGAGACGGTGCAGGGCTTCGCCGAGATCGACAGCGGCAGCACCACCTACATCCCCTACGAGCAGATGCGGCGGGAGCGCCACGAGATCTGGCGCCACCTGCGCAGCGGGCGCTGGCAGGAGGCCGGATTCGCCGATCCGGAGCTCTTCCGCGACGACGTGGCGAAGACTTTCGCGGCCTGGGAGGCCGATCACACCGACCAGACCGTCGCGGTCGTCGCCCACAGCGGGACCATCAACGCCCTCGTGAGCCACGTCCTGGGCATCGAGAACGTGTTCTTCTTCAGCTTGGAGTACACGGGCCTGTGCCGGCTGCGGCGCAACCTGCTGGGCGGCATGCATGTGACGTCGCTGAACGAGACCGCCCACCTGCACGCCGAGCGCGACAGCCTCGGCCCGCTGCCGCCGCCGTGAGCACCCCGGACCTGCAACCTGCCCGACCGCTGCGCGTGCTGGCGCTGGCCAAGCAGATTCCGGTGTTCGAGGACATGCGCCTCGGTCCCGACCGCCGGCTCGTGCGCGACGGGCATGTGCTGCACATGAACGACTACTGCCGGCGCGGCGTCGCCCAGGGCCTGCAGATCGCCCGCGCCAGCGGCGGCACCCTCAGCGTGCTGACCCTGGGGCCACCGTCTGCGGACACGGTGTGCCGGGAGGCCATCGCCTTCGGCGCCGACGCCGGCTTCCACGTGACCGACCCCGCTTTCGCCGGCTCCGACACCCTGGCCACCGCCCGGGCGCTGGCCGCCGCGGTGGAACATCTCGGACCCTTCGACCTGATCTTCGCGGGACGGAACAGCGTGGATGCCGACACCGGACAGGTACCACCGCAGCTCGCCGAGTTGCTGGGGCTGCCTTTCGCCTGCGGGGTTCGCCGGCTGCGGCTCAGCGGGGAGCGGCTGTCGCTGCTCCTCGAGCACAACGACGAGTGGTTGGACGCCGAGTTGGATCTCCCGGCGGTGCTGTCGTGCGCCGAGCGACTGATCGATCCCTGCAAGATCAAGGATCCCACCGTCTGGGCCGGGGTCGACGGCTCGCGCATACGGACCATCGACGCAGCCGAGTTGGGGCCCGGGCCGTGGGGCGCCGCCGCCAGCCCCACCTCCGTCGGACCGATCTGGACCCTGACGATCGACCGGCGACGCGAGGTGCTGTCCGGCGACCTTGCCGAGGGGGCCGACCGGGCGATCGCGGTATTGGAGGATCGGGGAGCGCTGGCGCCAGCCGGTGCCCCGGACGTCGCCCGGGGCTCCGGGCTGGTCGTCGAGTTGCCGGCGGCCCAGAGCGGCGGACCCACCGTCGGCGTGCTCGTCGAGCCGGCTCGGGACCGGCACTCCCGGGAGTTGCTGGGAGCCGCGGCGCGGCTGGCCAACGCCGTCGGCGGCCACGTCGTGGCTCTGGGCCCCGACGCGGGTGTCGAACTCGGCGGCTTCGGAGCAGACGCGGTCCAGCGGATCAGCGCCGCCGGTGCGGTGCCCGCCGGCGGCCACGGCGGGCTCGCCGAGGAGGATGTCGCCGCCGCGGTCGGCGACTGGGCCGAAGGCGTGCAACCCTGGGCGATCCTGGCGCCGAGCACGGCCTGGGGCCGCGAAGTGGCGTCACGTGTGGCGGCCCGCCTCGGCGCCGGCCTCACCGGCGACGCCGTGGGGCTCTCCTGCGAGGATGGTCGGCTGATCGCCGAGAAGCCGGCCTTCGGCGGCTATGTGATCGCGGACATCGCCTGCTCCTCGACGGTGCAGATGGCGACGGTGCGGGCCGGCGTGCTCGGGCTGCCCGAGCCGCGCCGGACGCCGGAGGTGCCCGTGACCGAGGTCACCGTGACGCCGGGGGGGCGCTTGCGGGTGCTGGGGCGCAGGCGGGACGACGACGGCGACCTGCTCGCTCACGCCGAGGTCGTGATCGGAATCGGCGTGGGCGTGGACGTCGACGACTACGACCGCCTCCGGGCCGACGCCCGCAAGATCGGCGCCGAGTTGTGCGCCACGCGCAAGGTCACCGACGTCGGCGCCATGCCCCGGGCCCGCCAGGTGGGGATCACCGGCCACAGCATCTCACCACGGCTGTACATCGCCATCGGCCTGTCGGGGAAGTTCAATCACACCTCGGGCGTGCGCGCCGCGGGCAGCATCGTGGCCATCAATCCCGACCCCGAGGCGCTGATCTTCGACTGGTGTGATGTGGGGTTCGTGGCCGACTGGCGCGACGTGTTCGACGAGCTGATCCCGCGCCTGGAGGCCGCTCTGACGGGCTGAGCGGGGCGTCGGGAGGCTTCAGACCTCGTCGCGAAGCTCCTTCGGCATGGCCTTGGCCGCGTATTTCCGCCAGTTGTCCTGCAGGGCATCGATGAGCTGCTGCACGAACAGCGGCGACATGTGGATCCGCTGGACCACGACGCCGTTGCGGGGCTCGACACCGTCGAAGTTCATGCGCACGAAGTCCAGCGTGAATTCGTAGGGGCTGTGCGTGACGGCCGCGAAGTTGGCCCAGCAGCCCCCCTCCAACTCCGGCGGCAACCGGATCGGCACCTCGCGCTTCTTCTCACCCTCCGTTGACATATCGACCTCCCGTCCTCGCCGGCCCGGCCGGAACACCCGAGCCGGCCTGCGCAACCAATAGCATCGCAGACCCGGTCGCGGCCCGTGCCCGCTCGCCGAGCGGCCCCGGGATTCGCCGCCCGAGATGGCTACTCGCCGGTGTAGTTGGGCTTTCGTTTTTGGACGAAGGCTTCGACGCCCTCGCGGAAGTCGGCTGTGGTGCGGAGGAAGCCGTAGGCGAGGCCCTCCAACTCGAGGCCCACGGGCAGCGGGCCGTCGTAGGCCTGGTTGAGGACCCGCTTCGCCATTCGGAGCGCCAGGGTGGGGAGTTTCGTGAGTTCGGCCACCAGGCGGTCGGTGGCCGTGTCGAGTTCGGCCCGGGGGACGACCTCGGACACCAGGCCGACGGCCATCGCCTCGTCCGCCGGCATGCGCCGGCCGCGCATCACCAGGTCCTTGGCTCGGCCCAGGCCGATCATGCGGGCCAGGCGCTGCGAGCCGCCGCTGCCGGGGATCATGCCGATGGACACCTCGGGCTGGCCGAGTTGCAGGTCGTCGGCGGCGATGCGGAAGTCGCAGGCGAGGGCGAGTTCCAGACCCACGCCGAAGGTGAAGCCGTGCAGCTTGGCGATCACCGGCTTCGGGCAGCGCTCGGGGGCGGCCACGTTGTGGTGCAGGCGGGTGAGCACCTCCGGTGAGGCCTCCAGGAAGCCGGCGATGTCGCCGCCGGCGGTGAAGGCCCGCTCCCCCGCCCCGGCCAGCACGACCACGCGCACATCCGGGTCGCGGCCGCATGCCTCGAAAAGCGCCGAGAGGTGCTCGCGGGCCAGCATCGAGACGCGGTTCAGCTTGCCCGGCACGTCCAGGGTGATGGTGGCTGTGCCCCGCTCGGGATCGCGCTCGAAGCGCAGGCCGTCCAAGTCCTCGGGGTAGCTCACCGGTTCGGGATCTGTCGCAGGCACGGATCGGCTCCTTCGGTCATCGTCGCAGTCCAGCATTCTGCTCGCGCAGGACGCGGCGCAGGATCTTGCCGGACGGGCTCTTCGGCAGGGCTTCAGGAAAGCGGTACCGGCGGGGGCGCTTGAAGCGGGCCAGGTCGGCGGACTCCAGGCAGTAGGCGTCGAGCCGGGCCACGGCGGCGTGCTCGCCGGCCTCGGCAAGCTCGTCGTCGAGCACCACGAAGGCGGTGACCGCCTGGCCCCAGCGGTCGTCGGGCAGGCCGACCACCGCCACCTCCCGCACGCCCGGTGCCCGCTCCAGCACGTCCTCCACCTCCAGAGGGTGGACGTTCTCGCCGCCGCTGATGATCATGTCGTCGATCCGGCCGACGATCCAGAGGTTGCCGTCGTCGTCGAGGCGGCCCAGGTCACCGGTGAAGTACCAGTCGCCGCGGATCGCCCTGGCGTCGGCGTCGGGGCGGTTCCAGTAGCCGGCGAAGGCCTCATCGGAGCCGAGATGGCAGATGATCTCGCCGGTCTCGCCCGGCGCCACCTCGTCGTCGGGCCCGGTACCGGGTTCGGGGCGCACCAGGCGCAGCCGGGCGTTGGTGGCCGGCCGGCCGGCGCAGCCGGGAGCGGCGCGCTGATCGAAGTCGACCGAGTAGGTGTAGATCTCGGTGGAGCCGTAGTGATTGATGAACACCTCGGGGGCGAAGACCGCGACGCAGCGCTCCACGAGAGCGCTGGTCATGGCAGCCCCGGCGTAGGCCAGCGAGTGCACGCTGGACACGTCGGCGCCCGCGAGGTCCGGCAAGTGGACCAGATCGTGGAACAGCGTCGGGGCCAGGTACAGAGATCCGATTCGCTCAGACTCGATGAGTTCCAGTGCCGCCGCCGCGTCCCAGTCGGGTTGGCAGACGAAGCAGCCGCCGACGATCTGCGCCGCCAAGACCGTGTGGATGCCCATGGTGTGGTACAGCGGCATCACGCCGAGCGTGCGCTCGCCGGGCCGGTAGCTCTGGTGTAGCGACTGCGACAGACCGCCGGCCCGCTCGGCGGCGTGACTGCGGGGCACCCCCTTGGGCCGGCCGGTGGTGCCGGAGGTGTACAGGAAGATGGACGTCTCACGGTCGTCCAGATCCTCGGGCGCGCCGGGCGCCTCACCGGCTGCCAGCAGGCTCTCGTACGGCTCGCAGGGTTGCGCCTCGCCCCCGGCGCAGAACCGTGCCGCCAGGTCGGCGGAGGATCCGGCGCCGGCGGTGCCGACCGCCACGAATCGATCCACCGCGTCCGTGCACGCCCGGGCGTGCTCGAGGCCGACGTCCTCGAAGGCCACGACTGTGGCGCCGGAGTCGGCGACGCAGTAGGCCACGTCAGCGGCCGCAACCCGCCACGACAGCGGCACCACGACAGCCCCGAGCCACTGGCAGGCCCAGTACAACTCGACGGCCTCCCGGCGATTCTTCAACACGAGGGCCATCCGGTCGCCGCGGCCGACGCCCAACGATGCGAGCCCGCCCGCGACCTTGGCGGCGACCCGCTGCAAGTCCCGGTAGTCCAGACAGGAGTCCCCGTCCACGACGGCGTCGGCCTCGGGCGTGCGCTCGGCGGCGTACAGCAGCGAGAGGCCCAGGTTCACGACGTCACTTCGGGCGTAGTGCCGGTGCCGGCCACGGCCGCGATGGCGTCGATGATGGGGGCGTAGCCGGTGCAGCGGCAGAGGTGCCCCGAGAGCATCTCGGCGATCTCGCGGCGGGTCGGCGTCGGGTTGTGGGCCAGGAAGTCCAGCGCGGCCATCAGGATGCCGGGCGTGCAGAAGCCGCATTGCAGGGCGAAGTGCTCCCGGAAGGCCTCCTGCAGCGGGTGCAGCCGGTCACCGGAGGCCAGGCCCTCCACGGTGCGCAGCTCGGTGCCGTCGGCCTGGGCGGCCAGCAGCAGGCACGAGCGCACGGCCGCGCCCTCGAGGTGCACGGTGCAGGAGCCGCACACCCCGTGCTCGCAGCCCACGTGCGTGCCGGTGAGTCCGAGGCGCTGGCGCAGGAAGTCCGAGAGCAGCATCCGGTCGGATGCCGCCTCGCGGTAGCGCCGGCCGTTGACGGTGACGGCGATCTCGCGGTGGTCGCTCACGGGCCGCCCTCCCCCGCCCGGTCATCCGCGTCCAGCCAGCCCTGGCGGATCACCTGCTCGCTCAGCAGGCTCACGAGTTGCCGCCGGTAGGCCACCGAGGCGTGCAGATCCTCGAACGGCTGGGCCGCAGCGGCGGCCAGACTCGCCGCCTCACGCACCGCCTCATCGCCGGCAGCCCCGTCCAGGCTCTGACCCACCAGGACGCCGGCAGCCTCGCCGGCCAGCAGCGGCCGATCGGCCACCGCCCCCAGACCCAGCCGCACCTCGGCAACCACCCCGTCTCGGCGCCGCAGCGCGCAGGCCGCCATGGCGAGCGCGTAGTCGCCGTGTCGCTGGGCCATCTCGGCGAAGCCGTAGCCCCAGCCCGGCGCCGCAGCCGGCCAGCGAACGTCGGTGAGCAACTCGTCGGGTTCCAGGGCCGACGTGAAGTGGTACAGGAACAGATCCTCGGCGGCGATGCTGCGCCGACCACGCCGCGACTCCGCAAGCACCGAACCGCCCAGGGTGAGCAGCACCAGCGGCAGCTCGCCGCGGGCGTCGGCATGCGCCAGCGAGCCGCCGACCGTGCCCCGGTTGCGGGTCACGAAGTGCCCGATGTAGGGCGCGCAGGCGGCCGTCAGCGGCAGCGCCCCGCGCAGCTGCGGCGAACGCTCGAACGCCGACTGACGCAGCATGGCCCCGGTGGTCACATCGCCGTTGTCGGCGCGCACTTCGGCGAGGCCCCCGACGCGGTTCACGTCGACGAGGACCTCGGGGCGCGCCAGGCGCATGTTCAGCATGGGGACGAGGCTGCAGCCGCCGGCCAGCACCTTGGCCTCATCGCCATGGGTGGCCAGCAGAGCCAGGGCCTCCTCCAGGCTGTCCGGGCGCACGTAACGGAACGGCGGCGGCTTCACGAGCCTTCCCTCCCGCCGGCGCCGGCAAGGGCCTCCCAGACTCGCGGTGCGGTCAGTGGAAGGTCGGGTCCGTCGAGGCCCAGAGCGTCGCAGACGGCGTTGGCCAGGGCGGCGGGGGCGCTCATGGTGTTGCCCTCCCCGAGGCCCTTGGCGCCGAGCGGCGTGAAGGGCGACGGTGTGCAGCGGTGCAGGATGCGCAGATCGGCCACCTCGGTCGAGGTGGCGCAGAGATAGTCCATGAAGCTGCCGGTCAGCAGGTTGCCGTCGTCGTCGTGGACGGTCTGCTCCAGCAGGGCCGGACCCAGGCCGTGGGCGAAGCTCCCCAGGATCTGGCCGTCCACCAGGCGGGGGTGCAGCAGCGTGCCCGCGTCGTGCACCGTGACGTAGTCGAGGATCCGCACCTCACCGGTCGCGATGTCCACCTCCACCACCGCCACGTCGACCACGAACCCGTGCGCCGCCGAGGAGGCCACCTCGTCGGCGTCGTTGGGCGGGTCCAGGTTCGGGGCCGACACGAAGGCGGTCACCGCCAAGCCCGGCTCCAGCCCCGCCGGCAGCGACTCGGGATTCCAGTGCGCCGCCCCGGCGAGGCGGCGCAGCGAGACGCCGCGGTCGGGCTGGCCCACCACGCGGGCCTGCCCGTCGACGAGTTCCACGTCGGCCGGCGCGCACTCCAGGACGTCGCCCGCGATGCGGCGCAGCTTCCGCGCCAGTTGCGCCGCCGCCTCGGCGACGGCCGCGGCCCCGATCCCGGCGAAGCGGGAGGAGTAGTTCCCCGACGACACCGTCCAGGCGTTCACGTGGGTGTCCATCTCGCTCTGGACCTCCACGTCGGCGGGGCTGAGACCCAGGACGTCGGCGGCCACCTGGGCGGCCACGGTCCGGTGACCCTGCCCCTGCGGCACGGTGGAGAGCCGCACGGTCACCCCGCCGAGGGGGTTCATGGCCAGCGTGGCGCCCTCGGCATTGCCGGACTTCGGCCAGCCCCTGGCGCGCTCCTCCGCCGTCTCGGCGAGGGAGATGTAGCCCATGTTCGAGATCGACGGCTCCACCACGCAGGCCAGCCCGATGCCCAGGCGCAGGCGGTCATCCCCGCCGGCGCGCCGCTCGGCTTGGCGTCGCCGCAGGCCCTCGTAGTCCACGGCCTCGATCGCGTCGTCGAGGCAGGCGGCGTAGTCGCCGGAGTCGTACAGGCCACCTGTCGGCGTCCGGTACGGGAACGCCTCGGGCGGCACGAGGTTCCTGCGCGCCACCTCGACGGGGTCGAGACCCAGGCGGGCGGCGCCCCGCTCCATGATGCGCTCCAGTGCCAGGTACAGCTGCGGTCCGCCGAAGCCCCGGTTCAGCCCGGTCGGGCAGCGGTTGGTGTGGACGACCCGGTTGCGCACGGCCACGTTGTGCACGGCGTAGGCGCCGGTCAGCGAGCCGTGCATCCGGTAGAGGGTGGCCGGCTCGGGCGCCCGCAGGTAGGCCCCCACGTCCTCGATCACGTCGTAGCGCAGTGCCAGCAACTCGCCGTCGGCGGCGAAGGCGGCCTCCACGTCGGTCACCCGGTGCGTGGCCGATCCGCTCGCAGCGAGATGCTCGACACGGTCCTCGATCCAGCGCACCGGCACACCGCAGATCTTCGAGGTGAGGCCGGCCAGGACGATGTAGCCGAACACGCCGGCCTTCACGCCGAAGCTCCCGCCGGAATCGGGCGGGGTGACGAGACGCAGCCGGGCGGCGGGCAGCCCCAGGGCTCCGGCCGCGACGGTGTGCAGGGTGAACGGCCCCTGGAAGTTGGCCCACACCGTGAGCGAGTCCGCGGCGTGGTCCCAATCGGCGATCACGCCGAAGCACTCCACCGGGGCGGCGATCCAGCGACCGAACGGGAACCGGCCTCGAACCAGGGCGTGAGCGGCGGCGAACGCGGCCTCGGGGTCGCCGTAGCGGAACGACCGATCCGACACCACCCGGCCCGCCTCGGCCGCCGCCAGTGGATCCACCAGCGCCTCGAGCGGCTCGTAGTCCACGTCCACCAGTTCCGCGGCGTCTTCTGCCAGGTAGCGGTCCCGCGCCACCACGACCGCCACCGGCTCGCCGGCGTAGCGGGCGACGTCTACGGCCACCGCGTGATGCTCGGTGGCGCCGCGGATCACCGCTCCCAGGGGCCGGCCGGTCGCCGCCAGGTCGGCGCCTGTGAGCACCGCCAGGGTGCCCGGCGACGCCGCGGCGGCCGAGGTGTCGATGCCGCGGATCCGCGCATGCGCGAACGGTGACCGCACCAGCGCCAGGTGCATCGCCCCCGGGACCGGCGAGAGATCGTCGATGAAGCGCCCCCGGCCCCGCAGCAGCGTCTCGTCCTCCACCCGGTGCGGGGTGGCGCCGATCCATCCGCCCGAGGCGCTCGCGCCGCTCACGTCGCCCTTCCGGGGCCCGGGGTCCGCATCGCAGCTGTCACAGCGAGGTGCTCAGCCGTCCCCACCGGAGTCCAGAGCCTGCGCCACCAACTCCAGCGGGTGGCGCACGTCCAGACCGGCCGCCGCCAGGTGCAGGGAGCAACCGGGGTTGGCGCTGGCGACCACCGACGCCCCTGAACGTTCCACTGCCGCGGTCTTGCGGGCCCGGATGGCCATCGCCAGCTCGGGTTCCAGCATCGAGTAGGCGCCGCCGGCACCGCAGCAGAGGCCGTCGTCGTCGAGGGTCACCAGCTCCCGCACGAACGGCCCCAGCACCACCGGCACCGCCTCGTGGCTGCGCTGCGCATGGCGCAGGTGGCACGGGTCCTGCACGGCCACGGTCAACTCCAGCGGCGCGGCGGGGCGGCTGCCCAGCAGCACGTCGAGCCGGTCCGCCAGCCACTCGTGGACGTCGAACACGCGGGCCGCGAAGTCACGCGCCTCGGCAGTCCCCAGCAGGCGCCCGTAGTGCTTCATCGCCGCCCCGCAGCCCGCGGAGTCCACGAGCACGGGCCGGTCGTCAGCCGACAGGGCAGCCATGACCTGGCGGGCCATGGCGACGGCGTCGGGCTCCAAACCGGCGTGGGCGTGCAGCGCGCCGCAGCAGGGCGCCGCCCCGGCGGTGGGGGTCACGCCGACGCCAGCGGCTTCGAGGACCCGCTGGACGGCGAGATGGGTGTGACGCTGCCAGGCGTCCATGACGCAGCCGGTGAAGAGCCAGACGTCGGACCCGGAGGCGCGGTGGCGGCCCCGGCGCAGCGGCAGGCGCGCCGGCAGGCCCAGCCGCCGGGCCGGCAGGAGGCCGAGCCGGCCGGCGAGCGCCAGCAGCGTGGAGCCGGCCAGCAGTAGGCGGCGGTGCCGCAGCAGCCTCAGCCCCAGACGCTGCCACCGCGGGGTGATGCGCCTCTCGGCGGCCAGCGCGGCCCGGGTTCCCTCCATGAGGTGCCCGAAGGGCACACCGCTGGGGCAGGCCGTCTCGCAGCCGAGGCACTGCACGCAGGTCTCCATCGACCGCAGTACCTCGTGGGTGACCGGCGCCGCCTCGTCCTGCACCGCCCGCATTAGGGCGATGCGACCCCGCGGCGATTCGGTGTCGCGCCCGGTGATCACGAATGTCGGGCAGTGCGGCAGGCAGAGGCCGCACGCCACGCAGGAGTTGAGTTCGTCGTCGTCCAGACCGAGGTTCATCAGTTCCGCCGCAGCGGGTCGCGACCGGGGTTGAGGCGGCCGGTCGGATCGAAACGTTCCTTCATGCGCCGGTTCAGCTCGGCGACGCCCGGTGCCACAGGTCGGTGCGGTTGCGGCTCCGAGGCGTGCACCACACCGACTCCGATCTCGGCCACGAAGTCGATGCCAGCGGTGGCACCGTTCGGCGCCGCGCCGTTGCCGCTGCCGAAGGCGGCTGCCTCGGCCGGGGTGCACGACCAGCGGTGCGGCGGCAGCGCGGGTGGTCCCTCGACATCGGCCACCTCGCCGAGCTCGCCGAGAATCGCCCGGTCGGCGGCCGTGTCCGCGGCGTAGCCGCTCAGCAGCACCCAGGTCGCGCCGCCGTCCCAGAGGATCGAGTTGGCGGTGCGGCAGCGCTGCCACACCTGGCGGGGATCCACCGCCTCGAGGCGGAACCAAGCCTCCGACTCGGGGATCGGAACGGTGCGCAGCAGCGCCTCCCCGAGCAGGCCGAGGGTGCCGAGCGAGCCCACGAGCAGCCGGCACAGGTCGAAGCCGCTGACGTTCTTCACCGTGCCGGCGCCGCCGGTGGCCACCCGCCCGTCGGCGCACACGTAGCGGGCCTGCAGCAGGGCGTCGCGCACGGGCCCGAGCCCCAGCCGGGTGATCGCCGACTCGCCGACCATCAATGCCCCGCCCACGGTGCCGCCCGGCCGCTCCGGCAGGGCGGTGCGCTGGCCCGAGGCAGCCAGGGCCTCGTGGAGTTCCGCCACGGTGGTGCCGGCGCGCACCCGCACCGTCATCTCGGCCGGCTCGAACGCCACAACGCCCGCCGGCGCGCGCAACTCCCGCGTGCCGGGCGCCACCTCGCCGCCGACGTGCCGACGGGTACCGCCGCCGCGCACGCCCACCGGCCCCTCCGGACCGACCTCGGTGGCGAAGTCGGTCAGCACCGGGTCGATCGTGCCCACGGTCGTCATCGCTGCCGCACCTCGCTCAGCCCCAGATCTTCCCGTCGGCGGCCCGCAGCAAGCCGATGTCGGCGCAGCTGTGAGCGCTGGGCAGCACCTTGCCGGGGTTCAGCCGGCAGTGCGGGTCGAATGCGGCCCGCAGCCGGCTCTGCTGGTCGAGATCGGCGTCGCTGAACATGCGCTCCATGTAGTCGCGCTTCTCCACGCCGATGCCGTGCTCGCCCGAGAGGGCCCCACCCACCGCCAGCGAGGCCTCGATGATCTCCCGGCCGGCGGCGTGCACGCGCTCCATGGTGCCGGGGACGCGGGCATCGAAGGCCAGGATGGGATGCAGGTTGCCGTCGCCGGCGTGGAACACGTTGAGCGCGGTCAGTTCGTATCGGTCGGCGATCTCGTAGACCTGCTCGAGCACCTCCACCAGGCGGCTGCGCGGCACCACGGTGTCATGCAGGTAGTAGTCGGGAAGGATGTTGGCGACCGCCCCGAAGGCGCTCTTGCGGCCCTTCCAGAGCCGCGCCCGCTCGGCGTCGTCGGCGGCGACCCGCACGCTCACAGCCCCGTTGGCGGTGGCGATCCTTGCCACCCGCTCGGCAGAGGCGGCCACCCCGCCGGGGGGACCGTCCACCTCCACGAGCAACACCGCGGCTGCGTCACGCGGGTAGCCGGCCTTGGCGAAGTCCTCGATGGCGCTGATGCAGCGCCGGTCCAACATCTCCAGGGCGGCCGGCACGATGCCGTCGGCGATGATCGCACCAACCGTGGCCGCGCCCGACGACACGTCGTTGTAGGCCATGAGCATCGTGCTCACGGCCGCCGGGTTGGGGGTGAGACGCACGGCCGCGCCCGTGGCGATGCCGCACATCCCCTCCGAGCCGACGAACGCCCCGCGCAGGTCGTAGCCGGCGGGCTCGGCGTCGAGTCCGCCGAGGGTCACGACGGAGGCGTCCGACAGCACCACCTCCAGCGCCACCACGTGGGCGCTGGTCACGCCGTAGGCCAGGCAGTGCGGCCCGCCGGAGTTGGTGGCCACGTTTCCGCCGATCGTGCAGGCCTGCTGGCTCGACGGATCCGGCGCGTAGTGCATCCCGTAGGGCGCCAGCCGCCGCGACAGCTCCAGGTTCACCATGCCGGGCTGCACCCACGCCACGCCGTTGTCGAGGTCCACCGACAGCAGCTCGTTCATGCGGGTGAGCGACAGCACCACGGGCCGGCCCAGGGGCGCGGCGCCGCCCGAGAGTCCCGTGCCCGCCCCTCGTGGCACCACGGCGCGGCCGTGGTCGGCCGCGATCCGCACGCAGGCGCTGACCTGTTCGGTGGTGACGGGGAAGCACAGCGGCCCAGCAGTGCCCTCGCTGTAGATGGAGGCGTCGCGGGAGGCGAGGTAGCGGGCGGCGGCGTCGGCCCGCACCCGCTCGGCGCCGACGGCCGCACGCAACTCGGCGACGAGGGCGGCGTCGGCCTCCCCTTCAGGCTCGGGTCGGTGCGCCCGGCGCCCCAGGCGGCGCGCCGCGGCGGCGAGCAGCGGCGACATCAGGGGTCCGTGGACTTGACGGCCGCCCGCTGGATCAGATCCTCGCTGGGTCCGTCAGAGGTGCACAGCGCCCGGAAGGCCTCCAACACCAGCATCGGGGAGTTGCGGTGGCGCTTGGCGGCGACGGCCAGCGGCTCGTGGAACGCCCCGCTGCAGTGGGCGCACGGCCAATTGAGGCGTGACATCAGCCTGGCCGCCTCACCGCCGGGGAACATGCGCAGGACCTCCACGACGGTGGTCCTGCCCTTGATCTCCCGGGCGTCTGTGGGCGGCTCAGCGGGCCCAGCCGTCCCGCGCCCGCTGATGCCGCGCACCGTCACCGATGCGCTCGGAGGATTCAGAGGCGCACCTGCTCGAGCACCCGCACGTCCTCGGAATGCATGCGGATGGCGTTGCGTGGCAGCTGGTAGCGGGCGAACGGCAGCACGATCACCTTGGCGTCGGGGCCGTGGCGCTCCATGGCCGCGCCGAAGGCCTCGTCGAGGCTGGTTGTGGCGTCGAGGCCGATGTCGGCAGCCATCTCCAGGTTCTCCTCCAGGGTGACCATCGTGAGGTGCTTGCGGGTCATCACCTCGTAGATGGGCACCCATATGCAGCCGGCCCACATCTGGATGTTGCGGCCGTGGATGTCGCGCAGCACCTTCTGGTAGTTCTCCGGCGAGGCCGGCATGTAGGGCTTCATGAGGTCCATCAGCGCCAGGCCGGGGAAGTCGCCGATCGCCGTGGACACCCCCGGTGAGGGCGAGCAGTAGATGATCGTGCCGCCCTCGCGCACCACCAGGTCCGAGGACATGCAGCCCCAGCCGGTGTGGAAGAACAGGTGGTCGGTGGGGGCGAACACGCCGCAGACGGCGATGTCGGCCGGACCGGCCTCGGCCACCGGATTGTCGTAGGCGTAGATGGCGTTGAACCGGTTGATGGCCTCGATGTGCGCGTCGGGGTGCGCGCCGTAGATGCAGTCGATGACGCGGCCGCGGGTGTCCAGCAGCACGTTCATGGTGGCCGAGAGGCCGCACATCGTGGCGGTCTCGTCGATGTCGGCCCGCATGGGCCCGGCGTAGGCCCCGTAGTGGGTCTGCGGCGACGGCACGAAGGCGCAGTGGTTGGACTCGACGGTCTCGTCGGACACCACGCCCGGCAGGATCAGCTTGCCGCCGCCGCCGGCACCCCAGTGGTTGGCCTGCGCGTGGCCGATGGTGAAGATGACCTCCGAGCGGGCCACCTCGTTGTGCAGCCACACGGGAGTGCCCCGGGAGGTGACGCCCACGAAGCTGTAGTTGTCGGCGTTGCGAGGCTCGTTCTGGAAGAAGCCGATGCCCATGCGCTCCATGCGGGCCAGGTTCTCGTCGCCCAGCTTCTGGGAGATGTCGCTGTCGGACATCGGGAAGACCTTGCCGTTGGCACACACCACCCGGGCGTCGGTGATCCCCGCGGCCTCGATGGCGTCGAACACCGGCGGCAGCAGCTTGGAGGCCGGCGTCGGCCGGAACTGGTTGTCGATGACCACCGCCACGCTGGAGGCACCGGCCAGGAGTTCGCTGAACCGCGGCCCGCTGTGCGGGCTCTCCAGGGCCGCCCGGGCGGCCTCGGTGGCGTTGGGCACCGGATCCGGCTCGTCCGGGTAGATGGCCGCCAGCAGGTTCTCGTCGGAGATCTCCAACTCGAGAGTCTCCCGGTACACCTTGGTCTCGTCGTCGGCGGCGCCGATCGTCAACGGATCAAGGGACTCGTACGGAATCGAGTATCTGCCCATCGTTCCTCCCGGTCTTCGAGGAGTCGTGCCGAATCCGGCCCCGAGCATAGTTCGCCGTCCCGGGCGGTCTCCGCTGCTCAGCGGCGCCAAGCGGGTGCCGGCGGCGGGACTATGGGGGCGGCAGAGGGCGGCCGTCGGCGATTGCGGCGCGGAACCAGTCGGCGGTCTCCGCCACGCCCTCGGCGAGGGGCGTGCGCGGAACCGAGCCCAGGCGTGCCTCGAGCGCGCTGTCGTCGAGCCCGCGGGGGAAGGGCAGCTGATCGGTTCCGTGGGTGATCCCCGCGAAGTCGGTGGTCCCGATGATGGCCTCGACGAAGGAGGCGACCGGGGCCAAGCTGCCGTGGATGTTGTAGACGTCGCAGCCGCCCGGCTCGGCCCGCGCTGCGCCGATCACGATGCGCGCCACGTCGGAGGCGTACTGGAAGTCCATCCACCCGCCGTAGTCGATGTGGTAGGGCAGGCCCCGCACGGCGGCCAGCAGCGCCTGGCACGGGTAGGACGTGACGCCCTGGTCGCGGCCCGGTCCGTACACGGTGTGCGGGCGCAGGCCCACGCTGGGGGTGCCGTTCTCCTCCCAGTACACCCTGGCGGTGTCCTCGTTGGCCACCTTGTAGACGCCATAGTGCGTGGCCGGGTGGCGCTGGGCGTCGTTGGGCAGGGCGTCGGCGTCGTACAGGTCCGGATGGCCGAATACGGCCACGCTGCTGGTGTAGACGAGATTGTCGATTCCGTGCGCCTGAGCCGCCTCGAAGACGTTGGCGGTGCCGGCCACGTTGATGGCGGCGCCCAGGGGCGGGTTGGCCCGGCAGGTCGGCACCTGCAGGGCCCCCAGGTGGATGATGTGGGTTGCACCCGCGGCGGCGGCCAGCACCTGATCGGTCACCGTGAGGTCGCCCTGGATGCGCCGGGGACCGGCCAGGTCGGCCTCATCGACGATGAGCCGCAGCCGCTTGTCGTCGGTGCTGATGTCGAAGAGCGTCATCTCGGCGCCCTCGTGGGACAGGTGGCGCACGACCCAGGCGCCGATGCAGCCCATGGCGCCCGTGATGAGGAAATGTTCTTCACTCACAGAAGCACCTCCGTCTCAGAATTGTCCGTTCCGGCGACTCCAGTGGCGCGGCCTGCCCGCACCGCCGGGTCTAGACGCACCGGTTGGTGATCTCGCCGAGGCCCTCGATGGTCGAGACGATCACGTCGCCGGGTGCCAGGTACTGCGGCGGATCCATACCGAATCCCACACCCGACGGCGTCCCGGTGAAGATGATGTCGCCGGGGAGCAGTTCGCAGATCGACGACAGGTAGGTGATCAGGCGCGGGACGTCGTTGATGAAGTACGTGGTGCGGGCGTCCTGCATCATGACGCCGTTGACCGAGCAGGTCAGGCCCAGATCCCATGGATTCTCCAGCTCGTCGAGGGTCACCACCGCCGGGCCGACCGGCGAGAAGTTGCGGTGCGACTTGCCCAGGTTGAACTGCGGGTACCCGCCGGCGAACTGGCCGATCCGCTCGCTCACGTCCTGCCCCACCGTGAACCCGGCGATGTGGTCGGCGATGTCGCCGGCCGCGATGTCCCGCCCGGCGCGCCCGATCACGACCACCAACTCCACTTCCCAGTCGCAGTTGCCGGGCACGAGCGGGACCTCGGCGTTCGGCGCGGCCATGCAGGACGGGAACTTGGTGAACACCAGCGGATCGTCGGGGACCTCCATCCCCGACTCGCCGGCGTGGTCGGCGTAGTTGAGACCGATGCCGAACACCTGCGGCGGGCGCGGCACCGGGCAGGTCAGGTCGTCGGCGCGGTAGGCCTCGCCGCCGGCGGGGGCGTTGTCGGCGGCCCACGCCAGGAATTCGTCCCACCTGCCCAGGACCTGCATCGGATCGGGCCCGAAGGCACCTCCGGAGGCCTCGGCGATGTCCCAGGCCCGGTCGCCGGCCAGGCCCACTGCACGATGATCGATTGCTGCCATTCGCATGGCTAAAGGTCTACCAGATCGGCCCCGCCTTCCAATCCGCCCTGCGGCTCCGGCGGCCGCAGCGGGGACCAACGCCAGGGCGGGGGCGGCAACTCGGGAACCGGGACCGGGTCGCCCGGCAACCCGCCGGCGCCGGACGCGGTCGGGGCACCCCCGCCGCGTAGCGCTCTGATCTTGTGCCATGCCGCGTCCTCCATCCACTGGCTGATGCGGCGAGGCCCCGCCAACTCGCAGAGTTGCTCGTAGAGGGGCATCGTGACGGTGATCGTGAGCCGATGGCGCCCGGGCACGGGGGCACCCTAGGGGGCGAGGTCGTCGGCGACTCCCGTATTGTTCCGACTTAGCGGATATTCACAGCTCCGCTGGGGAGATCAGGAGGACCGGGAGAGGACGCAACGAGCAGGCTGCGGGCACATCGTCGCCCGGCCGACCTCGCGGGTACAGCGGCGAACATTCGTTGAGTCCGGAGAACGAAGCCAGCAAGGAGCGTTGAATGACCATGATCCAGATGACCGTCGAGGAGCGACCGCAGACCCGCGGCACGTGCCCCGACATCGACCTCGTGGGACCGTTGGAGGCGTGCGAGATGCTCGTCGTCGACGAGTCCGAACTGCTCGAAATGGTGAACGACGACCAACTCTCCGCCTACCGCCTGGGCGGGCACATCAGGTTCCGCGCCGCCGACGTGGTGCGCCTCGCCAGGACCTGCCTCCAGCACGAAGCCGGCTAGGCGGCGAACGGCGCGCCGGCCAGGTTCCGGCCGGCGCACGTGTCCAGCGGCCTGACCGGGGTCACGAGCCCCGGCGGGCCGCCGGCGCCGTCACAGCCCTTCGGCCTCAGGCGCCCGCCCGGTCCGCCAGCAGCGCCGCCACGTCGCGCCCGTTGGCCTGGCCCTTCGTGGCACGCATCACCTGGCCGGTGAAGAACCCCTGCATCTTCTTGCGCTCCCTGTCGTCGCCGGCGCACAGACGCTGCCACTCGGCGGGATGCTCGGCGATGATCCGGTCCACCACACCGGCCAACTCCCCCGCGCCGACCGCTTCGAACCCCGCCCGCCGGGCGACCGTGGCGGGGCTCTCGCCGCTGGTCACCATCTCCGCCAGCACCTCCTTCACCTGGTTGGAGGTCAACTCGCCGCTCTGCTCCATGGTGATCAACCCGGCCAGGCCCGCCGCGGTCAGCCGGCCCGTGCCATCGGCGAGGTTCTGCTCCAGGTGCTTCAGCACAGCCTCGGGATCCGCCCCCGCCTCGGTGGCCTCCAGCGCCAGTTCGTCCTGGCCGCGCTCGACCACCAGCGCCAGCCTCGCCGGCGGTCGCCCGGTGGCGGCGGCCAGCCGGTGGCGGCGTTGGCGGGGCAGCAGCGGAAGCTCGGAGCGGACCTGCTCGATCCAGGCCGGGTCCGGAACCAGCGGCACGAGGTCGGGCTCGGGGAAGTACCGGTAGTCGGTCGCCTCCTCCTTGGAGCGCAGCGGCGAGGTGCGGCCGGTGTCCTCGTTCCAGTGGCGGGTCTCCTGGGCGACCCGCTCGCCGGAGCTCAGCAGTTCGATCTGCCGCCGGGCCTCGTACTCCAGCGCCCTGCCGAGTGAGCGCAGCGAGTTGACGTTCTTGACCTCGCAGCGGGTGCCGAACTCGGCGGACCCCAATGGGCGCACCGAGACGTTGGCGTCCACGCGCAGCGAGCCCTCCTCCATCTTGCCGTCGGAGGCGCCCACGGCCAGCAGCGTCGCCCGCAGCTCGGTGACGTATTCGCGGGCCTCGGCGGCCGAGCGCAGGTCGGGATGGCTAACGATCTCCAGCAGCGGCACCCCGGCGCGGTTGTAGTCCACGAGCGACCAGGCGGCATCGTCGATCCGTCCCGCCCCGCCCACGTGGGTGGACTTGCCGGTGTCCTCCTCGAGGTGCGCCCGCACGATGCCCACCACCTTGCCCGACGGCAGCTCCAGGCTGCCGCCCACGTTGATGGGCCGGTCGTACTGGCTGATCTGGTAGTTCTTCGGCATGTCCGGGTAGTAGTAGTTCTTGCGGGCGAAGATCGACGGCCGGACCTCGGCGCCTAGGGCCAGCCCCACCCTCATGGCCAGTTCCACGGCGTGGCGGTTGAGGACCGGCAGCGTGCCCGGCAACCCCAGGCACACCGGATCGATGTGGCTGTTGGGCTCGCCGCCGAAGGAGTTGAGGCTGGCGCTGAACAGCTTGGTGCGGGTCAGCAGCTCGGCGTGGACCTCCAAGCCGATGACCGTCTCCCACTCGGTGCCGGCCGGGGCGCCCAACCCGGGCGATCCCGCCTCCCAGACGATGTCGGCGCCGCTGCCCGGCCCATCGCTCACGGCGCTGTCTCCTTCGTGACCGCGCCGGCACTGCGGGCGCCCGCCGTCGCCGGTTGCGTCTCTGGCAGGAGGCGCTCCAGGGCGGCGGCGGCCCGGAACATCACGTCCTCGCCCAGGGCGGGCGCCATCACCTGCACCCCCACGGGCAACCCGTCGGCGCCGCTGCCGAACGGCACCGAGATGGCCGGGTGTCCGGCCAGGTTCGACGCCACGGTGCACACGTCGGAGAGGTACATGGCCAGCGGGTTGGCGGTGCGCTCGCCGAAACGGAAAGCCACGGTGGGCGAGGTGGGCGCCAGCAGCACGTCGAAGCGCTCGTAGGCGGCGGCGAAGTCCCGCACCACGAGCGTCCGGACCTTCAGCGCCTTGCCGTAGTAGGCGTCGTAGTACCCCGCGGAGAGGGCGAAGGTGCCGAGCATGATGCGCCGCTTCACCTCGTCGCCGAATCCGGCCGTGCGGGTGGCCACGTTCATGTCGGTGGCCCCCGGAGCCGGAACCCGCAGCCCGTAGCGGACGCCGTCGTAGCGGGCGAGGTTGCTGGAGGCCTCCGCCGGGGCGATGAGGAAGTAGGCCGACAGGCCGAAGACCGCCGCCGGCACGCTCACCTCCCCCACCTCGGCACCGGCGGACGCCAGCGCCCCCGCCGCCGCCTCGAGCCGCGCCAGTACGTCGCCGTCGATCCCCTCCCCGCAGAGTTCGCTCACGACGCCCACCCGCAGACCGTCCACGTCGCCGTCGAGGGGGCCGTTCAGGTCGCCGACCGGTTCGGGGATCGACGTCGAGTCCCGCGGGTCGTGGCCGGCGATGACCGAGTAGAGCAGGGCGGCATCGGCGACGGTGCGGGCCATCGGGCCGATCTGGTCCAGCGAAGAGGCGAAGGCCACCAGGCCGTAGCGCGACACCCGACCGTAGGTCGGCTTCATTCCCACGATCCCGCACAGCGCGGCGGGTTGGCGGATGGATCCACCCGTGTCACTCGCCAGTGCCAGCGGTGTCAGACCCCCGGCGACCGCCGCGGCGCTGCCGCCCGAGGAGCCGCCCGGCACCCGTCCGGGGTCGTGCGGGTTGCGGGTGGGCCCGAACGCCGAGTTCTCCGTGGAGGAGCCCATGGCGAACTCGTCCATGTTGGTCTTGCCGACCACGACCGCCCCGGCTGCGTTCAGGAGATCCACGACGGTGGCGTCGTACGGCGGCTCCCAGCCTTCGAGGATGCGCGAGGAGCAGGTGGTCGGGGTGCCGCGGGTGCAGATGTTGTCCTTCAGCGCCACCGGCACGCCGGCCAGAGGACCGGGATCCTCCCCGGCTGCCACAGCGCTGTCGATGGCCTCGGCCCGGGCCAGTGCCGCCTCGGCGGTCACCGCGTTGAAGGCGCCGAGCTCGCCGCCGGCGGCGATCGCGGCGAGTGACTCCTGCACCGCGCTCGCGGCCGACCGCTCGCCGGCGCGGACCGCCGCGGCGATGGCCTCTGCGGGGCCGGCGGTCACGGTGCCTCACCCCGCACCGGGGGCACGCGGAACTGCCCGGCCTCGGTCTCAGGGGCCTGCGCCAGCACCTCGGCCCGATTCAGGCTCGGCTCGGGCACGTCATCGCGCAACACGTTGCCGACCGGGTAGGGATGCGACGTGGCGGGCACGCCGTCGAGGTTCAGGGCCTCCACGTCGGCGGCGTGGTCGAGGACGTCGGCCAGTTGCGTCGTGAACCGCGCCAGTTCCTCGTCGCCGAGTTCCAGGCGGGCCAGCCACGCCACGTGCGCCACATCGTGGCGGGAGATCCGGTCGGCCATGGTTCGGAAGCTACCCGCCGACGGCGACCACCAGATCGACAGCTGAACCGCGCGGCAATTCCGGAAGCATCTCGTTGACCGCAACCACCGAGCCTTCGGGCACGGCGGGATCCAGCGTGGTCTGCACGATGCCGACCCTGAGACCGATCTCGGAGAGCCGCAACCCGGCCTCCTCGACGGTCATCCCCACGATGTCGGCGGGGATGACGACCAGCGGCTCCCCCAGGCTCACCTGCACCTTGACCGTCTGGCCCTCGTCGAGCAGGCCGCCCTGGGAGGGAAGTTGCCCGACGACCTCGCCGGGCGATGCGCCCGGGACCCGCACGTCCAGGCGGCGCACGTCCCAACCCGAGGTCGCGAGCGTCTCCGAGGCCTCCGACCAGTCCATGCCGACCACGCCGGGGACGGCGCGAGCCGGCGTGTCGTCACCGGGAGCGCTGAAGATCACCAGCAGCGCCGCGGCGACGACGACCGCCGCCGCGGCCACCGAGCGCAGCGCCAGGCCCCGGATGCGGCCGGGCTGCGTCGCCGGGCCGGCCTCCCCCGGCTCCGGCGTGGCGGGCCTCGCTTCGTACTCCTCGGCGCGCCGGAACGCCTCGTCGAGTCGAGTGGGCGGCGGGAACATCTCGGCGGTGGCCCGCAGCGCCAGCGCCAACTCGTCGGCCTCGAGGCGGTTCTCGGGTCTGGTCGCCGACGCCTGCGCCAGCAGCGGGGCCAGGCGGGCCACGTTCCTGGCGGTGGCCGTCCCCCCGCCCACGGGAGCCATCGAGCGCCCGAGTCGGCTTATCTCCGCAGCCGCCACGGGTCGGCCGGCGGCGGCGTCGGTCAGCACCACCGCCAGGCTGTACACGTCGGCCGCGGCGGCCTCGGCAACGGGGTCGCGGTCCGCTGACGGCGCCTCGCCGGGGTCGGCGGCCGCGCCGGTCCCCGCTGCGGGCGCGAGCGCGTCGGCCGCGCCCTCAACGGCGGGAATCTCGCCCGTCTCGTCCTCCGCGACGACAACCGGTGTTTCAGCCGCTTCGTCCCCGGCAACCGGCGTCTCGAGGTCGGCGACCGGGATCGTCTCGGGGGCGTCGTAGCGGGTCGCTTCGGAGGGATGCAGCGGGAGCCGCAGGAAGTCCACTCCCATCTCGGCCAGCCGCAGCCGGCCGCGCACGTCGACGCAGCAGTTCGCCGGAGTGATCGCCCCGTGGGTGACGCCGCTCCGGCGCAGGCTGTGGAGCGTCTCGGCACCCTGCAGACCTATGAGCAGCGTCTGGGAGGGCGTCAGGGCCGTCCCCGATTCGAGGAGTCTTTGCAGGCGCATCGCCGGGGCCGGATGGACCAGGTAGGGCACCGGGTCGAGTTGCCAGTCCAGAAGCGGTAGCACGTGCAGGTGCCGGAGGGTGCGCAATTCGTCCAGGCGGGCCGCGGCGTCCTCGGAGTCGACCACCGCCTCAGCGTCGAGGAACGTCACCTCCACGTCCTGGCCGGTGTCGCCGTCGGTGGCCCGGTAGGTCCTCCCGAGCCGGCTCTCTGCCACATATTCGCCAATCCGGTAGCGCCCGGCGATCGGGGCGGGCTCCCAGGCGGTCTCGCCGGGTTCGCCGGCAGGGAGTTCGGCAGCCTCCTCCGGGCTGCCGGTGGACACTTCCTCGGAGCGTTCCGGCTCCATTTCGGCTTGGCCGGTGTCGCCGCCTTCGAGGAGTCCCGGCTCCTCCTCGGGCACGCCGTTGCCTGCGTTCTCCTTGGGAGGCTCGACGGCTCCGGTGTCCACGATGGTCGAGATTACCGCCGCGGCTGGTGAGCCGACCGCCTCTAGCCTGACCTGCGTGGCCCTGAGCAGACGCCGCCAGGCACTCATCGCCGCCCTCATCGCCACCGCGGGGGTCGCCTCGATCACCGCCGCCGTCCTGGTGCGCGACGGCGACAGCGGCCCTCCGGTGGATTCCCGGGTGGAGGAGCTGATCCCCGAGCCTGGCAGCGAGGTGCTGGTGCAGCAGGCGTTCGGGCTCGACCTCACCGACTCGCCCCGCTATGTCATCGAGCTGTATCTGAACGGCCATCGACTGCCCGACAACGAGTCGGTGCAGG
Organism: Acidimicrobiia bacterium; assembly: GCA_009835395.1. Taxonomy (GTDB): domain Bacteria; phylum Actinomycetota; class Acidimicrobiia; order Acidimicrobiales; family CATQHL01; genus VXNF01. The sequence continues at coordinate 29,873 of VXXM01000068.1, forward strand.
CCACCTCGGTGAACCGGTCCGTGTACCAGCCGGGCCGGACGCAGACCGTCACGAAGCTGCGCGCCGGGGAGAACTGCGCCCGGGCGGTCTTCTACCCGTTCGCCGAGGGCCCCACCTCGCCGCGCCGGGGCGAGGTCCGCTGGTGCTTCAGAGCCGCCTGAGCGGCGCGGCCCGACCTCCCGCCTGCGGGAAGTTCCGCTAGCCGGCTCCCTCCGGTGCTGCGCCAGGCGGCAACTCGCCGGTGGCCAGGAGGTGTTCGAACGCCTGCTCGTCGAGAATCGGGACGCCGAGGCTCTCGGCCTTCGTGAGCTTGGAGGCGCCCGGCGCGGCGCCGGCCACGACAGCCATGGTGCTGCCGGACACGCTGTTGGGCGAGCGCCCGCCGCGGGCGGCGATGGCGGCCGTCGCCCCTTCGCGGCTGAAGTTCTCCAGCGCGCCGGTGACGACGATGGCCCTGCCTTCCAGCGTGGGGCGCAAGGCCTCACCCTCGTCGGCCGGTGACGGGCCGGCGAAGTTCACCCCGGCGGCGCGCAGCTTCTCCACGACCGCCAGATTGCCCGCGTCGTCGAAGAAGGCCCGCACGCTGGCGGCGATGGTGGGACCCACGCCGGGCACCTCGGCCAGCCGCTCGACGTCCGCGGAGATTATGTCGTCCAGGTGTCCGAACTCGCCGGCGAGGAACTCCCCCACGGCCCCGCCGAGGTGGCGAATGTTCAGCCCGAACAGCAGGCGGGCCAGCGAGCGCTCCTTGGAGGCCTCGATCCCGGCCATGAGGTTCCGAGCCTTCTTGGGGCCGAAGTTCTCCAGCGAGACGACAGCCGCCTCCTCCAGAGCGTAGACATCAGCGACGTCGACGATCAGCCCCTCGCGGATGAGCAGGTGGACGTTCTTCTCGCCCAGACCCTCGATGTCCATGGCGCCCCGGGAGGCGAAGTGCTCTATGCCGCCGGCCTGCTGGGCGGGGCATTGCGGGTGGCGGCAGTGGTGGGCGGCGTCCCCCTCCTCGCGCACGAGCCGAGAATGGTTGTCGCAGGGGCAGAACTCCGGGAACTCCCAGGCCGGCAGCCCCTCGGGCCTCTCGGACAGCACCGGGCGCAGGACCTCGGGGATCACGTCGCCGGCCTTGCGGACGACCACGGTGTCGCCGGGGCGCACGTCCTTGGCCTTTACCTGGTCCTCGTTGTGCAGGGTGGCCATCTGAACCGTGGACCCGCCCACGAACACCGGCTCGAGCACGGCGAACGGCGTGGCCTTGCCCTTGCCGCCGATTGAGACCTGGATGGCCCGCAGCTTGGTGCTGCGCTCCTCAGGCGGGAACTTGTAGGCCACGGCCCAGCGCGGGTGGTGGCTGGTGGCGCCCAGTTCGGCCTGGCGGGCGAAGTCGTCCACCTTGATGACCACGCCGTCGGTCTCGTAGTCGTGGTCGTGCCGCCGTTGCTCGGCGGTCTGCACGTAACCCTCCACGGCGACCAGATCCTCGGCCAGCAGCCAGGCGTCGTTGACCGGGAGACCGAGGTGCGCCAGGAACTCGAGGGTCTCGCTGTGGCGCCGGATCGCCGGGCCGCCGGTCATCGTCCCGAGTTGGTAGCACCACCAGCTCAGCTCCCGCTCGGCCGTGACGGCCGGATCCTTCTGGCGCAGCGACCCCGCGGCGGTGTTGCGGGGGTTGGCGTAGCGGGCCTCGCCGGCGGCCTCCCGCGCCTCGTTGAGCCGCTCGAAGGCGGGGATCGCCATGTACACCTCACCCCGCACCTCCAGCACCTCCGGCGCATCGGCACCCAACCGGCGCGGCACGTCGTCGATGGTGGCGACGTTGTGCGTGACGTCCTCGCCCACCCTGCCGTCGCCGCGGGTTGCGGCCCGCACCAGCCGCCCCCGCTCGTAGCGCACCGAGATCGCCAGACCGTCGAACTTCAACTCGCAGACGTAGGGACCGGCGGGACCGTCGAGCCGGGAGGCGGCCCGCGTGTCCCAGGCCCGCAGCTCGTCGAGGTCGAAGGCGTTGTCCAGCGACATCATCGGCACGTCGTGGGCGACGGGGGCGAACAATTCCGACGGCGGCGCCCCCACGGTGCGCGTCGGCGACAGCGGATCGGCCAGTTCGGGGAACTCCTGCTCCAGCGCGCGGAGTTCACTCATCAGGGCGTCGTAGTCGGCGTCGGCGATCTCCGACTTGTCGCGGTCGTAGTACAGCCCGGCGTGGTGGCGAATCAGCCGGGTCAACTCTTCGGCGCGGGCTCGCACGTCGGCGGTCGGGAGAGAACCACCGCCTGGGCTGGAGGGCACACTCGCCACGCCCGCACTGTACCGACGGCGCCGGCCCCGACCGGACCCGCCCGGCGTGTAGTTTCGATCACGTGAGACAGCGTCACGCAGCAGCAATCATCGTGAGTCTCCTCCTCGTTGCCGCGGCGTGCGGCTCCGGTGACTCCGATCAGCCCTCGGATGCGGGCGCCGCGCCCCCGGCCGGCGAGCAATCCGGCGACGGTCGAACCGCCGCGACCGAGGTATCCCCCGAGACGGCAGCGCCCACCGGCACCGATGACGCGGCGACGAGCGAGGCCGGGACGGAGACAGCCGGCGGAGGCGGCGAGTTGATCCTGGCCGTGGAGCAGTGGCCCGAGTGCCTCAACCCGGTCACCTCCTGCGCCAACGCCTCCTGGACGCTCTGGTCGGTGAACACCCACGTCCTGCCGCGCCTCATGGAGTTGGACCTCCAGAACAACTACCAGGCCTCCCCGACGCTCGCCGAGGAGCCGACGACCGACAACGGCGGGCTGCAGGTGGCCGACGACGGCACGTTCACGCTGACCTACCGGCTGCACCCCGACGCCGTCTGGAGCGACGGCACCTCCATGACCAGCAGCGACGTGTGGTACACGTGGCGCGCCAGACTCGACACCGACGGCACCCTGAACACCGTCGGCTACGAACTGATCACCGACGTCAACACCGACGATCCGCAGGTGGCGGTGGTGACCTTCAGCGAGCCCTACGCCCCCTGGCGCGACCTCTTCGACCCGATCCTGCCCGCCCATCACCTCGGCCCCGACACCAACATCGCCGACCGCTGGAACGACGAGATCAGCATCTCCGGAGGACCCTGGCTGCAGCACTCCTGGAGTCAGGACCAGCACGTCCTCGTGCCCAACGAGCTCTACTGGGACACCGAGCGCCGGCCCCTGGTGGACCGGGTCGTCATGGTGCCCCGCGAGGACACCGACTCCGAGGTCGTGGCGCTGCAGACCGGCGAGGTGATGGCCGCCTCGCCGCAGCCGTTCCCCGGTGCGGCCGAGCGCCTGGGGGGCGATCTGACCTTCGTGGGTGGCGGCGGCACCTTCATCGAGGGTCTCTGGATCAACCAGAACGCCCCCGACCGGCGCTTCGAGATCACCAGGAACATCCGCCAGGCCGTGGCCTACTCGCTGGACCGCGAGCTCATCGCCGACGTGGCGCTGGGCTCGATCATCGAGGACCCGCAGGTGTTGCAGTGCGCCGGCTGGAGCCCGGCGGTCGGCGAGTGGTGCGCCGACGACTTCGCCCACTACGGCCAGGACTTGGCCAAGGTGACCGAGCTGCTGACCGCGGAGGGCTGGACCCGCCCCGACCCCGACGGCCTGTGGGTGAACGCCGAGGGCACCGAACTGGTGCTGCAGTGGAACACCGTGGCCGGCAACAAGCGGCGCGAGGACGTGCAGGCCCTGGTCAGCGAGATGACCGCACCCTTCGGCATCGGCTGGGAGATCATCAACTACGACCCCGGCGAACTGTTCCAGAACCGCCTGCCGTCCATGAACTTCGGCCCCGTGGCGCTCTTCGCCAACAGCACCTCGCCGGACCCAACCGTCTTCCGCCTCTACGACATCGACGGCATCCCCAGCGAGGCCAACGGCTTCACCGGCCAGAACTTCACGGCCTACGCCAGCCAGGAGGCCAGCGACCTGGCCGCCGCCATCGACCGGGAAGTGGACGCGGCCGCCCGTCTGGCTCTGGTGCGCCAACTCGGGGAGGTCCTGGCCACCGACGTACCCTGGATCCCGCTCTACGTGCTCCCCAACCTCGTGGTGTGGAACAGCACCCTGGTGGAGGGCGCCGGCAACGCGCTGTTCAGCGCCTACGGCGGATTCGCCGACATATACGACTGGCGCGTCATCGGCTGAGAGGTCGGACCGCAGCGCCGCCCCGCGGTCCCCCGCACGGGCGCCGGCCGGGCACAGGAGGCGAGGCCGAGGCGAAGTGAGCAGAGTCCACAGGTCCCGGCGGCGACGCCCGTGATCGCCTACGCCCTGCGCCGTCTGGCCATCACCGTCCCGGTGCTGGTGGTCATCTCCTTCGGCACGTTCTGGGCGGCCGGGCAGATCTCCAGCCCCACCGCCCAGCTCACGCTCAACCCGCGCATCAGCCCCGAGACCAAGCAGGCCTACGTGGAACTGCTCGGCCTGGACCGCCCGCTGCACGTGCAGTACGGCAAGTGGCTCGGCAACTTCGTGACCGGCGACTTCGGCACGTCACTGGTCAAGAACGGCCAGGACGTATGGCCCTTCGTGGAGCGGGCGCTGGCCAACACGCTGCTGCTGGTGGCCGCAGCGGTGAGCCTGTCGCTGCTGATCGGCCTGGCGGTGGGCACGATCTCGGCCATCCGCCAGGGCTCGCTGTGGGACTACGGCTCGGTGACCGTGTCGTTCCTGGGCATCTCCATCCCGGTGTTCTGGCTGGGCCTCATGCTGCAGCTGTTCTTCGGCCTGTACCTGGCCAACTGGCTGGGTGTCGGCCCGCCGCTGCTGCCCACCGCCGGCATCTACTCCCCCGGGCAGCAGGGATTCGACCTCCTCGACCGGGTGCGCCACCTGGTGCTGCCCACGCTGGCGCTGTCGCTGCAACTCGTGGCCGTCTACAGCCGCTACATGCGGGCCTCGATGCTGGAGGTGATGAGCGCCGACTACATCCGCACCGCCCGCAGCAAGGGCCTGCGGGAGAGCCGGGTGGTGGTCCGCCACGGCATGCGCTCGGCGCTGGTACCGGTCACGACCCAGGTCGCCATCGACATCGGTCAGCTGGTCGGCGGGCTGATCGTCACCGAGCGGGTCTTCCAGTACCCGGGGATGGGGCTGCTGTTCCTGGACTCGCTGGAGGGCGGCGACTACACGATCCTGCTGCCGACGGTGATGATCGCCGCAGTCGTGGTGTTCGCCCTGAACCTGGTCGCCGACCTGCTCTACGGGGTGCTGGATCCCCGGGTGCGCCTGGGACGGGACAGGCGGGTGGCCCGCAATGTCTGAGCAGGGCCCCGGCCCCGGCAGCGAGGTCCCGGTGGGCGTTCCGGACGTCCCCGTGGGCGGCGGCGAGACCGAGTCCCTGGCCACGGCGACGCCGATCAGCCCGTGGCGGCTGGCGCTGCGGCGCTTCCTGCGCCGCAAGCCGGCGGTGATCTCGGTCGCGATCCTGGGCGTCATCGTCGTCGGAGCCGCCTTCGCCGAGTGGATCGCCCCCTTCGGCGCCGTGGAGCAGAACCTGGACGACATCCTGCAGAGCCCCGACGGCACCTACCTGCTAGGAACCGACACCCTGGGGCGCGACAACTTCAGCCGCATCCTGCACGGCGGGCGGGTGTCGCTGCTGGTGGGGATCACCGTGGCGCTCATCGCCGGCGGCGTCGGCACGCTCATCGGCATCCTGGCCGGGTACTACGGCGGCTTCATCGACGCCGCCCTGATGCGCCTCACCGACACGCTGCTGGCCCTGCCGGGCCTGATGGTCGTCATCATCGCCGCCCGGCTGCTGGGCGACGGCGTGTGGGACGTGGTGCTGGTGCTGTCGGGCATCGCCTGGATGACCCTGGCCCGCATCGTGCGGGGCAAGGTGCTGACGCTCAAGGAGCAGGAGTTCGTGGAGGCGGCGCGGGCCCTGGGCGTGCCGGTGCGCCAGATCATGCGCCGCCACCTGCTGCCGAACCTGGTCGGTGAGATCACCGTGACCATCTCGCTGACCGTGGCGGCCGCCATCCTGGCCGAGTCGACCCTCAGCTTCCTGGGCCTCGGCGTCAGTGCCACCCACACCGCCACCTGGGGCAACATGCTGGGCGGAAACGAGGGCTTCGTGACCACGGCGCCGTGGCTGGTATGGGGTCCCGGCCTGGCCATCGTGATCACCGCCCTGTGCGTGAACTTCATCGGCGACGGGCTGCGAGACTCGCTGGATCCCACACAGGAGAAGTTGTGAACGCCCCGGGGGTCAGGAGTTCGAGCGCGGCCACGCTGCTGTCGGTCCGCAACCTGCGCACCGAGATCGACACCGAGAACGGCACCGTCACCGCAGCCGACGGCGTGAGCCTCGACCTGCACGGCGACGAGGTGCTGGCGGTGGTCGGCGAGTCCGGCTGCGGGAAGACGATGCTGGCGCTGTCGATCCTGGGACTGCTGCCGAGGCGCACGGGCCGCATCGTCGACGGCCAGGTGCTGTTCCGGGGTGAGGACCTGACGCAGGCCACACCGGCCCGCCTGCGGGAGATCCGCGGTGCCGAGATCGCCATGATCTTCCAGGACGCGCTCACCGGACTGCACCCGCTGCAGCGCGTCGGCGACCAGATCGTCGAGATGATCCGGGCCCACGAGCCCGCGCGGCGTGACGCTGCCCGGCGGAGGGCGGTCGACTTGCTGGACCTCGTAGGCATCCCCGATCCGGATCGCCGCGCGGAGTCGTTCCCCCATGAGCTCTCCGGCGGCATGCGCCAGCGGGTCATGATCGCCATGGCGGTGGCGCTGGACCCTGCCGTGCTGATCGCCGATGAGCCGACCACCGCCCTGGACGTCACGGTGCAGGCGCAGGTGCTGGAGACCCTCGCCAGGATCAGCGGCGACCTCAACGGCTCGATCCTGCTGATCACCCACGACTTCGGCGTCGTGGCCGGCTTCGCCGACCGCGTGGCGGTCATGTACGCCGGACGGCTCGTGGAACAGGGACCGGTGGCGGAGGTGTACGGCCGCCCCCGCCACCCCTACACGGCCGGTCTCCTGGCCTCCATGCCGCGCATCGACGACGTCCCCGGCCGCCTTCCGCGCATCGCCGGCACCCCTCCCAACCTCGTGTCGCCGCCGCCGGGGTGCCGCTTCGCGCCCCGTTGCAGCCTCGCCGGCGACATCTGCAGGGAAGTGCCGCCGGAGACGCGGCTCTGGCCACCCGACGGCGGGGTCACGGTGGCCTGCCACCACGCCGAGCAGGTCGGAGCGGGCTGAACGATGGCCGGCCCGTCCTCCCCGCACCATGACGTCGCCTACCGGCATTCCGGCGAGGACCGGAATCCAGGCTCCGGTCCCACGCCGCTGCTGGCCGTGGAGGGGCTGGCCAAGCACTTCAGCACGCGGCGGGCGACCCTGAAGGCCGTCGACGGGGTCTCGTTCACGCTCGAGGAGGGGCGCAGCCTGGGCCTCGTCGGCGAGTCGGGCTGCGGCAAGTCCACGACGGCGCGGCTGATCCTGCGCCTCCTGGAGCCCACCGCCGGCTCGGTCCGTTTCCGGGGCCGCGAACTCACCACCCTCTCCCAAGCCGAGATGCGCAGGGTGCGCAGCCAGCTCGGGATCGTCTTCCAGGACCCCTACGCCAGCCTGAACCCCCGCATGACGCTGCGGAACGTCGTGGCCGAGGGGCTGCGCGTGTGGCACCCGGAGGCCGACATCGATCGCCGGGTCGCCGAAGTGCTGGAGCGGGTGGGCCTGGCCGCCCGTTTCGCCCGCCGCTACCCCCACGAACTCTCCGGCGGGCAGCGCCAGCGGGTGGCCATCGCCCGGGCGCTGGCGCCGGGGCCGTCGCTGTTGATCTGCGACGAGCCGGTCTCGGCGCTGGACGTGTCCGTGCAGGCGCAGATCCTCAACCTGCTCGCCGACCTGCAGCACGAACTGCGGCTGACGATCCTGTTCATCTCCCACGACCTGGCAGTGGTGCGGCACGTCTGCGAGCGGGTGGCGGTCATGCACCTGGGGCGGATCGTGGAGATCGGCACCCGGGCACAGGTCTACGGCAACCCCCGCCACCCGTACACGGCGGCGCTGCTGTCGGCGGTGCCGGCACCCGACCCGGCGCGCCGCCACGACGGCAGGCGGGTGCAGCTCTCCGGCGAGATCCCCAGCCCGCTGGACCCGCCGTCGGGATGCACGTTCCGCACCCGCTGCGCCCACGCCGCCGAGCTCTGCGCGGCCACCGAGCCCGAGCTGACGCCGCGGGGTGTCGACCACCCCGTGGCCTGCCACTTCGCGGCCGATCTGCCACTGACGCCCGCGCCGTAGCAGGCTGGTGCGGTGGCCGGGAAGATCTGGATCGGCGCGCTGCGGGCGCTCTGGGCGTCACTGCCCTGGAGTGCCGGGTGGCTGTTGGGCGAGGCGCTGGAGGGCGTCTCCGGCGCCTTCGCCACCACCGCCGGCGCCGGCGCCTGGGCGCTGTGGGCGGTGGGCCTCACCGCCCTGCTCGTGCCGCACACGGTGTCGCTGACGGCGCTGCGGATCTTGGCGCCGGGGGTGCTGGCGGCGACATGCTGGGCGGCGGCGGTCACCGGAGCCGGGGCGGCGGTCGCGCTGGGCCTGGCCTGTGGCGTGGCGACCGCCATCGGCGCCCTGTCGCCGCTGGTGGGCGACCGGTTCATCGACGCCACCAGCTACGGCCACGAGCGGCGCCTGGCACTGCGTGCCCCGGCGGCGGTCCTGGTGGGCGCCCTGGCACCCACCTGGGCGTTGACGCTGGGGGGGATGGCGGCGGGCCCGCTGCTGTGGGCGGCGGGCCACTGGGTGCTGGGGCCGCTGGTCACCGTGGCGGGCTGGCTGATCGCCGTGGCCGGGATGCGGGCCCTGCACGGCCTGGCCCGACGCTGGCTGGTGTACGTCCCGGCGGGACTGGTGCTGCACGATCGTCTGGTCCTGGCCGAGCCGACGCTGTTCCGCCGGCCCGTCATCGCCGCCTTCGGGCCGGCGCCGGCCGGCAGCGGCGCCCGCGACTTCACCGCCGGCGCCGGCGGGTTGCTCTTCGAGCTGCGTCTCTCAGAGCCGGTCAGCCTCACCCCCGCCCGCTCCGGCGGCGCCTCCGAGAAGGTCGCCGCCCTGCTCGTGGCGCCCACCCGCCCGGCCGCCGTCGTGGCCGAGGCCCGCAAGCGCCGCATCCCCACGCCGGCCGGCTGAGGACCCGACGACCTCAGGCGGCTATCCCGCCGCCCAGTACCTCGTCGCCGTCGTAGAACACCATGCTCTGGCCCGGTGCCACCCGCTGCTGCGGCGCCAGCCAGCACACCCGGGTGCCGTCGAGGGCCGCCGGGCGCGCTGCGCCGTGGGCGCTGGTCTGCACCAGCACCGGCCCCTGCACCGGCCCGGCCGCCCACGCCACGTCGCGCACCTCCTGGTGGTCTCTCAGCAGGTCGGCCCGGTCGCCGAGGGTCACCACGCCCGCCGCCACGTCGGCGTCGACCACGTACAGCGGGCGTTCCTGCCCGCCGACGCCGAGCCCCCTGCGCTGGCCGAGGGTCACCAACTGTGCCGACGGGATCTCGCCGAGCTGCCGGCCCGAGGTGTCGACGACTCGGGCCGGAGTCGCTTCCAGTCGCTCGGCCAGGAACGATCCCCGCTCGCCGCGCCGGATGAAGCAGACGTCGATGCTGTCGGGCTTGGCGGCGGTGCGCAGCCCCAGTTCGGCGGCCAGGGCCCGCACCCGCGCCTTGGTCATGTCGCCCACCGGCAGCAGCACCCGGGAGAGAGTCTCCTGGCCCAGCATGTACAGCACGTAGGACTGGTCCTTGGCGGCGTCGGCGCCCCTCGCCAGGCGGCGGGTGCCGTCGGGACGGTGCAGCACGCGGGCGTGGTGGCCCGTGGCGACGGCGTCGAATCCCAGCGCCTCGGCCCGGCGCAGCAGCCTGTCGAACTTGATGTGGCGGTTGCACTCCACGCAAGGGTTGGGGGTGCGGCCGGCGGCGTGGTCGCCCACGTAGGGAGCCACCACCCTGGCGGAGAAGTCCTCGCCGAAGTTGAAGACGTGATGGTCGATACCGAGGGCGTCCGCCACCCGCCGGGCGTCGATCACGTCGGCCACGGAGCAGCAGCCGGTGTCCGACGGCCCGCCCCAAAGCTTCATCGTGACGCCGACCACCTCGTGGCCGTCCTGAGCCAGCAGCGCCGCGGCCACCGAGGAGTCCACGCCCCCCGACATCGCCGCCAGGACCTGCATCGGCCGATCCCCGTTCCCGGACCCTGCCTAGGCCGCCGCCCGGCGCAGTTGGGCGACCGCCGGGGGCAACACCGCCAGAGCCGTCTCCACGTCGGCCTCGCTGCTGGCGGCGCCGAGCGACAGGCGCAGCGAACCCCGCGCCAGCGACCGGGGATAGCCCATGGCGGCGAGCACGTGCGAGGGGTGCTCGGCGCCGCTGGCGCACGACGAAGCCGCCGAGGCGTACACCCCGCCCCGCTCGGCCAGGAACAGCAGGGCCTCGCTCTCGATGCCCTCGAAGCACAGGTGACACGACCCCGCCACCTTCGCCGACCGGTCGACCGGCATGCCGGCGCCGGAGGCGGGCCGCACACCCGACTCGGTGACGCCCTCGAGGGCGGCCCGCAGCCCGTCGGCGAGGCGGTCACGCAGCCGGCCGACGCGCTCGACGGTCTCGGCGCGCCGAGCCACGGTGATCTGCGCCGCCCGGCCCATGCCCACGATGCCGGCCACGTTCGGCGTGCCGCCGCGGCGCTCGGCCTCCTGGCCGCCGCCCACGATCTGGGGCTGCAGCGCTACGCCGTCACGCACCACCAGGGCGCCGACGCCCTTGGGGCCGCCGAACTTGTGGGCGCTCACCGAGACCAGGTCGGCCGGTGCCGCCCGTGCGGCCACGTCCAGCCAGGGGAAGGCCTGCACGGCGTCGGTGTGCAGCAGCGCCCCGGGTGCGCGGCGCGCCATCACCTCGGCCACCTCCTCCAGGGACCACACCACGCCGTTCTCGTTGTTGGCCAGCATCACCGACACCAGGCGCACGTCGCCGTCCAGCGCCGCCGCGAGGGCGTCGAGGTCGAGCATCCCCGCGCTGTCCACCCCCACGACGCGCCCGCCCAGTTGCTCCACCGGGCGCAGCACGGCGGGGTGCTCGATGGCGCTGCACACGACCGTTCCGCCCGAGCCGGCTGCGGCGCCGAAGACAGCCAGGTTGTCGGCCTCGGTGCCGCTGCCGCAGAAGACGATCTCGCCGGGCCGGGCGCCGAGCGCCTCGGCCAGGATGTCCCGGGCGTCGTCGCCGGCCCGCCGGGCCTCGCGGGCCATGCGGTGCGCCCCGGTGGGGTTGGCGTAGCAGCCGTCGAAGAACTCCCGCATCGCCTCGACGACCTCGGCGTGCATCGGCGTGGAGGCGGCATGATCCAGGTAGGCGACGGCGGCCATGTCCCCAGGCTACGAGGCCGCCGGGCTCGACAGTTGACGCACGCGCTGTCTGGATTCCGGCCGCCGCCCGAATGACGGATCAGTGGGCGGAATCAAGTGAGGGCGGGCCGGCGGTGTGGTATTCGGGGCGGGCAGCGACAGGCTGGAGTCGTGGAGGACTACCACCCCCGGACCTACGGCGAGGCGTTCGCCGATGTCTACGACGAGTGGTACGCCGACGTCACCGACACCGAAGCGTGCGTGACCGCGGTCGCCCGGCTGTCCGGCGGGGGGCCGGTGCTGGAGATGGGGGCGGGCACGGGACGCCTGGCTCTGCCGCTGGCGGCGGCCGGCGCCGACGTCTGGGCCTTGGATGCCTCCCGGGCGATGCTGGCCGCCCTGGCCGCCAAGCCCGGCGGCGAGCGTGTGGTGGCGATGCTCGGCGACATGGCCCGCCCGCCGTTGCGGCCCGGGGCCGGCTTCGCGGTGGTGCTTTGCGCCTTCAACTCGCTGTTCAACCTGCCCGACGCCGCGGAGCAGCGGCTCTGCCTGCAAGCGGCGGCCACGCTGCTGGCACCCGCCGGTCTCCTGATCGTGGAGACCTCGCTGCCGGGCGCCGGCCACGAACCCGGAGAGGCCACCGGGATCGCCACCGAAGCCGGGGACTTCCAGGTCGACAGCGTGGACGTGCGAGCCGTCGAGTCCGACCGGGTGGTGCTCAGCGCCTGGCAGCACGATCCGGTGAACCAGAACATCCGCGGTCAGATGATCGACATCGGCGCCGGGGGGATCCGGCTGCGCCCGTGGCGGCTGCACTACCGCACCGCGGCCCAGCTCGACGCCGCCGCCCGCGACGCCGGGCTGGAACTGGTCGAACGCTGGGCGGACTGGGGTGGCGGGACGTTCGATCCGATCCTCTCGACCGAGCAGATCGCCGTCTACCGGCCGCGCCGGTGAGTGCCCGGCGATGAGGCTGCGCGTCGAGACCACCATCGCCGCCCCGCCCGAGGCGGTCTGGGCGCACCTGGAGGACATCGCCACCCACACCGAGTGGATGGCCGACGCCGTGGCGATCGACTTCCTGACGGCTCAGCACCGGGGTGCCGGAGTGCGCTTCGCCTGCCGGACACGGGTGGGGCCGCTGAGCACGACCGACCTCATGGAGATCACCGAATGGTCGCCGCCGAGCCTCATGGGGGTGCGCCACACGGGCGCGGTCTCCGGCGAGGGGAGCTTCGAGCTGACCGCGGCGGGTCCGGCCGGCGAGTCCACCAGGATGGTGTGGCTGGAGACCCTGCGGTTGCCATGGTGGCTCGGCGGGCGGCTCGGTTCCCTGCCGGCCCGCCCCGTGCTGCAGAGCATCTGGCGGGGGAACCTCGCCCGGCTGAAGGCCCGGGTGGAGTACGGCGCCGGCCCCTAGCGGCCCCGGCGGCCCGACTCAGATGATCGGGTTGGTCCAGGTCGTGGCGGCCAGCAGGCCGGTGAAGAAGAACAGCCCGGCGAGCCCGAGTCCGGCCGTCGAGGCCAGCCAGCGAGGCACCCGCCTGCCACGGTCGGGGCTCAGCACGACCCAGCTGGCCAGCAGGCCGCCGGCCAGGCCGCCGATGTGGCCGCCGATGGAGATGTTCGGGATGAGGAACGTGGTGACCAGGTTCAGCACCAGCAGCCCCATCACCCCCGAGTCCCTGGCCCTGCGTCCCACGGCTCGGGACACCATGAGGTGCGCCCCCATCAGGCCGAACACCGCCCCGGAGGCGCCGATGGTGAGCGCCCGTGGCGATGCCAGCAGGGCACCGAGCGAGCCCGCCAGAAGCGCCGCCACGTACAGCACGGCGAACCGCACGACCCCCAGTTGCCGTTCCAGAGCCGCCCCCAGCAGGCCCAGCAGCAGCACGTTGAAGCCGACGTGGAGGATGTTGGCGTGCAGGAATCCGCTGGTGAAAAGGCGCCACCACTCCCCGCCGACATCCACCGCCGGTCCCCACAGGGCGCCGTTGTTCATGATGTCGCCCAAGCCGCTCCACGCCGACCGCTGCGTGGCCGCCGAGACGACGAACAGCACCAGGTTGGCCGCCACCAGGACTCCGGTCAGCACCGCCCGGCGCTTGGCGAGGTTGAAGGCCGCCGGGCCGGACACCACGACCGGCTGCAGGCGGCGCCGCCGGGGGCGAGTTCCGGGATGGGACGCGGCAGCGGCTCCGACCGCCCTCGCCCGGCGGGCGGCGGCGACGCAGCCGGGACACTGGAACCCGACGGGGGCGATGATCTGGCAATCGGGACAGATCGGCCGCTCGCAACGCTGGCAGCGCACACCGGCGGGACGGCTCGTGTGCCGGTAGCAGACCGGCTCCGATCCTGCCCGGTCACTCACCCCGTCACCCTACCGGGGCCCTGCGGTGCCTCCGGCGCCGGTTACAGTGAGCGCCGAGCTGCGGAGGCCCCATGATCGCCAACTCGATTCTCGCCCACCAGGGCGGCTGGGACGAGATCCTCATCATCATCGGCCCGATCGCCGCCATCGTCGGGATCGTGGCGCTGGTCCGCCGCCGGCTGCACCGCGAGGCCGAGGAGACCGAGGCCGACGTCGCCTCGCCGACCGGCGGCGGCGCCCTACCCTCCTAGCCGGCCGGAACCCAGGCGACGTCGGCGCCGAGCGCCTGCAGCTTGCCGACCAGGTCCTCGTGACCGCGGCTGATGTGGTGGGTGTCTCGCACGATGGTCTCGCCCTCGGCGGCCAGTCCGGCCACCACGAGGGCCGCCCCCGCCCGGATGTCGGTCGCCCGCACCGGGGCGCCGGAGAGGCGCTCCTGGCCGCGCACGATGGCGCAGCGGCCCTCCACGCGGATGTCGGCTCCCATGCGCACCAACTCGCCCACGTAGCGGAAGCGGTTGGCGAATACGTTCTCGGTCACCAGCCCCACTCCCTCGGCGAGGCTCAGCATGGCCACCAGCAGGGGCTGGTAGTCGGTGGCGACGCCCGGGTACGGCAGCGTGACGATCTCGGTGGCCCGCAGCCGGTGCGGCGCCATCGCCCACAACCCGCCCTTGATGGTGGAGGTGCGCAGGTTCATCTCGCCGAGCTTGTCGCAGAGCATCCGCAGGTGGCCCGGCTGGGCGCCGCGCAGGGTGATCTCGCCGCCGGCGATTCCCACCGCCGCCAGGAAGACCGCCGTCTCGATGCGGTCCGGGACGGGAGTGTGATCCACCGGCACCAGCGGGCCGCCGCCGTTGATGGTGATCGTCGGGCTGCCGGCACCCAGCACCTCGGCACCCATGCGGTTCAGGAACGCCGCCAAGTCGGCGATCTCGGGCTCCCGGGCGGCGTTGTGGATGACCGTGCGGCCCTCCGCGGCGGTGGCGGCCATCATGATGTTCTCGGTGGCGCCGACGCTGGGCCACGCCAGGCTCACCTCCTCGCCCTTCAGGACGCTTGCCCGGGCGTGCACGTAGCCGTGGCTCACCTCGATGTCGACGCCGAGACGTTCCAACGCCGAGAGGTGCATGTCGATGGGGCGGGAACCGAAGTCGTCACCGCCGGGCAACGCCACCATCGCCTCGCCGCAGCGGGCCAGCAGCGGGCCGAGCACGGCGATCGATGCCCGCATCCGGCTGACCAGGTCGTAGGAGGCGTGCGGCTGCAGCCGTTCAGGCACCTCCACGTGCAGGACGTCGTCGTCGCTGAACCGCGCCCCGCAGCCGAAGCTCTGCAGCAGTTCGATCATCGTGGTGACATCGGCGATGCGAGGGACCCGCCGCAGCGTGGAACGGCCCTCGGCCAGCGTGGTGGCCGCCAGGAGTTTCAGGACGCTGTTCTTGGCGCCGCCGATCTCCAACTCACCGGCGAGGGGCTCGCCGGGCCGCACGCGGATCTCCGCCGGCGCGCGGCCCGTGTCCTCGAGCGCGCCGGGCGGGCCGGCCTGCCGGCTGCCGGCGTCGGGCACGGCCGAGTCCCCGGTCGGATTCATCCCCTCAAGTATGCTCGGCCCATGCCCGGGTCTTGGCGATAGGGGCGCGTTTGCCCCACCTGACCTGCACCGAAGCGTGCAGCCCGGACGAATTGCAACGCCTGCTCCGGCCTCGTTCCGATGTCGTGGTCGAAGAGCCGGATCTCTCGACGCCCGAGGACGCGCTGCCACCGGGGACTCCGGCAGCCGAGGCGGCTTTTCGGGCGGTCGGCGGGCCCTTCACCCAATACCGCCGCACCGTGCACATCCTCGAGCGCCGCGACGCCGAGTGCCTGGTCCGCCAGCACATCTCCTACCGGCTCTCGGTGCCGGTGTGGGGGTGGTTCCTGACGCCGCTGGCCAACCGGGAGCTGCGCCGGCCCCGCAGCGACGGGCAGCCCTTCTGGGCGCCCGCCGAGCGACTGGATCCCCGCTCCGGCCAAGTCCTGGGGGTGCTGTGCCTGCTGGGGGTGGTGGCCGGCTACCTGGGCACGCTGCTGAGCCAGACCATCACCTTCGCCTTCGACGAGTTCGACGCCGGACTTGCCACGCAGGGCAACACCCTCACAGCGGTGCGGGTGGGCGTGCTGCTGGCGCTGGCGCTGGTGGCACTGGCGGACCGCCGGGGGCGACGGCCGGTGCTGCTCTTCGCCGCCGTGGCCGGCTGCCTGGTGGCGACCGCCACCGCGGCTTCGACCGGGGTGTGGACCTATGGCGCCAGCCAGGCCGTCTCGCGCAGCCTCGCCACGGCGATGCTGGTACTGCTGGTGGTGATCGCCGCCGAGGAGGTTCCCGCCGGGGCGCGGGCCTACGCCGTGTCGGTGCTGACGCTGTCGGCGGGGCTGGGGTCGGGCATGGTGGTGTGGCTGCTGCCGCTGGCCGACCTGGGGCTGCGAGCCTGGCGCATCCTCTTCCTGGCGCCGCTGCTGGCGCTGCCGCTGGTGCTGTTCTGCGCCCGCCGGTTGCCCGAGAGCAGGCGCTTCGCACCGCAGCCGGCTGAGACCCCGCCGAGCGGGCACCCCGGAGACGCCGAGCGCCGGCGCCGCCGGGCCAAGCGCATGTTCCTGCTGGGGTGCGGGGCGCTCGGGGTCAGCCTGTTCGCAGCGCCCGCCTCGCAGTTCCTGAACGAGTTCCTGCGCAGCCAGCGGTCGTTCTCCGCCGGCAACATCAGTGTCTTCCAGCTCTCCATCAACACGCCGGCGGCGATCGGCGTGCTCATCGGCGGCCGCTTCTCCGACGTCCGGGGGCGGCGACGGATCGGCGCCCTCGGTCTCGCCGCCGGTGCGGCCTTCACGGTGTTCCGCTACGTGGCGGACGGCTGGCCGATGTGGATGTGGGGCGTGCTGGCGGGCATCTTCGGCGCCGCCAGCGTTCCGATCATGGGAGCCTTCGGAGGAGAGCTGTTCGGCACGTCCAAACGTGCCGGCTCCAACGGTGTGATCACGACCATGGGCGTGATCGGCTCGGTGATCGGCCTGCAGATCGTGGGCCGCTTCACCGACGCCGGCGGTGAGTTCGGGCACGTCTTCGCCATGATCGCCGGAGCGCCGCTGGTGGTGGCGCTGCTGATCCTGTTCGTCTTCCCCGAGACGGCCTGGCGCGAGCTGGAGGACCTGAACCCCGAGGACCTCAAGCCGGCGGACCGGGCCGCCCGCCCGCCGCCGGGCTGAGCCCGCTAACCCCCTGGCGCCGCCAGCCAGGCGCGCACCGCGGCGACCACCGCCTCGTCGTCGGCGGGGCGGGTGTCGTGGCCGCGGCCGGGGAGCCACACGTGGCTGACATCACCGGCGATGGCGGCGGTGTGCGTGGCGAACTCCTCGGGCGTGCCGAACGGGTCCCGGTCGCCGCCCACGAAGAGGCAGGGCACCGCCAGGCCGCCGAAGTGGGCCACCCGCAGGTTGTCGGGTCGGCGGGGCGGGTGCAGCGGGTAGCTCAGCAGCACGAGACCGGCGGCGGGCAGCCCGTCGGCGACCGCCAGCGAGCAGACGCGGCCGCCCATGGAGCGCCCGCCCAGGGCAAGGCCCGCCGGATCGATGGACTCCTCGGCGCACATCGCCGCCGCCTGCTCGGCGATGTGGGGCACCAGCCGTTCGGCCCGCGGCGGTGGCCCCCGGCGGCCGCCGCTGCGGTGGGGGAACCCCACACGGCGCACCGGCAGCGGGGCCAGCGCGCGCTCCAGGGCGACCAGGGTGTGGTGGTCGGGGTCGCCGCCGGCGCCGGGCGCCAGGAGCAGGCCCCCGGCGGCGCGTACGGCGGTGCTCACGACAGCAGGATCCGCCGCGCCTCCACGAGGTCGCTGATCCGTGCGCCGGCCTCACCGTCGGCGCCGCCGGTGTCGGGATGCGCCGTGGCGACCAGGCGACGGAAGCGCTTCTGCACGTCGGCCGCGACGAGCCCGTCGAGCGTCTCCAGCTCCAGGATCTCCAGAGCCCAGCTTCGGTCCTCGGGCACCGGGACCGGCGCGGCCCGATGGCCGTCGAGGAAGCGCAGCAGTTCGCCGTCGGTGCCGCCGGGCCAGGTGAGAGCGCGCCGCACCGCCGCCAGCACCTCGTGGCGCTGGGATGCCGGCAGTTGCCGGGCGGCGTACACGGCCCCTAGCACGTACTGCGCCGCCGAGCCGCCCCGGTCGCTGAACTCGAAGGACGGCCGGCCGCTGCTCAGACGCACGAGACGGTGGCGGCTGCGGGTCAGTCCGATCCTGTCCTCCTGCAAACGGTGCCGCAGGCGGGGCTGGCGGATGCGCTCGCCGCGGGCGATCTGACCGATCAGCAGGTGCAGGTCGTCGAGGGAGTCCTCGTCCAGCCTCTCGAGGTGACGGCCCACGACGCCGGCGAGAAGCACCGCGCCGGGGCGCAACGGGGGATCCAGAGGCAGCTTGCTGTCGCCGACCGCCACCCGCCGGGTGGGCACCACCGCCCGCGAGTGGAACGTCACCAACTCGGCCAGGATCACCGCCCCAAGCTAACCGGCCCGGGGGACGCACTGACCGGAGATCGTGCCGCGTGCCCGGCCACGCGGGGCTGAATTAGCGTCTTCGTGTGGCCGCCTCACCCGCCAGCGACCGCCACGAGTCGAGCCGCGCTGGCCGCCCGGCGGCTCTGTCGGTCGGCTTCATCGGGTTGGGGAACATGGGGCGGCCGATGTGCCTGCGGCTGCTGCAGGCCGGCCTGCGGGTGGTCGCCCACGACATCGACCCGGCCGCCACCGAGGAGGTCGCCGGACACGGCGCCCTGGCCGCGGGCTCGGCCCGACGCTGCGCCGAGGAGGCCGACGTCCTGCTCACCTCGCTGCCGGCACCCCGCCACGTGGCGGCCGCCATGGTCGGCGAGGACGGCGCCCTCGGCGCGCTCAGGCCCGGCACGGTGTGGGTGGATCTCACGACCGGCGACCCCGCGGCTGTGCGGGAGCTCGCCGCGGCGGCGCCGGAGGGCGTGGCCGTCGTCGACTGCCCGGTCACCGGCGCGGTGGACGGGGCCCGCCGGGGCGAGCTCACGCTCTTCGCCGGTGGCGATGGCGAAGTCATCGACCGGGTCCGGCCGGTGCTGTCGCCTCTCGGCACGATCCTGGAGTGCGGACCGCTCGGCAGCGGCAGCGTCGTCAAGCTGGTCACCAACCAGCTGTGGTTCGTGGCCGCGGCCGCTCTCGGCGAGGGGTTCGCCGTCGGACTCGCCAACGGCGTGGAACTGGGCACGCTGTGGCGGGCGATCCTCGCCAGCGTGGGCGACAGCTTCGTGGCCCGCCACGATGCACCCAGCATCTTCGCCGGCCACTGGGATCCGACCTTCCCCCTGGACATGTGCCTCAAGGATCTGGGTCTGCTCGCCGACCTGGAGGCGAACGTCGGAGCCGATCTGCCCGTCACTGCCGGCGCACGGTCGGCGTTCGAGCGCGCCGCCGCCCGCTACGGCGGGGCGGCCGGCGAGATGTGCGTCGCCCGCCGGATCGCCGAGGATGCCGGCCTCTCGATGCGCCTGGACGGCGACTGGGTCCCCCACTGGCAGGCCTGAGAGGCCGGGGAACACGCCGATGCCGACCGCTGCGCCCGACGAGTCCACCGGGCGCAGCACGTGACCGGCGTGCCCGGCCAAGCCGTTCGCAGCGTCGGGCTGGCGGACCTGGTGGATCTGGCACGCTTCCCGGTCGACGAGCCGGCATCGCCGGGGTACCTGGCGGCCGTCGAGATCGCACGCCGGGGACTGCGCAGCCTGGGTTGCGCCGTGCTCGAGGGATTCGTGCGTCCCGAGGCGGTGCGGGTTCTGAACGAGGAGATCCTCGAACGCAAGCACGCCACCCACTACTCCACCGAGATCATCAACCCCTACTTCCACACGACCGTCGACCCCACGTACCCCGACGATCACGTCGTCAACACCTTCCTCGAGCGCACCAGCGGCTTCATACCCGGCGACGCCTGGGATCCCGGCTGCGCCACCGACACGCTGTTCCGCGCCCCCGAGGTGGCCCGCCTGCTGGCCGACTGCCTGGAGATCCCCGAACTGCACTGCTACGACGATCCCCTGGCCGGGCTCACCGCCAACATCTGCGACCCGGGCCAGCAGTTCACCTGGCACTTCGACACGAACGACTTCGCCGTGACGGTGCTGGTGCAGCCCGCCGCCGCCGGCGGCGTCTTCGAGTACGCGCCGGACATCCGCTCGGCCGACGACGAGGCGTTCGAGGCGATCGGGTCCGTGCTGGACGGCGACCGCAGCCGCGTGCACTCCCTGGACCTGCAGCCCGGTGACCTGCAGATCTTCCGCGGCCGCCACTCGCTGCACCGGGTGACGAGGGTGGCGGCGGACTCCTGTCCCCGCCACGCCGCCATCTTCGCCTACACCCGAGAGCCGGGCGTCATCGGCCGCCTGGCCCGCACCCGGCAGCTCTTCGGCAGGGCCCTGCCCGAGCACGAGCAGGCCGAACGCGAGAGAGTCCGCTCCGACCCGCTGCTCGACTGACCCGTCGGGGGCCGCAGGACCCCGGCGGTTCCCTACACGAAGTGGTGCAGGACGTCGCGGGTCGTGGCTGCGGCGGTGGCGATCTCGTCCTGCGTGGCGTCGCTATCGACGATGTCGACGAGTGCCTCCACCTGGTTCAGCACGGCCCGCCAGGTGCGAGCCTCGAAGCCGAACGGCAGGGCGAGCTGCACGATCTCCTCACTGCTCCGGGCCAGGTTGCGGTTGCCCTTGCGGTCGCGGGGGTTCCGCTGCAGCCGGTCGCTCGCCACAAACAGCCGCGACAGCACCTCGTGGGCGTCGACGCCGTCGAGCCCCGGCCCGAACTCACCGGAATCGCCCTCGCCGTCGTCACCCGCCAGCTTGTCGAAGAGCTTCTCGACCCGCGCCTCGTCGGCCACAGCAACCTGCAGGTCACCGTCCTCGTCGAATCCGTAGGCGATGCCGGCGGAGTCGAGTGCGCCGGTGAGGCGGCCCACGTAGTCGTCGTCGAAGTCGGAGATCTCGTAGGCCACCCGCGGGGCGTCGTCGGGCAGCGCCGGGGCGGCGGCCCGGTCGACGGCCCCCACGAGGGTGTCCACCTGCTCCTCGTCGGCCTCCCGCACCACCAGCACCGCACCCTGCCAGGCGTGCGGCAGGCCGGCGCCCAGCAGCAGGCTCTCCATCATCGAGCGGGACTGCGAGGAGTACTCGTGCAGGTCGTACTCGAGCTGGTCCTCGTCGGCCTCGCCCACGTCGGCCACATCGGCCGGCGGTTCGCTCACCGTGGCGACGCCGCACTCCACGCAGGACGCAACCTCGGCCGCGTAACCCGCACCGCACTGGAAGCACCACACCTGTGACTCGGAGCCGCCCACGCCGCTGCTGCACACAACCATGGCTCCATGCTGACACGCCGGACGCCGTTCCCCAACGCGATCCCGCCGGCCGGGCGTCACCCCGCGTACCCCGCGCGGCGTCCCCGGCCGGGCCGGAGCCGGTCGGTAAGGTGCGGGCGTGGACTTCCAACCAGGGCGCAACCTGGCGCTCGAACTGGTGCGGGTCACCGAGGCGGCGGCGATCGGGGCGGCGCCGTGGATGGGGCGGGCCGACAAGATCGGGGTGGACGCCGCCGCTGTGGACGGCATGCGGCGAGCGCTCGGCGACGTGCACATGGACGGCATCGTGGTGATCGGCGAGGGCGAGAAGGACGAGGCCCCCATGCTGTTCAACGGCGAGCGCGTGGGCGACGGCTCCCCGCCGCTGTGCGACGTGGCGGTGGATCCCGTGGACGGCACGACCCTGGTGTCGCTGGGACGGGGCAACGCCCTGGCGGTGATCGCCGTGTCGAACCGCAACTCCATGTACGACCCGGGAGCCTGCGTGTACATGAACAAGATCGCCGTGGGCCCCGAGGCGGCGGGGCAGGTCGACATCGAGGCCTCCCCCACCGAGAACCTGCGCCGGGTGGCCGCCGCCAAGGGCGAGAAGATCTCCGACCTCACCGCCGTGATCCTCGACCGCCCGCGCCACGACGACCTCATCGCCGAGGTCCGCGAGGCGGGGGCGCGCATCCGCCTCATCCCCGACGGCGACGTGGCGGGCGCGCTGAGCACGGCGTGGCCGGAGTCGGGCGCCGACATCCTGTTCGGCATCGGCGGGACGCCCGAGGGCGTGATCTCCGCGGCGGCTCTCAAATGCATGGGCGGCGACATGCAGGGCAAGCTCTGGCCGCGGGACGACGCCGAGCGGTCGGCCGCTGAGGCGGCCGGCTACGAACTCGACGCCGTGTTGGGCATCGACGATCTCGTGGCCGGCGACAACTGCTTCTTCGCCGCCACCGGCGTGACCAATGGCGACCTGCTGCGGGGCGTGCAGTTCCACCCGTGGGGAATCTCCACGCAGTCCCTGGTGATGCGCTCCCGCTCGGGCACGGTGCGCCTCATCAACACCCGCCACCGCCCGACCGGCAGCGACCCCTACGCCTGAGCCGGCACTCGAATCCGCTCCCGGCGGGAACCAGCGCCGAACGGCGAGCGTCGGAATGGGTGAGCGGCCCGATACCGGGTCGCTGCGCAACCGACGACACGGAGGCCGGATCGATGGACGCCAACCCCAGGGTCACAGCCCCGCCAGGCGTCGCGGTCGCGCTGGCAGCGCTGGTCCTCCTGATCACCGCCGGCTGCGGCAGCGCGACCGGGCCGGAGCAGGTCCGCACGACGGTGGCTCCCCCCGCACCCGCCGGCGAGGCCGTGGCGCCCGAGCCCGACACACCGGCCTCACCGCGGGGCGACGCCGAGGTGCGCGGCACGGTCACCTACCGGGAGCGCATCGCCCTCACGCCCGGGGCGACGCTCACCGTGCAGATCAGGGACACCTCCTACGCCGACGCCGCCTCCGAACTGATTGCCGAGCAGGTCATCCCGAATCCGGGCCAGGTGCCGATCCGCTTCGAAGTCGCCTACGAGTCCGCCCGCATCGACCCGCGCAACACCTACTCCGTCTCGGCCCGGATCACCGAGGCCGACGGCCGCTTGGCGTTCATCAACGACACCGCCTACGACGTCATCACGCGGGACAATCCCTCCCGCGTCGACATGGTGCTGGTGATGGTCGAGCCCCCGCCCGAGATGGTCGACGGCGAGTGGAATCCCGGGGACGCCGGCCCGGTGGAAGCCCCGGTGACCGTCACCGGCACCGAGCTGCTCTGGGAAGGATCCGACCTCTACGTACGGGTCACTTTCGTCATCGCCGATCGGGACGGCTGCTACCGCCGGGGCCGCGAGGAGGCCATCGTCGACGGCACCACCATCAACGTGACAATCACCGCCTGGGTCCCACCACCGACCCCCTGGGCCATCGACTGCTCCAACAAGACCCTCGAACTAGACGCCATCGCCCACGTAGACGCCCCGCTGACCCCCGGCCAGACCTACACCATCACCCTCAACGGCGAGCAATCCCTGACCTTCACAGCACGCTAAGGCTGCACTGAGCAACGGAAATTGGACGGCGCCCAACCCGTTGAGGCATCCGCTCGACTACGACGGCCACGTGACGGTGTTCGACCTGTTCCCGTTCACGACAACCCACACCTGCTCGCCCGGATAACCGAAATAGCAGCCCCCGTTCTGCCACAAGGTCGAATCCGGCCAACGCCATCCAGCACTCCTACCGGCGGTCTGGTACCAGGGTTGACTCTGATCGCGGCTTGACCAGCACTCGACGCTGTACACGCCAGCAGGCGCATCCCCCAGATCGATCTCGAGCTCCCTGCAATAGCGGGAACTGCACCCCGGCCGACCCTGCGCGCTGTCACCGGACGCCAAACGCACGGACAACGGCGCATCGACGCTCCCACCAGACGATTCCTGCGTTGTCGACGGCGGCGAGGAGACCGCAGATGACTCGGTTGCGGCAGAATCCGGTGGCGTCGAGTCGGAAGGGGCTCCGCCATTTGAACCACCATTCGATCCGCCAGTGTTCACTGCGTTGCCGTTCCCGAATTGGCCAGGATCACTTGGAGGATAGTTAAACGTCTGGTAAATATTCTGGCTCTGCTGTTGGTCCTGCTGTTGGCCCTGCGCCTGCTCCAAGGCCAACTCCAAGTCCTGAACCTGCTCCTGAACCTGCGTCAGATTCTGCTCTAGAGCTTGGACCAGCCTCTGCTCCACCTCCAGCTTCTGCTCCAATTCCTGAACTACCGCCTGTTGCTGATTGATACCGAGGAAGTACGTTCCCGTCATCCCACCTGCAAGCAGCGTGAGTACCGAAACAGCCTTCGCGAGTTGCGGTCTCGCACTACGTTTCTCGTTGCCAGACTCCTCAGAATTCCGCTGTGCAGTAGTCACGTCCATGCTCGCTGGTGTCCGCATATGTGATACACAATATAGTGATTATAGCAAGGATTACGTATTAAATTTGAGCGTCGATTTGATGAGGGCTGACGGGCTGAGGCCATACTTTCGGGCCGAGCCCGCCACCACTGGTCACCGCGGTGCGATTACGGTGCACGTCGACCTATCGAAGGAGTCGCCGTGGACGTTCAGCAGGCCGGTGGCATCCGCGCCCGTCACATCGGACATTGTGGCGAGTTGGCTGTGCTGGTCGTAGTCCATGAGCCCGGCTCGCTCCCGCGATCGCAGGGCAGGGCGCAGAGGGTTACTCGTACGGCGAACCCGTGACTCTCGACATCCCGGCCCGCCTGCAGGCGTGGCGCGCCCTACCTCACATTTCCGCTCGGTCGGTGCTCGCCACGATCGCCGTCGACGCCTCCGCGCCGGTCATCGACCGGATCTGGCTGTCGCAGGTGATCGAACTCGGCGAGCCCTTCGGCTTCAACTCGCGCTTGGTCCGCACATCGCTGTTCAGATTGGTGCAGGAGGGCTTGATCGAGAACGAGCGAACGGGCCGCCGCAGCCGCTATCGACTCGCGCCCAGCAGAGAGAGGGAGTACGCCGAGGTCTCCGCTCGCCTCTACCGCCACAACGTGCCACCGCTCGATGCCGAGTGGACCCTGGTCCTGTTCGACAGCAGCCGCGTCGCAGCTCGCGACCGGGACCGACTGGCGAGCCACCTCGGATTGGTGGTGCTCGAGCGCGGCGTGCTGGCCTCCCCGATCCGCAGCACCAGGGCCGTCCGGCGAGTCCTCGACGAGGCGTTCCCGAACATCCTCGCGGCAGTGGTGCGCGCCGAGTTCTCCGACGTCGCCGAACTCGCAAGCAAGGGATTCTTCTCCACGGCCTTCGCCTTCGAGAGCACGGAGCAGGCCTTCGGGGAGTTCGTCGAGAGCTACAGCGAATTCCGGGGGACGTGCGAGGAGTTGTCACCCGTGGACGCTTTCCGCGCTCGGACGATGCTGATACACGACCTGCGCCGCATCGCACTACCGATGCCGGCTCTTCCCCGGGAGTTGCTCCCGTCGCCTTGGTCGGGTGACGACGCCTACGACCTGGCGACCGAGCTCTACCCGCCGCTGTGCGCAAGAAGCGCAAGCCTGCTCGCGGATATCCTCGAAGTCGACTATCCGGAGGCCTTCCCGGATCGCTTCCCCGCCCGGATACCCCACGATGCCCAGGACTCGAGAGCTCTGATCAACGGATGAGGTTGGGGGCGGCGGGAGAGTGCATCGGGGCACGTAGCGGCCGGGAGATGCCGATGACCGAAGACACCTCCGGCTGGCTCACCGAGCGTTACCTGCGCCTCCCCGACGGTTCGTTCCCGCATCTGGGCGTCCGCGACGGTGACGTGGCCGCTGTGGCGCTGCTCTCAGGCAGCCCGGAGCGGGTGGAGTTGATGGCGGGGATGCTCGACAACGCCGAGCAGGTGGGCGATCGCCGCGGCTACGCGGTGTTCACCGGCTCTTTGGGGGGCGCCGGCTTGAGCGTCGCCACCAGCGGCGTGGGGTCGCCGTCGATGGCGATCGCCGTCGAGGAACTGGCCGCCTGCGGCGCATCGTGCTTCATCCGGGTGGGGAGCTGCGCCGCGCTGTCGCCCCGCATGCCGGTCGGCGCGATCGCCGTGGCAACCGGCGCGGTCAGCGACGAGGGCACCAGCCGCTACTACGCGCCCGGGAACTTCCCACCCGTCGCCTCGCATCGCGTGACCGCTGCGCTGGTCGCCGCCGCGGCACGCCGCGGCACGCCGGTGCAAGTGGGCCTGACCCGCTCAACGGACAGCTTCTACGAGGGTGAGCGCACCACTGAGGTGATCCGGCGCTGGAAGGATCTCGGCGTGCTCGCCTTCGAGATGGAGACGTCCTGCCTGTTCACCGCTGCCGCGGCGCTGGGCTGCGAAGCCGGCTCGGTGCTGTGCGCCGGCTCCGATCTGCTCACCGGCGAAGCCACCTATCAGGGCGACCGGCTCGAGGAGTACGCAGCCGGCCAGCAGGCGATGCTGGAATTCGCCCTGGCCGCAGCCGCCGACCTCGCCCGATCCTGAGGACCGCAGCGACCGCCCCCGAGTCACCGCGGCCCGCTCACCGGAATCGGCTGCTCCCCTGTCCGGATCGACGCGCGACCGCCAAACATCTGCTTGACCGTATGACTTGATCTATGACAGAATCGCACCGTGCGAGGGGGACATCGCCGAGGGGGACACCGGCACGGCACGGAGCCGGCCGCTCCGATCAGGGTCAGCGATTCCAGCAGGGTGCCGCTGGCGACCCAGATCGCCCGGCAGTTCATGTGGCAGGTGGCCTCGGGCAGGATCGCCGCCGGCAGCAACCTCCCCGTGATCGCCGAACTGGCGACCGAACTCGGCGTCAGCGTTCACACGGTCCGGGCCGCCTACCGGCAGCTCGCCGACGACGGCATCGTGTCGATCAGCCGCGGCTCCCGCACGCGGGTGCTGGGCTACGACAGGGATCGCGCCTCGATCGGCAACGACTCCCACCCGAGCTACAGCATCGGCGTGATGGTGCCCGCCTTCACGGACTACTACGCCCACTACCTCCAGGCCCTCAGTCAGGAGGCCGAACTCGAGGGCTGGCTGCCGATCATCTGCCAGACGCAGCACTACGACGCGCAGGTCGTGTCACGTCACCTCGACCAACTGTTCAGCCGCAACGTGGACGGCGTGATCCTGATCCACTTCACCGCCGCCGGGGACGAGGCGGTCGTGGGTGTCGTCGAGTCCTCGTCGGCCCTCCGACCCTTCGTGTTCGTCGACAGCGCCAACATCGGGACGGGGTCGCACATCCTGGCCGATCGCACTTCCGACGCCTACGAGGCGACGATGCATCTGGTCTCTCACGGCCACCGCCGGATCGCGCACATCGCCTCGCCGGCGGACTCGGTCTCGAACCTCCTCGGCGCCGGTTACTCCCGGGCGCTGGCCGCCGCCGATCTCCAAGCCGATGACCAACTCGTCGCCGGCGTGGCGGACTTCTCGCTCGAAGCGGGGGCGAAGGCTGCAACGCAGTTGCTGCTTGCCGAGCAGCCCCCCACCGCCATCTTCTGTGCCGGTGACATCCTGGCTCTCGGCGCGATCTCCGCGATTCACGAGCGCGGCCTCCGCGTTCCACAGGACATCGCCGTGATGGGCTACGGGGAGATCCCGCTGGCCCGCCTGGCCGCCCCGTCGCTGTCAACGGTGCGGCTGCCGGCGGACGAACTCGGATTCGAAGCGATCCGCACGCTCCACCAGGTGCTCCAGCACGGGAAGCCCCAACCACCGGTGACGGTGGCGACCGCGCTCATCACCCGGGAGTCCTGCAGCTGCCCGACTCCTTCCGGCGGATGATCGCAAGAGACCTCGACGCACGATTCCACAACGAAAGGGGAAACAAATGAGACGTGCAAAGTACTGGAGTCGCTGGCTGGCGCTGCTCCTCGCAGTGGCCGTCGTCGCGGCCGCCTGTGGCGGGGACGACGAGGACACCGCGGCACCCCCGGCGCCTCCGCCGGCTGCCGAACCTCCGGCACCGGCGCCCGAACCCGCACCCGAACCGGCACCTGAGCCGCCGCCACCGCCCGAACCGGCACCTGAGCCGCCGCCACCGCCGGAGCCGGCCCCCGAGCCGGTGTCGGTCTCGCTGCGACTCCCGTGGTTCCCGAACGTCCAGTTCACGGGCTCGTTCGTCGCTCAGGCGAAGGGCTTCTTCGCCGACGAGGGCCTTGACGTGACGATCAATCCGGGCGGATTCGACGTGAACAGCATCACGCTCGTGGCGGCCGGCTCGGACACGTTCGGACTCCACGACACCAATTCGCTGCTGTTCGCGGCCGCCGAGGACATCCCCCTCATCACCGTCGCCACCTACTTCCACAAGCACCCGGGGGGTGTGATGGCGCTCGCCGACTCCGGCATCGAGACCCTCGAGGACTTCGTGGGCCGGAGGATCGGCTTCGCAGAGGGCGGGCCGTGGCAGCTCACCCAGGCCATGCTGGCCAAGAACGGCATCGATGTGAACGACATCGAGCAGGTCACGGTCGGCTTCGACCTGAGTGCCATCCTGAACGGCGACATCGACCTGCAGACGGTGTTCTTCACCAACCAGCCGGTCCTTGCCGAGGGCGAGGGCTACGAGGTCAACGTGTTCGTCCCCTATGACTACGGGATCGAGACCTCGGCGAACGCGCTGTTCACCACCAAGGACTACTTCGAGTCCAACCCCGAGGTGGCGTGCGCGATGGTCCGTGCCATCTCCCGCGGCTGGGAATACGCCTTCGAGAACCCCGAGGAGGCGCTGGACATCGTCATCGCGGTCGACCCCGAGAACCTCGACCGGGACAAGGAGCGCCGCAGCCTCGAAGTCACGAAGACCGTCGTGCTGACGCCCGACGCCGTCGCCGACGGCATCGGCTCGATGAAGCACAGCCGTTGGGAGACCGTCGACGAGGTGCTCCGCGAATACGGCGGCCTCGAGGCGGAGGTGGACCTCAACTCGGTCTACTCCGACGCGTGCTACTCGTGAATGGCATGATGCGATTCCCGCTGTAGAGCGACAATCGTTAACACGACCGCCCGCTGACGGAGGAGCGCGTTGGCAATATTCGACAAGGGCGCGACCACCCAGGACATACTCCAGTACCACTTGAGGGTCGGGCCCGGCGATGTCGCCGATTACGTGCTCCTCCCCGGCGACCCGGGGAGGGTGGCGCTGATCGCGGAACACCTCGACGACCCGCGTGAGGTCGCCGACCACCGCGAGTACCGGACGGTCACCGGCTCCTACCGGGGCATTCCCGTCAGTGCCACCTCCACCGGGATCGGCTGCCCGTCGGCCGCCATCGCCGTGGAGGAGCTCTGCAATGTGGGGGTCTCGCACTTCATCCGGGTCGGGAGCAGCGCCGCCTTCGTGGAGGGAATCCACAAGGGCGACATCTTGATCAACACCGCCTCGATGCGCTGTGACGGCGCCAGCGCCATGTACGTGGACGACGGATTCCCGGCAGTCGCCGACCACTTCCTCGTGCGCGGCCTGATCGACGCGGCGGCGGATCTGGCCCCCGGCCGGGGTTTCGCCACCCACGTCGGCATCAACGTGTCGAGCG
This sequence comes from Acidimicrobiia bacterium, assembly GCA_009835395.1. Classification (GTDB taxonomy): domain Bacteria; phylum Actinomycetota; class Acidimicrobiia; order Acidimicrobiales; family CATQHL01; genus VXNF01. The sequence continues at coordinate 59,114 of VXXM01000068.1, forward strand.
ACGCCTTCTACGCCGAGACCCCCGAGTGGGTGGAGCGGATGATCGGCCAGAGGATCATGAACGTCGAGATGGAGTCCTCGGCGATCTTCACGATCGCGCACCTGCGCCAGGTGAAGGCGGCCATGGTCTGTGCGGTGTCCTACAACTTCACCGCACCGGCCGAGATCGACTACGAAGGTGTCAACGAGCCCCTGGTGGCCGGCTGGCACAACGCCATCGACGTGGCGCTCGAAGGGATACGGCGGTACGAGGCGACGAAGAGAACCGAGTGAGCGAGGTAGGCCCGCCTGGAGGTGGAGGTCCCGAAGGGATCGTCGTCGACGGCATCACGATGCGGTTCGGCGGCCACGAGCCGATCACCGCGCTGGAGGATGTCAGCTTCGACATCGACGACGGCGAGTTCGTGGCCATCGTCGGTCCCTCGGGTTGCGGCAAGTCGACGCTCCTTCGCATCATCGCCGGCCTGCTGGAACCCACCGCCGGCTCGGTGACGGTGCGGGGAAAGACGCCGAGCGAGGCCCGGCGCGACGTGGAGTTCGGCTTCGTCTTCCAGAGTCCGGTGCTGTTCCCCTGGCTGCGAGTCCTGGGCAACGTGCTGCTGCCCGACCGGATCCTGGGCAAGCGCAACCCGCTGGCGGTGGCCGACGCCGAGAGGCACGCCCGCGGCCTGCTCCGGGACGTGGGCCTGGAGGGATTCGAGGAGTACTACCCCGAGCAGATCTCCGGCGGGATGCAGCAACGCGTGGCGCTCGCCCGGGCGCTCAGCTATGGCGCCTCGACCCTGCTGATGGACGAGCCGTTCGGCGCGCTCGACGAATTCACCCGAGACAATCTGAACATCCAGCTTCTCGAGGTGTGGCAGCAGACCCGCTCGACGGTGCTGTTCGTGACCCACAGCCTGCAGGAGGCGATCTTCCTGTCCGACCGGGTGGTCGTGCTGAGCCCCCGGCCCGGCAGTGTCATGAGGATCGCCGACGTGCCGTTCGGCCGGCCGAGAGATCTCACGATCCGCTACCGCCCCGACTTCGCCGCGCTGAACGGCGAACTCCGGGAACTCCTGCAGATCGACGCGGGAGCCGCCGGCGACGGGGAGGTTGCGCCACCATGACGGGCGCCGGCGCGGGCACCCGCCGTCGCTCGAAGTGGCGGACATACGTCCCCGCGATCCTGCTGTTCCTCGCCGCCCTCGGGATCTGGGAACTCTGGGTGGTGGCACGCGACGTGCCCACCTACCTCCTGCCCCGGGTGTCGGAGATCGGCATCGAGCTGGGCGAGCAGGGTTGGTCGCTGTTCCGCCACCTGCGCTGGACGATGCTCGAGGCGGTCCTGGGCTTCCTGGCGGGGAGCACCGCGGCGTTCCTGGCGGCGGTCATCTTCGTCCACATGCGTGCAGTCGAGGGAGCCCTGTTCCCGTGGGCGATCGTGCTGCAGACCATCCCGATCGTGGCCATCGCACCGCTGCTGACCATCTGGTTCGGCTTCACCCTGGTCCCGAAGGTGGTGATCGCGGCGATCATCTGCTTCTTCCCGGTACTGGTGAACACCGCGCGCGGCCTCAGATCCATCAGCGCGCAGGCCGTGGAGTTGATGAGCGTGCTATCCGCGCGCAAGACGGCGGTGTTCTGGCGTCTGCGGGTGCCGAGCTCGCTGCCGTACGTGTTCGCCGGGCTCCGCATCGCCTCCACGCTGGCGGTCATCGGCGCCATCGTGGCCGAGTTCACCGGGGCGGACCGCGGGATCGGGTTCGTGATCATCCAGGCCAGCTACCGCCTCGACACCAAGCGCCTCTTCGCCGGCCTGGTGCTCTCCTCAGCGGGCGGGATCGTGTTCTTCAATCTCATCGGCCTCCTCGAGCGGCTCACCGTCCGCTGGCCTGGAGCGCGCCTGCAGGAGTCCTGACCCGACGCCGGCGCGGTGGGCTCGGGCGGCACCCTCCTAGGATCTGTGCCCGATGCCGCGCGGTTTCCCATTCTGGGCGATTCTGAGTTCCCTGTCCGGGCCGATCCGGGGCCCCCGCCTACCTCCGCCGGAGCCGAACCCACGCCGCACTGCGCCAGTGTTCGAACTCTCCGCGCGCGGCATGACGAGCCGGCGGGCCGCCGATCTGGCGCCGAGCCTCATCCGGGACATCGCGAATGCCGGCATTGGACGAAGAGACGTCATCCCCCTCTGGTTCGGCGAGGGCTGCTGGCCGAGTCCAGACATCGCCGTCGAGGCCGCAAGGCGGGCACTCGCTGACGGAGATCACTTCTACCAGCCCAACAGCGGCAAGACGGAGTTGCGCGAGGAACTCAGCGCCTACCACCGGCGCATCTACGACGTCGAGATCGACCCCCGCCGCATCACGGTCACCGCGTCGGGCATGCAGGCCCTCGCCCTGGTCGCCCAGGCGCTCATTGATCCGGGCGACCGTGCCGTGATCATCGGCCCCGTCTGGCCCAACATCCGAGAGACGCTGCGCATCAGCGGGGCCTTCGTCATCGAGCACGCCCTGCGCCCCGCCAGCGGTCGCTGGTCGCTCGACGTCGGGCGGCTCATCGACGACATCGGCGAGAACACCCGACTCGTCTTCATCAACAGCCCGGCCAACCCGACGGGCTGGACGGCCACCCCCGACGAACTGGACGCGGTCATCGAGCACTGCCGGCGCAACAAGGTCTGGCTGGTCGCCGACGACGCCTACTCGCGGCTCTGCTACGGCCGCCGGTACGCCCCCTGCGCCCTGACGCGCACCGAGCCCGACGACCTGGTCATCTCGGTGAGCACGTTCTCCAAGGCCTGGTCGATGACCGGCTGGCGCCTCGGCTGGATCACCGCACCGGCGGAACTCGAAGCCCCGCTGGCGATGCTCACCGAGTACAACATCGCCGGGGCGCCAGGGTTCGTGCAGGCCGCCGGCATCGCCGCGCTGAGGGACGGCGAACCCGACGTTGCGCTGCTGCAGCAGCGCCTGGCCGCTCTGAGGCCGCTGGCCGGCGAGCACCTCGCCGGCGTCCCCGGCGTCCGCTACCTCGAACCCGAGGGAGCCTTCTACAGCTTCTTCGGCGTCGACGGGATGACCGACAGCGTCGCCACGGCCAAGCACATCCTCGCCACCTGCGGCGTCGGCCTGGCACCCGGCCGGGCGTTCGGCCCCCACGGCGAGGGCCACCTCCGCCTCTGCTTCGCCCAACCCCCCGAGACCCTCACGACCGCCCTCGAACGCCTCGCCGACTACTTCGACGCCACCGCAGCCGGCGGCTGAGGGGCAGGTGCCTGAAGAGCCGACACTCCGGGCGGCTGCAGGCGGGGGTCTATGCCGCTTAGGCCTCCGCCTGGCTGCGCCGCCGGAGCCAGCGCACCACAGCGACCACGAGCGCGGTTATCGCCAGGAACTTCACGACTCCAGTGTGCCACGGGCCGCCGCATCTTCCGGTGGCGCGCCGGGCACCTCGGCGAGCCCGGTAGGTTGCGGCCCATGAGTATGGGCGACATCGACCTGGGGCCGATCGGCGTCTGGACCGGCATGCTCGACCAGTTGCCGTCGGCGCGTGCGGCCGAACTGGCCGCCGAGATCGAGGAGCTGGGCTACGGGGCGATCTGGATCCCCGAGGCCGTAGGGCGCGATCCGTTCGTGATGGCCACCCTGCTGCTGGCAGGCACGTCGTCGATCCCCGTCGCCACCGGCATCGCCAACATCTACGCCCGCGACGCCATGACTATGGCCAACGCCCAGCGCACCGTCGACGAGGCGTTCGAGGGCCGCTTCCTGCTGGGTCTCGGCGTCAGCCACGCGCACCTGGTGGCGGGCCTGCGCAAGCACGACTACTCGCGCCCTCTCAGCTACATGCGCGAGTACCTGGAACGCATGCACAAGGCGGTGTTCTTCGCCCACGGGCCCGGGGAGCTGCCCGAGATGGTGCTCGCCGCGCTCGGGCCGAAGATGCTGCAATTGTCGGCCACGGCGACCGCCGGCGCGCACCCCTACTTCGTGCCTCCGGAGCACACCGCCCTCGCTCGGGAGACGATGGGGCCCGACGCGGCCCTGTATCCCGAGCAGATGGTCATCCTCGACACCGACCCCGACTCGGCCCGTGAGCTGGCGCGCAAGAACATGGCCATCTACCTCGGGCTGCCCAACTACGCCAACAACCTGCTGCGCCTCGGCTTCGAGCAGTCCGACATCGACGGTGGGCCCGGCGGCGGACCGTCGGACCGACTCGTCGACGCCATCGTCGTCTGGGGCACTCCGGAACAGATCGAAGCCCGCGTCCAGGAGCACCTCGACGCCGGCGCCGACCACGTGGGCGTGCAGGTCCTCGCCGAGGATCCCGACACCACCGCCGAAGGCTGGAGGATCCTGGCCCCGGTACTGCTGGCCTGACGCACCGCCGCAGCAGCCGGCGGCGGTCGCGGTCACCTCACGTTCTTCGTGTTCCTGCCGATGAGCCGGACCGCCCACCGCCGAGGCAAGAGGCGACCCGTGAGCACGGCGGTCATCCGGTTGACCACTCCCGGCACCAAGCGCGGTCCCCGACCGAGCCCGTCGAGTGTCCGGCGCGCCGCCTCATCGGGCGACAGCATGCCGGGCACGTCACGGTCGAAAGACCTGATGTAGCCCGGGGTGCGCATCGCCCCGGCACAGCAGGCGACGACCTCGACGCCGTGGGATCGAAGCTCGTACCAGAGACCCTCGGCGAGAATCGTGTTGAACGCCTTGCTGGCCGCGTAGACCGAGATGTAGGGCGTCCCCTGCAGGCCCGAGAGTGACGACATCAACACCACGGCACCCCTGCCCCTGGCGCACATGGCCGGTAACAGGGCCCGCAGCACCCGCAGCGGCCCGCGCACGTTGACGTCGACCACCCGTTCGATCTCCTCCTCGGGGGCCTCGGCGAAGGGGCCCACCGACGTGTACGCCGCGTTGTAGATGATGATCCCGAGATCCAGGTCGGCGACGGCGTCTGCCAGCGCCTCGGCGACCGTGGGGTCGGCCAGGTCCTCGACCAGGCAGCGAACCTCGACCTGGTGCTCGGTGGTGAGCTGCGCCTGGAGTTCGGCCAGCAGGTCGCCGCGGCGCGCGACCAACACCAGGTGCATGCCCCGTGAGGCGAGCTGGGCGGCGAACGCGGCGCCGAGCCCTTCGGAGGCGCCGGCGACCAGGGCCCAGCGGCCGTAGCGGTCCGGAAGGGCACGGGCACGGGGCTTCACGAGCTCTGCTCGCCGTGCGAATCGCTCACCACAGAACTAGGACTACCGCACGACGGCGCGGCGAACCAACCTGGGGATCCACGCCGACTCGTGGGAGACTCTGCGCCATGTCACGCATCGAGGTCATTCCCGACGACTCCTGGGACGGCGCACTCGGTGAGATGCACCCCCGGGTCGTGGATCCCACCTACGGCCGGGTCGACAACGTCCTGGCGGTGCATTCGCTGAACCCCCGGGGCATGGCGGCACACCTGGGCCTGTACGAGTCGGCCATGGCCGGCACGGCCACCTTGCGCAAGGTGGAGCGCGAGCTCATCGCCCTGGTCGTGAGCCTCGAGAACGACTGCCACTATTGAGTCGTCCACCACCGGCGCGGTCTGCGCCGGCTCATCCACGACGACGAGCTCGTGGCGGAGGTGGAGGAGGACTGGCGGGCCGCCGGGTTGTCGCCGAAGCGGCTGGCGATGCTGGGCTACGCGGTCAAGTTGACGAGGACGCCGGCGGCGGTGAGCGATGCCGACGTGGAGGCCCTGCGATCGGCCGGCTTCTCCGACCGTGACATCCTCGACATCGTCGAGGTGGTCGCCTATTACGCCTACGCCAACCGCATCGCCGACGGTCTCGGCATCGAGACCGAGTCCTGGATCCCCGACTGACCTCCCGGGGCTGGCGCCCTCGATCGGGTCGTGGGCGGGCCGTGTAGTGTCGGCGCGCAGACCGGTCTGCGGCTGAGGGGGGTGCCCCGTGTTCCGCCTGAAGGCTCTCGATCATGTGGTGCTGCGGGTGGCCGACGTGGAGACCTGCCAGCGGTTCTACGAGGAGGTGCTCGGCTGCACCCTGGAGGCGGCCCGTCTCGAACTCGGCCTGTACCACCTGCGTGCCGGCAACTTCCTCATCGACCTGGTGGATGTGGCCGGCCCCCTCGGTGCCACCGGCGGTCCCCCGCCCGGCGCCACGGGGCACAACGTCGACCACGTCTGCATCCGGATCGAGCCCTTCGACGAGGACGAGGTCCGCCGGCACCTCGCCGCCCACGGCATCGAGACCGGCGACCTGGCCAACAACTGGGGCGCCGACGGTCGGGGGCCCTCGCTGTACATCCAGGACCCCGCAGGCAACACCATCGAACTCAAGGGTCCCCCGACCGAGCCCTACGACCCCGCCGCAGGCTTCATCCCGTAGCCGCGGGCACCCTGCCTGCCCGCGGCCGCGCCTGGTTGCGCACGATCATCGTCAGGGTCGCAACCACCAGCACCATGGCGAGCATCTGCCACACGGAGAGGGCCTCGTCGAACACCAGCCAGGCCAGCGCCGAGGCCACCACGGGCGTGAGCAGCGACAGCGTCGACGCCAGCCACAGGGGCACGTGCTGCAGCGACCAGTTCATGGCGTTGTGGCCGAGGATCCCCATGCCGAAGGCCAGCACCGTCAGCCACATCCATTCCTTACCGCTCGGCCAGGACAGTTCCTGACCGGGAAGCGTCGCCAGCGGCAGGCTGATCACCCCCACGTAGATCGCCACGCACACCGTGTACTCCTGCGTCGGAACGATGGCCTGGGCGCGTCGCGTGGCGAAGAAGTAGAACGCCCAGCCCAGCAGCGCGCCTAGCGCAGCCAGATCGCCTCCCAGCGACCAGTTCTCGTTGCCCGAGGATCCCAGCGCCACGATCGCCACGCCGCCCATCGCCAACGCCGCCAGAACGATGTCGCGCCGGCTCATACGCTCCTTCAGGAACAGCGCGGAGGCCGCCGAGACCACCACGACGTGCAGCGCGGCCATGATGGTGACGTTGGCGATGGTCGTGTGTTGCACGGCGACGATGAACAGGCCCGTGACCACCCCCAGCGACAGGCCGCCCCACAGCGAGTGCCGCATGCCCGCAAGCGTGACGGGAGTTCGGCGCGCCCCCAGCACCGTCGCCATCACCACCGCGTACATCAGGTACCGGTAGCCCATCAGGGCCAGCGCACCCATGTCGATGAACCGCACGATGATGCCCGACGAGCCCCACGCCGTCACCGCCACGGTCCCCGCAGCGATCCCCAGAGACAACTCGCTGCGGCTCCCCGCAGCCGCCGCACCCCCCGCCACCAGCGGCGTCTCGCTCACCACCGAACTCTACGACCGTCGCCGACCCCAGGGCCAACCCGAGCCGCATCGGCGCCTTCGCCGCACAGTCGCTTACTAGTGTTCGGCGGCGGTGGTCCCGCAAGCGTGGGACGGGTTCGAGCTGACCGAAGGCAACCGTGAACATGAAGCCGACCGGGATCAGTGATCGGCCGATGGCGAACACCTACTGGGTTGTGCCGGGTCGCTTCCTGGCCGGGGAGTATCCGGGCGCCACGAACCGCCGGCAGGCCGCCGACAGGGTGCGGACCCTGCTCCGGGCGGGCATCGACCACTTCTTCGATCTAACCCAGCCCCGCGACAGGTTGGAGCCGTACGCCGAGATCGCCGCACGGGAAGCCGACCGGCTGAACACGACCGTCACCCATGCGCGGCATCCGATCCGCGACATGAACGTGCCACGTAATCCGCAGGACATGACCGACATCCTCGACGCCATCGACACGGTGCTGGAGGAAGGCGGCAACGTCTACGTGCACTGCTGGGGCGGTGTCGGCCGCACCGGCACCGTGGTCGGCTGCTGGCTCGTGCGCCACGGCATGACCGGAGAGCAGGCGCTGGATCAGATCGCCGATTGGTGGCGGGGAGTGGAGAAGTCGTGGTACCACCCCCGCTCGCCGCAGACGCACGAGCAGCGCGCCTACATCCGCTACTGGGCCGAGCCGTGACCGGCGGGTGCCGGGTCAGCGGGCGAAGTAGAGCTGGAACTCCATGACGCCTTCGTCCTCGACCGAGAGAACCGCGGCCGACCTGGGGGTGGGCACGCCGTAGTCACTGAACACCACCCCGCTGGATCCCACGACCACGATGACGCCGTCGACGAGTTGGGCCTGCAGATCGAACACGGCGCGGTTGGTGACCCCCTTGATCGTGAGGTCACCCCGAGCCGACCCGGAGAACGGCTCCCCCTTCGAACCCCCTGAGGGCAACTCGATCGGCTCGGTGAGCGTGAAGGCGGCCAGAGGGAACTCCTCGGTGTTGAGAGACTCCCGCATGTGGTGATCGCGGTGACTGTCGTCGGTGCGCAGCGTGCCCATCTCGACGATCACCTTCGTAACCACCAGCGCCGTGTCCGTCAACTGGATGTAGCCGCTCACCGCGGCGGTACGGCCCACCGCGGTGTTCTCGCCGATACCGCCTGCCAGCACCTCCTGCACCCGGAACCCGGCGAAGCTGACCGCGCCCTCCCCAGCGAGGGCATCGGCGCCCTCGCTGACGATCAACTTCCACAACCCCGCCAGGCCGCTCGTGTCGGCGTCGACCGCCGGCGCCTCGGGCTCAGTGCCGGTATCGGCCGGCAGGGCATCGTCGGCAACCGCAACATCCGACGCAACGTCCAGAACCTCCGCACCCCCATCCGCCGCACCCACATCCTCCACCACCGGCACCGCGCCCTCACCACCATCGTCGGACCCGGCATCCACCACCGCGGTCTCGGGCTCGCCCCCGGCGCCGACCGACGGCGCATCCTCCGCACCCACAACATCCGACGCAACGTCCAGAACCTCCGCACCCCCATCCGCCGCACCCACATCCTCCACCACCGGCACCGCGCCCTCACCACCATCGTCGGACCCG
>VXXM01000068.1:68019-99811 GCA_009835395.1 Acidimicrobiia bacterium
CGCACCCACATCCTCCACCACCGGCACCGCGCCCTCACCACCATCGTCGGACCCGACGTCCACCGCGGCGGTCTCGGTGACGTCGCCGGCTGGGGTCTCGAGTTGGGCGACAGCCGCTCCCAGGTCGACGGCTGGGGGCTCCTCGCCCCGCAACGTCCACCACAGGACCGCAGCGACGACCGCTAGCACGATCGCCAGCACTGCCCCCGTGATGATCTTGGCGCGCCTGCTCACGTCGTGCTCTTCTCGGCTGCCGTTCTGCCAGGATCGGACCCAAGGCCGGAGGCCGCGCCGATCTACCGATTGTCGTGGGGCAGCGTGAAACTACTCGAAGTCTCCCGCAGGTTGCCTAAAGGGGTTTGTCCCGGAAGTCGACAGGCTCGCGCGGGTGCTAGACCGTGGCTCGACAGACAAGGCGAACCCTAACGGGAGGGGCCAGCGTGAGTGAGCCCACCGTGCGGGACCGTTTTCGGGGCTGCCTGCTGGGGCTGGCGGCGGGCGACGCGCTCGGCACCACCCTGGAATTCAAGCCGCCCGGCAGCTTCGAGCCGATCACCGACATGGTCGGCGGCGGGCCGTTCGATCTGCAGCCCGGCCAGTGGACCGACGACACGTCGATGGCCCTGTGCCTGGCCACGAGCCTGCTCGAGTGCGACGGGTTCGACCCCGAAGATCAGATGCAGCGCTACCTGCGCTGGGTGGGCGAGGGCTACCTGTCCTCGACGGGGACGTGCTTCGACTTCGGTAGGACCGTGGCTCGGGCGTTGGCGAAGTTCGTCCGCTACCACGACCCTTACTCCGGCTCGACCGACCCGGACACCGCCGGCAACGGGTCGCTGATGCGGCTGGCGCCGGTGCCGATGTACTTCGCCGCCGACACCGCCGAGGCCATCGACAGAGCGGCGGACAGTTCCCGCACCACCCACGCGGCCCACGAAGCGGTCGACGCCTGCCGCTACTACGCCGGGCTTCTGGTGGGCGCCCTGTGGGGCGTCGACAAGGACACGCTGCTGTCCCCCCGCTACTGCCCCGTCGAGGGACTCTGGGAGCGTGACCCGCTGGTGCACGAGATCGACCGGGTCGCCGCCGGCTCGTTCAAGTTCCTCGACCCGCCGGACATCAAGGGCACCGGCTATGTCGTCGACGCCCTCGAGGCGGCCCTGTGGGCCTTCCATCACTCCGACGACTTCCGCGACGGCGCCCTGCGGGCGGTGAACCTGGGCGACGACGCCGACACGACCGGCGCCATCTACGGCCAGGTCGCCGGCGCTCACTACGGCGCCGAGGAGATCCCGGCTGACTGGCGTGCCAACCTCACGATGCTGACCGAGATCACCGCACTCGCCGACGGCCTCCACAAGCAGGCTGCCCTCGACGCTTAGCGACGCCGGATCACCGGCCTCGATCAGCAGGCGGCGGTGGTCGCCTCGATGTAGCCGTCGGGGGCCGGCCGTCCCGCTAGCGGCGGAGCAGTTGTTTGACCCGCCATACGGCAGGTGTCCACAACCATTCGGGCTCGACAAACCGGTGGTAGTTCTCGTCGGGCAACCCCGTGGGGTCGTAGTAGCTCTTGTCGGTGTTCTTGCGCAGGTGGTTCGTCCGCCTCAGCACCTTCAGGTGGGCATAGGCCGTTCCCGTGTGCGTCCAGCCCTGCCGCAGGTAGTTCCAGTTGTCGGGCGCCAGGTGCTCGGCTGCGGCAAAGTGCCGCCGTGCACGCTCGCTGTCGCCGGTCGCCTCGAAGTGCAGCGCCAGCTTGAATGTCGCCTCCGCCAGCAGCGTGTCGTCGTCGACGGGCCTGAGCCGCTCGGCAAGTTCCCTACTCGACCAGACGTACTCGCTGTCGGCCCCCCGCTCGATCCAGTCGCGGGTCGCCCGGGCGAATGCGCCGTCGCCGAGGCGAACCTTGCCGATGCCGAACCGGTAGGTCGTCTCAGCCGGGTACACCCCTTCGTTGCTGCGAACGATGCGCCCGTCCTCGTCGATCCACGCCGCCGACGGCACATTCACCCAGCCGAACAGCGAGCTGATCTGGTGTGTCGGGTCGACCACGCACCGGTAGGTCGGCGAGGCCCGGTCGAACCACTTGTCCACAGCCTTGGGACCGCCGGAGTCCTGCGCCACGCTGATCAACTCGAACCGGTCCGAACCGATGGATTCGTACAGCTCCTGCCAGACCGGCAGGCTGATGCGGCACCCTCACCACGACGACCAGGTGAACAGCACCACCTTGTGGCCACGCAGGTCCGAGAGCCGCAGCGTGTCGCCGTTGCGCTCGGTCACCTCGAAGTCGGGGGCGATCGCGGATTCCAGCCCGGCGCGGCGGACTTCGGGTACCGACCCGAGGCTCCACACGTCGCCGTCGCGCACGTGCTTCTGGCCGATCATGTCCGCGAAATCCGAGTAGCAGAACCACACCCAGTCGTCGGCGTCGGCGATCCAGTCCTCACGCCTGTCCGGCGGCAGCGGCACGCACAACTCGCCCAGGCAGGCGCCCTCCGGCTTCATCTGCCAGCCGGTGGCGCCGCGCAGCTCGTCGAGCCGCACCCACAGCGCCCCGTTGGCGTCGGTCCGCTGGGAGACCTCGTTCGTCTTGCCGTTCGCGAGGATGATCAAGGTCACTCCCCCAGAGCCGAGTAGCCCAGCCTAGTGAGCACGTCGCCGACGCTCAGTGCCCGAGCAGCATCCGGAGCACGTCGGTGACGCGGCGACTCCCCTCGACGTCGATCATCCCGAGCCGGTGAACGAGACGGTTGCGGTTCACCGAGCGGACGAGTTCGCACTGCACGTAGCTCGTCTCGGCGAGTCCGGTCTCGGGGGTCGCTTCGACCTCGATGTGGAACGAGAGGTCACGCCGGGTGGTGGTCAACGGCAGCACGATGACGAACGGGAACGCAGATCCGAACACCTCGGGCGGTCCGACGATCAGAGCCGGACGATGGTGTGCGGGTTCGGCGGGATACGGCGTGCCGAAGTCGACAAGCCAGAGCTCGTCAACCGACGCCATCGCCAACCGCGGAGGACTCCGCCTCACCCAGATAGTCCTCCCAGGCGGCGGCATCCTCGCGCAGGGCGGCGAGTTCGCCAACGGCTCGACGAGCGAACCGCTCCCGGCGAAGCGCCTCAGCCGCAAGCCGCACCGTGTCGATCAGCGACATGTCCGCATCCCGGCTCAACGCCTGAAGCTGCGCATGCGTCCCACTATCGACCCGAATCGTCGTCGTCTTGGCCACGAGATGAGTCTACAAAATATAGACACGGACTGTGCGTCCAGGGTCCGCGGTTCGGTCAGAGGTCAACGTCGGGCGCGGGTGCCGGAGACTCCGGGGCGTTTGTATTTTGAGTTTGCCAGACTCAAAATGCGGGCTAAGGGCGCCTCGTCCACCCCTGCGGATCCTTACCCAGGGCGCCCCGTCTCAACAGTCCTGGGGAGTTCTGCACTGGCTACCGTCATTTTTCGGCTATTATTGACAGCATGTTGTACAGCCGGCTGATCGAGCTTCCCGATCAGAGCTTCTTCCTGCTCGGCATGCGGGGCGTCGGCAAGAGCACGTGGATCCGTCAGGCGCTGCCCGAGGCACGACGGTTCGACCTTCTCGACGAGGCACTGTTCACCGATCTGCTGGCCGACCCCGCGCTGTTCGGCCGGCTGGCGTCGAGCGCAGAACCCGGCGACTGGGTGGTGGTGGACGAGGTGCAGCGCATACCCAGCCTGCTCAACGAGGTGCACCGGCTCATCTCCGAGCGCGGCGTGCGCTTCGCGCTGCTGGGCTCCAGTGCCCGCAAGCTCAAGACCGCAGGCACCAACCTGCTCGCTGGTCGGGCGCTGCGCAAGACGATGCACCCTCTCACGCCGGCCGAACTCGGCGACGACTTCAGTCTCGACGAGGCGCTGCGCTTCGGCACCATGCCGCTCGTGTGGACCGCTCCGGACCGCCGCGCGGTCCTCGAGAGCTACACACAGCTGTACCTCCGGGAGGAGATCCGAGCGGAGGCGGCCGTGCGCAACCTCGGCAGCTTCGTGCGGTTCCTCCCGGTGGCGGCGCTGATGCACGCCCAGACCGTCAACGCGGCGTCGCTGGCGCGCGACGCGGGGATCGCCCGCTCCACAGTCAACGGCTACCTCGAGATCCTCTCCGACACGCTGCTCGCCACCCAGCTCCCGGCCTTCGAGGCGCGGCTGCGGGTGCGGGAGCGACGCCGCCCCAAGCTGTACTGGGCAGACCCGGGAGTGGTGCGAGCCGTCAAACGCCAACTCGGCCCCGTCACCGCCGAGGAGCGCGGCCCGCTGCTGGAAGGCTGGGTGCTCGGCAGCCTCCGCGCCCACAACGAGTCCCGGCACCTCTACGACGACATCGGCTACTGGGCCGCTACTGAGTCGCCCACCGAAGTCGACTTCGTCCTCACCCGCGACCGCGAACACTTGGCCATCGAGGTCAAAGCCGCCGAGCGCTACAACACCACGATGCTCAAGGGGCTGCGCGCCATCGCCGACCTGCCCGGACTGGCCCGCCGCATCCTCACCTACCGCGGCCGGCACTCGTTCCGAACAGAAGACGGCATCGACATCTGGACCATCGACGACCTGCACGAAGCCCTCCGGACCAACCAACTCTGGCCCTGACTGCGTTAGACACCGGGCCACCGGCGCGTGCGCGAGACCCGGAGCGGTTCAACAGTGGGCTCACCAGTCCGGGAGTCGCCCCTAGCGCGTGTGGTGCCGGGCCGTGGTTGAGTCTGTCTACCGTCGAATGCTGGAGTTGACCTCGATTAGCCAGTCGCGCATCTCATCGGGTATTTCGGTTGGGCGAAGCTGGCGAGCGAGGTTCTTGGTCGACACGGTCGTGCGTCCGGCCTGCTGGAGGGCCCTGTTCAGTGCGTTCAGTATTGCCTTAGCGGGGTATCTATGGAGGCGCCACTCGGGGTCAAGGACTCTTGGCCGTAGTTCTGTGTTCGTCTCGCTGAAGGCGCGAGCGACATCCCTACCGCCTACTGCGCCCGAGAAATGACGCTCCTTGGCGAACTGGGCCAGAACCTCCTCTGTCATGTCATCCGTGATCGACTCCAGTTGCGACGAGATGTAACTCAGCGATGAACTCGACTCTCGCGCTAGTGCAGCAGGATCGAGCAGATAGTTCTCGAGTTCCTTCCTCCGCCAGACGTGGGCATGGACGCCAATTGCTTCAAGAGCCGAGTGGACCCTCCTGACGTCCGCATCGGCTCGGTAGTCGCGATCCAGCAGCACAAACACATCAACGGAATCATCGAGGAAGTCTGAGACGAACCACTTGAAGGGTTCGACCTGCACCCAGTTGCTGAAACCCCTGATCTCAATGACGGCGCAGTTGCGCTCGCCAGCCAAGTCATCGGCACCGATGGTTTTCGCCAATTCCCGGATGATGGACATGTCGTCCCCTTCGACGAATACCACGGTTCGGGCACGGAGAGCTGTCGCTAGGCGCAAGTTGAAGCTTGAGCCGATCTGGGTCGAGAGATCCTCAAGCGAGGCTGGCTTGGGTCGACGGATGGCTCTGCGGCGGGTCTTGTCGACCCACACGACCGACTCGGATGACGCCTCCGCGAGCATCTCGGACGAGTGGGTTGCAGTGATTGTCTGCGCTGTCGTTGAGTCGAGCAACCGCACCAGGCGTCGCTGGAGGTCAGCATGCAGATAGAGGTCGGGCTCATCGAGTATCACTACATCTGCCGACCTAAGACGCCAGAGATGGGTCAGGATCTGTACGAAGATCTGCATGCCGTCGCCAATCCAGAAGAGCTCCTTCGGTGTCCTGTCGCCACGCTCTCGAACGAGCACGTCGAGTTCCCAGTCGCCAAGTTCTGCACCTGGGCTTGTCGTGACCGAGAGTTCTTCTATTTCGGGAAGCCAGAGGGATACGAACTCGCGGAATTCCTCAAAGTCCTCGCCGCGGTCGATCAAGCGAAGTTGGTTTCGAGCATGCTGGCTAGACCTTCTGCTCTGGAAGTTGGACCGTAGGTATTTCTCGTCTCGGACTGTCTCGGTTTGGCTCAGCGGGTAGAGGCCCGGGATGATCCCGATCGGCCCGGTCAGCTCTCGGACCTCTCTTGGCTGCGAGACCGGGCGCTCGTCGGGATGGCGCAGGTAGAAGAACGAGTCCGGTTCGGGGTCGTCTTTAGCGGGCCAAACCCCTGTGACGATCAGATCGGTGTCCGTGCGAATCGACACTGCCGACTCTCCGGAGCGGAACTGATGTCGAAGGTTCTCTGTCACCAAGCCATACTGATCCACTCGCAGCGAATGCGTGTGCGCACGCCGTTCGCCGTGCGTTCGATACCAAGTCGGTCTTCTCCGGGACGCTTGCTCCAACATTCCTGCAGCAGCTCTTGCGGCCGCAATGAGGGTCGACTTCCCGGCGTTGTTCGGCCCCACCAAGAAGGCGCTGGACCCAAGAGTCATCGTAAACCTCTCGAAGGCCTTGAAGTTCCATAAGTCGAGTCTTTGGATGCGCATGGACTCCGTCCGACCGTCGTGTCTTGTAGCGGCAACAATCAGATTGGGCCGACGTGTGAACCTCCCGGGAATTCACGCACGCTGGCGTGCCCCGGGCTTCGCACGGCCGGCATGTTGACTATGGGCGGTCACCATGTGGCGGATCTCGTATTCGACGGGTCTGAGCATGCCCAGCGACGAGGGCCACCTTGCCGGTTGTGGAATGCCTCAAGGTACTCGAAGATTGCGTTGGACAGCTTGATGGAGTTCGTGTGCCGCAGGTCAGTCGTTCGGGCGTGGCTCGGCCGCTCTCCCGGCCACTCGTGATCCGAATACAGCGCCGCGGCCCAAGTGCAGTTTCATGGCTGGCTATGCTCTTCCGCCGCTAGGCCGCCTAACCCGGAGATTGCGCTTGCGCACGCGTGTCAGCGAACTGGATCGCTGTGTCTCAATTGATCTTGAGGTCGCCAGAGACACCGAGCGTATCTATGCCTTCGCCGGTGAACGACCGGACACCGGCCAATCCATCGTCTTCCCCCAGCAAGGCCGCAAGCTCGAGGCGGTTCTAGTCGACCTCGACCATCTCGCCGACGGGGCGAGCTTCGTTCTTGGCCACAATCTCATCAAGTTCGACCTCCGCCATCTGCGGGCCGCGAACCCCGGCCTGCGGCTGCTGCAGATGCCGGTGGTGGACACGCTGTGGCTCAACCCCTTGGCGTTCCCGCGCAATCCGTATCACCGTCTCGTCAAGCACTACCAGGACGGGCAGCTCACGCGAGAGCGACGCAACGACCCGAAACTCGATGCGGAACTCGCCTTGCGGGTCTTCGGGGACCAGCAGGAGCAACTGCTCGAGACACCCTCGCACCTGATGGTCGCCTGGCACTGGCTCACCACCGCTGATGGTTCGCCAGGATTCGACCTGTTCTTCCAGACCCTGCGTGGCGCGCCCCGGCCGGACTATGCCCAGGCGCGTGGGGCGATCCGTGTCTGTCTCGACGGCGTCGCATGCGAGGTCCAGGCACGTCGCCTGATCGCGGATGCGGCAACACACGGCTGGCCGCTTGCCTACGCGCTGGCGTGGCTGTCGGTGTCGGGAGGCAACTCGGTGATGCCTCCCTGGGTGCGGCACCAGTTCCCGGAGGCGGGGCAGTTGGTTCGTCGCCTGCGCGACGAGGCCTGCGCCGATCAAGGCTGCGCCTGGTGCCAGGAGCGCCACAACGCCTCCGGAGAGTTGAAACGCTTCTTCGGTTTCGACGATTTCAGGCCGAAACCCGCGGATGAGGACGGGCGCTCACTGCAGCAACTCATCGTCGAGACGGCAATGCAGGGCCGTGACGCTCTGGCGATCCTGCCGACGGGCACAGGGAAGTCGCTCTGCTATCAGATCCCGGCGCTGTCCCGCTACGAAAAGACGGGCGCCCTGACCGTGGTCATATCGCCTCTGGTCGCCCTCATGGCCGATCAGGTGGCCGGACTTCAGCGGCTCGGGATCACGTCGTGCGTCACGGTCAACGGGCTGCTGTCGATGCCCGAGCGGGCCGAGGCGCTGGAAAGGGTGCGGCTGGGCGACGCCGCCATCCTGTTGATCTCCCCGGAGCAGTTGCGCAGCATGCCCATGCGCCGGGCACTGCAGCAGCGCGAGATCGGCGCCTGGGTGCTCGACGAGGCCCACTGCCTGTCGAAGTGGGGCCACGACTTCCGTCCCGACTACCGCTACGTGGGGCGCTTCATCCGCGAGCAGGCCGACAGGTCACGCCGCGTCCCGCCGGTGCTGTGCCTGACCGCCACCGCCAAGCCGGACGTGACCGAGGAAATCGTCGATTACTTCCGGAAGCAGCTCGACGTCGAGATGACGGTGTTCGACGGCGGCAGCACCCGTACGAATCTGGAGTTCGTCGTGGCCGAAACCACGGGCTCCATGAAGCTCCCGGACATCCACCAGTTGCTGACTTCGCATCTGCCGCCGGAGACACCAGGCGGGGCGATCGTGTACTGCGCGACGCGGCGGCGGACCGAGGAGGTCGCTGCGTTCCTCAACGAACTCGACATCGACGCCGACCGCTTCCACGCCGGACTGCAGCCGGAGGAGAAGAAGAACATCCAGCAGAGCTTCATCGACGGCGATTTGCGGGTGATCGCCGCCACGAACGCCTTCGGGATGGGCATCGACAAACCCGACGTGCGGCTGGTGATCCACGCCGATATCCCGTCGTCGCTGGAGAACTACCTGCAGGAGGCCGGCCGCGCCGGCAGGGACCAGCAGCAGGCGCACTGCGTGCTGCTCTACGACCGCGACGACGTGGAGCGGCAGTTCGGCATGTCGGCACTCTCCCGGCTCACCCGGCGCGAGATCCACGGCGTGTTGCGGGCACTGCGCAACCTCAACCGTCGCGACCGCTGCGGCGGCGAGGTCGTGGCCAGTCCCGGCGAGATCCTCATCGCGGACGAGGACAAGGACGTCAGACGGGACTCGACCACCGACGACACGCGGGTGCGCACGGCGGTGGCCTGGCTCGAGGAGGCGCAACTGCTGAGTCGCAACGAGAACCACGTGCGGGTCTTCCCGTCATCGCTCCGCGTCAGTTCCCTCGACGAGGTCCGGCAAAGACTCCAGGACAAGCCAATCGATGACAGTTACCGCCGTTCCCTTACCAGCATCGCCGAGACGCTGATCAACGCGAACCCCGACGAGGGCATCTCCACGGACATGTTGATGGCGGCGTCGGGGCTCAGCTCCGAGGGGGTGCGGGGAGCGCTCTACGACCTCGAGCGGTTCGGTATCGCCAGCAACGACACCGAGCTGACCGCGTTCGTCCATGTCGGTGTGCGGAACCCGTCGCGCAGCCGGCTCAGCGAGGCGAACGAACTGGAGCAGCAGCTGATCGAGTGGATGCAGGAGGCGGCCCCCGACCTGGCAGTCGGAGACTCAGCGCCTTTGAACCTGCGCGTCGCCTCCCAGCAACTGAAGAACGCCGGCCACCTCCATGTTCGCCCCGAGCACGTGACCCGCACGATCCAGGGCATCGCCCGAGACGGCCGCGGCGACGACGGCGGGGGTGGCAGCAGCCTCACGCTGCGCAAGCACGACGCGGACAGCCTCCGGGTGACCCTGAGGCGCGAATGGTCCTCGCTGGCCGGCATCGCCGAGCGCCGCCGCAACGGCGCTTCCCGGTTGCTCCACCACTTGCTGGCGCAGACCCCGCCGGGCAAACGGGGCAGCGACCTGCTCGTCCGTACGACTCTCGGGAAGTTGACGCATGCCATCGAGAGCGATCTGACGCTGGCGAGCCGGAACGGAGACGAACGCAAGCTGCGCAGGCTGATGGAGCGGTCCCTGCTGTGGCTGCACGAGCAGGAGGTCATCCGGCTCAACCGCGGCCTCACCGTGTTCCGCCCGGCCATGACCATCGTCTTGGATCCCGATCCCCGCGGGTTCAAGCAGTCCGACTTCAAGTCTCTCGCGCTGCACTACGACGCCACGGTGCGCCAGATCCACGTGATGGCCGAGTTCGCCCAGCGGGGCCTCGCCAACGTCGCCGATGCGCTGCAACTGTCGATCGACTACTTCACCCTCGGCGAGGTCGAGTTCCTGAAGCGCTGGCTCCCCGACCAGCGCCAGGAACTCGACCGGCAGACCACGCCGGAATCGTGGAACGAGATCGTCGAGAGCCTGAACAACCCCAAGCAGCGAGCCCTAGTGGCGGACGACCGCGAGACCACCAACGTGCTGGTGCTCGCCGGGCCAGGCTCGGGCAAGACCAGGGTGCTGGTGCACCGCATCGCGTATCTGATCCGTGCCCGCCGTGAGGACCCCAGGGGCATCCTGGCGCTGGCCTACAACCGCCACGCCGCTGTCGAGATCCGCCGCCGGCTGCGGGATCTGATCGGCGACGACGCCCGCGGTGTGATGGTGTTCACCTGCCACGCCCTCGCCATGCGGCTCGTCGGCGCCAGCTTCTCGGGCCAGGCGGACCGGGCGACCGAAACGGACCTCAGCGAGCGGCTGAGGGAGACTCTCCGCGAGGCGACAGCCCTGCTGCGGGGCGAGGGGCTCGAGCCCGAGGAGGCGGAGGAGTCCCGGGCGCGCCTGCTGGCGGGGTTCCGGTGGATACTCGTGGACGAGTACCAGGACGTCGACGAGGACGTCTACAACCTCATCTCCGCGCTGGCCGGTAGGACCCTCACCGAGGAGGACTCCCGCCTCAGCCTGTTCGCCGTTGGCGACGACGACCAGAACATCTACTCGTTCGACGGGTCCTCGGTGGAGTTCATCCGCCGCTTCGAGCAGGACTACAGCGCCAAGCCGGCCTACCTGACCGACAACTACCGCTCGACGGGCCACATCATCGCCGCCGCCAACGCCGTGATCGACCCGGCAGGCGACCGAATGAAGGCCGACCATCCGATCCAGATCAACCGGGAGCGCGCCAAGGCCTCCGCCGGCGGGGAGTGGGCCGAGCGGGACCCGGTCGCCGGGGGCAAGGTCCAAGTCCTTCCAGTCGGCGACGCCAGCGCCATCGCTCAGGCCCAGGCCGCGGTGGCTGAGCTGCAGCGACTGTCAAGCCTCGACCCGACCTGGGACTGGTCGACGTGCGCCGTGATCGCCCACGAATGGAGCTATCTCGAACCCGTGCGAGCCGTCTGCGAGCGCGACGGGATCCCGGCGCAGATGGCCAACGAGGACAAAGTGAGCCTGTGGCATCTGCGCGAGACCCAGGCCCTCGTCAACTGGGTCCGCCAGCGTGGCCCCGGCATGCTCCGCAGCGCCGACCTGGAGGATTGGCTAGATCGGCAGCCCTCCAACCCCTGGACCGAGTTGCTCCGCCAAGCCGTAGAGGAACACAGCCTCGAGACCGCCACCGCAGACGTGCCGGCGGCCTCGTTCATCGAATGGCTGGCCGAGTGGGCCCGCGACGCCCGGCGGCGTCAGAACGGGTTGCAGCTGTTGAGCGCGCACCGCGCCAAGGGCCTGGAGTTCGACCACATCGTCGTCCTGGACGGAGCCTGGGACCGCGTCAGCCGAGGCGAGGACCCTGACGCTCCCCGGCGCCTCTACTACGTGGCCATGACCAGAGCCCGCCACACCCTCGCGCTCGCACGCCTCCCAGGATCACACCCCTTCCAGGACGCGCTCCGGGACACCCCGTCGGTGCAATGGCGCGACCCCGTAACGCTCCCACCACCGACGCCGGACCTGGCTCGTCGCTACCGCCGGCTCGCCCTGAGAGACGTCAACCTTGGCTTCGCCGGCTACAAGCCGCCGAATGACCCAACGCATCGTGCCATCGGCTACCTGGCCCCCGGCGACCAACTGCGCGTGCGGCGACAGTCCGACCGCCGGGAGTTGCGCAACTACGAAGGCGTCGTCGTCGGGACCCTGGCAAGCAAGTTCAAGGCCCCCACCGACACGCGATGCATCAAGGCCACAGTCCTCGCCATCGCCACCTGGAGCCGTGACCGGGCAGATCCGCAATACCGGCAGTACCTCAAGAACGACACCTGGCAGGTCGTGATCCCCGAACTCGTCTTCGAACCCCTCGGATCGGATGCTCGTCGCGGTCGGGCTTGATGCCGCGGCGTCGGTGGTGGCTTCGGAACCGACCCTGTCGAACCGCGACTGCCTGCAGCGGCTGATCTTCGCCGCTTGGGGAGAAGTTCGCCGCGCAGCATCCTTGCAACTCAGGGCACACATGGACTCGATCGAATGCCCGTGCGACTCACAGATCATCTGAGCGCTCGGCTTGCCCGTCTCGAGAGCGATTCCTGTCAACACCTTGCGCAACTCATCCTCGCGCCGCTGCCTTGACTCGGTTCTTCGGATTCCACGCCCACAGGAGTGAGAGCAGCAGAGACCGGTCTCGGTCACTCCTCCAGCATATAATCGCCGTGGCGAGAAAGGAAGCGCCGTGGCGAATCAAATGCAGCCAGGAGGTCGCGCAAACGGGCCCAGCCGTGGTCCGTTTGACCGCTGGTTCCGGTACCCGGCCGGGTTCTCGCCTGATGCTCTCAAGGCCGCTATGGACGCGGCATGCCTCGAAGACGGCGATCTCGTCGTTGACCCGTTCGCTGGTGCTGCGA
This sequence comes from Acidimicrobiia bacterium, assembly GCA_009835395.1. Classification (GTDB taxonomy): domain Bacteria; phylum Actinomycetota; class Acidimicrobiia; order Acidimicrobiales; family CATQHL01; genus VXNF01. Next base: position 80,567 of record VXXM01000068.1, read on the forward strand.
CAGGGTGGCGAGCAGGTATCGCTCGTGGCTATCGCTATGCAGGGCTAGAGGCCCACCCTGAGATTGCTGAACTGGCACACTTGAAGCTAAGACATCTGGCGGTACCCCAGCGAATCGTCGAAGACGCCAAACAGATTGTCCAACGCATCGATTCAGCAGATGTCTCCAGCGAGACCGACCTAGTGAAACGAAGTTTCACGAGAGAGTCACTCCAGCAGCTCGTCAGCATTCGAGATCAGCTCAAGAATAGCCCTGACCAAGTGACGAGTCCATATCTAAAGTGGTGTTTGTTGGGTTCCCTACGAGATTGTGCGACAGTCCAGGTTCGCTGGCCTTATCAGCGTCCCGGGGTACCGCGACAGCCGAGAATCGCGGATCCGAAGCGAGCGTTCATGCGTCGGTCCGAATGGATGAGAATTGATCTCGTTGCATCGTCCAAGCGAACGAAATCAACCGTCCGGCAGGGTGACGCACGTCGCACTGCGGACTGGGATAAGTTGCTTGGAGGCGAGGTCGCAAGTACAGTGATTTCATCACCACCGTACTTGAACAACTTTGACTACGCAGATGCCACACGCTTGGAACTATATTTTTGGGGCGTCGTCGCCAATTGGTCAGAAATGGTTTCGCGCATCAGGGCAGAGATGTTGACCGCGACTACGCAACAGTCTGGGAGAGATCAAGCGAGAAACGCAATGATGCATCTGAGTTCGCTAGTGCCACAGACAGCATCGCGCCTAGAGTCGATAATTGAACGACTTGTCATCGAGCGGAAAAAGCGCGATCGAGGGAAGGAATATGATCGAGTCGTCGGACCATATTTCGAAGCAATGTACCATGCGCTCGGAAATATGCGGGATTACGTGAAGCCTGGTGCGACCGTCGTCCTCGTCGTCGGCGATAGTGCACCATACGGCGTACATGTCGATACTCCGATGCTCCTAGGCGAACTAGCCATAGAGCTCGGACTTGAGCTTCAAGAACTCACGACCATTCGACACCGTGGTACGCGATGGCTCAGCAATGGATTGAGGCACCAGCATCCACTTATTGAAGGCCTAGTCGTTCTGCGCCGACCAAGCCAATAGAAGTTCTTCAAGGAACTTGTCCGCCGTCAGAGTGATGCATCGTTGCCAGAACGTTTGGCTGCTCTCTCCGAATTGACGATGCTTGGTGCACCACTCTCGAGCATTCGGATCGGCGAGAGGACTGACCCAGTACTCATCAACTCGATCAGCGAGAGCACGTGACTGGAGAATGCTCCAGGTGTCAGGATCTCGCATGCTGTATCCCACATACACCCAGGGAATCCTATTTCCCTCATTCAGAATCGCCTGAAGACACAGTTCCTTAGCTGTTGATAGCCCTTGAGCCGTCTGGTCAACGGTGGCAACGATCGTTCTTCTCTGCTCGATCGAGCCATGCAACTTTAGGAGAGGGACAGGCAAACTTGGTCCATTGGAGTAATCCTTCAAGTAGCCCAACGACTTTTCGAAATCCTGACCCGAAACGATCTTACGTACATTAGCACCATCCGACTCGATTAGAGTATCAAAGTTCACAGTGACGATAACCAGACCGGGAATCACGGTCATGACTTCATGTAGTCTAGGTACTGCCAGGCCTCGAAGCCGTAATGCATCAGCATTTGTCCGCTCGAAACGGCTCAGTGTCGGACTAAGATTCTCACCACTCCTCCAGATTTCCTCTCGCAGCACCCGTTCAAGAGTCATCCGACGACAAAATTCGCTGAGAGGCATTTCAGCTTCTGCTTCCAATAGTCGTTCGTTGGCGCGCACATATTCGTGAAAGACGGGTGCGAGTTCCGCGATGCCCGCGCCGGGCATACCCAAGAAGTCAGCTAGGGCTTCGTCGCGAAGGATATCGCCAAGAGGCAAACCCGACGATCGCGAGAACCCGGCTCCGAGAAATAGCACTAGACCGTCCCCCGAGGCCCGTTGAGCAATGTGCCGGACATGTGCGACGTTTACGCGTCGTGATTTGCGCTCGATCAGGACCGATGAGCGAGCAAGGAATCGGACAGAAGGCTCATCGTCAAGATGATGGTCTAGAATATCGCCCGCAGATCGCTCGATCAGTAGAATAATCCGTCGGAGCCCTAAGAACTGCGTACCGTCGACGTCCCGAAACAGCCTCCAGACTGCATCGGCCCATTCGTCGTCAAGGACGTCCTCGTTGTACACAATGAATGCGGTATCGGTGACCCTATGTTCTTCAGAAAATAGCGTCGCCGCGAGTCCAGTGATCTCCCGTTGGGATGTACTTGTAAAGTCACTGACTCCGTCAACCGTGGCATGTACGATGCCATCATCCTCTCGGAGAACGATCCCACTCGAATTTCCGCCTGCACGAGGTACCCGAAGGAGAGCCTCTACTCGGGCTCGTATTGCATTGTCGAGTGCGCCACGAACGCCGTCCGCACCGGACGAGGCAACTACCAGTGATGCTCCGAATGATCGAACGGTCGCCCGGATTAGCTCGCCTTGACTTGTATAGTCGTCCACTACCACCGGGATCACCGATACAGCGCTGCCAGCCTCATCGGAATCGTCGAAGAGCTCTAGCAACAGTCGTAGAGAACTACGGGTCTCCAAGAGCACGCTCCAACTGCGCACGAAGACGCGCGGTATCCGCGCGATTCTCATGAGTGACGCCCAGCGACGCGAGTGTCGGCCGTTCCGCTCGGTAGGCTGAGACGAGACTATCGAAAGCCACCATCACATTGCGTGTTTCCGGCGAGCGTCGAGATCGGCGGAGCTCGCGAGCAACTCGCTCAATCACGGTATCGCGATGCTCGCTCGCCACATAGATCTCGTCTGGCGATGGACCAAGGGCGTTCCCCAGACGCCTCCGGGCCTCCGTGACCGCATAACCAGAGTACAGCGAATAATGACTAGGGTCGCGTACGCCCGATCTTACGTTATCTGCGAAGGCCGTAATTGCTCTGGCGATCGAGCGGTCTAGCCGATTTCGTTCGTCCTGATTCTCGGGGCGTCTGATTGCCGTCTTCGGACACGACGAGCCATTTATTAGCAGTAGCAACAGAAGTGCAATTGATGGTACTCGAAGACCCTCCGCGTCACCGAACAGCAACTCGACTGAACCGAGAAGTCGCCGCGTGCTCACTGCTCGATAGCCTTCGTAGACTACGTTCAGCAAACTGAGAGTATCGATTGGATCAATTCCTAGCGGATCATCATCGGACTCCTCAACTATATGCAAGAGTAGCTCATAGATTGCTCGCCCCTCTGGAGTGACAATGACCGATGCTCCTGCGCGAACAATGAGCGGCGGATTCAGAAACCGGGAGCGGACCGCTGGAGCATCGGGTAGTTCCTCAAGAAACTGGCGGACTCGCGCCCCTGATGTTCTCGGATTGAACAGGTTCGCAAACAGATAGTCGAGATCCTCATTGAGCGGTCCCGCAGCCCGGCCAGTCTGGCTGCTCCATAACTCACCGAGAGCGCCGACGAGTTGCTCGGCGTCTTGCTTTCTGATCACAAAGGGGACGCCGAAGAGATCGGAGGGAGATGGTATCTCAGTCATTAGAGTGGCGCTTTAACCGCAAAATAGCCTTCTTGCTCAAATCGTTCAGGTTCCAGATCGCTCGGACCGCTCGATTGCGAGGGCAAGATAACGACCACCTGCGCGGCGACGCCCGGCTTCAATAGCCGCTCATCAAGAAAGTGCCACAGTCTACTGCGCCTATTCTCCTCCACAAATGCGCCGAATTCGTCGAGAAAGAATACTCGATTCTGCGCGGTTGATTCGCGATGGCTAAGGATGGCGGCCAACATATAGGCGAATGCCCGCTCGCCGCTCGAGAATGCTTCGATCGGCCGGCGTCGCGGCTCTCCCGCCTTAGTCCGCCAGGAGACAAGACCGTTCATCAAATCGAAGCGACGGAACATTCCTCCATCGAAAAGCGCTTCTCGAATATCCTGATTGGACAGATATTCGGCCATATGATTCTCATAGTATCTGATCAGACTATCAGCATGCGGATTCTGAGATGGCGTTCGGTGCGTACTGATAGCTTGTGCGATACCGTAGAGAGTTTCTTGAACCATCGCTGCGTGCTTTAGCGATTGCTCGAGTTCGGACTGGACCCTCTTGGCCGAGTTCGCAAGCTGGGTCAATTGCCGGATTGCATCAAGACGCTCGGTCCGAGTCGTTGGAAACTGGTTAGCCGCGATACTGTCCCGTAGCCACTGATAGTCAGCACTGCGCGCCACGAGCTGGATCGCTCTAGCCAACTGTTCCTCCAACGCTTGGTAGGATCGTTCTCTTGCGACGAGTTCCTCTCGGCGTTGCTGTCGTTGAGCGCTCAACTGTTCGTGACGATTGACTGACTCTCGCAATACTTCAGTTGCCTGGTCACATGAGATCTCAAGTAGACTCTCAAGTTCCGAAATCTTCGTGCGAAGTGCTTCTGCACCCCCACTGCGGTTCAATTGAGCAAAGTGCAATTTGCACTCTGCCTCCCGCTTTATCGCATCAGTAAGCTCGGATTCAACGTCCCGCAACTGGTCAGCAACCTGCGAGTATTCGTCTCCGGTTTCGTCGCGAAGCTCGCGCGCCAAGGAGCCGAGCCGATTCTCGACTTCAGCGAGGAGCATTGACTTCCGCTCAGCATCGCGGACTAGTTTCCGAATCTCTTTCAATTGCTCGAGGCGTGAGTTGACTTCTCGAAGCTGCCGATCGATATTGGCTAGGGAGTCATATGCGGTATCGAGTTCTAATTCCTTGCTGCGTGCGTCCAGACCTAAACGAAGAACAGCCGCTGACATCCGCTGTGTTCGGTCGATAATGGCCACGACCTCGGTGTCGAGACTCGAACCCTCGACTTCTGCGAGCGGCGCTCGAGTTGTTTCGATCATCTCAACTAGTTCGGGGAGCGAAGCTAGAGCGGAGCGCTCTACGATAAGTGATCTTCGATCCTTTAGTGCAGTGCGAATAGCAACGGAGAGCGTATCTGTATTGAGTTCTGCTTGCTGCAAGGCCCGCTGGGCGATCGAGTGGGTTCGCGCGGCGCGGTTCAGCCGTCCATCTCGAAGTCGCCAAAGCTTGTCGATTGCGTCGTATAGCTGCTCGAGTGACGCGTGCTTCGAGATTAGGCTTCGCAGCGTTTCCTCGAGGCCGGTTTTCCGCGCCGTTAAGCTAACGACACGCTCAGTGCTCTCGTCGAGAGCCGCTTTGGCGCTTGGGCCAAGCGTCTCTTGTTCTTTCCGAAGTTCTGACAGCCTAAGCAGTTCTTGTAGATCGCCTTGATGTCGGGCAATAATCTGTAATTCGGCGTCAACCGATGCGAGGGCTCTCCGCGCGTCTTGGACCAATTCGGCCGCGGACTCGAAATCCGATTCGGAGAGTCTGTCTAGATCGATGATCAGCGGTATCAAGACCCTCTCCGCCTTCTGTGCAATCGCTTCAAGTGAGGTGTGGCATCGCGTTGCCAGTGCGTGGTCTGCTCCAATTAGAGTGCGTAACTGTGAGACGACTGTTTCGTCCCCTCCGATCCGGATTACGTCGACATAGTTCCGCAGAGACTTGTAGTCGCTCGAATTGTCGTCGACAAAAACTCTCCCAAGTTCATCGGTTAGTGGAGTCGGATGACTTGGCCATTCATCGGGGGTGAGGTCGACTCGTATCGATTGGATTGCAGCTGTTGCTGGAAACTCACTGATCGTAATAGTAGTCGCGCCGAGATTGGCCCTTAGAGCTGTCCAGCCATCGTGATCATTACTGAAGGGTTGCCTGCCTGCGAGCAGTTCCAAGAGTCGCACCGCAACAGTCTTCCCTATCCCATTTCGACCCTCTAACCAACATCGGTCGATGTTCGGGATAGTGGGGATTACTCGGAGACCACCACGAGTCTCCGCGTCAATTGTGAAGAGCATCTGCGATCATCTGCCCTATGAGAATCTCTATCTCGTCCTGCCGTGACAACAGAAAGAATGTAGTATCCGTCTGAGGGGACGTCGTCGCATCTGGACCCTGGGATGTCGCGCACCTCAGCAGATCGCGAAGCTTATCTAGTTCGCTATCTCGGAAATCTGAATTACTCGACATACGCGCTCCGTCCGCAGCGAGCTTGACCGCAGTCGTAGTCTATGAGGCGGGACACGTTGATGCACTCAATTCTCCTGTAGCGCAATTCACGATCTCGAGGTGCTTGGCGGAGCTTACGCTCGATACAGGCGCTGGGAGAGGATGACACCGGCAGTCGAGCGTTAAGAGCGCAAGCCGGATCGGGCGAGCTGACCGGGCCGTGCACCATGAAACGCACGCGTACAGGAGAGGGGTTGTGAATCATGGCGGCCGTGGCGGTGGCGTCCTCGGGGCAATCACGGGGCCCGCTCGACGCGTCCGTTGCCCTGCCGTGTAGGCGACCAGGTGGCTGTCGAGCCCGCGGCTTCCGGGTCGCGGCTCGATCTCGTTGATGTGGACGTCTCCACCTCGTTCGCTGGGCGTGGCGTAGATCGGTGAGCGCGCGAGCGACTCGATCACGGTGCGGGCGCGAACTCAGCGTGTTCGACCGGCCTCGCGCGTGACTGACTCTGAGGACTCGACGACGCCGTAGATCTGCCAGGTCGTCCCGGTAGCGCTCTCAGAGGTGGTCGAGTCCACCCGCCGGACGCGGCTGCGACGCACACCTGGCTTCACGAACCTACGGCCGGATGACGGTCTGCTATATCTCAGTGCCGTGCAGCGGCCCGATTTCTCGGACGCTCCCGAAGCCGTTCGACGCTCCATGCGCTCCAACAGGGGGCGTGACACCAGCCCCGAACTCGCGCTGCGGCGACGTGTGCACAGGTTGGGACTCCGCTATCGCGTCAACGAAAGGCCAGTCGCCTCGCTGCGGCGAACTGCAGATCTGGTCTTCCCGAGGTGGAAGCTTGTTGTCTTCGTGGACGGGTGCTTCTGGCACTCGTGCCCCGACCACGGATCGCTGCCAGCCACGCGCCGGGAGTGGTGGGCGGCAAAGTTGGAACGGACAGTCGAGCGCGATCGCGAGACGAACGAGGCAATTCGCGAGGCCGGATGGACCGTGCTGCGGATCTGGGAACACGAGGACCCGGATGAAGCTGCTCTGCGGGTAGCAGCCGCGCTGGACTCCATCCGGGGCCCACACACTCCCGACCCGTCAGGGGTTCGCGAGCCGTCCTGAGCCGGTCCTGCCCAGGACGGGGCCGATGTCACACCCCTTCGAGACAATGCCGGGACACAGGGCATCCCCCCACTACTGTCATTCGGAGGAGGAACAGTGACCAGACGCATCCGGAGCATTGACCTGTTCGCCGGCGCGGGAGGACTGACGCTCGGCTTCGAGTTGGCCAACGCCGAGCAGGACTCCGTCCGATATGAACCCGTGCTCGCGGTCGAGCACGACCCTGCCGCGGCGCTCACCTACAAGACGAACTTTGGCGTCTCGGTGTTCGATGGTGACATCGAGGCGGTGGATCCTGCCACGTACCCCGAGGCGGAAATCATCCTGGGTGGACCGCCCTGCCAGGGGTTCTCGCCTCTCGGGCGCGACCGCGACGACAGGTCCCGCCGGGTTCTGAACAGGCTCTGGGAGCACTTCCTCGCCGCCGTCATCAAGGTGGAGCCTCTGGCCTTCGTCATCGAGAACGTCCCTGAGTTCCAGAAGTCCGCCGAGTTTGTCGAGCTTCGCCTGCGCATGGCGACGCATCCACTCCTGAAGGACTACGGGTACGGATACGGGGTTCTCAACGCCGTCGAGTACGGCGTTCCGCAACGAAGGCGACGTGGAATCTTCGTGGCGGTCAGAGGACAGGACACGGTGCCGTGGCCACCTACCCCCACCCACGGCGAGTCATCGCAGCTCGCTCAGCCGTACCGAACAGTACGGGACGCAATCGGTGACCTGCCCCCGCTCCCCAACACCGATGCGCCGGTCGTGCGGAACGGCAAGCAAGACCTGCACATCCGGAGAAACCCACGGGGCACGTCGCTCGAGCGCTATCGGGCCATCCCGGAGGGTGGGAACCGCTTCGATCTCCAGCGCTCACGGCCCGACCTCACGCCCCCGTGCTGGCTGAACAAGCCCACGGGCACCACCGACGTGATGGGGCGACTTTGGTGGGACCGCCCCGCCTACACGATCCGAACCGAGTTCTACAAGCCCGAGAAAGGTCGCTACCTCCATCCGAAGCAGCACCGACCGATCACCCACCGGGAAGCAGCCCGTCTGCAGACCTTCCCAGACGGTTTCATCTTCGAAGGCACCAAGATCGAGATCGCCCGCCAAATCGGCAACGCAGTGCCCCCGATCCTCGCCAAGGCCATAGCCGAACACTTGGCCGACTCGCTGCTCTGAACTCACGCTGTGGTCGTAGTCGGCCTACTCGTACGGTTTCGGCGACGGGACCGCATTACATCCAGCGAGGCGGCCAGCGCACCGTTCGTGATCGAAATCCTGATCGACTCAAGTTGTGGCCTAGGCGACTGGTCGCTAAGCCCAACTCGATAAGCTCGCCCTCATGAAGAAGCCAAGCGCCAAAGAGAGAATCCGGGACTTCCTCCGCGCACACGTGGGTGAGATCGTCACAAAAGACCAGATCCGCGATGCCGTCGGTCCAGAGATTACGGAATGGGCACGCCGAGTCCGTGAACTGAGAAACGAGGAAGGCTGGGAGATTCTAACCCATCATGACGATGCTGAACTAAAGCCCGGTGAGTACAAATTGGCGACGGAGCCACCAGATCTCGAGGTCTACCGCTTCACAAAGCCCGTTTCTGCTCGCATGCGGGCACAAGTACTCGAGCGAGATGGGTATACATGCCAACACTGTGGTGTAGGTGCTGGTGACCCAGATGAGAACAATCCAGGGCGGAATGTTCGGCTACATATTGGCCACATTAGGCACCGAAGTCAGGGAGGGAAAGACGAACTAGACAATCTCCGAGCACTATGTAGCACCTGCAACCAGGGAGGCAAGAACATCGTCCAGATACCACAAGATCAAAAGTGGCTCTTGCAGCAGATCCGTAAGGCAAGTATTGAGGACCAACGAGCTGCTCTTGTGTGGTTGAAGAAGAAGTTCGGAGAAAACTGACGGTCAAAGTCGGGCGCAATATCGTCTCAGGAATCCTGACCTAGTGTAGTCTCACCAATCGACCCAAACCTAGTTGCCATGCTTCGGGCGCAAGACCGTGATTAGAGCCGGCGCTCCCGACAGCGGCAGCATCTCCGGCGCCTCCTCGATCAGGCCGTGCAGGGTCGCCTCGTCGGGGAACCCCTCGGGTCGGCTCAGCTTCCCGCCCGCATCGTTCTGCGTCCAGATTCCCGGCAGTGTCATGTCCGCTCCCCCGTCCTTCGAGCAGGGCGACCGAGCTGACGCTAGACGGCGCCGACCGAAGCGGATGCGGAGGGTCGGGGCTGCCCACCCCAGCGGGTGTTGATTTCAACTTATTGCGACTTGACGTACAGTTCTCCAAATGACAACTAACTCCGAGCGTCATGGCCTTCACGGCCTGGCTGATCAACAGATCTTCGTCCTCGAGCCTCCTGCGTGGGACGAACTACAGGAGGCTCTGAACCGGCCACCGACTCGCAACCCCAGAATCACCGCCCTCCTCGCGCAGCCTTCAACGCTCGAAGCTGGACGAGCACGACGTCGTGCGTCGGAAGAACAGAAATGAACGACGCCTATGAGGTCGTGGCCGCCCGGTCGGGAGACTGGTGGACCGTCGAGGTCACTTCCGGGCTGCCGGCCGACGTGGTGGGTGTGAGCCAAGCCCGACGCCTCACGGAGGTGCCGATGGTGGCCTGCGATCTCATCGGCGACCTCCTCGACATCGATCCGGCCACGATCGATGTGAGCCTGCGAGTGCAACTCCCGCCGACATTGCGGGCGTGGGTCGACTCGTACCGCGACGCCGAGGCCGTCGAGACCATCGCCCGTTCCGAAGCGTCGCTCGCCCGCAGTCGGGCCGCTGCTGCACTGCTCGACGCCCGCCTGACGATGCGCGAGACCGCCGTCGTGCTCGGCGTGTCACACCAGCGCATCAAGCAACTGGCGGATGCAGCCCCCGACACCGGCCACTCGGACCTTCGAGAAAGCATCATCACAGCCATCGATACCTGCCGGGAGGAGCGCACGGAGAGCCTCCTTCGCGTGATCGGCCGCTGTCTGTGACCGCACGCCCTCGGCAGCGGCGAGCGAGAACCCAAAACAGATGCCGTCCGCAAGCCGCACGTGTAGCGGACACCGCGGTTAGAGCAACGCTTTCCTGCGAGCAGTCCAACTTTTGGTCATACAATGGTCATATCGCGGCGAGTCAGGGAGGAATCGATGCCTCAAGTGCAGGATCCGCTGCCCGAGACCATGCCCGCGGGCGAGTTCAAGGCCAAGTGCCTGGCCATCATGGACCGCGTGGCCGAGACCGGTGGGCAGGTCATCATCACCAAGTACGGCCACCCTGTGGCGGCGCTCGTGCCCTGTCCCCCGCCGGCGACCGAGGTGCCCGAGTTGTGGGGATCCTGCAGGGGCGAGATCACCGTGACTGCCGATCTGACCGAGCCGATCGACGCTGAGAGGGACTGGATCAGCGACTGGGAAGCCGAGTGGGACGAGTTCCTCCCCGAGACCACTGACAGCGACACCGCGCCGATCTCCTAGTGCTGATGCTTGACACCCACGTGCTGCCGTGGGTTCTCGCCGGTGATGAGCGCCTCCACGCCAGTGCCCGCGACCTCATCGAGGACGAACTGCGGCGCCGGCGCCTGTTCGTGTCGTCCGTCACGTACTGGGAGCTGGCGCAGCTGGTGCGACTCGGTCGCATCGACCTCGGCTGCGAGCTGCGGGTCTGGCGGGCACGCCGCATCGACGCCGGCACCGGGGAGATCCCGCTCGACTCCGAAACGCTCATCCTCGCCGAGGATCTGCGCGCTCAGGGAGCGCCGAACGACCTCGCCGACCGGCTGATCATGGCCGGCGCCATCTCCCGGCGCGGACGCCTTGCCACCGCTGACCGCGAGGTCCTCGACTGGGACGGACCCCTCGAGCGTGTAGACGTCAGGACCTGATGTCGCACGGGCGCCATTCGGTCGGGTCGGCCATCCAGCGCCAGGCGAAGCGGGTCATGACGAGCACGGTCGCCCCAGTCGCAGCCATGAGTGCGGCCAGCGCGGGGCGATCAGACGCCTGGCTCGCAGCCACCGCCAGCGGGATCCCGGCACCGGCCAGCATCATCAGCGTCAGCGAGACTCGGAACGACCTGGTCATGCGCGCACGCTACTACCGGGCTCGACGGTGCTCAGGGCCAGTGGGCGCCCGGGTAGGGCTTGGGGTTCTCGGTGGCCCAGCGGTGCAGGTGCCGGGCCAGGGCGGGGGCCAGGGCAGACCCGCGGGAGTGCTGGTGCTTGCGCACGAAGACGACCGGCACCGACGTCTCGCCGGCGGCGAGGCGGTCCTTGGTGATCGTGGCGAAGTCGGCGACGTTCTCGGTCACGACGAGGCGTTGCTGCTCGACGGCCGTCTCGTAGACGGTGGCATCGTCGCGGCCGGCGAGTCCCGCCTCGGCCACGCCGATCGCATCGTGGCCGAGCGCGTTCAACTCCGCCGCCGTTGCGGGCGGCAGCATCTCGTCGATCAGCCACCTCAAGGCGACAGCAGCTGCTCGCGCCGGCCGGCCTGCCGGCGGACCTCCTCGGCGGCCCGCTCATTGGCCTCGATCAGCGCATCGACCTCCTCGGGGAACGCCGTATAGAAGTCCGCCGCCAGCAGCAGCGACGCTGCGGGCAACCCGGTCTCGGCGGCCAGATTCTCGACGCGGTCCATCCCCCGGCCCGGCGCGTGGGCAAGGTCCCGCACCACCTCCCACACGTCGGGACCGCCGACCAGCCCGGCGCGCCGGCCCGCCGGCCCGGCCCGGTAGACGATCCCGGGGAACCGGCGGGTCTTGAGCCCCTCGTCGAGCAGGGCGGAAACCAGTTGCGTGATCGAGGTCCTGGCGGAACGGCTCTCGGCCTCGAGACGGTCGAGCAGGTCTTCGGGAAGGCGGAACGATGTCGGTCGTGGCACGGCAACACCTCGTAGTTGACTCGCGCTACATCGTAGTGATCAAACGGCGAGAACCGCAGCGGGCGCGCATCTCGAGGGCCATCAGCAGCCGCAGGCGACCTCCGTGCCCGGTTGGGGGTTCTCCCCCGCTGTGGCGTAGCCGTCTCGCTTCCACCAGTCGAGGCCGCCGATCAGCTCGCGCACCTCGAAGCCCAGCATCAGCAGCTTCAGCGCCGTCTTGGTGGAGGCGTTGCAGCCGATGCCGTCGCAGTAGCAGACGTAGGTGGGCGACCGGTCGAGCGACGCCGTCGAGTCGGCGCTGATGGTGCGGTGCGGCAGGCTCAGCGCCCCGGGAATGTGCTCGGTGGCGTGGGCCTCCGCCGAGCGGCCGTCGACCACCACGATCGCCTCGCCGTTGCCCAGCGCCTCGTAGACGTCGTAGGAGTCCATCTCGAAGTCGAGCTTGCTCTTGTAGTGGTTCAGTTGGTCAGTGTTCATGCGCCGCAGTGTGCCCGATCAGCCGCCGGCGGCAACCTCCGGCCGGCTACACCGAGTCCTGGGTCACTCCTCCCCCGCTGGTGTCTCGTCCGGCGTCTGGCGCAGCAGCGCCACGAGCACGCCGCCGGTTAGGGCGCCGTAGACGGCCCCCAGGACGGCCCAGCCGGCGACGCCCTCGGTGACTCCGGCCGTCAGGCCGGCCACGATCCAGCCCACGGCGCTGACGAGCACCCACCGGCCCGCCCGGGCGAAATGCCGCCGGAGCAGGCGACCCTGCAACATGCCGACCGCGATCCCGTACAGGATCGCCGCCGAGACGCCCGCAACGTCCTCGCCGAACGCCCGACCCGCCTCGGCATCGCCCACCGCGCCCGCCGCCAGGCCCGCCAACACGCCCGCGAGGATGCTGACGACGGCGACGACGGCTCCCCCGACGATTGCGGTCCCAATCCAGTGGCCCGCCCGGGCGACGTGCCGCCGCAGCGCCAGCCATTGCAGCACCGCCGCCGCAGCACCGCCCGCGGTCACGTACCCGATGACCGTGACGCCCTCCAATGGCCCCGCCGCTGATTCGATGGCGCCGCCGACCGCATAACCCGCGGCGCTGGCCAGGATCCACCAAGGCAGCACCCACCAGTTCACGGGGACCATTCGTCGCACGGCGGTCAAGTCTGGCGTCTCCCACGCCCCAACCCTCAACCGCCAACAGCGAGCGGGCCGTCCACCAACTATCGGAGGACCAGGTCCGCCACGCCGTCTCGATCGACTACCGGAACCCTATTGACGCACGCCACCAACTATGTCACTCGAATGTGACATCGGTCACATCTGCTGGGCGCTAGGGGTCTGGGCCGCTCGGAAGCAGAGGTGAGTCTTCCTGGCCTGGGGTTTTGTGAGTGTCGGCCAGCAGGATCTCGCCAGCCGTCCAGATCACTTTCCATCTAAACCGAAATCTATTCATACTGACGTTGCTGTTTTGTCCCAGCCGGACTATAGTGTGGGGACAGGCAATCAAGAGCGGCGTGGCTACCGGCGAGGTGGCCGAGTCGCCTGGGGAATGTAAGTGCGGGGGTGATGGGTAGATGGACGGCGATGCGAAGCGCACCGAGTCAACCGACACCGGCGCCGCGGTTTCCGGGTCGGCCGGTTCCGGCGTCGGCGCGGTGGCTTCTGCGCCGACCGGCGCCGAGGCGGTGCTTGCTGAGTCGGCCGGCGCCGTTCCGGTTGGCCGGGAGCGGGTGGGTGCGGCGCGGGTTCGCGAGTGGGCTGTGCTGGGTGAGTGGTTGGCGCCTCCGCCGCTGTTGCACAAGGTGGACTTGGAGGTGTTGCAGGAGCGGTTGGCGTTCATGGGTCGGGCGCGGGCTTCTCTGGCCGCCTTGGAGGCTGACGTGGTCGCGGAGATCTCCCGCCGGGAGGGCGACGCGGCGGCGGAGGAGACTTTGCGGCGGACGCAGAAGCGGTCCCGGTCCGGTGCCCGCAAGGCCGTCAAGGTCGCCGCGCAACTGGAGTGGGCGCCTTCTGTGGCGGAGAAGCTCGCGGATGGCGCCATCACGCCCGAAGCGGCGAGCCTGATTCTGGATGCGGCCGGTGAGACGCCGGTAGACCACGATGTCCTGCTCGACGCCGCCGAAGAAGAGCCCGACGATCTGTTCCGCCGCACCCTGAAGGAACACGTCAATGAGCGCACCAGCGAACAGGAACTCGAGAGGCGCCGCGAGGGCCAGCGGCGCCGGCGGCGCGCCTCCATCCGCGAGGAGGCCGACGGCATGTTCCACCTGTTCGCCCAGTTCGATCCGCTGGTCGGCAACCAGGTCCGCAACGCTCTGTTGGCGAAGTCCGACGAGTTGTTCCGCAGCGAGGACGCCAAGGACCGGCCCACGTACCCGCAGCGTCTCGCCGACGCGTTGGCGCAGTTGGTGTGCAACAGCGACGGCGACGGCGTGCCGGCGGGGGTGGAGTTGATCGTCCTCGCCGACTACGACCAGGTGCATGACGAGATCTCGAATGCCCGCCTGGCTGACGGCACCCGCCTCACCGAGGCCGAGGCGCTGGCGGTGGCCTGTGACGCCAAGATCCTGCCGGGCATCTTCAACAAGCACACCGGCGACGCCCTCTTGGGACGCTCCCAACGGAAGATCCCGCCGTGGCTGCGCAAGCAGCTCATCGCCCGCGACGGCTCCTGCGTGGGCTGCGGCGCCCACCACAACATCTGCCAGGTCCACCACATCCGCCACTGGAAACACGGCGGCCAAACCACCCTGAACAACACCTGCCTCGTCTGTTGGCGCTGCCACCACGTCCGCATCCACCAAAACGGCGAAGTAGTCACCCGCCACCCCGACGGGCGCCTCACCCTTGGGCCACCAACCGGCAACGCCGGCGCCGACAAACACACGCGCCCACCGCCACACGACCGACACAGAACACACCTGGGTGATGACGGCGTTCACGATGCCGATCGGGTCCACACGCGACCGCCACCACACGACCGGCACAGGATCCACCGACGGGTACCGCAACTGGACTTCGGCGAGCTTGAACCGGCACTCAGTTAGCGGGCGCTGGCGGGGATCCGGTGCTCCGGCTACGGCGTCGCCGCCACCAGATCAGGGCGATGACCGCAGCGATGATGGGCAGGAAAGGCACGAGCACCCCGAAGACGATCAGGCCGGCGCTCACGATGGCGCGCATGGCGCCCGCGCCGCTGAGGACCGAGTCCACGAACCCGGGCCACGAGCCCTCCTCGACCACTTCCACCGACACCGAGGCGTATCCCGACACCTCCTGCGGCACGTCGCTCTTGACGCCCACCGGCACGGCCTCGACGGTCAGGCCGATGTCCAGGACCCTCGCGGCCAATCGACCCGCGAGGCGTCCCTCCACCACCGGCTCGGCCAGCGTGGCCACCAGCACATCGCCCGGCTCGATCCGACTGAAACTGCCTTGCACGGCCCTGAAGGAGTCGACGTCGATACCCAGGTTCTCCGGGCGGACCTCGACGTCGGTCAGGACCGAAGCGCCCACATTCTCCACCTCCACGCAGAAGTAGACCGTGGCGTCGGGCTCGATGGCGATGTGATGATTTCCGAGGCACTGGTCGTCGGCGTTGTCGGTCACCGAGGCCGACACCAGGATCGCCGCATCGGGAAGCAGGTCGGGCGACTGGTAGATCGTCAGGGTGATCGTGGCGAGATCCACGAGGCCCTCCAGGGTTCGCAACTGGCCCTTGAGGGTCTCCAGGACGGTCTCCCGATCCAGCAGTTCCCGCTCGAGCTGAGCCACGTCCTCGAGTTCGGCAGCCTGCTCGAGGAATCCCCGCAGCCGGACAACGCTCGCCTCGGCTGTGATGATGCGGCTCTCGAGGTCGACGATGCGTTCGGTCACGTCCTCGGCGCTGACCGTCTGATCCACCAGCTCGCCGACGCCGGCCAAGCGTTCCAGGGCCGTCGCGAAGTCTCCCGGCCGTAGCTTGAAGGTCATCTCGGCCAGCGGTTCCGGCTCAGTCAAGGTCCTCTGGGCGAACACGATGCCACCGAGGTCCTGCACGATGTCCACCGCCTGCCGGCTGGCGGCAGCCACGTCGTCCGCCTCCACGGTGATCGTGGCGGTGTACACGATGTCGCGCCCGAAGTCGACCGGACTGAGAGCCGTCGGAGCGCCGAGGCCGGCCGAACCGTTCAGCGCCGCGGTCTCGGGCGGAGCGCTCGCCGCCGCGTCGTCGAACGCCACGGCCTCGGCACGGACGGCGCCCGCAGGCGCATCGGCGGGCGCAGGTGGCGGCGCAGGCGCCGCGGACTCGGAGTCGTCGTCGGCACCGCAGGCCGACAGCAGCACGACGAACGCGGCGAGCAACGCCAACACGAAAGAGTTCCGCTTCCGGCGGCTCGAGGATTGATGGCTGATTCGAATGCGCATGGGGTGCCTCCTGGCTCGGTTGCACCCTTGGACGCTGGGCGAGCCGACCTGGTTCCCGATGCGTCGACCGGTTCGAGCACAGACGCGCTGGTGCGACGGCTCGCGGGCCCGCGACCGCCGCGAGTGTGACGGCGAGCCGACCGGGTCGGCCGCGACGAGCGCTGGGGAGACGCGGCCCGCTCCGTGTTGACTTGATCCCGTTCAGGTCCGATTCGCGGGAGGGCGGTGGGTGAGAGCCCGTTTCGGCAGAATCTCTCGGCTCGCCGGGTTGAGCGGCAGGTTGGGCTCCAGCAACGGGTCGCGCCCCTACCTGCGCGACTGCATCATCATGAGCCTGGCGGTTGCGCCGACCGGAGTCACCTTCGGGGTGGTCGCCGACGCGGCCGGCTTCGACCTGGCGCGGATCGTTGTCATGTCGGCGCTGGTCTTCACCGGGGCCTCCCAGTTCGCCGCGGTCGGCGTCGTCAACGACGGCGGCAGCGGCGGCGCTGCGGTCGGCTCGGCGCTGCTGCTGGCGGCCCGCAACGCCCTCTACGGGCCGGTGATGCGCCGCGCCCTCCCCACCTCGGCGCCGGCACGCATGGGTGCCGCCCAGTTCGTGATCGACGAGACCACCGCCCTGTCCACCGCCCAGACCGACCGCCGCGACGCCGCCGGCGCCTTCTGGTTCTCCGGCGTGATCCTGTGGCTGGTCTGGAACGCGTGCTCGGTGGCAGGGGCGCTGCTCGGCGCAGTCCTCGGCACCCCCGAGACCTGGGGCCTCGATGCGGCCTTCCCCGCGATCCTCGTGGCACTGCTGGCCCCCCACCTGCGCACGGCCGCGGGGCGCACGGCGGCGCTGGGGGCGGCGGCGGTCGCCCTGGGCGTGGCGCCGGTCACCGGGGCGGGCGTCCCGATCCTGGTGTCGATCGTGGCCCTGGCGCCCGCGCTGTGGGTGCGGGCCCGCCGCAAGGAGCCACCCGCCGGCGACACCCGCGACGACACACCGGGGACAGCGCCGTGAGTTGGCCGTTGATGATCGCCCTCGTGGCGGGCTCCTACGGCCTGAAGGCCCTCGGCGTCTCGAACCTGGGAGGCCGCATCGAGCGCAGGCTCGGACCGGCGGTGACCCTGCTGCCGGCGGCGCTGTTCGCCGCACTCGTCGTGATCATGACCTTCGAGGACGCCGGGGGACTCACACTCGACGCCCGCGCCGCCGGCGTGGCGGCCGGAGCGGTGGCGGTCTGGCGCAAGGCCCCGCTCATCCTCGTCGTGGTGGTGGCCATGGCCGTCACCGCCGGCGTCCGAGCGGTCACCTGACCACCAGGTCATCGCTCCCTATCGCTCCCTGAAGTAGTCGCTCAGCCACTCCGTGAGGATCGCCACGAAGTCGGGGGCGAACTCGCGCTTCAGCCTGGCGTACTCGTTGACACTGCCGGTGACGGCCTCCTGGAAGAGATGGTTCGCCGCGAAGATCGTGGCGATCGTGTAACCCGGGATGTTCGACTCGGCAATCGCCTCGGACATGGCAATCGAGTTGGAGGCCGCCGGGACCTGCGTGTCCAACTCGCCGAACAGAGCCAGGACCGGAACGTCGAGGGCGACGATGGCCGACCTCGGGTCGTGCTTGACGAACGACTCGAACCAGGGACTCCGCCATCTCGCCATCTCCCCGGCGACGATGGAGTCCACCAGGGCGTCCTCGTCGGGGATCGCCTCCCTCGTCTGGGCCGGCATCGCCTCGAACTGTTGCCGCACCACTGCCCGGATGGCTGCCTCCGCCTCGTCCCAGCCCTGCCCGGTGGCGGCAGCAGCAAGCACCGATTCCAAGAGCGCTCGGTACCCCTCGATCTCCTCGGCTGTGGCGCCGGACTCCTCGAAGAGCGCGATCTGCTGCGCCACCAAGCTCTCCCCGAGAGGCAACACAGGGGCCGCCAGCAGAGCCACGAAGGCCACGCTGGTTCTATTGGCCACCACCGGTGCGACGATCCCGCCCTCGCTGTGGCCGAGGAGCCCGATACTGCCGGCGGCGATGTCGTCCCGGGAGCGGAGCACCTCGACCGCGGCTTCGACATCGCCGGCGCGGTCCTGGAGAGTCGCCCGCAGGTTGTCACCCCCCGAGCCACCGACGCCCCGGTCGTCGAACCGCAATGAAGCCACGCCGGCTTCGGCCAGATGGTTGGCGAGCACGGCGAACAGCCGGAACCTGCCGACGCTGGAGTCCCTGTCCTGCGCGAAGCTGCCGCTGATCAGGACGACCGCAGGATGCGGCCCGTCGCCCTCGGGGAAGGTCAACTCGCCGGCCAGGGCGACGTCGCCGTTCGAGAAGACCACCTCCTCGCGGCCGAACGACGCTCCCTCGTCCTCACTGGGGTCCTCGAAGCGCTGCATCCAGAAGGACTCCGCCATACCAGCCTGTGTGAACTCACCCTCGATCACCCCGTTGAGCACCTCGCCGTCCCAGACGTTGAGCCCGAATGGCGAGTCCAACTCGAAGTGGAGGCGGCCCGCATCCAACACGATGTTCGACAGCGGCAAGCGAGGCGCGCCCTGGATTTCGACCGTCCCCCGCAGACCGTCTCCGGAGGTGGTCAGGTCCACCGTGAAGGGCAGATCGGTGGGTCCCGGAATCGCGATCGCGCCCTCCCAGCGCCCCTCCAGATCCGCCGGCATGACACCGGTGGCCGCGGTCTCATCCGGATCGCCGGGATCCGCCGGCGCCGGGGGTGGCGCCGGTTGGCTCGTGGCGGGCGTGGTTTCGACCGTCTCGGCGGGTGCGGAGGCGGGGGCGGGAGCAGGGGCA
>VXXM01000093.1 GCA_009835395.1 Acidimicrobiia bacterium
CCCCCCTGGAGGCCGCCCCCAAAGCCACCTGGCTCATCCCCACGGAGCAGGGCTAGCTCGGCGGATCGTCGGGCAGCCGGGACCAGGTGTCGCGGATCCCGGGCCGGGTCCACAGATCCAGTTCGGTGCCGTCCTCGCCGGCGGCCTCGGCCATGACCTGATCGCCGTCGCCGACCCGCCCGTCCAGCACGGCCGTGGCGATCGGGTCGGTCAGGCGCCGCTGGATCACCCGGCGCAGCTCTCGGGCGCCGAACTCGGGCGACCAGCCCTCGGCGAGCAGCACCCCGCGGGCGGCCTCGGCCACCTCCAGGCTGATGCGCCGCTCCGCCAGCCGGGCCCGCAGCCGCTCCAACTGCAGTTCCAGGATCGCTGACATGTTCTCGTGGCTCAGCGCATCGAACCGCACGATCTCGTCGATGCGGTTCAGCAGCTCGGGCCGGAAGAAGTCCCGCGGATCCCCCGGCAGGTTCGACGTCATGATGACCACCGCGTTGGAGAAGTCCACGGTGCGGCCCCGCCCGTCGGTCAGCCGCCCGTCCTCCAGGAGCTGCAGCAGCACGCCGAACACCTCGGGATGCGCCTTCTCCACCTCGTCCAGCAGCACGACCGCGTACGGCCGGCGCCGCACGGCCTCGGTCAGCTGGCCGCCCTCGTCGTAGCCCACGTACCCGGGCGGCGCCCCGATGAGGCGGCTCACCGAGTGGCGGTCCAGGTACTCGCTCATGTCGATGCGCACCATGGCCCGCTCGTCGTCGAACAGGGCCTCCGCCAGCGCCCGGGCCAGCTCGGTCTTGCCCACGCCGGTCGGCCCCAGGAACAGGAACGAACCCACCGGCCGCCCCGGGTCGCTCAGCCCGGCCCGGTTGCGCCGGATGGCGTTCGCCACGGCGGCAACCGGCACGTCCTGGCCCACGACCCGCCGGTGCAGCACCTTCTCGAGGTGCACCAGCTTGTCGATCTCGCCCTGCAGCAGCCGGGCCACGGGGATGCCGGTGGACTGCGCCACGATCTCGGCGATCTCGCCGTCGTCGACCTCTTCCTTGAGCATGCGCCGGTCGGCCTGCAACTCGGCCAGCCCACCGGTGGCGGCCTCGATTGCCGCCTCCAACTCGGGCAACCGCCCGTAGAGGACCTCGGCGGCCCCGGCCAGGTCGCCGGCCCGCTGGCGGACCTCGGCGGCCGCCGCCAGTTGGGTGTGCGTCCGCTTCAGCTCGCGCAACCCCCCGATGGCGGCCTTCTCCGCCTCCCAGTGAGTGCGCATCTCGTCCAGGTCGGCCTGCACGGTGGCCAGCTCGGCCTCCAGGGCCGCCAGCCGTTCCTTCGAGGCCGGGTCCTTCTCCTTGGCCAGCGCCACCCGCTCCAACTCCAACTGCGCCACGCGCCGGTGCGCCACGTCCACCTCGGTGGGCATCGAGTCGACCTCCATGCGCAGCATGCTGGCCGCCTCGTCCACCAGGTCGATGGCCTTGTCGGGCAGGAAGCGGTCCGACACGTAGCGGTCCGACAGCGTTGCGGCGGCCACCAGCGCCACATCGGCGATGCGCACCCCGTGGTGTACCTCGTAGCGCTCGCGCAGCCCCCGCAGGATGGCGATGGTGTCCTCCACGGACGGCTCGCCCACCAGGACGGGCTGGAAGCGCCGCTCCAGGGCGGCGTCGGTCTCGATGTGGTTGCGGTACTCGTCCAGCGTGGTGGCACCGATCATGTGCAGATCGCCCCGGGCGAGCGCCGGCTTCAGCATGTTGGCGGCGTCCATGGCCCCATCGGCCTTGCCGGCCCCCACCACCATGTGCATCTCGTCGATGAAGGTGATGATGCGCCCGTTGGACGCCACGATCTCCTCCAGCACGGCCTTCAGCCGCTGCTCGAACTCGCCCCGAAGCGCCGATCCGGCCACCATGGCGGCGATGTCCAGGGCGATGACCTGGCGGTCGGCCAGCGTGCTGGGCACGTCGCCGGCGGCGATCCGCTGGGCGAGCCCCTCCACGATCGCCGTCTTGCCCACACCGGGCTCGCCGATGAGGATCGGGTTGTTCTTCGTGCGCCGCGACAGCACCTGCACGGTCCGGCGGATCTCATCGTCCCGCCCGATCACCGGGTCCAGCCCGTCCTCCCGAGCCAACTCCGTCAGATCCCGCCCAAAAACCTCCAGCGCACGAGGCGCCTCCTGCCCGCCCCCCGGCTGCGCGCCAGGATGCCCCGGCTGACCAGACTGGCGGTTCACAAGCGCCTCCTCACCGTCGTCGCCGTCACGCCGCGAATGGATCGATCTGTCACACCACCTTCAACGCCCCCGACCCGACCGGTATTCCGGCCGATGCCATCCTGAGGGAGAGCACCCTCGCCCGGGCCTGGACCGGCGGGCTCAGGCGCGGATCAGGGCGTCGTGCGGCTTCGCAGGGCGCTGAAGGCCAGGTATTGGGAGAGGGCGCCCATGCCGCCGACTGCAGCCAGGGTCTTGCCCAGTGCGGCGCCGTCCCAGCCGACGAACAGGGTGCGCAGCCCCTCGATGATGTAGGTCACCGGGTTCCAGGTGGCGATGGCTGCCAGCCAGCCGGTGAGGGCGTCCCGGGGCATCCAGGCCGGCGTCAGGAACACCATCGGGAAGAACAGCAGGAACGAGTTGTTGACTGCCGTGGGGTTGCCGGTCCGCAGGGCGATCGCATAGGGGAACCCCGTGTACGCCAGCCCCCACACGGTGACGATCGCCACGAAGGTGATGATCCCGGCGATGCCGGTGGCGAACCGCACGCCCAACGCCAGCCCCATCGCCAGCACCGGCAGCGACAGGAACAGCAGCACGATGGTGTCGGCCACGAACATGCCCAGCAGCAGCGCCCAGCGGTTCACCGGCGTCAGCAGCAGCCGGTCGAAGTAGCCGCCCTGGACGTCCAGCACCAGGGCGTGAGCCCGGGAGATGCCGGTCACGGTCATCACCAGCGCCAGCGGCAGCTGGAAGGCTTTGTAGTCCAGGCCGATGTTGGCGAAGCCGGCCACGTCCTGCAGGGCGCCGATGGTCACCGCGTAGAAGAAGATCGGCACGATCAGCGCCGGGATGATGGCGGCCATGTCCCGGGGCAGCAGGATCACCGCCCGGTGCCCCACGGCGAACAGGTCGTGCCAGAAGCCCATCTGGCGGGCGCCGATGGGGGCGCCGCCGGGGGCGCCCCCACCCCCGAGGCCCGAACCCTCGGCGCGTTCTCGAATGGATGCCTCGCTCATCGGAATCGCCACCCCTGCGTCGCTCGTCGTCTCATGGTCGATCCTCCTCGCCGCAGCCCGGCCCCGGCCGACGCCTCAGGACTCGCCCCGGCCGCCTGTGTCCTCGCCGCCGCCCGCCGCATCGTCGTCCACCACGATGTGCCGCCCCGTGAGGTCGAGGAACACGTCGTCCAACGTCGGCCGGCGCAGCGCGATGTCCATCACCGGCAGATCGGCGTCCGACAGCGCCACGGCCACGGGGCTGATCGTGGCCGCTCCGTCCTCGGTCGCCACCGTCACCTCGTGCCCGTGCGCCTCCACACCTGACGCACCCGGCAGAACCTCCAGCACCGCCACGGCGCGGGCGACCGTGTCGGCGCTCCCGTCGCCCCGGTCGGCTCCGGCGCCACCGATCCCTTCGCCCCCGTCAACCCCCTCGGCGAGCCGTACCACGATCACGTCCGCTCCGATCCGGCGCTTCAGCTCCTCCGGGGGCCCCTCGGCCCGCAGCAGCCCCTCGTCGATGATCCCCACCCGGTCGGCCAGGGCGTCGGCCTCCTCCAGGTACTGCGTCGTGAGGAAGATCGTCATGCCGAAGTCGGAGCGCAGCCGGGCCACCTGCTCCCACACGGCGGCCCGCGACACCGGGTCCAGCCCGGTGGTGGGCTCGTCCAGGAACAGGATGCGGGGGTTGTGGATGAGCGAGGCCGCCACGTCCAGCCGCCGCTTCATGCCGCCGGAGTAGGTGCCGATGCGCCGGTCGATGGCCGCCACGTCCAGGATCGGCGACACCTCGGCGATGCGGCGCTCCGTCTCGGCCCGGCTCAGCCCGTAGAAGCGCCCCTGCAACCGCAGCAGTTCCCGGCCCGTGAGCTTGTCGTCCAGCGCCCCCTCCTGCAGCGTCACCCCGATGGCGAGGCGCACCTGCCCGGCCTCCCGCGCGATGTCGAAGCCCGCCACCGTGGCGCTGCCGGCCGTGGGCCGCAACAGCGTGCACAGCATCCGGGTGATCGTCGTCTTGCCGGCGCCGTTGGGGCCCAGGAAGCCGTACACCTCGCCGGGGGCGACCTCCAGGTCCACCCCGTCCACGGCCCGCACCTCGCCGAAGTGCCGGGTGAGCCCCCGGGCCACGATGCTGGCGTCGCCGTTGCGGTGGGCACCCTCGGGAGAACGCTGCGAACTCATTACCGTCGGCACGATATCCAGGCCGCGCCGAAGTACCCCGCGCCCATCCGTCGTCCCGCCCCATC
>VXXM01000067.1 GCA_009835395.1 Acidimicrobiia bacterium
GCCACAGCCCGCCCCACAGCCACAGCCCGCCCCGCAGCCACAGCCGCAGGTCCACCTCGAGACCTCCGGCTCGCGCACGTTCCCGGCGCCGGAGGTCTGGGAGGCGCTGCGCCAGTGCCAGTCCCGGGGCGACTACGGCTTCGTGCACCCCTCCGGTCAGTACTTCGGGGCCTACCAGTTCACCGTGGCGACGTGGGACCGGCTGGCGAACCAGCGCTACACCCACCTGCTGGGTGTCCTGCCGTCGGAGGCGGCTCCCGCCGACCAGGACCGCATGGCGTACTTCCTGTGGGTCGAGTCGGGCCATGCGCGCTGGCCTGCCTGCAGCCACGTGTTCACCGGGGATCCGCCGACCGAGTCCGCCGCAACCGTGACCGGCGCCGCCGCCGCCCCGCCGCCCGCGGCGGTCCCCGGCGGGAGCGCCTCAGCGGAAGCGGATCCCAACCCGAGCCCGGACGGGACCCCCGGCGAGACGGCGACGTCGGGGACCGATGGCAACGCCGTACCGCTCGAGGCCGAATCGTCCGCCACCACGACCACCTCGCCGGTGGGCCTCCCGGCGCTGGACATCGACCCGGCCCTGCAGCCGGCGATCCCCCCGGACGTGCCCGGATTCCCGACCGAGGAACAGTGGGAGGCACTGCGCATGTGCGAGTCCAGCGGCAACTACGAGGCCTTCAGCCGCGCCGGCCCCTACTACGGGGCCTACCAATTCGATCAGCCGACCTGGGACTCCGTGGCCGGCCGGAACTACCCGCGGTTGCTGGGCGTGGTGCCGTGGGACGCAACACCGCAGGATCAGACGCGCATGGCCTACCGGCTCTGGGAGGAGCGCGGTGACCAGCCGTGGCCGGTTTGCGGACGCTACCTGCGGCCCGGCGCCTGAACGGGGCCGTCACGGTGACGCTCGGCGCCGCCGCGGTCGCCGATCTGCTGCGCCGCCACGAGGTCCGGCCACGCCGCTCGCTGGGGCAGCACTTCGTCATCGACCCGAACACGGTCGAGCGGATCGTGCGGCTGGCGGGTATCGCACCCGGTGAGCGGATCGTGGAGATCGGCGCCGGCTGTGGCGCGCTGACGGTGGCGCTGGCCGACGCCGGCGCGGAGGTTCTCGCCATCGAGATCGACCGGCGACTCGTCGGCGCCCTCGCCGAGGTGTGCGCCGGGCGGCCCGTCGAGGTGCTGCACGCCGACGCCACCGATACCGCCGCCTGGGCTCGGCACCTGGCCGGCGGTGAGCGCTGGAGGCTCGTCGCCAACCTGCCCTACAACATCGCCACGCCCCTGCTGCTGGACACCCTGGACGGGCTGCCACAGATCAGCGCCATGCTGGTCATGGTCCAGGACGAGGTGGCGGAACGTCTGGTGGCGAGGCCCGGCCAGCGCGCCTACGGGCTCCCGTCGCTGAAGGTTGCGTGCCGGGCCCGCGCCGAGATTCTCGGGCGGGTCCCGCCGACGGTGTTCTGGCCACGCCCGCGGGTCTCCTCGGCCCTGCTGGCCATCGACCGCCTCCCCGAACCGGCCGCGGGGAACATCGACGATCTCTACCGCCTGGCGCGCCGGGCGTTCGGTCAGCGCCGCAAGATGCTGCGGTCGTCGCTGCGGGGCGTGGCGGCACCCGGCGACTTCGCCGCGGCCGACGTGGATCCGGCGGCCCGGCCCGGGGATCTGGGCGTCGCCGACTGGTCGCGTCTGGCGGCGGCCGCCGCCGGCCCGGCCATCCCGCCGGCCGGTGCCGCCGGCGCGTCGGGGGTCGCGTCATGAACGCGGTGGAACTGACCGCGCCGGCCAAGCTCACGCTGTCCCTGCGCATCACGGGGGTGCGCCCCGACGGCTACCACCTGCTCGAGGCGGAGATGGTGACGATCGACCTGGCCGACCGCCTGGTCGTCGAGCCCGGCGACGGTCTGGTCGTGGTGGATGCCGGCGCGGGGATCATCGCGGACTCCGAGGGATCTCCGGGAGCAGCAGACGTGCCCACCGGCGGCGACAACCTGGTGGCGCGGGCGCTGGACCTCGCCGGGCGCCGGGCCCGAGTGACGTTGCACAAGTCGATTCCGGCCGGAGCGGGGCTCGGCGGCGGTTCTGCGGACGCGGCGGCGATCCTGCGCTGGGCGGGCTTCGACGACGAGCGCCGCGCCGCGCAGCTGGGCGCGGATGTGGCGTTCTGCCTGCGGGGAGGCCGGGCGCGGGTCACCGGCATCGGGGAGATCATCGAGCCCCTGCCGTTCGAACGGCGCGCCTTCACGCTCTGCACCCCCCCGTTCGCCTGCTCCACGGCGGCTGTGTACCGGGCCTGGGACGAACTCGGGGGCCCCGCCGGGGTGGCCGGCAACGACCTCGAGGCCGCGGCGCTGGCTCTCGAGCCCGGGCTTGGCGGGTTCCGTGACGCCCTGGCGGAGGCCACCGGGCAGCGGCCGCGTCTCGCCGGGAGCGGCTCGACCTGGTTCGTGGAGGGCGCGTATCCGGGGCCGGGGCGGAGGGTGGCGCAGACGACCCCGTCGCTGCAGGTGGCCTGAACGGCGGCTCAGCGGCCCCTGCGGCGCTGGAAACGGGTACGCCGACGCATCTTGCGATACTTCTTCTTGCGCATTCGCTTGCGGCGCTTCTTTATGAGCGAACCCATGGGCCTCGAAGCGTAGCCGGTCGGCGGCCGGAACCGTCATGGCGGCTGCAGCACCGGCGGCTCCGCGGCGCCCGCTAGCGTGGCGGTAAGGTGGCCGGTAGTTCAATGGAAGAACGCCTGACTTTGGATCAGGAGGTTGCAGGTTCGAGCCCTGCCCGGCCAGCATGACCTCCGTCCCGCCCGCGCCGATCGATCTGACGGGCCCGTGAGCGGACTCGGCGTGGATCTCTCGGCGATCGTGCTGGCGGCCGGGCGCGGCACCCGGATGCGCTCGGGGTTGCGCAAGCCCCTTCACCTGCTGGCCGGAGCGCCGATGCTGGCGCACGTGGTGGACGCACTGGGCGCCTGCCGCCCCGACCGAATCGTGGTGGTCCTCGGACCCGACGACGAGATCGTCGCCAAGGAGATGCAGACTCGCACCGCTCACCTGCCGCTCGAGGTCGCCGAGCAGCCCGTGCCCCGCGGCACCGGCGACGCTGCCGCCTGCGGATTGGCCGCCCTGGGAGAGCCTGCTGGGGACCCCGAGGCCGGCGAGTTGATCATCGTTCCCGGTGACGCCCCGCTGCTTCGTCCGGCGACGCTGCGGGCGCTCATGGAGCATCATCTCGCCGGCGGCGCGGCCTGCACGCTCCTGACCGCTCGGGTCGAGGACCCCAGCGGCTACGGCCGGGTCGTGCGGGGCCACGACGGCTCTATGCGGGGCATCGTCGAGCAGGTCGACGCCTCGCCGGAGGAGGCCGCGATCGACGAGATCTGCACGTCGGTCTACGTGGTCCGCCGCAGCTACCTCGGTCCGGCGCTGCGTCGCATCCGCCCCGACAATGCCGCAGGCGAGTTCTACCTCACCGACATCGTTCAGGTGCTGGCCCGGATGGGTCACCGGGTCGAGGCGTTCGTGCTCGCCGACGTCACCGAGGCCCACGGCGTGAACGACCAGGCGCAACTCGCGGTGGCGCGTGCCGAGATCCGGAGGCGGGTGATCGAGGGTTGGCTGCAGGCAGGCGTGGCTGTCGTCGACCCCGCCACCACCTACGTCGACGTGACCGTGCGGCTCGCCGCGGGCGTGGTGCTGCGACCGGGCACGATCCTGGAGGGCCACACCGTGGTGGGTGCCGGCGCCGTCATCGGTCCGCACACGCACCTGGTGGACTGCGCGGTGGGCGCCGGCGCGGTCGTGGAGATGAGTCGGGGCAGCGACGCCGAGATCGGTCCGGGGCGACACGTCGGACCGTTCGCCACCCTCGGCCCGGCGACGGGTCCCTAGCCGCAACACGAGAAGGGATGGACACCGTGCAACTCGTGACCACGAAGCAACTGCAGGTCATGTCGGGGCGGGCAAACCTCGAACTGGCGGAGGAGATCGCAGCGAACCTCGGCGTCGAGCTGTGCGAGACCAACCTGTCGGACTTCGCCAACGGTGAGATTCACTGCCGGTTCGGGCAGTCCATCCGCGGCGCCGACGTCTTCATCATCCAATCGCACGCCGCACTCGACGACCGCTCGATCAACGACGCCGTCATCGAGCAGTTGGTGATGGTGGACGCCGCTCGGCGGGCATCGGCCAAGCGCGTCACGGCCGTCTGCCCGTTCTTCCCCTACGCCCGCCAGGACCGCAAGGCCGAAGGCCGCGAGCCGATCTCCGCCAAGCTCATGGCCAACCTGCTGGCAGCTGCCGGAGCCGGCCGTCTCATCAGCGTCGACCTGCACTCCGGTCAGATCCAGGGCTTCTTCGACGGCCCCTGGGACCACCTCACCGCCATGCCGGTGCTGTGTGAGCGCATGGCCGGTCTGGGTGAGGACCTGGTCGTGGTCTCGCCGGACGCGGGACGCGTGAAGGTCGCCGAGCGCTACGCCATCGCCCTCGGGGCGGACCTCGCGATCGTGCACAAGAGCCGTCTCCGGGGCGAGAAGAGCGCGGTGCAGGCACGCGAGGTGGTGGGCGAGGTGGCCGGGCGTGTCTGCGTGCTGATCGACGACATGATCGACACCGGTGGGACCATCGTGGCGGCCGCCGAGCAACTGGCTGCACGCGGCGCCGAGGAGGTCTATGCCGCCACCACGCACGGTCTGTTCTCGGGACCTGCCGTGGACCGGTTGAAGAACTCCGTCATCGGCAAGGTGATCATCACCGACACGCTGCCGCTGCCGCCCGAGAAGTGCATCGACACGCTGGAGGTCGTCTCGGTGGCCCCGATCATTGCGAGCGCCATCAGGGCGGTCTTCGAGGACGCCTCGGTGAGCGAGATCTTCGGCGGCAACAACCTGTCCTGAGCAGGCGCCGGGTCAGCGGCGCGGCCAGGTAGGCTCGCGCCGGTCAATTCTCCGAAATCTCCCGCGGAAAGGCCATGCAGGAAGTCGTCCTCCCCCTCGAATTGGGCCGCGCCACCGGCAGCGCGCCGTCGCGCCGCTTGAGGCTGCAGGGCAAGGTTCCCGCCACGGTGTACGGACTCGGCAAGGAGGCCGTCACTGCCAGCGTCGACTACCGCGAGCTGCGCGGCGCCCTGTCCACCGAGGCCGGGCTGAACGTCGTGTTGAACCTGGATGTCGCCGGGCAGCACGAGATGGCGCTGGTGAAGGAGATGCAGCGCCACCCGCTGCGCGGCGACGTGACCCACGTGGACTTTTTGAGGGTCGAGCCCGATTCCGACGTCGCCGTGGAGGTGCCGATCCGCCTGACCGGAACGGCCACAGCGCTGCTCGAAATCAACGGCATCGTCGAGCGGTCGCTGGACACGCTGCGCGTCCTCGCCAAGCCGCGCTCGATTCCCAACGAGTTGGTGCTCGACGTGTCCGAGCTGACCGTCGGGGACACGCTGACCGTGGCGGACCTCGAATTGCCCCCCGGCGTGACCTCCCTCGTCGATGAGTCGGCTCCGGTGGTGTCGGGCATCATCACGCGGAGCGCCCTCGAGGCGGCGGCGGAGGCCGAAGCCGCTGAGGCCGAGGCTGAGGCCGAGGCCGAAGGTGACGGCGAGGGAGCCGCCGAGGACGACGCCGGCGACAGCGACTGAGGTCGGCGATGTCCCTGCGCCGGCGGCGGCCGGCTGGGGCACAGCGGACCGGCACCCCCGCCGATCTCCTGGTCGTGGGGCTCGGCAACCCCGGAGAGCGCTATGCCGGCACTCGCCACAACGCGGGCGCTACGGCGGTGTTGGAGCTCGCACATCGCCACGGCGGTCACCTGCGACGCCGACCGCGCCTCCCGGCGCTGGCCGACGAGGTGCGCATCGAGGGCCGGCGCGTGGCGCTGGCGTTCCCGCAGACCTACATGAACGTCTCCGGCGAGGCCGTGGGCAAGCTCGTGCGGCGCTTCGGCGTCGAGGACCTCCAGCGCCTGGTGGTCATCCACGATGAACTCGACCTGCCGACCGGCCGGGTGCAGGTCCGAGTCGGCGGCGGGCTGGCCGGCCACAAGGGCCTGCGGTCGATCCGCGACCACCTTCGTGCGACCTCCTTCGTCCGCATCCGCATCGGCATCGGCCGGCCGCCGAGCGCCGCGGCGGGCGCCGGCTACGTGCTGAGCCGGCCGACCTCGGCAGACCGGGACGCCCTGACGGCTGCCGCCGGGAGGGCGGCCGACGCCGCCGAGGTCATCGCCACCGCCGGCGTCGAGCAGGCCATGAACACCTTCAATGTCCGCTGAGGGCAATGTCTGCTGAGGGAGGGGGCGGCGGGCGCCCGGGGCTGGCGTCCCTGGCCGTCGAGGTTGCCGCTGCGCCTGCGATCAGTGCCTGCCTGGGCCGGCGCGAGGCATCCCTGGCGGTGCCCGAGCGGGCCCAGCCGGCGGCGCTGGCGGCGCTGGCCCGCGCCTCGGGTCGGCGCCCCCTGGTGGTCTGCACCGTGTCCGAGGCGGTGGCCGAGCATCTCTCCGCCGACCTGCAGAGCTGGCTGGGCGCCGACGCCGTCGCCTCCCTTCCGGCCTGGGAGACGCTGCCGTTCGAGCAGGTGAGCCCTGCCGCGGTGGCCATGGGAACGCGGTTGCGCACGATCTGGCGGATGCGCCGGCCCGAGACCACGCCATCTGTGGTCGTGGCGTCGGTGCGGGCCCTCATGCAGCGACTCGCACCGGGAGCGGAGGACTTCGAGCCGATACGGCTGAGCCTCGGCGACCGCTGCGACCGCGACGAGCTGATCGAGAGCCTCGCCGCCGCCGGCTACCGGCGGGGGGTGCAGGTGGAGCAACGGGGCGAGATGGCCGTGCGCGGATCCATCGTCGACGTGTTCGGCACAACCGCGGCCGATCCGGTGCGCATCGACCTGTGGGGCGATGAGATCGACCGCCTGTGCACGTTCTCGATCAGCGGCCAGCGCTCGGGGGCCCCGCTGGCCGGCACCGAGATCTTCGGCTGCCGCGAGCTCCGGCCCACCGAGGCGGTGCGCCGGCGGGCGGCGGAGCTCGTCGAGGAGGCGCCCTGGGGCCGGCGGCAGTGGGAACTGCTCGCCGAGGGCGCCTTCTTCGACGGCATGGAGGCCTGGCTGGGATGGCTCAGCAGCGAGCCGCGCTCGTTCGCCGATCTGATCCCCGCGGGCGGCCTCGTGGTGCTCGTCGAGCGGGACCGGCTCTGGGCGAGGGCACAGGACCTGCTTGCCGAAGAGGCCGAGTTGGCACGGCACCTGGCCGCCGCCTGGGGCGTGGCCCGGGAGGAGCCGCTCCCGAGCGCCCACGTGGCGGCGGGGGATCTCCTGGCGGGCTGCGAGGCGCCGGTGTGGAATCTGAACAGCAGCCCGTCGAGTCCCGGCGAGCCGCTCGTGGAGGCCCTGGGCTGGGAGTCACCGCTGGGGACCGGCGAGGGCCCGGTGCGGCAGGTTGCGTCGCTGCTGGCCGAGGGTTACCGGGTCGCCGTGGTGGCCGACGGCGAGGGTTCGGCCCAGCGGCTGAGCGAACGCCTGAAGGACCACGGCGTGGCGGTCGACGCGCCCTCCTCGCTCGCAGCCGGCGCGGGCTCGGCGGCGTGCTCGGTGACGGTGGGCCCGCTGCGGGCGGGTTGCATCCTGCCCGAGGTTCGTCTTGCGGTGCTCGCCGAGAGCGACCTGACCGGGCGGCGCCGCGTGCACCGGCGGGCGCGCCCTGCTGGGGGGACCCCCGGGCGCGGCGCGGTCGAGGACCTGCAGGTCGGCGGGTTCGTGGTGCATCGCACGCACGGCGTGGCCTGCTACCGCGGCATGGTCACCCGGGCCATGGACGGCGTGGAGAGGGACTACCTGCTGCTGGAGTACCGGGGCGACGCGCGGCTCTACGTGCCCACCGATCAGCTGGACACCGTCCGGCAGTACACCGGAGGCGACGCACCAACCCTCAGCCGTTTGGGGGGAGCCGACTGGCAGCGCACCAAGAGCCGGGTGCGCGCCGCGGTGTCCGAGGTGGCCGGCGAGCTGGTCGAGCTCTACCGCAAGCGCCACGCCACCACCGGGCACGCCTTCGGCCCCGACGGACCCTGGCAGGCGCAGATGGAGGCCGCCTTCGTCTATCCCGAGACGCCTGACCAGATCAGCGCCATCGACCAGGTCAAGGAGGACATGGAGCTCCCGGTGCCGATGGACCGCCTGGTCTGCGGCGACGTGGGGTTCGGCAAGACCGAGGTGGCCGTGCGGGCCGCCTTCAAGGCCGTTGCCGACGGGCGCCAGGCGGCCGTCCTCGTGCCGACCACCCTGCTGGCGCACCAGCACCACCAGACCTTCTCCGAGCGGTACGCCGGATTCCCACTGCGGGTCGAGATGCTGAGCCGCTTCCTCTCGCCGGCGGCGGCGCGCGGCGTGCTGGACGGCCTGCGCAGCGGCGACGTGGACGTGGTCATCGGGACTCACCGGCTGCTCTCGGCCGATGTCGAGTTCGCCCGGCTGGGGCTCCTGATCGTCGACGAGGAGCAGCGCTTCGGCGTCACTCACAAGGAGGCCATCAAGACGCTCCGCCACGACGTGGACGTGCTCACGCTCACAGCCACGCCCATCCCGCGCACCCTGGAGATGAGCCTCACCGGCATCAGGGACATGACGGTCCTGCAGACGCCGCCGGCGGACCGCAAGCCCATCGGCACCTATGTGGGTCCCTACGACGAGCGGGCGGTCATCGAGGCCATCAGGCGGGAGCTGCTGCGCGACGGGCAGGTGTTCTTCGTGCACAACCGGGTGGCGGACATCGACCACGTCGCCGCGCACCTGCGCGAGCTGGTTCCGGGCGTGCGGGTGGCGGTGGCGCACGGCCAGATGGACGAGGCCGCCCTCGAGCAGGTGGTGCTGGACTTCTGGGACCGGCGCCACGACGTGATGGTCTGCACCACGATCATCGAGTCGGGCATCGACATGCCGACGGTCAACACGCTGATCGTCGACCGGGCGGATCTCATGGGTCTTGCGCAGCTGCACCAGATCCGCGGCCGGGTCGGTCGGGCGCAGATGCGCGCCTATGCCTACCTCTTCACCCCCCCGGAGCGCTCGCTGACCGAAGAGGCCTACGAGCGGCTGAAGGTCGTGGCCGAGTCCACCGAGTTGGGATCGGGGATCCGCATCGCCATGCGTGACCTGGAGATCAGGGGCGCCGGCAATCTCCTCGGCGTGGGGCAGTCGGGCCACATCGCGGCGGTGGGCTACGACCTGTATTGCGAGATGGTCACCGAGGCGGTGGCGGAACTGGCGGGGGAGGTGCCCGAGCCGCCCGTCGAGTTGAACCTGGAGGTGCCGGTGGACGCGCACCTACCGGCGGACTACGTGCCGTCGGAGTCGCTGCGTTTCGCCGCCTACCGCCGCCTGGCCGAGGCCACGAGCGCCGAGGCCGTGGCCGACGTGCGTGCCGAATGGCTGGATCGGTTCGGGCCGCTGCCCACCGCCGCCGAGTCGCTGCTCGGCGTGGCGCGGCTGCGGGTGCTGTGCGCCGCCGCCGGTGTCACCGACGTGTCTGTGCGGTCGGTGCCCGGCGGGGGGGCCGAGGCTCGCATCGCACCCCTGCGTCTGCGCGAGAGCCGGCGGGTGCGCCTGGAGCGGCTCTGGCCATCGGCTGCCTACGATCCGTCCTCGGGACGCCTCCGTGTGCCGCTGCGCAGCCGCTCGGGAGCCGTCGAGGCGGTCACCGAGGTGCTGGAGCGTCTCGCCGACCAGACCCCGCCGGCAGCGGCTTCCCCGCCGGCCGCATGAACTCCGAGTCGCCGCTCGTCACCGTCGTCGGGCTCGGCCCGGCCGGGGCCGACCTGGTCACCGGAGGCACCCGCGCGCTCATCGAGGCGGTGCCGCCGCCGGCTCGCTTCGTCCGCACCCTCCGCCACCCGTCCGCGGGGGTCGTGGCGCCGGCGAAGGGGTGCGACGACCTCTACCGCTCGGCGCGGCGCATCGAGAAGGTGTACGAGGCGATCGTCGAGCGCCTCGTGGCAGAGGCGAGGCGTCACGGAGCGGTGCTGTACGCCGTGCCGGGTTCGCCTGCGGTGGCCGAGCGATCGGTGGAGATGCTCCTCGGCGACGGCCGCGTGAGGGTCGAGGTGCATCCGGCGCTGTCATTCGCCGACCTGGCATGGTCCCGGCTCGGCATCGATCCCCTGGCGAGCGGGGTGCGGATCGTCGACGGCCAGCGGTTCGCCGGCGAGGCGGCGGGCGAGCGCGGGCCGCTGCTGGTGGCGCAGTGCGACAGCGTTGAAACCCTGGCGGCGGTGGCTCTAGCGCTGCCGGCGCCCTCGACGGAGGTCTGGATCCTGCACCATCTGGGCCTCGAATCCGAGCGGGTGGAGAGGACCCGTGCCGCCGATCTGGCGCGCTGGGAGGCGGTGGACCACCTCACGTCGCTGTACATCCCCGAGATGGCCGAGGCGCCCGCTGCCGAACTGGTCCGCTTCGGCGAACTCGTTGCGACGTTGCGCGCCGAGTGCCCCTGGGATCGCAGCCAGACGCACCGCAGCCTGCGCCGCCACCTGCTCGAAGAGGTCTACGAGGTGCTGGAGGCAATCGACGGGCTGCCGGAGCCGGCGGCGCCGGGCGGGGCCACCGCAGCCGGCGAGGGCTACGAGCACCTGGAGGAGGAACTCGGGGATCTGCTCTTCCACGTGTTCTTCCACGCCACGCTGGCTGCCGAGCAGGGCCAGTTCACCATCGGCGACGTGGTGCGGCAGGTGGATGTCAAGCTGCGACGACGCCATCCCCACGTGTTCGGTCCGGCGGCCGGCGGCGCTGGCGACGAGGA
Source organism: Acidimicrobiia bacterium (assembly GCA_009835395.1). Lineage (GTDB taxonomy): Bacteria > Actinomycetota > Acidimicrobiia > Acidimicrobiales > CATQHL01 > VXNF01. Next base: position 10,788 of record VXXM01000067.1, read on the forward strand.
GTCGCTGGACGCCGGGTGGGAGCAGATCAAGCGAGCCGAGAAGGGGCGGGCCTCGGCGATGGACGGCATCCCCGAGGCGCTGCCCGCGCTGCTGGGTGCGCTCAAGGTGCAGAAGCGGGCCGAAGCCGCCGGCCTCGACCGCAGCAGCGAGGCCGATGCGCTGGAGAGCCTGCGGGCCGCCCTCGACGTGCCGGCGGTGCGTCGTGACGAGGAGTGGTTGGGATCGTTGCTCTTCGCGGCCGTCGAGATGGCGCGGCACTGCTCGCTGGATCCGGAGTCGGCGCTGCGGGCGGCCTCGAAGGAAGCCCGTGAGGAGTTCCGCCGGGCCGAGGAGATCTGAGCACCTGCGGCTCCGCCACAGCCGCGCGGCGCTGCACGCCGGGGCGGAATCTGTGGATAAATCCTGTCTCCCCTCTTTTCAACGACTCATAACACGTGTAACTTTTGCCACCTGTTCCCCATTTCCAACAGGAACAACCCCTAGGGAAAAGCCCTTCGGGAACAGCTTGGGCACACGAGGCGCACCGAATGAGCGCAATAGTCCACGTCACGGGACGGGAGATTCTCGACTCGCGCGGCAATCCCACCGTCGAGGCGGACGTCGCGCTGGCGTGCGGGGCGCGCGGGCGTGCCGCCGTCCCCTCCGGCGCCTCCACCGGCAGCCTCGAAGCGCTCGAACGCAGGGATGGCGACTCGCGCTACGGAGGCAAGGGAGTACGTCGGGCGGTGGCCGCCGTCAACGGCGAGATCGCCGCGGCCGTGGAGGGGCTCGACTCGGCCGACCAGCGGGCACTGGACCGGACGCTGATCGAACTGGACGGGACGCCCGGCAAGTCCCGCCTCGGCGCCAACGCCATCCTCGGCGTCTCGCTGGCGGCGGCGGCGGCAGACGCCGCCGGCCGCGACGTCCCGCTCTACCGGCGGATCGGCGGCGACGGCGCCACCACGCTTCCGGTGCCGCTCATGAACCTTCTCAACGGCGGCGCGCACGCCGACAACAACCTCGACCTGCAGGAGTTCATGGTCGTGCCGCTCGGAGCAGGGTCGTTCAGCGAGGGGCTGCGGTGGGGGACGGAGATCTACCACACCTTGCGCGGGCGGCTGTCGGCGGCCGGGCTGTCGGTGGCCGTCGGCGACGAGGGGGGTTTCGCACCGGACGTGGCGAGCAACGAGACGGCGCTGGGATTCCTGCTCGACGCCGTCGAGGCCGCCGGGCTTCGACCCGGCGCCGATGTGGCGCTCGCTGTCGATGTGGCGGCCACCGAGTTCGCCGCCGACGGCGGCTACCGGCTGGCGGGCGAGGGCAGGAGCCTGGATCGCGCGCAGATGGTGGACTACCTGGTGCACCTGGCCGACAACTATCCGGTCTGCTCCATCGAGGACGGCATGGCGGAGGACGACTGGGAGGGCTGGCGGATGCTCACCGACGCGCTCGGTGACCGCCTGGCGCTCGTGGGAGACGACCTCTTCGTGACCCGCGTCGATCTCCTGCAGAGGGGCATCGAGGGCGGCGTCGCCAACTCGATCCTCATCAAGGTGAACCAGGTGGGCACGCTCAGCGAGACGCTCGACGCCATCGACGCGGCGCAGGCGGCAGGATACGGAGCAGTCGTGTCGCATCGCTCCGGTGAGACCGAGGACACCACCATCGCCGACCTTGCGGTGGGCGCCGGGACGGGTCGCATCAAAGCCGGCGCGCCCGCCCGCAGCGATCGCACCGCCAAGTACAACCGCCTGCTGCGCATCGAGGAGGAGCTGGCCGAGGCCGCCGGGTATGGATCCGGCGCCGGCGGATCGACCCCCCGGGGAGCCGCACGATGACGTCGCCGGCTGCCCGGCGCCTCCTGCGGGCTCTGGTCATCGTGTCCCTCAGCGCCATGGTGCTCGCCGCCACCTGGACCTGGGGCGTGAACCCGGTGCGGAACTGGCTCGATCAGCGCGACGAGATCGTCGAGCTGGAGGCGCGGCTGGCCGAGGTGCAGGCGTCCAACGAGGCGCTGCAGGCCGACATCGAACTGTTGCGGACCGACGCCGAGATCGAGCGCATCGCGCGGCGCGACCTCGGTCTGGTCTATCCCGGTGAGGAGGCGTACGCCATCGACCTGCCGGCGGCCGTCGTCGGTGCGGGCTGACTCGGCGCCGCGTGGCTTGCCGCCGCCGGCGCGCGACGATGCGAGCGCTGGGAGTGCCCGGTAGCGTGCGCTACTGTGTTCGGCCGGTGAGCGGCCACTGATCGTTCACAGGTCGGTTCCGGCCACAGGGAGGCATAGGTGGAGATATCGGTCACGATCAACGGGGCGACCCACACGCACGATGTGGAGCCCCGAACACTCCTGGTGCACTACATCCGCGACGTGGTCGGCCTGACGGGCACCAACATCGGCTGTGACACGTCGTCCTGCGGTGCCTGCACCATCCACGTCAACGGCGAGTCGGTCAAGTCCTGCACCATGTTCGCCGTGCAGGCCGACGGTGAGGATCTCCTGACGATCGAGGGTCTCGCCGACGGTGACACCCTCCACCCGATGCAGGAGTCCTTCCGGCAGTGCCACGCCCTGCAGTGCGGCTACTGCACGCCGGGCATGGTGATGGCCGCGGTCTCGTTCCTGGAGGAGAACCCGAACCCCAGCGACCGGGAGGTGCGGCTCGGGCTGGAGGGGAACCTCTGTCGCTGCACGGGCTACCACAACATCGTCAAGGCGGTTCTGCACTGTGCGGCAGGAGGTGAGCAGTGATTCCTGCAGCGTTCGACTACGTCCGGGCCGGCTCCGCCGACGAGGCGATCGCCGCCCTCGCCACCCACGGCGACGAGGCGAAACTCCTGGCCGGGGGTCACTCGCTGATCCCCCTCATGCGTTTCCGCCTGGCACGCCCGGCGGTCGTGGTGGACATCGGGCGCCTCGACGACCTGTCGTACATCCGTGACGGGGGCGACCATGTGGCGATCGGGGCGCTGACGCGCCACCGCGACGTCGAGACCAGCGAGCTGGTCGCCGCCCGGGCCGGCCTGCTGGGCGAGGTCACCTCGCACGTCGGCGACCCGCAGGTGCGCCACCGGGGGACCCTCGGCGGGGCGGTCGCCCACGGCGATCCGGCCTCGGACATTCCCTCGGCACTCATCGCGCTCGGCGCGACCCTCGTGGCCGCCGGCCCGCAGGGCAGCCGGGAGATCTCCGTCGACGACTTCTTCAGCGGCTTCCTGGAGACGGCGCTGGCCGACGACGAGATGCTGACCGAGGTGCGCATTCCCGCCGCTGATGGCGCCCGCTGGGGTTTCGAGAAGTTCAACCGCCGTGCTCAGGACTGGGCGATCGTGGGGGTCTCGGCGGTCGTGCGTGCCGGCGGCGACGTCGGCGTGGGACTGGTGAACATGCACTCGACGCCTGTCCGGGCCGCCGCCGTCGAGGGCGCTCTGGCGGGCGGGGCTTCGGCTGCCGAGGCGGCGGAACTGGCCGCCGAGGGCTGCGAACCCACCGAGGATCTCAACGCCAGCGTCGAGTACCGCCAGCACCTGGCCCGGGTCCTGACGCGACGGGCACTCGAAGCCGCCGGGTTGTAGCGGCCCATGGGAGTGGGCCCCGGGTCGGTGACCGAGGTCGCCGACGGCCTCCGCGCCAACGACTACCTGCCGTCGGAGGGGCTCGCCACGGCGATCTTCCTGGCGCTCTCGCTGCGGCGGCCGCTGCTGCTGGAGGGTGAGGCCGGGGTCGGCAAGACCGAGGTGGCCAAGACGCTGGCGGGTTGGCTGGGCAGCCGCCTCATCCGCCTGCAGTGCTACGAGGGCATCGACGTGTCCCAGGCCGTGTACGAGTGGGACTACTCGCGCCAGTTGCTGCACCTGCGCACCGCCGAGGCCACCGGCGGGGCGTCCGGCGCCGATGCGGCCGCGCTGGAGGACTCCCTGTACTCCGAGCGCTTCCTGGTGAAGCGGCCGCTGCTGGAGGCCATCTCCCATGACGACCCGGCGCCGCCGGTCCTGCTGATCGACGAGGTGGACCGATCCGACGACGAGTTCGAAGCCTTCCTGCTGGAGGTCCTCTCGGACTGGTCGATCACGGTGCCCGAGTTGGGGACCTTCGGTGCCGCCGAGCCGCCGACCGTGGTGGTCACCTCCAACCGGACCCGCGACGTCCACGACGCCCTGAAGCGTCGCTGCCTCTACCACTGGGTGGAGCACCCCGACTTCGAACGCGAGGTGGCGATCATCTCGCTGCGCACCAACGGTGTGGCGCCGGCGCTGGCGCGCCAGGTCGCCGCCGCGGTCGCCAGGTTCCGCGACATCGGCCTCTACAAGCCGCCCGGCGTGGCCGAGAGCATCGACTGGTCGATGGCGCTGGTGCGTCTCGGCGTGGACGGCCTGGATGCCGCAAGCGCCGAGTTGACCCTGGGAGCCGTGCTGAAGTACCGGGAGGACCAGGGGCGGGTCCAGGAGTTCGGCCTCGACAGGATCATCGCCGAGGCCACGAGCCGCTAGCGGCGTGGCCCCCTGCGAGTCGCAACCTCGCCCGCCGACGCAGGGGGACCTCCGACTGTGACCGACGGCCCACCTCTCGTCGCCGCGGCGCGAGCCGAGAACATCTGCGCCCTGGCGGCCCGCTTCGGCGCTGCGCTGCGCGAGGCGGAGCTGGAAGTGCCGGTGGGCTCGATGATCACCTTCCTGGCGGCGCTGGGCTGCGTGGGGGTGGACACCCGCGCCAAGGTCTACTGGTGCGGTCGCGCCACGCTGGTGCACCGGCCCGAGGACTTCGACACCTACGACGTGGTGTTCACCCGCTTCTGGGAGGGAATCGACCCGCAGAGCCTGCTCCCGCCGCCGCCGGCGGCGGAGGTCACGCTCGCTTTCGACGACCTCGAGGGGGACGGCCCCGACGGCGACGGCGAGGACGACTCGGACACCATCGCGGTGCGCTACAGCCCCTACGAACTGCTGCGGGAGAAGGACTTCGCCGACTGCACCGCCGACGAGCTGGCCGAACTGGCCGAGCTGATGAGCCGGCTGCGGCTCGGCGGCGTGATGCGCCGGTCGCGGCGGCTGCAGGCCGTGCGGGTGCCGCGGGGACGGCCCGACCTGCGCCGCACGGTGCGGCGGGCGTTGCAGGCCGGAGGCGAGCCGATCACCCGGTCCTTCCGCCAACCCGGCGAGCAGCCCCGCCGCCTGGTGCTGCTGCTCGACGTGAGCGGGTCGATGGAGTCCTACGCCCGCGCGCTGCTGCGCTTCGTGCACGCCGCGGTGGTGGCCCGCCGCCGGGTGGAGGCGTTCGCCCTGGGGACCCGCCTCACCCGCCTCACCCGCGAGCTCTCGACCCGCGATCCCGACGCAGCCTTCGACCGTGCCGCCGGTGTGGTCGAGGACTGGTCCGGCGGCACCCGCCTGGGTGAGTCGATCGGCGTGTTCTGCGACCTGTGGGGGGTTCGGGGAATGGCCCGGGGCGCCGTCGTCGTGATCCTCTCCGACGGTTGGGATCGGGGGGAGCCGGCGGTCATGGCCGAGAGCATGGGCCGCCTCGGCCGGGTGGCGCACAAGATCATCTGGGTCAACCCCCTCAAGTCCACGCCCGGCTACGCCCCCCTCGCCCAGGGGATGGCGGCAGCGCTGCCGTTCGTGGACGAGTTCGTGGAGGGCCACTCGCTGGCATCGCTGGAAGAACTGGCCGGCAGGGTCGCCGCCTGAGAGCCGCCTCGGAACAGCTGCCTCGAATGGGGGGCGGCGGAGTCCCGCTCTCGGCCTACGCTTCGGTGGGCACAGCCACCTTCAGCCCTCGGGGAGGTTCCGATGCAGGAGTTGCTGGACGACATCGACCGCTGGCGCGCGGACGGCCTGCGTGTGGCGGTAGCCCGCGTCACCGATCTCGACGGGTCGGGCCCGCGGGACCCGGGCGCCGCCATGGCGGTGAACGAGCACGGCGAGGTGTCGGGCTCGGTGTCGGGCGGTTGCGTGGAGGGCGCGGTAGTGGCCGAGGCGCTGGAGGTGCTCGAGGCCGGCGACCGGCGCATGGTGAGCTTCGGCTACAGCGACGACGAGGCGTTCGCCGTGGGCCTCACCTGCGGCGGTACGATCCACCTCTTCGTCGAACCGCTGGACTGGTAGGGACGGCGTGGCTGCTGGGGAGGCGCCGCTCTACGAGGCCCTGGCCGAGGCGCTGCGGGCCGACGAGCCGGTCGCGCTGGCCACGATCATCGAGGGGGTTGGCAAAGGGGCGCGCCTGCTGGTCCGCCCCGGGATGGAGGTGCTCGGAACCCTCGGCAGCCCCGAACTCGACGAGGTGGCGACCCGCGACGTGCTCGGCGAGCTGGAGCTGGGCCAGACCTGCGTCCGCCACTACGGCGCCGGCGGAGAGCAGCGGATGGAGGACCTCACGCTGTTCGTGGAGTCCTTCGCCCCCCAGCCCAGGATGCTGATCTTCGGCGCGGTGGACTTCACCGCCGCCCTGGCGAGGGTGGCCAAGGTGCTGGGCTACAAGGTGGTGGTGTGCGACGCCCGCAAGGTGTTCGCCACGCCCAAGCGCTTCCCGATGGCCGACGAGATCAGGGTCGAGTGGCCTGACAACGTCTTCGACACCTACGGCGGCAGGCTGCGGCCGGTCGACGCCGTGTGCATCCTCACCCACGACACCAAGTTCGACGTGCCGGCGGTGGTGCGCGCCCTGCAGACCGACGTGGGCTACATCGGGGTGATGGGCAGCCGCCGCACCCACGCCAAGCGGGTCGAGCGCCTCCGCGAGGTGGGGGTGGACGAGGACGGGTTGGCCAGGCTCATGGCCCCGATCGGTCTGGACATCGGCGGGCGCACACCCGAGGAGACGGCGGTCTCGGTTGTGGCGGAGATCATCGCGGTCCGTGCCGGCCGGGCGGCGCCGTCGCTGCGGGACAGCGAGGGCCCCATCCATCGCTGAGCGTCCGGCCGGAGTGCCGGCGGTGGCCGATCGTCGCGGGGGGATCGCCGGCGTCGTGCTGGCCGCGGGCGAGGGCTCGCGGTTCGCCGGCCCGCTCCACAAGCTGCGAGCCGAGTTCCGGGGCCGCCCGCTGGTGCGCTGGGCCACCGATGGCGCCATCGAGGCCGCTCTGGCCGCCGTTTACGTGGTGCTCGGAGCCGAGGATCTCAGCGACCTGCTGCCCCCGGAGGTGACCATCGTGATGAACCACGAGTGGCAGCGCGGCCAGGCTTGGTCGCTGCAAGCCGGCGTGCGCACCGCGGAGTTGGACGGGCACGCGGCGGTCGTGGTGGGCGTGGCGGATCAGCCCCTGGTCGGCGCCGAAGCCTGGCGCCGCGTCGCCGCGGCGCCAGGCCCCATCGTCACCGCTGTCTACGGCGCACGCCGCAGGCCACCGGTGAAGCTCGACGCCTCTGTCTGGCCGCTGCTCCCCCTCGACGGCGATGAGGGCGCCCGCCAGCTCATGCGCCGCCATCCCGAGATGGTCCGGGAGGTGGCCTGCCCCGGCGACCCCACCGATATCGACACCCTCGAGGACCTCCGCCGCCGCGGCAGGGCCTAGGAAGCCGTCGTCTCCTCCAGCGGGCTGAGCGCCGGGTCCACGTAGCGCACGCCGGCGGTGCCGAGTCGGCGAGCCATGACCCTGATCGCTTCGGCGTTGTTGTCGATCAACACGAACCGGCGGCTCAGCTGCTGCGCCACTGCCCCGGTTGTGCCCGAGCCGGCGAAGCAGTCCAGCACCCAGTCACCGTCCTGGGAGGACGCACTCAGGATCCGGCGCAGGACGCCTTCGGGTTTCTGCGTGGCGTAGCCCGTCTTCTCCGCTCCGCTGGTGGGCACGATGGTGTGCCACCAGACGTCGGTCGGCAGCTTGCCCCGCGCGGCCTTCTCGGTGGTCACCAGTCCGGGGGCCATGTACGGGATCCGCTCGACGGCGTCCTGGTCGAAGAAGTAGCGCGCGGGATCCTTGACGTACATCAGGATCGTGTCGTGCTTCGCCGGCCAGCGCCGCCGCGAACGGCCCCCGTAGTCGTACGCCCAGATGATCTCGTTGATGAAGCACTCCCTGCCGAAGACCTGGTCCAGCAGGACCTTGCAGTAGTGGGCCTCCCGGTAGTCGATGTGGAAGTAGAGCGTGCCGTCGGTGGTGAGCAGCCGGTGAGCGTGCTCGAGGCGGGGTCCGATGAACGCCAAGTAGTCGTCGAAGACATCGCGATACGACGACGTGCCGAGCGAGACGGTCCGGTAGCGGTGTCCGCCGAAACCGATCCGATCTCCGTCACCGGAGCGGGCGGTCGCCAACTCCTCACGTCGCCTTACCTCACCGCTGTTGAATGGCGGATCCATGTAGATGAGCCGGAACCTGGCATCGGGGAGCCGAGCCAGGACCGCAGCGTTGTCGGCGTGAAGCACCCAACCGTCCGCCCCCGAGAGATCCATTGGCTCTGAGGCTGGTTCGAAGGCGGCTGCAACCGAGCCGGGTTCCATGTCGCCAAACTACGGGAGGGGCCTCGTAGGCCGGTGTCAATCCGGTGCGGCCCACGCCCCGGCCGCGGAGCCCGCTGACTCAGTACCAGTCGTAGGCGCTGTCCGGGCGCTGTGCCCAGGCCTGCTGGCCGATTGAACGCATGGCCGGGCCGAGTCGGGCCATCCGGCTGCTCCAGGCGTCCACTCCGACGTTGTGCCACTTGCCGTGGCCGGGGAGGACCCATTCCACGCGCATGCCGGCGAGGCGGTCCATCGTGTCAGCGAGGGCGTCCCAGGAGTGGAAGACCACGCTGGGGAACACGTCCAGCTCGCCGCGCCGGTGGTTCCAGTGCAGCGTGTCGCCGGTGAACAGCAACCTGTCGTCGACGTGGAACACGACGTGTCCCGCGGTGTGGCCCGGCGCGTGGACGGCGGTGACTCCCGGCGAGATCGTCGCCGGTTCGTCGCCGAGGATGACCGTGGCGTAGGGCGCGGCGTCGGCGTCGGCCTCGTGGATCCAGACGTCGGCGCCGTAACGGTCGGCCCAGCGGTCGGCGTCGGCGACATCGTCGCGGTGGGTGAGAAGCACGTGCCGGAGGCCGCCGAGATCGTCGATTCGCTCGGCCAGGCTCCGGGTGAAGCGCGGCGAGTCGGTCATGAGGCTCCCGTCGGGCCGCGGCATGACGTACGAGTGGGCACCGAACGACGACCGGGCGTTTTGACCGAGTGCGTACACACCCGGGGTGAGTTCGAACGGGAACGCCGGCTCCGGCGGCCGGCGGGCCTCGACGGTGGCGATGGACTGTGTGGGACAGGCGCCCGCCGCCCGCCAGAGTTGTGCCTCCTCCTCGGGACGGGTGGGCTGGCGTGCCACGAAGGAGCGCCCCTGCTCATCGGCTCCGATCAACCCCGGCGCCCAGTGCCGGGCTGCGTCGCAGCGGATGCAGCGTGTGTCGACGAACCAGGCTCCGGTCTCGTTCGCCGGATGTGCGAGATCGCGGCGAGCCATCGCCGATCACCTCCTTTGCCTGCACCCGAGGTGACGGGTCGTCCGGAGACGAGGCTAACCACCGGCGCACGCTCTGCGCCATCGCCGGCGGCCGCCCCGGTGACCCCGGTGACGACCGGATCCCGCCGGCCGCTGTGGTGGCGCGGGCAACGGCGGTAACGTTGCCCGAGCGGCCGCGGCGATTGCCGTTGAGCCGCCGACGATCCGAGACGGACGCCCCAAGACGTCACAGGAGGCCTGACGATGGAACTGAAGAGCGACTTCGAGGTGAGTGTCGGCGTGGATCGGGCCTGGGAGGTCCTCACCAATCCCGAACTGATCGCCCCCTGCCTGCCCGGAGCCCGGCTCGACGAGGTCGAGGGAGACGAGTTCCGCGGCGCGGTCAAGGTGAAGGTGGGCCCCATATCGGCGGAGTACCGCGGCAAGGCCACCATGGTCGAGATGAACAGGGACGATCTGCGGATCGTGATCCGCGCCGAGGGTCGCGACACGCGCGGCGCGGGAAACGCCGCCGCCGACATCACGGCGCTGATGGAGGCCGCCTCCGATGCCAGCACCAAGGTGGAGGTCACCACCGATCTCAAGATCAGCGGCAAGGTGGCGCAGTTCGGGCGCGGTGTGCTCGGTGACGTGAGCGCCAAGCTGATGGGGCAGTTCGTGGACAACCTCGAGGAGATGCTCAGCGAGTCCGCTGAGGCCGATGCGGGTGAGGAGCCCGCCGAGGACGGCGGCGACGGCCCGGCGGATGCGGGCGAGGCGGCGGCCGAGCCCGAGGCCGTGGATTTGCTCCAGGCCGTGCCGAACAGGCTCCGCATCCTCTCGCCGATCATCGCTCCGGTGCTCGCTCTGGGGCTCATCCTCAAGAGGCTCGTGGATTTCGTCCTGAAGCCGCTCTCCGGTCGGCGCAGCGCCGCGTAGGCCCTCACGTCTCGCCGACCCCTCCAGGGCACGACTCCCGGCCGGCCAGGTCGCAGCGGGGTTCGGGGGAAGCGTGACGGCGCCTGGTGGCATCCGGGGGACGTCCGTCCGGGCCTGGGCGGACGCGGCCGGCCTGACCGAGCCCGAGGCGGCTCTGGCCGGTGCCCCTAGCGGCGCCGGTGCGGGCGGCCCGGGGCGCGGTGGGCCCGAGTTGGGTGCCGAGCCGTGGGCTGCAGGCGGTGACGGAATCTCGCTGCGCGACTGGGCGGAGGTGGCCGAGTTGCTCGGGCGCCGGCCCCAGGGAGGATTCCGGGTGTGGGTGCGGAATCCCGACGGCAGCCCGCGGGTGATCCGCAACGATCCGCTGCTGGCCGACGGGACGCCGATGCCGACGCGCTACTGGCTGGTGTCGACTGCCGACTGTCTGGCTGTGAGCCGGCTGGAGTCCCGGGGCGGGGTTCGGCAGGCCGAGGCCACCGTCGCCCCCGAGGCTCTGGCGAGCGCCCACGCCCGCTATGCCGACGAGCGGGATGCGGCGCTGCCGGCCGATCACAGTGGGCCGCGGCCGGCGGGCGGAGTCGGCGGCACCCGCCGGGGAGTCAAGTGCCTGCACGCCCACTACGCCTGGCATCTGGCCGGCGGCGAGGACCCCGTCGGCGAATGGGTGGCCATCCAACTCGCCGCCGAGTCCACAGCCTCCACGCAGCCGACGCCGTGAGCGGGTCCGGCGGCCGCGTGGTGGCGGCGGTCGACTGCGGGACGAACTCCACCCGCCTGCTCGTGAGCCGCGAGGGGGTCGACACGCTCGAGCGGCGAACCATCGTCACATGTCTGGGTCAGGGTGTCGACGCCTCAGGGGTCCTCGACCGCGAGGCCATCGGGCGCACGGTTGCCGTGCTCGAGGACTACCGCCGGATCATGGACGCCCTGGGTGTCGAGGCGGTGCGTGCCACGGCCACTTCCGCCGCCCGCGATGCGCGCAACGCCGAGGAGTTCTTCACCGCCGCCACCGCCGTGTTGGGGATCCGCCCCGAACTGCTGGACGGCGACACCGAGGGTCGCCTGGGGTTCGAGGGGGCCACTGCCGAGCTGGACCCCGCGCGCGGCCCGTTCCTGGTCGCCGACATCGGCGGCGGGTCCACCGAGTTCGCCTTCGGCGCCGACCGTTGCGAGGGCGTGCTGTCGGCGGACGTGGGGTGCGTGCGGCTCACCGAGCAGTTCATCCACCACGACCCGCCCCGCCCCGAGGAGTTGCACGCCTGCCTGTCGGTGACCGAGTCGCACCTCGAGGACGTGCTGATCGCCATTCCCGAGGCGCGCCGGACGAGCTGCTTCATCGGTGTGGCCGGCACGGTGACGAGTGCCGCGGCGGTGGAGTTGGGCCTCGAGCCCTACGACCCCGACAGGATCCACCACTTCGATTTGACCCGCGCCGCCGCCGAGGACGTGTTCCGGACGTTGGCGACCGAGGATCGCGCGCAGCGGATCTCCAACCCCGGACTGCACGCCGATCGGGCCGACGTGATCGTCGCCGGCATGTGCGTGCTCGTGAAGATCATGCGCTTCTTCGGCTTCGACAGCTGCCTGGTCTCGGAGACCGACCTGCTGGACGGGCTGGTCAGCAGCCTGCTGGCCGACGGCCAGGAGCGATCCTTCGGGGAGAGGGCGCAGCGGGAGGCCCATGATGCTGGCTAGGGTCCCCGAACGAATGCGCAGGGCTCTCGCTTCGGTCGAATCACCCCCGGTGCTGACGGGGCGCCGGGTGCGTCTCCGCCCGCTGGTGCCGAGCGATTTCGCGCAGTGGCGTGAGGTGCGGGGCCACAACGGGGCCTGGCTGACCCAGTGGGAGCCCGCCAAGCCGAAGGGTGCGCCCGACCCCGACGTGAGCCGCTCCGCGTTCGCGGCGCGCTGCGGGGCGCGCGACCGGGAACGCCACCTCGGCACCGGCTACGGGTTCGGCGTGTTCGTGGAGGGGACGCTGGTAGGGGAGATGAACGTTGCCGGTGTGACACGGGGGCCGTTCCAGTCCTGCAACATCGGCTACTGGATCGATCAGCGTCACGCCGGCAACGGCTACATCCCCGAGGCGGTGGCGGCCGGCCTGCGGTTCGCCTTCGAGGAACTCGACATGCACCGCGTCGAGATCGCCATCGTGCCCCGCAACCAGCGCAGCCGGCGGGTGGTGGAGAAGCTGGCGTTGCGCTCGGAGGGCGTAGCGCTGCGATTCCTGGAGATCAACGGCTGCTGGGAGGACCACGAGCGGTTCGCCATCACCACCGAGGAATGGGCACAACGCCGCGACGGACTCGTCTTCCGGTGGCTGTGAGCCGCCGGTGACCTCGGAGGCCGCGGCACGGCCGCCTCTCGGCGTGTCGGTTCCCCTCGGTGGCCCGCTGGGGACCCAGCGCGACCGCATCGGAGACTTGGTGTCCTGGGGTTACACCGACCTGTGGTCGGCCGAGGCCTCCGGGGTCGACGGGTTCACGCCGCTGGCGCTGGCGGCGGCCTGGGAGCCCGATCTCCGGCTCGGCACGGCCATCATCCCCGTCTACACGCGGGGTCCGGCCACACTGGCGCAGTCCGCGGCGGCGCTGGCTCAGGCCGCCCCCGGCCGGTTCGCGCTCGGCATCGGGACCTCGTCGGATGTCATCGTGGAGCGCTGGAACAGCGTCCCCTTCGTCGAGCCCTACCGCCGGGCCCGTGACACGCTGCGTTTCCTGCGGGCCGCGTTGAGCGGCGAGAAGGTCACCGCCGCCTACGACACCTTCGAGGTGAGGGGATTCCGCCTCACCGTCGGCGAGCCGCCCGACCCGCCGGTTCCGCTGCTTCTGGCCGCCCTGCGCCCGCAGATGCTGCGCCTGGCGGCGCGGGAGGCCGACGGTGCGATCATCAACTGGCTCTCGGCCGCCGACACGGTGCGGGTGACCGGCATCGTGCGGGACGTGGCACCGGACGCCGAGATCGTGGCCCGGCTGTTCGTCTGCCCGAACCCCGACCGTGCCGCCGTGCTGCCCGCGGCCAAGCGGATGCTGGCCGGCTACGTCTCGGTGGCCGTCTACCGGGCGTTCCAGGTGTGGCTGGGGCGGGAGGCGATGCTGACGCCGTTCTGGGAGCGCTGGGACGGCGGGGACCGGGCCGGCGCCCTGAAGCAGATCCCCGACGAGCTGGTGGACGACATCATCGTCAACGGCACCCCGGCGGCGTGCCGTGCCCAGATCGCCCGATACGTCGCCAACGGCGTCACCACACCGGTGTTGCACGTGCTGCCCTTCGGCGACCTGGACGCCCACGAGGGCTATCGCCTGCTCAGTCCCGCCGCAGGGGATTGAACGGGCCGGCAGGGCCGATCATTCTGACGCTTGCCGCGCCCCCGGGCCCGAGCGAATCGTGAACGTCGGCATCGTCTGGTTCCGCCGGGATCTGCGGCTTGCCGACAACCCGGCTTGGGCGGCGGCGACGGCGACCTGCGACCGGGTGATGGCCGTCTTCGTGGTGGACCCGCAGTTGTGGGACAGCTGCCACGCACGGCGCCGGGCGGTGCTGGCGGGCAACCTGCGATCGCTCGACGATGCGTTGGCTGCGCGGGGCGGGCGGCTCTGGGTGGGCCGGGGCGAGCCGGTGGAGATGCTCGCGGAGCTGATCCGGCGGGCCGGTGCCCGGGCGGTCTTCGCCAACCGCGACGTGAGCCCCTACGCCGCGAGGCGCGACGGGGCGGCGGACGCGCGGCTGCCCATGCGCTGGACCGACGGCTGCTTCGTCCACGCGCCGGGGTCGGTGCGCAGCCGTACCGGCACCGGCTACACGGTGTTCACGCCGTACTTCCGGGCGTGGTCGACGCTGCCACCGGAGCCCTGGCCGGGCTCCGGCAGCGCCGAGGTGGCCGCCGACTCGGGCGCAGGCGTGCCCGCCGCCGACGCGCCGCCGCTGGAGACCGGCGAGGAGGCCGCCGTTCGCCGGCTGGACGCCTTCGCCGATCGCGCGGACCGCTACGCGGAGGAGCGTGACCGGCCGGATCTGGACATCACGTCCAAGCTCTCGGTCGACCTGAAGTGGGGCACGATCTCGCCGCGGCGGGTTGTCGAGGCCCTGGCCGGCGAGTCGCCTGGGAGGGCGGCGTTCGTGCGGCAGGTGGCCTGGCGGGATTTCTGGGCGCAGATCATGGCGGCTCGGCCCGAGACCGTCTCGACGGCGCTGCGGTCGGAGTACCGGGCGATCCGCTGGCGCCACGACCCGGAGGGGTTCGAGGCGTGGAAGAACGGCAGGACCGGCTACCCGTTGGTGGACGCGGGGATGCGCCAGTTGCGCGACGAGGGGTGGATCCATAACCGGGTGCGGATGGTGGTGGCCTCGTTCCTGGTGAAGGACCTGCTGGTGGACTGGCGCCTCGGCGAGCGCCACATGCGCCGGCTGTTGCTCGACGGCGACGTGGCCCAGAACGTCGGGAACTGGCAGTGGACGGCCGGCACCGGAGCCGACGCGGCCCCCTACTTCCGGATCTTCAACCCGGTCCGCCAGTCGCAGCGCTTCGATCCCGCCGGCGACTACATCCGCCGCTGGGTGCACGAACTGGCGGGTTTCTCGAGCCGGGAGATCCACACGCCGTGGACGCTCGGCCCGCTGGAGCTGGCGGCCCGGGCGCCCGGCTACCCCATGCCGATCGTCGACCACGCCCAGGCCCGCAACCGAACCCTGGCTGCCTTCGAAGCCGCCCGCCAACAGTGGGCAGGGGAGTGAACGCCGCCTCCGAGTGGGGGCGTGTCTCAGCACCGGCTGGGGATGGGGGTCGGTAGGGG
>VXXM01000080.1 GCA_009835395.1 Acidimicrobiia bacterium
CGGGTGGGGCGCTGGCGGTCGCCGGAGCGTGGCTCTGACGGTTCAGTCGCCGCGGGCGGGCGGGCGGTAGAACGCCGCCAGCAGCAGCACCGACGCCAGGACACCACCCCCGAGGCTGATGACGAGGCCCACCCAACCGTCGAGCACGTCGGCGACGCCGATGACGCTGTCCAGCGACAGTTCCCCCGGCCCCACCATGGCGATCACCACCGCGACGGTGGCCAGGACGGCGGTGTACTCCCAGCCGTCGTTCATGACGAAGAATCCCTTGTCCCGGTGGGCAACCCAGAACGCCACGGTCATCAACCCCACGAATCCGGCGGCGGCCGGGACGGTGAGGAATCCCGCAGCCAGCGCCAGCCCGGCGGCGATCTCACCACTGGCGGCCAGGATGGCGTGGCGGCGGCCGGGTCGCATGCCGATGCTCTCGAACCAGCGCGCCGTGCCGGCGATCCGCCCACCGCCGAAGAACTTGTTGTACCCGTGTGCGGCTAGCGTCAGGCCGACGGTGACCCGCAAGAGCAGCAGTGCCCAATCGCCTACTTCCACGGTCCTCCCGTCGAGTCACGCCGGACGCTGCGTGCACGGAGGACTCCGAGCGCCTGATCCGCATTCCGTGCGATCGCCGATCCTAGTGTTGCCGTCTCTGCGGGCCGGGCGGCTCCCCGCCTGGGATCACCGGTCCCCCTGACGTGCCCGAGGCACTGATCCTGCGGGCCGGGCGCAGCCCATTCGGCGCCCGTCACGGCCGCTTCGCCCAGCGCCATCCCGCCGAGCTGCTCGGCGAGGTCCTCGCCGCGGTGCTGCGTGAGAGCGGCACCGACCCCGGCGCGGTTGACGAGGTGCTAGTGGGATGCGCCACACCGGTGGGAGCGCAGGCGGCCAACGTGGCCGCGGCCGCGGCGCGCGCGGTCGGAGGCCTTTCCGGGGTACCTGCCTCAGTGGTCAGCACCCAGGACACGTCGTCCCTCGTCGCCCTCGTCCGGGCGGTCGACGCGGTGCGGTCGGGCCGCTGCGGGGTGGTGCTGGTGGGCGGGGTGGAACTGATGAGCACGGTCCCCGCCGGTGCCGACATGAGCCACCGCGGCTTCGGCCTGCCGCTGACGCCGACACCGGGCGAGGCGCACCTGCCTCCCGGTCCGGCGGCGGAGCGGTGGGCGCAGCGTCATGGGGTGGGAAGGGATTGGCTTGAGGAGGTTGGGAGGCGGAGCCGCCGGCGCGCCGAGGAGGCGCAGGCCGCCGGTCGTCTGGCAGCCGAACTGCTATCCCTCCCGGGCGGGGCGCCGCCGAATGCCGGCGGTGACGAGCTGCTCGGTGCCGGCGAGGTGGCGGGCCGGCAACTGCCCGAGGGGCTCTACAGCCGCGACGGGCTCCTGACGGCGACGACCGTTGCGCCCATGGCCGATGGTGCCGCCGCGGCCCTGGTGGCATCGCCGGCGGCGACTCGCCGGCTCGGCCTGGAACCGGTTGCCAGGGTGGCCGCCGCGGCGGTCGTGGGTGGCGATCCCGGCGCGGGATGCGGATCGTCGCCCGAGGCGGCGCGCCGCGCCGCGGCACTCGCCGATGTCAGCGACGGGGGCATCGGTCGCGTCGAGCTCGCCGAGCCGTTCGCCACCGCCGTCGTGAACTGGGAGATCAGCTGCGCCGGCTGGGCTGAGTTGCTGAATCCCGACGGTGGCTCTCTGGCCCTCGGTCATCCGCAGGGAGCCACGGGACTCGGGCTCCTGGCGCGGCTGGCGCCGGCTCTGGCGGCGCTGGACGGCGGCGGAGCGGGCCTGGCGGCTTGCGACGCCGCCGACGGGCACGGGGTGGCCGTACTGTTGGAGGCATGACCGCCGCCGGGATGGCCGCCGCAGTCGACGTCATGGCCGCCGACGTCGTGGTGGCCAGTGCTCTGGGTACGGCCTTCAAGGCGCTCGCCGCCGCCCTTGGAGGTCTGGCGATCCTCTGGCTGGGGATCATGATTCTCCGCCTGCTGGCCCAGCCGCAGCCCGAGCCGCCGCCTCCGGGCGAGCTGCGCAAGGTGCGCATCACCTACCGCTGCAGCCTGTGCGGCACCGAGGTCCGCATGACGATCGCACCAATGGAGGATCCCGAGCCGCCTCGTCACTGCGGCGAGGAGATGTCGGTCATGGCGCCGATCGAGGACTGAGGTCTCCACCGGCGGCGTTTCCCACAAGTGTGGAAAAGCTTGGGGGGAAGTACGAGTATGTAGTTTGTCGAGTCCTGCTCCGGCTACGGGCCGCGCCGCTTCGGCTCTATCCGGTGGGATCGATCAGGGCGCCCGGAACCGTCAGTGCAGTTGGGTTGCGGTGATCACGCCGCCGAGGATGAGCCCCAGGCCCGCCAGCAGCCACCAGTTGCTCGTGCCGCCCGGGATCAGCCCCAGGTAGTTCACGATGATGAGGATCGTTCCTGCGGCCAGCAGCGAGAACAGCAGGACCGGAACCCACGTGGGGCTCACCTTGGCCTCGGGGGGCAGGAACTGCTCCCCCGCCGGACGCGTTCCCTTGGGGGTCACTCTGCCCCCCTGAACCTTGCGCTTGGGAGGATTCGCCATGCCCGCAGGATAGGCGGCCGGTACCCTCAACACCCGTGCGACGCCGGGTGCTGGTCCTGGACAACTACGACTCGTTCGTCTACATCCTGGTGCAGTACCTGCGCGAACTCGGTGCAGAGACGATCGTGGCACGCAACGACGAGCTCACGTTGCACGACGCCGTGGCGCTGGCGCCCGAGGCCCTGCTGGTCAGTCCCGGACCCGGACGGCCTGCCGACACGGGCATCTGCTGCGACGCCATCAGGGAGTTGGCGGGACGCTGCCCGATCCTGGGGGTGTGCCTCGGACACCAGTGCATCGCCGAGGTGTTCGGCGGCACGATCGTGCGCGCCCCCTCGGTGATGCACGGCAAGGTGTCCCAGATCCACCACGACGGCGCCGGCGTCCTCACCGGGGTGTCCAACCCGCTGCGGGCCACCCGCTACCAC
Source organism: Acidimicrobiia bacterium (assembly GCA_009835395.1). Lineage (GTDB taxonomy): Bacteria > Actinomycetota > Acidimicrobiia > Acidimicrobiales > CATQHL01 > VXNF01. The sequence continues at coordinate 2,989 of VXXM01000080.1, forward strand.
TCGCTGGTGGTGGACCCCTCTTCGGTTCCCGAAAGCCTGGAGGTGACCGCCAGCACCGTCGACGGGGTAATCATGGGGTTGCGCCACCGCACCATGGCCGTCGAAGGGCTGCAGTTCCACCCGGAATCGCAGATGACCACCGACGGCCACGCCATCCTGGCGAACTTCCTGGGCCTGCCGCCGGCGGATCCGCCGCCGGCCGGTTAGCCCTCCGAGGGCGCCGGGCGTTCGGGCAGCCCCGACGGGTCGATCCCGCCCTCGGTGGGCGGAGTCTCGCCTTCGAGCGGCGTGAGCTCGTCGCCGGTGGGCGGCTCGGGTTCTCCGGCCTCGGGTTCCCCGGTGACGTAGAGCGTGAGGATCGACCCCGGTGTGATCGTCGTCCCGGCCGCGGGGTCCTGGGAGACGATCAGTCCCGGTGTCTCGCCGGGCAGCGAGGCCACGTCCACCACGTCGGCGGTCATCCCCAAGGTGTCGAGTTGGATGAGCGCCGTGGTGGGGTTGAGGCCGGTCAGGTCCGGCATCTGCACGATCTCCGGCCCCGAGGAGACGAAGACGAGCACCTGGCTGCCCTCGGCCAGCTGACTGCCCGCCGCGGGCTCGGTGCGGATGACGGCGCCCTCGGCCACCGTGTCGGACGGCTCGTCCTGGCGCACGACCACCAGCCGGGCGTTCGTGATCGCCACCGCCGCGTCGACGTCGTCCATGCCCATCACGTTCGGCACCAGGATGGCCGACGGTCCGGCGGAGATGTTCAGCGTCACCGCGGCACCGGCCTCGTGTTGAACGAGCGGCGCCGGCTCCTGCTGCAGGACCTCCCCGGCGGGTCTCTCGCTCCCCACCTGGACCAGGTTGACGGCGAACCCCGCACCCCGCAGCGCCCGCTCGGCGTCGATCGCCTGCCAACCCAGGACGTTGGGCACCGGGACCGCCGAGGCGCCCGCGCTGATCGTGAGGGTGATCGCGGAGCCGGGTGCCAGCTTCGTCCCGGCGCGGGGCTGCTGGTCGAAGACCCGGCCGGCGGGAATGTCGGCGTTCGCCGCCCGCACGGTGATCACGGGGAAGCCTGCGGACTCCAGGGTGCGCACCGCCACCGCTTCCTCGAGTTGGTAAACCGAGGGCACGTCGATCGTGGCCGGCCCGGGCGTGCCGGTCTCGTTGTCGTCGGGGCTCAGTACGTTCACGAGCACGACGATCATGATCAGCAGAACCACCAGCAGGACGGCGAAGCCGACGAAGAACAGGCCCGATCGCCGCTGCCGCTCGAGGCGGCCGTAGATGTCGCGGCTGCCGCCCCGGTAGCTGCCGGGGCGCTCCCCGTAACCGGGCGGGCGGCGGGCTGCGGGTATCCGGCCGGTCCACCACTGGGTGATCCCCCGCGGCGGCGCCCGGCGCACCTGGGGGCGGGGAGGTCGCTGGCGCGGCGCGGCGGGCGGGCG
>VXXM01000003.1:0-25099 GCA_009835395.1 Acidimicrobiia bacterium
CGATGGCCCTCCTGCTCGGTGTCCTGGTGGCGGCGAGCATCGGTTCCGCGGACTTCCTGAGCGGCCTGGCGGCACGCCGCATGCGCACGTCGGTGGTCGTGACGCTGTCACAGCTCTGGGGCCTTGCCGTGTTGGGGGTCTTCCTCGCCATCACCGACCGGACCCTCCCACCGGTGCGGGATCAGTGGCTGGGCGTCTTCGCCGGCCTCGGGTTGGTGGCGGGCATCTGCTGCCTGGTGCGGGGCCTGGCGATCGGACGGATGTCGGTGGTGGCGCCGGCGGCGGCCGCGATCGGCGCGGCGGTGGGCGTGGTCTACGGATTCATCATCGGCGAGCGCCCGGGCACCATCGCCGTGATCGGAGTAGTGCTGGCCATCGCGGCCGTCGTGCTGATCGCCCGCGTCGCCGAGCACCACGAGGCAGATGTCGGTGCCTCGCCAGCGCACGCCCGGCGCATCGTCGCCAGCCGTTCCCAGGAGGTGGTCCTGGCCGTCGGCGCAGGGCTGACACTGGGGGTCACGCAGATCTTCTTCGCGGCCGCGAGCGACGACGCCGGGATGTGGCCCGTCGCCACGTCGCGCCTGACCGCCGGCGTTCTGGCCGGGATCTTCGTCCTCTCGCGGGTTCGCAGTGACGGAGCGCCGGAGCGGCTCACGGCCGGAGACGCCCGCCTCGTCGCCTCGTACGCCTTGCTGGACACGCTGGGGACCTGCCTGCTGATCGAGGCCTTTCGCCAGGGACTGGTGAGCCTCGTGGCCCCGGTTGCCGCACTCTTCCCGGCGGCGACTGTGCTGTGGGCCCGGCTGATCCTGCACGACCGGATGAACCGCGGTCAGCTCGTGGGATTCGGCCTCGCCGCAGCGGGGTTGGTGCTCATCGGCCTGGGCTGAGGCTGCCCGGCCGCCGCGCCCGGCGCTGAGTAGTCTCGCCCGATGCACCGTCGCTCGGGCCCGCGGGAGAGGTGAGAATTGGACGTTCTCCTCGGGCTGACCGTGGCGGTGAGCCTGGGGATCTCCGACGTGATCGGTGGCGCGGCCGGCCGGCGGCTGGGCCCGCTGCGCACCACGACGGGCATCCACCTCATGGGTGCCGTGCTCATCGGCATCTACCTGCTGGCCACGATGCAGCCCCTCGGCGGCGCCCGCGAACTGCTGCTGTCGGCCGCGGGCGGCTTGATCCTGGCGTTCAGCGCGCTCTGCTTCTACGCGGGCCTGTCCTGGGGACGCGTCTCGGTCATGTCCCCGGTCTCGTTCGCCGCCATCGCCACCCTGACCTTCGCCGTCGGATTGCTGCGAGGCGAGCGGCCCTCGGGACTGGCCGTCGCCGGCGCGATCCTCATCATCCCGGCGGTCGTCCTCGTCTCCCGCCCGGTCCGCACACCCAAGCCGTTCGACCGCAGCGACGCAGAGCGGCGGCTGGGTCTCGCCGGCGAAGTGGCCCTGTCGATGTGCGCAGGAGGCGGCTTCGTGGTCTTCCAGATCCTGCTGCTGGAGATCGGGGTTGACGACGGTCCTGCACCGCTCCTCGTCGTGCGCGGTGTCGGCGGACTGCTGGGCCTGTTAGCCCTTGCCGCGTTGCGAAGAAGGGCCCCTGCCGGACCGGTCCGCGCCCCGCAGCGACGAGCGGTCCTCGCCGTCGTTTCAGCGGGAACGCTGCTGATCCTGTCCCACTCGTTGCTGATCGAAGCCTTGAATAGGGGATTCCTCTCGGTTGTCGGGCCGATCACCTCGCTGACACCTGCCTTCACCGTGCTCGGGGCACGGCTCTTCCTGCGCGAGCACGTCAGCCGGCTCCAGACAGCCGGCATGGTCGTCATCATCGGCGGGCTGGTTCTGCTGGCACTCGGCTAGGCGGGACCCTACGGCCGCTCAACCGACCGCCGGGATACCGAGGTACGCCATTTCCATGTCTCCGGTGTCCCCCGAGCGCCCTCCACCGCCCGGAGACTTCTCACGTGACGACGAGAGTGCCGAGATAGGCGGCCGCCACGCCGGTAACCAGCGACACAGCCGCGTAGACCGCCGCCCGCGGGCGGCTGCGGCGCCACAGTTCGACGATCTCGACCGCCAGGGTCGAGAAGGTCGTGAGCGAGCCGAGGGCCCCGCCGGCCAGGATCAGCGTCGTGGCCTCGCCGGCGACGGCGAGCAGCCCGAGGGCGAACGCGCCGGTCACGTTCACCGCCAGGGTGCCCCACGGGAACGACTCGCGGCTGAGCCGTGCCGACACCGCCACCCGCAGCACGGTGGCGACCCCGGCGGCGGCCAGGAACCCGATGGCGGTCACGTGGCCGCCCGATGGAACAACCGGCGAAGGCGCCGCCTCAGCCACCCGGCGGCAAGGGCCGCGGCGAGGGCCGCGGCGAGCGAGGCGGCGGCATAGAGCACTCCCGCGCCGACCCGCCCCGACTGAAGGTGCTCGGCAGTGATCAGGCCGAAGGCCGAGAACGTGGTGAAGCTGCCGCAGAACCCCGCCCCCACGACCCTGGCGATGGCACTGTCGCCGGTCCCCGCCGCCAGCAGCCAACCCAGCAGCGCGCTGCCGGCAGCATTCACGACCAGCGTCGCCCAGGACGTGGAGTCGCCCAGCCAGACGTCGTGCAGCCACCAGCGCGCCGCGGCCCCGGCCATCCCGCCGAGGGCGATCGCAGGAGCCGCCCGCAGATCCATCCGGACCGAAGGTAGCGCCGGTGCGGGACTAGCCTCGCCGGATGCCCCCCGGCGCCTCACGACGCTGCCGCTGAATGGAAGTCCTGCTCGGGGTCGGGGTTGCCGCCAGCCTGGGGTTCTCCGACTTCATCGGCGGCAGCGCCGGCCGGCGAACCGGGCCGCTGCGGGCCATCACCGGGATTCAGTTCGTCGGAGCCGCCGTCATCGGCATCTACGTGCTGGTGGCGTCCCAACCGCTCGGCAGCGTGCGCGTGACGGTGCTGGCGGCGATCGGCGGGGCGGCCCTGTCCCTCGGCGCGGTGTTCATGTACACGGGCCTCTCATGGGGTCGCATGTCGGTGATGGCGCCGGTGACCGCGGCTGCGGTGGCGGTCTTCACGTTCGCGGCGGGGCTGGTGCGCGGCGAGCGCCCGTCGCAGTTGGCTCTGGCCGGCGTGGGCCTGGCGATCGTGGCCGTGATCCTCATCTCGCGCCCGGCGCCCGCCGCCCATGTGTCCTCGGCCCCAGCGGGCACCCCGCGAAGGATCAGCCTCGGCGCCGAGCTGGCACTGTCGATCGCTGCAGGAGCCTCGTTCGCCACGTTCCAGACCACGATGGGCGAGATCGGCGGCGAGGCCGGTGTGGCGCCCCTGCTCGTCGTACGCGCCGTCGGTGGGACGCTCAGCCTGCTCATCCTGCTGGTGGTCTGGCGGCGAGCCGGTGCGCCACGCCTCCGGATGCCCCGACGGGCCACGGTCGTGCCGGTGCTCGTCGCCGGGCTGCTGCTGCTGGTGGCGCACGCGCTCCTGATCGAGGCCCTCTCGCTGGGCCTCCTGTCCATCGTCGGACCGATCACCTCGCTGTCGCCTGCCTTCACCGTCATCCCGGCACGGATCTTCCTCCACGAGCACATCAGCCGCACCCAGGTCCTGGGCATGGTGCTGGCGACGGGGGGACTGGTGCTCGTGGCGCTCGGCTGAGACGGACCGGGCGCTCGGCCGGGCACGGCGGCGGCCCGCAACGGCGCGGGGCACTACCCTTGCCGGGTGCCTCGATCCGCCTCCGGGTTCTGCCGCTGAACGATGGACGTCATCCTGGGTGTGGGTGTGGCCGCCGGTCTCGGGCTGGCGGACTTCTTCGGCGGGATGGCGGGCAGGCGCACCGGCCCGGTGCGCACTGTCGTCGGGGCCCAACTGGTCGGTGGGGCGATCATGGGGATCTTCCTGCTGGCCACCTGGCAGTCGGTCGGCAGCAGCCGCGAGATCCTGCTGGCGCTGCTGGCCGGGGGAGCGCTCACGCTCGGGGTGGGCTTCATGTACACCGGGTTCACGTTCGGCCGCATCGCGGTGGTCGCGCCTGTGACCGCGTCGGCCATCGCGATCCTGACGTTCATCGCGGGGCTGGTGCGCGGCGAGCGCCCGTCCTCACTCTCCCTGGCGGGCGTGGCGCTGGCGATCGTGGCCGTGGTGCTCATCTCGCGACCGCCCAAGGTCCGCGACGCCGACTCATCGCCGAGCGAGCCCGGTCGGCGGATCGGGCTGGGGGGTGAGCTGGGGCTGTCGCTGGCCGCCGGGGCGTCGCTGGCGACCTTCCAGACCACCATCGGCGAGATCGGCGACGCCGCCGGTTTCGCGCCCCTGCTCGTGGTCCGCGCCGCCGCCCTGGCACTCAGCCTGGCCGCCCTGGGTGTGGTCTGGCAGCGAGCCGGCGCCCCCCCTCCCCGGGCGCCGCGGCGCAGCACGGTCGTGCCGGTGGTGGCGAGCGGGATCCTGCTGCTGCTGGCGCACGCCTTGCTGCTCGAAGCGCTCTCGCTGGGTCTGCTGTCCATCGTCGGTCCGATCACGGCCCTGTCGCCGGCCTTCACCGTGATCCCGGCATGGCTCTTCCTGCACGAGCACATCAGCCGCGTCCAGGTCCTGGGAATGGTGGTGGCGACCGCCGGGCTGGTTCTCGTGGCGCTCGGCTGAGGGTTGACCCGCCGCGCCGGCTGCAGGCGGCGCGGCGATCGATAGAAATCCCCCGGCAGTTGTCCAGGACGTCATCGACCGGGGCGGCCGCGGCCTACCGTACGACTCGTGGACCTGCCGGTCATGCCGCCCGTGGCCCCGATGCTGGCGCGGGCCAGCGAGTCGCTGCCCGTCGCGGCGGCGGGCGAAATGTGGTTCGAGCCCAAGTGGGACGGCTTCCGCGCCGTTGTGTTCCGCGACGGCGGCGAGCTTGAGATCGGCAGCCGCAACGAGCGTTCCCTGACCCGTTACTTCCCGGAGTTGGCGGGCCCGCTGCGGGCGCGCCTGCCTCAGCGTTGCGTGCTGGACGGCGAGTTGGTCATCGTGGGACCCGGCGGCGCCCTGGACTTCGACGCCCTCAGCGCCCGCATTCACCCGGCTGAGAGCCGCATCACCCGGCTCGCCACCGAGACGCCGGCGTGTCTGGTGGCCTTCGACATCCTGGCGCTCGGCGATCGCGACCTCAGCGGCCGGCCGTTCAGCGAGCGCCGCCGAACCCTCACGGACGTCGCGGCGGGGTTCGCCGCGCCGGTGCATCTGACGCCCGCCACCACCGACCGTTCGCTCGCTGCCGCCTGGTTCGAGCGGTTCGAGGGAGCCGGACTGGATGGCATCGTCGCCAAACCCGCCGCAGGCACCTACGAGTGCGGCAGGCGCGCCCAGTTCAAGATCAAGCACCGTCACACCGCCGACTGCGTGGTCGCCGGCTACCGCATGCACCGCAGCGGCGACGGGGTCGGTTCCCTGCTGCTGGGGTTGCACGACTCCCGGGGCGTGCTGCACTACGTGGGCGCCGCGTCGGGCTTCGCGGCGCAGCAGCGGGTCGAGCTGGCCGGCCTGCTGGCCGAGCATCGAATCGACGATGCGGCGACACATCCCTGGACGGCCGAAGGCGCCGAGGGGCGTTTGCCCGGCGCTCCGAACCGCTGGCGCTCGGGCGTCGACGCCTGGGTGCCCTTGCTGGGCGCACCCGTGGCGGAAGTGGCCTACGACGCCGTCCAGGCGGGACGGTTCCGCCACAGCGCCCGCCTGCTGCGCTGGCGAGCGGACCGGATGCCCGCGAGTTGTGGCTACGCCCAACTCGTTCGGACTCCTCCCGTCGAGTTGGCGGAGATCTTCGGGGCCGAAGGTGCCGGCACGGGATGACCGCCGTCGCCCGGCCCGCCTGCAGCCGGACAGGTCACGGCGCCGCAGGGGCGGCGAGGTTGCACCGCGGCGGAGCCGCCAACCACTAGACAGCACGTAGTGCAAACCGATCCCCCCGGAGGCCGAGTTCCCGCACGCGTGTACCGGCGTCGCCGACTGCTGCTGCTCGGTGGACTCATCCTCGCCGTCGCCGTCATCGCGGTGACCGTCACCCGTCTCGGCGGCGACGAGACCGAGCCCAACGGGCCCGGCGACGGAACCCCCGGAGCACCCGCCGGCGCGCCGGAGCCGCCGATCGAGCGACCCACGACCACCGAGCCGCCCACGACGACGGAGCCACCCACGACGACCGAGCCGCCCACCACCACGACCACCACCGAACCGCCACCGACAACGACGACCACCACCGAACCGCCGCCTCCCACCACGACGACCACCACCGCACCGCCGCCTCCCCCCACCACGACCCCCACCGAACCGCCGCCTCCGCCGCCGGTTGCCCTGCTCACCGCGGCGGGCATCCCGGTCACCGTCCTCGAGGTGTTGGAGACGGGCTTCGTCGTGCGAACGCCGTGCGGCAACACCGCGGAGATCGCCGGCGGAGAGCGCATCGACCAGGTGCAGGTCGTCCTCGACCCCGGCCACGGAGGACCCATCGAGACCGGCACGGTGGGTCCCAACGGTCTCGTCGAACGCGACCTCAACCTCACGCTCACCGACGCCGTCCTGGCGGCGCTCGTCGAGCGCGACATCACCGCGGCGGTCACCCGCACGGGCGACTACATGGTCCAACTGGGAGTCCGCGTGGAGTTCGCCGACGCCCTCGAGCCCGAGGCGCTCGTGTCGATCCACCACAACGGACCCACCTGGGATCTGGGCGAGACGCCGGGTACCGAGGTGTACGTGCAGTCGGAGTCCCCCACCGGGATGCGCCCCGAGTCCGGCCGCCTAGGCGGCCTCCTGTACGAGGAGATCACCGCGGCCCTCAGCACCTTCGAGGGCGTCCAGTGGAGCGCCCTCCCCGACGCCGGTGTGAAACGCGTGCTGCTCGCCGACGGGACCGACACGTACGCGCTGGTGCGAGGTCCCGAGACGCCGTCGGCGCTCGTCGAGTACGGCTACCTCACGAACGCTTCGGAGGCCGAACTCTTCGCCACCGAGGAGTACATCGGGGTTGCCGCGGCAGCCACCGCCGACGCCATCGAAGCCTTCCTGGGGACTGACCGGCCGGGCAGCGGATTCGTCGAGGAGCCCCGCGTCTACGACCCGGGCGGCTTCGACATCCCCTGCGAGGATCCACGACTCGAACCGGAGCCCGAAGAGCCCGCCACCGGCACCGGTGAGGAGCTCCCCGAGGAGAGCCTCGACGGCGCCGGGGACGACGGTGCAGCGGCGACCGGGGACGACACCGTCGAGGCGAGCGACTCGGGACCGGGCAGCGGGGGGGCAGATGAACCGGAGGAGCAACCGGGATCCGGCGATCAGGAGCCCGAGGCCGGCGACGAATCGCCCTGATAGAGGCGGGCCGGCGCGCTAGGAGCGGCGCGGGTGGTGCGGCGGCCAGGGGGCGTCGGCGATTCCTTGCGCGGCGTCCCGGCGGGCCAGCGCCAGCAGCGGCGCCAGCGAGCCGGCCCGGTCCTCCAGCTCCGCCTCCACGTCGCCTGCGGTCCGCCAGCGCTCGGGCATCGTGGCGAGCGTGAAGTCGCCGGGCTCGGCGCCGGCCACCTCCTCCCAGCGCAGCGGCGCCGCCAGCCGGCCCTCGGGGTTGGGGCGCACCGAGTAGGCCGAGGCAAGGGTGCGGTCGCGGGCGTTCTGGTTGTAGTCCACGAAGACCTTCGGGCCCCGGTCCTTCTTGCGCCAGGCGCTGGTGATGAGATCGGGGTTCCTCGTCTCGGCAGCCCGCGCCAGCGCCAGGGCGGCGTCCCGCACCTCCGTGAAGCCGGCAGCGGGCACGATGCGCACCACGATGTGCATGCCCCGGCCGCCTGTGGTCCGGGGCCAGCCCACGAGGCCGAACTCGTCCAGCAGCTCCCGCAGCAGGAACGCCGCCCGCCGCACTGCTTCGAAGTCCAGGTCGGGCGCCGGGTCCAGGTCGACGCGCAACTCGTCGGGGCGGTGGGGCTCGAAGCGGCGCACCGCCCAGGGATGCAACTCCAGGCAGCCCAGGTTGACCGCCCAGACGATGTGGGCGATGTCGGTGGGGCACAACTCGACGGCGGTCCGCCCTGACGGGAACGCCACGACAGCCGTCTCGAGCCAGTCCGGGCGCCGCTCCGGCACCCGCTTCTGGTAGAAGCTCTTGCCCTCGGCGCCGTCGGGGAAGCGATGCAGCACCGTCGGCCGGCACCAGACACCCCGCAGCGCACCCGGGCCGACTGTCAGGTAGTGGTGGACGAGATCCAGCTTGGTCTCGCCGCGAGCGGGAAAGAAGACCTTCCCCGGGTTGGAGATGCGCACTTGGCGCCCGTCCACCTCGACGGTCGTGAAGTCGCCGGCCACCGGGGCAGCCTTTCGGGGGTCGCTCAGCCGCCGGAGCGGCGCCCCGCCGCCAGCGCCGCGGCCTGCGCCACCAAGCGCTCGGCGTCGACGCGCCCGCACAGCTCCGCGAAACCGGCGCGGGGTCCGACCCAGGCCAGAGAGTCCACCGCGCCGCCGGCACCCGGCGCGGCACTGTCCAGCACCCCGGGCACGTCGGTCACAAGCGTGGCCAGATGCCGGTACAGGTATGCCTCGTCCCGCCCCGCCGCCAGCCGTGCAGCCAGGGTGACCGCGCCACGCACCGCCACGTCCCACTGGCCCGAGGAGTCGGGGATGTTCTCGATGTGGCCGTACCGGGCCAGCACCGCCGCGGCCGACTTCGCCCCCCAACCTGCCAGGCCGGGAAACCCGTCGGCGCTGTCACCCACCAGCGCCAGATAATCGGGGATCGAGGCGGGCGGGACGCCGAATCGCTCCACAACACCGGCCCGATCGCTGATGCGGCCATGTCGGCGATCGAACTGCACCACGCGACCGTCGTCGCTCACGCACTGCGCCAAGTCCTTGTCGGGGGTGCAGATCAGGATCCGCTCCACGGCGGGATCCGTTGACGCCCGGGCGGCGGCCGTGGCCAGCGCGTCGTCGGCCTCGTACTCGGTCATCGGCCACACGGTGAAGCCGGCGGCGTCGGCCAACTCCTCCAGCAGCGGGAACTGCGCCAGCAGGTCGGCATCGACGCCCTCGCCGCTCTTGTAGCCCGGATACAGCTCGTTGCGGAAGGACGGGATCACATGGTCGGTGGCGACGCCAACGTGGCTGGCGCCGTCGGCCACGAGGCGCAGCAGACCGCTCACCACGGCCCGGGCGGCGGCCACCTCCCGGCCGGCGGCGGTGCGGTGCGACGGCCGGGCGAAGAACTGCCGGAACAACTCGTAGGTTCCGTCGACCAGGTGAACCTGCATCGATCCCCGCCGCCGCTGCTCCCCGCGCCTACTCCTGCACCAACTCGATCAGCGTGCCGAAGGATCCCTTCGGATGCACGAAGGCGATCGTCGTGCCACGCGAGCCGGGCCGGGGCTCTGAATCCAGTGGCGTGGCGCCGGCGGCGACCAGAGCGGCCAGCGCGGCCGCGCAGTCCGCCACCCGGTAGCCGACGTGGTGCAACCCCTCCCCGCGACGTTCGAGGAACCGCGCCACCGGCGAGTCGGGCGTCGTCGGCGAGATGAGCTGGATGTAGGAGTCGGCCACGGCGAGCAAGGCCTCCTCCACGCCGTCGCGCTCGACGGTCTCCCGGTACGCCACGCTGGCACCGAACGCCCTGCGGTGGTAGTCCACGGCGGCCTCGAGATCTCGCACAGCGATGGCCACGTGGTCGATCTCGGTGAGCAGCACGGCCCCATGATGCCCGGCCCGGCGCCGCCGCCCAACGCGCCGGGGGTGCTGCGGCACGGCACCGCTAGCGTGTCCGGAAGAGTTCCAGCCCGCCCCGACGGAGGCCGAGATGAGTCCAACGTTGATCCTCGGAGGCGCCCGGACGCCGATCGGCCGGTTCTCCGGCGCGCTCTCGTCGTTCTCCGCCACCGACCTCGGCGGCCTCGCCATCAGCGCCGCCCTAGAGGCCACCGGCGTCCCCGCCGCCGAGGTGGACTACGTGTTCATGGGGCAGGTGCTGCTGGCCGGGGAGGGCCAGGCACCCGCCCGCGCCGCCGCCAACAAAGCAGGTGTTCCCCTCACCGCACCCGCCGCCACGGTGAACAAGGTCTGCCTGTCGGGACTCAACGCCGTCTACCTCGCCGGGCGGATGATCGCCCACGGCGACGCCGACGTGGTCGTGGCAGGGGGCATGGAGTCGATGAGCGGTGCGCCCTATCTGGTGCCCGGGGCCCGCGCCGGCCTGCGGGCGGGAGATGCCGCCCTCGTGGACTCGATGATGTACGACGGTCTGACCTGCGCCATCGAAGGGCGGTCCATGGGCCTCAGCACCGAACACCACCTCGCCGCCATCGGGGGCATCAGCCGCGACTCGCAGGACGCCTTCGCGGCCGCCTCGCACGAGCGGGCGGCACGCGCCACCAAGGACGGGCTCCTCGACAGCGAGATCACCGCCGTCGAGGTACCCCAGCGGCGCGGCGATCCCACTGTCGTGGCGCACGACGAGGGCATCCGCCCCGACACCAGTGCCGAGTCGCTGGCCCGGCTGCGCCCGGCCTTCGACCCCGAGGGCACGGTGACGCCCGGCAACGCCTCGCAGATCTCCGACGGCGCCTCGGCACTGGTGCTGGCCTCGGCCGCTGCCGCCGAGCGGCTCGGCGTCACCCCGCTGGCCGAGGTCGTCTCCTACGGCCAGGTGGCGGGCCCGGACACGTCGCTGCTGACCCAGCCGGCGACCGCCATCGGAAAGGCCCTCGAACGGACCGGCACCGAACTCGGTGACATCGACCTGTTCGAGATCAACGAGGCCTTCGCCGCCGTGGTTCTGGCCAGCATGGCCGCCCTCGGCGTGCCGCACGATGTGGTGAACGTCAACGGCGGTGCGGTGGCCCTGGGGCACCCGATCGGCGCCTCCGGCAACCGCGTCCTGCTGACCCTGCTGCACGAACTGCGCCGGCGGGGCGGGGGTCTGGGAGCCGCCGCCCTCTGCGGCGGCGGCGGGCAGGGCGATGCTGCGCTCGTGCGGGTGGACGCCGGCTCCTAGCGGATACGTTACGGACGTAACATTTTAGGTGTCCGCCTGAACAGCGGAAACGGCCCAGGCTCGGGCGTCCTTGACATTCCCAGGTGAAGTCTGTAACATATGTGTCGTGGTTCTCATCGGGGTTTGCACGATCTTCCCCTCCCCCGGTGCGACGGTCGGGGCGCTGCCTCGTCGGGCTGCAACGTAGCCCGCGCCCAGCAGCCCTCGAGGAGCGCCTCGACCGTATTCTCCAGCCGGAAGCCCGCCGGCCGGCCTCAGTCCCGCAGGATGTCCCGCCGACCGGCGAGTGCGCGGCCCAGGGTCAGTTCGTCGGCGTATTCGAGGTCGCCGCCGACGGGGAGCCCGCTCGCCAGGCGGGTGACGCTGACCCCGAGCGGCGCCAGCACACTGGCGACGTACATGGCGGTGGCCTCCCCCTCGAGATTGGGATTCGTGCCGACAATCACCTCGGTGACGGGCTCGTCGCCGACGCGCCGCAGGAGTTCGGCCATCCGCAGCTGGTCGGGCCCGACGCCCTCCATGGGATTGATGGCCCCGTGCAGCACGTGGTAGAGGCCCTTGAACTCGCCGGTCCGTTCGAAGGCCACGACGTCGCGAGGATCCTCGACGACGCAGATCAGGGACTCCTCGCGCCGCGGATCGCCGCAGATGTCACACAGGTCGTCGGTGGCCAGGTTGCAGCACCGCCGGCAGAACCGCACGCTGCGCTTCGCCTCGTCGATCGCCGCCGACAACTCCTCGACATCGCCGGCCGGCGCCTTCAGCAGGTGGAAGGCGATGCGCTGAGCCGACTTCGGGCCGATCCCGGGCAGCCGCCCGAGCTGGTCGATCAACTCCTGGATCGGGGCGGTGTACCCGCCGATGGCCACGTAGCCTCCGCCTAGGGGGCTTCGAGCTCGACGAGTCTCGAGCCGGGAAAGGCCTGCTGCACCTGCGCCACCCCGCTGTCGTCCTGGTAGGTCGGGCGCGCCTTGGGCAGCGCCGTGGTCTCCAGCACCTCCCCCAGATAGGGCGATCGCGTGGCCGCGCCGCCCGCGGCGATGATCGGCGGGTCCGGGGGGCTGTGATCGTCCCGTTCGAGCACGAACTCGACGGTCACGGGACGATCGAAGCAGCGCCCGAATTCCGCCTCAACCGCAGACCGGTACGTCGCACAACCGTCCAAGTATCCAGGGGTGCTGAAAGCCAGCCGGAGGGAGCTCGGTGTGTTCGGGAGGAAGCGTCCGGCGGCGAGGCGTGCGCCGGCGCTCTTGGGCAACGACGACAGATTCCGCAGCGACGGGAGGATCTCCTCCACCCACGCCAACACCGCCTCGTCGCGCTCCGGCGGCGGTTCGGCCGTGGCCGGTTCGTCCGCTCCGGCTGGAGGCGCCTGGCGGCTCGCCGGGTCGCCGACCGGCTCTTGCGCCCCGCCTGCGTGCATACCCATCGAGTCGACTTCTCGCGGGGGAATCGGAGGCTCGACGGCTCGGGCGGCGGCGGGCCGTGCGGCCGGCACCGGCCCGGCAGCAGGCTCGGGCGTGGGTGACTCGCCGCCGGCTCCGGGCTCCGGCGGCCTGGCCCTCGCCAGCGCCTCCCGTGCCCCCGCCGCGACTCCGCCACGAGGCGGCTCCCGCTCCGGGGATGCGTCTCCGGCCGGGCTCCGATGGGGTGGCGGTGCCGCGCTCGGCCTTGCGCGGCCGCCTGCCGTAGCCGGTGCGGTACCGCCGGCGCCTGCCGTGGCCGACCCTGCACCGCCGCCTGTTGCCGTGGTCGGCGCCGCAGCGCTGCCGCTCTCGAGGCGCTCCACCCGCTCAGCCAGGGACTGCAGCGTGACACCGATGTCGGGATTGGTGAGCCGCACCAGCGCCAGATCCAGATCGACCCGGGGATCGGGAGCCTCGCGCATCGCCACGAGCGCCTCGCCGAGGAGTTCGAGCGCGTACGTCAGCGCGCGAGGGCGGAGCCGCCCCGCCAGATCCTCCGCGGCGTGCCTCTCGGCCGCGGGCAGATGATCCAGCGGCGCCTCCATGGAGGCCAGGAAGGCATTCCGCAGCCGGCCGAGGACGGCCTCGCCGAGGATGCGCGGCTCCCGCCCGGCTCGGGCAGCGGCATCGGCGGCGCTCAGGGCCGCGGCGGTGTCGGCGGTCGCCACGGCCTCCAGCACAGCGGTCACCGCATCGGCGCCGTCGGGGGCCCGGCCCGCGGCGGCGGTGGCGTCGAGCGCCGACAGGGTGTCCCGGGCCGATCCGCCGCCGGCGGCCAGCACGTAGGCCACATCGGCGTCGGACACCGCCAAGCCGGCGTCGGCAGCCACCGCCCGGACATGGCTCTCCAGCGCGTCGGCGTCCAGCAGTTCGAAGTGCAGGTGCTGGGTGCGGCTGCGGATCGTCGGCGCCACCTTGTGCGGCTCGGTGGTGCAGAGCACGAACACCACGTGTGGGGGTGGTTCCTCGAGGGTCTTCAGCAGGGCGTTCTCGGCGCCCGGCGTGAGCATGTGCACTTCGTCGAGCACGTACACCTTGGCCCGGCCCGGCGTGCCGAGCGCCACCCTGCTGATGAGCTCGCGAACGTCGTCCACCTTGTTGTTGGAGGCGGCGTCCAGCTCGTGCAACTCATACGACGTGCCCGCGGCGATGGAGGTGCAGGCCGCACAGGTGCCGCACGGCTCACCGTCCGTGAGGTTCTCGCAGTTGAGCGCCTTGGCCAGGATGCGGGCGGTGGACGTCTTCCCCGTGCCGCGCGGGCCGCTGAAGAGGTAGGCGTGACCCACGCGGCCGGTGCCCACGGCGTTGCGCAGCGCCGCCACGACGTGTTCCTGGCCGATGATCTCGCCGAAGCGTGCCGGCCGGTAGCGCAGGTAGAGCGACTGATACGCCATCGGCGCCGAGCCTAGTGACCCCTTGTGACAGCCATCGGGCGGAGGGTCGTACGGCGCCGCGCCGGCGCCCGCCCTCGGATGTGGCGGCCAGGTGATCTGCGGCGCTCCGGGCTTCCCGCTGAGAGCTGCTGCCTCCCGGCCCTGACTCGGTTCACGGGTCCCGGTCGCACAGGACCCGGCCGCCACGTCCCAGGACAGTCACCGGCTGCCACAGGGTACCCTTGTCCGACCTTCCGTGCTCCGGCACGGAGGCGACCGGGAGGGATGCGAGAGCGGACGAATCGGCACGCCTGGAGAGCGTGTGTGGTCTTTCGGCCACCGTGGGTTCGAATCCCACTCCCTCCGCTGCAAGGGCTGCGGGATCACTGCCGCGCCGCGGTCGGGGCCGGCGAACCACCGGGCACGGCGGCCGACGAGGACCACGGCAGACGGCCACGGCGTCGCCGCCAAGCGCCGACCAGGGCGAACCACCGGGCACGGCGGCCGACGGGGACGGACGGCAGATGGACACCGAAGCGGAAACGGCGGCGATGCGGTTGGCGCTCGACGAGGCCGCCGCGGCGACCGCCCACGGCGACGTGCCGGTGGGTGCGGTGGTCCTGCTCGGCGGTGAGGTGATCGCCCGGCGCCACAACGAGCGGGAGTTGCAGGGCGACCCCACGGCGCACGCCGAGGTACTGGCGCTGCGTGACGCCGCCGCGGCCCTCGGCACCTGGCGCCTCGCCGGGGCGACCCTGGTGGTCACCCTGGAGCCCTGCCCCATGTGCGCCGGCGCCGCGCTGGCGGCCCGGGTGGACCGCATCGTCTTCGGGGCCGCCGACCCCAAGGCCGGGGCCTGCGGATCGCTCTACAACCTGGCCGCCGACCCCCGCCTCAACCACGAGATCGATGTCGCCGACGGGCTGCTGGCCGAAGACGCCGCCCGGCTGCTACAGGAGTTCTTCGCCGCCCGGCGCCGCTAGCTTGTCCGGCGGAGGGTTGCCAGAGCGGACGAATGGGGCGGCCTCGAAAGCCGTTGTGGCCTCCGGGTCACCGTGGGTTCGAATCCCACACCCTCCGCCGCGGCCCCCCGCTGGTAGCGGGGATACAGCCGACATGGCCTCCGCCACCGGGCCCGCCGGGAAGGCCGGCGCCCGCCCGGTCAGCTTGTCATGGACGTGGATGGCCGGACGAAGATCCAGGTCTGCCATGACCTCGGCCGACGCCTCCCTCTCCTTCGTCGTTGCCTGCTGAGATCGTGGTGTGGGGTATGCACACCGGTGCGCCGGTCTCGGGGTCCTTCGTCACCCAGGCCTCCACGCCGAAACACTCCCGCAGCAGGCCCGGCGTCAGCACCTCGGTCGGCGGCCCGTCGGCCACAACCTCGCCCTCCAAGACTGCGATCATCCGATCAGCGAACCGGGCGGCGTGATTAAGGTCATGCAGCACTATCACGACGGTGACTCCGTGGTCCCGATTCAGGCCGGACACCAGTCCCAGGAGGTCGAGTTGATGCGCGACGTCGAGAAACGTGGTCGGCTCGTCGAGGAGCAGAAGGTCGGTCTTCTGAGCGAGCGCCAACGCCATCCAGGCTCGCTGATGCTCGCCACCCGAGAGGGTGTCCACAGAACGGTGCATCAGGTGTTCGAGGCCGGTTAGTCGGATGGCTTCCTGGACGGCTTCGTCATCCTGGCGGCGGAGCATCTTGAGCGCACCGACGTGAGGAAATCGACCTTGCGACACCAACTCCAGCACAGTGAGCTCAGGAGGCACCTCGTGAACCTGGGGGAGAATCGCCAACTGGCGTGCAACCTCCCGAGTGGGGAGGCGGCCGATGTCCTGGCCGTTCAGGTACACCGAGCCGGACAGCGGCTTGATGAGCCGGGCCAGGGTCTTGAGGATGGTGCTCTTGCCCGACCCGTTGGGACCCACCAGTGCTGTTCGGCTGCCTCGCTCGATGCTCAGGCTGAGATGCCGCGCCACTTCGTGGCCTCGATAGCCGGCCGAGACGCGGTCGACCAGGATCGACGGATGGTCGATGGTCGGCTCCACGTCGCTCACGCCTGCGCCCTCAGCGGACGCCTCATCAGATAGATGAAGAACGGCGCACCCACCAGGGCGGTGAACGCACCGACCGGTACACGGCTGCCGCTCTCGGTCTCCACGTTCAGGAGAGGAATCCAATCGAGTGAGAACGTCCGGGCCAGCAGGTCGGCGGCGACGAGGATGATGGCACCGACCAGGGCCGAACCGACCACCAGTCGGCGGAGATCCGAGCCGACCAGGGTCCGAGCCAGGTGCGGTCCCATCATGCCCAGGAAGGCGATTCCCCCGGCGACGGACACGGAACCGGCGGCCAGCACGACCGCGGTCGCGAAGACGCCTGCGCGGGCGAGTTCGGTCCGCAGACCCAGATTCGACGCCGTCGCGTCCCCCAACTGGAGAGCGTTACCCACCGGAATGGCGGCCGCCACCAGCGGGACGGCCAAGGCTGCCACCGGAAGCAGGAACACCAGGTGGTCCCAGGTTCTGGTGCTGAGCGAGCCCACCAGCCACCTGATGATCGAGTCGGCGTGGCTGCCCGAGAGGAGCACGAGAAAAGATGTGGCCGCCGACAGGCCGGCCGCCACCACGACCCCGGTCAGGATGAGCCGCAGGGGGTCGGCCCCGGCTCGGCGGTAGCTGAGTCCGTAGACGAGACCCCCGGCGGCGAGGCCCCCCGCTATTGCGGCCACGGGAACCAAGGCGTTGAGATCGTTTAGCGCGCCTTCCGATCCGAAGGTGAGTACCAGCGCACCGACGGCCCCCAGGACCGCACCCTGGGTGATGCCCACCGTGGCCGGCGCCGCCAGCGGGTTCCTGAGCACCGACTGGAGGAACGCGCCCGATGACGACAGCATTGCTCCGGCCAGCGCTGCCATCAGCACTCGCGGCAGGCGAACCTCCCGGACGGCGAGGCGGTGCAGGGGCTCCTCGGGCTGACCCACGAGCGCCTTGAAGACCAGGTCGGGAGTGAACAGGACCGGCCCCAACATCACGTAGAGAAGCATGAGAGCGACGAGGGCGATGGCCAGCACGGCGACCCACCAGCGATAGCGAAGGGTCGAGCGGGCCACCCGGCGCCGTGGGGTGAGACCAGCGGCTGTGGCGGTCATATCGATGGCCTCTTCCGGAACATGCTCCTTTGCAGCAGCACCAGAAGCGTCGGAGCCCCGAGGAGAGCAGTCCAGAGCCCGACAGCCACCTCGTGAGGATGCAGGGCGAGTCGGGCGGCTGTGTCGGCGGCCAGGACCAGCACCGCCCCTGTCACTGCAGCCACCGGTATCACCACTCGTGCGTCGGATGTTCGCAACAGGCGGCGGACGATGTGGGGCGCGACAAGGGCGATGAAGCCGATCGGGCCGGCAATGGCGATCACCGGCGCCACCAGGAGGACCGACGCAGCGAAGAGCAACGCCCTGGTACGGCGGACCCCGACACCCAGACCTTCGGCCACCTCGTCGCCGAGCTTCAGGACGTTTAAGGGGCGCCCCGCCAACAGGACGACCAGCACCAAGGCGATTGCCCACGGTGACGCCAGACGAATCTCGTCCCATTGGACGTCGGAGAGGCTCCCTACCAGAAAGCGATAGATGATGGAGACACCGCCGAAATTGGGCGCCAGCGTGATCACCGCGATCACCAACGCATTGATCAAGGCGGTGAGGGCCGCTCCGGCCAGCAGCATGTGCATGGGGTTCCGCTTGAGGCTCACCAGGGCGAGGATGAGTGTCCCCGTGATGAGCCCCGCAACCAGGGCCGCTATCGGCAGGGCGATCCTCGGAAGCGGGATCCGGAATGCCACGATGGTGGCCACGGCCAGCGAGGCTCCGGCGGACACCCCGATCAGTTCCGGCCCGGCCAGGGGATTGCGGAGCGTGTCCTGCATGACTGCTCCCGAGGCTCCCAGCATCGCTCCGGCCAATGCTCCCCCGATGACCCGTGGAAGCCGGAGTTCACGCACGATGAACCGGTGGCTGTCCTCCACGCCCGCCGCGCCGAACAGGGCGTCGATGACCTTCCCCACCGAGAGCGTGGGCGTTCCCCACGCCAGGGAGCCAAGCACCACCCCCGCGGACACGCAGGAGAGGACGATCACAACGGTGACCGCCTGCCTCCGACGAATCCGGTACAGCGAGGATTCCTCTCAAGTCATGGAGGGTCGCCGTGATCGACGGCCCTCCATCTTCGCTGCGGCTGTCGGGTTCGTTCAGTGGTTCTCGGGGAGCCACACAGCAAGGTCGCCCGGGTACTCGTAGATGTCCGGCCATCCGGCATTCAGGTAGCACTGGTACGCCCACTGGAACATCAGCAGTCCATGACCGAAGGAACCCGCTGAGTCCTCGTTGCAGATCCGACCTTCCCGGTGGGCGGTGGTCTCGAGCCACGCCGCCTCGGCAACCGAGTCGGCACGGGCGCTCCCCGGCCAGGTGATCATGACCCAGACCTCCGGGTCGGCTTCGACGATGAATTCCCAAGCGAACTCGCTGTCCGGCGAGCCGTACTCGGACTCCGGCTGCGCCGGGAAGACGCACGTACCGGCACCCATGTCGGCAAGGAACCGGCAGAACGACGACGAGTCCCAGATCATCCAGTTGGTGTCGCCGAAGCCGACCGCCACTCTCGTGTCGACGGCGCCGGCGGGGAGATCCTCGGAGAGGTGCTCGATATTGTGCTCGAACCGGTGGATGGCCTCCTCGGCTTCGGCCTGCCGACCGGTCAGGATTCCGATGTTCGTCCAGCCCTCCTTGAGGGTCTCGACACCGCCGATGTCAACCAGGTAGACCGGGGCAACCATCTCGAGGGCATCACGCACCTCTTCTTGACCGACACGGGCGATGATGAGATCGGGCTCGAAGGCGGCCACCTCCTCGACGGAGGTGCGATCGCCGAGCACGGGGATGTCGCCGGCGGCGGCGCCGTAGTAGGCGGCAGCGGTGCCCCATTCGCCGCCTCGATGGTGGGCGACCGGCACGATTCCCAGATCCGACGTCAAGTCGGTGCAGTTGTCCTCCAGGCAAACGATCCGCTCGGCAGGTTGGTCGAGTGTGATCTCCCGCCCGCTGCCGTCGGTAACCGTCAGCGATGGTGCCTCGAGGGCAGCCGTCGTGGCCGTCGCCTCGGTAGTCGCCGGCGCGGCCGTCGTCGCCGGCGGCTCGGTGGTTGCCGGCGCGGCCGTCGTCGTCGGCGTCTCAGCGGCGGCCGGGGCGGTCGTCGTGGCCGTCGCCTCGGTAGTCGCCGGGGCGGCCGTTGTGGCCGGCGTCTCAGCGGCGGCGGGCTCGGCCGCCCCGGCCGGTGCCACGGCGGTCTCAGTTCCCGATTCCCCTCCACAGGCACCCAGCGCCACCAGGACGGCCACAAGGCCCACGGACTGAGCAAGCCTCATGCGGCGAGAGTGGGGTGATGTTCGATACGGCATGCGGCCAGCCTCCTTCGCGCGGTCCGGCCGCCACGGTATCGAGAATAGGACCTATTCTCAACCAGTCAGTCCGTCCCCGCCCTCCGGTCAGGGGACGATCGGGAAGGTGCCTCCGTCCAGCGGGCGCATGACACCGAAGTGCTTGCGGCTCAGAATCAGGACGGTGCGTGTCCGGTGGCGACGCCCTCAGTACATGGTCGTGCGGGTGAGGTGGTGGGGCCAGAAGGTGGCGTGGTAGCTCTTCCAAAGGCGGAAGTCGAGTTGCGGCACCACCAGGGCCAGCTCAGCGGGGCGGAGGCGGTTGATGGCGTCGGTCAGCAGGGCCGTGGCGTAGAGGGTGTGGGCCCTGATTTCCACCTCCTCGGCGCTGTCGCGGGGGATGTGGTCGCCCCGGTTGATGGCCGCCTCCAACTCCGGCGCGTACGACGTGACGCCCATGAGGCGTAGCGCCACGGGCACGATGTAATCGGCGAAGGCGGTCATGCGGTCCAGGTCGGCCACGGCGAAGCTGCCCGTGGCGGCCAGGGACATGTGCAACTGCCAGAGCCACAACTGCGCCAGCTTGTGGAGTTGCACCTCGTGGCCGTCGTGGCTGCTGACGTCGTTGAAGCGGGGGAACTCCAGCACCAGCCGCTCCATGAGCCCGTCGCCGCCCGCGTACATGGCGGGGGCGCAGTCGGCCACGAAACGGTGCGCGGACCCGCCGTAGTGCTGGCTGAGCGTGCGGCCGGCCTCGTTGAGGATCGCGACACGCTCATCGATCATGGGGATCTCGATGTTGCCGCTGAACACGCCGGCGAGGTCGTCGCGGTCGATCTCGGCGAGGAAGCCGCCGTCGGTCAGCGGCACGCCCTCCCCCAGCGCCCGGTTGACGCAGGCGAACATGGCCTCGCTGTCGGACCATTCACGGCCCCGGTAGGTGGTGGCGAACTTCACGCCGGTGTCGAAGTCGCTGAAGGCGAAGTTCAGCAGCGCGTAGAAGAACGACACGTCGATGATCTCCGTCGGATCCGTCCGGTCGCTGAAGGCGGCATCCATCGAGCCCGATGGGAAGGTGAACTCCTCGTAGGCCATCCAGGAAGCCACGTCCTCGACGGCCGCGACGGAGGTGCTCACGTGACGGGATCGGTCGACCACGCCGACGACGGACTGCAGGACGGGCGAGGACCACACCTCCGAGTCGTGCACGTGCTGCTCCCGTCGCTTGAGGAATCGGCCGCCGGCCGCCCGGACCGCCGTGGCGACGGGCCGGTTTCCGGGCAGGCTATGGCACGCGCCGCCGCGGCGGCGCCCCATGACGGAGGAGACGAACCGCATGATCCGACAAACGCCATACGAGCCGGGTACGCCCTCGTACGCCGACCTGGCCAGCCCCGACCTCGACGCCTCGCTGGCGTTCTACGGCGCCCTGTTCGGCTGGACGGCCGAGGCGTCCACCGAGCCGGAGGCGATGGGCTACACGGTCTTCAAGCTGGGAGACGCCGCCGTCGCCGGCCTCGGACCGACCTTCGGGGACATGCCGCCCCACTGGAACACGTACGTGACCGTCGCCAACGTGGACGCGGCCGTCGCCACGGCGGCAGCGGCCGGCGGGCAGGTGATGGCGGAACCGTTCGACGTGTTCGACGCCGGCCGCATGGCGGTGATCGCCGATCCCGGCGGGGCGGCGCTGTCGCTATGGCAGTCCCGGGACCACATCGGTGCCGAGGTGCGGATGGAGCCGAACACGCTGTGCTGGCACGAGTTGAACACCCGCGACCCCGAAGCCGCCACAGCGTTCCTCGGAACGCTATTCGGCTGGGAGGCCCGTCCGGTCGGCGCGCCGGGCATGGACTACACCGAGTTGCGCCTCGGCGAGACCGGCGTGGCCGGGCTGATCGTCATGGACGAGAACTGGCCCGCCGACGTGCCCTCACATTGGATGGTGTACTTCGCCGTCAGCGACTGCGGCGCCGCGGCGGCCCGGGTGGCCGAACTGGGCGGCGAGGTCCACGTACCGCCCACAGACATCCCCGGGGTCGGACAGTTCTCCGTCGTCGCCGACCCGCACGGAGCCGTCTTCTCGGTCATCGCCCTCAACGACACGACCTCGTAGCAAGGAGGCGCTACCCATGGTTCGACATACCGCATACGAGCCCGGAACGCCCTCGTGGGCCGACGTCACCAGCCCCGACCCCGACGCCGCCCGCGCCTTCTACGGCGCGTTGTTCGGATGGACGGGCGAGCCGGCGCTCGAACCCGAGGCGATGGGCTACACGGTCATGATGCTGGGTGACGCCGCCGCCGCCGGTCTGGCCCCGACATTCGGGGAGATGCCAGCCGTCTGGAGCACGTACGTGACCGTCGCCGATGTCGACGCGGCCCTCGAAGCGGCATCCGCCGCCGGGGGCAAGGTGCTGATGGGCACCATGGACGTGCTCGATGTCGGGCGTATGGCCGTCATCACCGATCCGAGTGGCGCCGCACTGTCGCTGTGGCAGCCCAAGAGCCACATCGGCGCCGAGGTGCGGATGGAGCCGAACGCCCTGTGCTGGGTGGAGTTGAACACCCGTGATCCCGACTCGGCGGTGTCGTTCTTCGGGGAACTGTTCGGCTGGAAGGCCCAGCAGGTCGGCGGGCCGGTCGAAGAGGGCGGGCCGGGATTCGACTACATCATGCTGCAACTCGGCGAGGTGCCCGTCGGGGGCATCATCACGATGGACGAGCACTGGCCGGCCGAGGTGCCCCCGCACTGGATGGTCTACTTCGCGGTGGAGGACTGCGACACGGCGGCGGCGCGGGTCGCCGAACTGGGCGGCGAGGTTTGCGTGCCGCCCACCGACATCCCCCCGGGACGGTTCGCCGTGGTGAACGACTCGACCGGTGCGACGTTCACGATCATCGCCCTGAACCCCGAGATGTTCGGGTAGCGCCGTGGCGCCGCAGCCAGGCGCCGGGGCGCCCCGGGTCATGATCGTGGGCAGCACCATGATGGATCTGGTGGCCTACGCCGACCGGCTGCCCGAGGCCGGTGAGACGGTCGTGGGATCGTCGTTCCAGACGGGCTTCGGCGGCAAGGGCGCCAACCAGGCGGTCATGGCCCGACTGCTGGGAGCCGACGTCTCGATGGTCTGCTGCGTCGGCACCGACGGCTACGGCACCGAGACGCTCCAGAACTTCGCCGAGCGGGGGATCGACACCACCTGGGCGCGCCGGGTGCCGGGCGCCAGCGGCGTGGCGCCCATCTGGGTGGAGGCGAGCGGCCAGAACCGCATCATCATCCTGCCCGGCGCCAACCTGGCGATGGATCCCAATGTGGCGGTCGCGGCGGTGAACGACGGTCCGGCGCCCGGCGTCGTGGCCGGACAGTTCGAGATCCCGCAGAGCGTCACCGCCGCCGCCTTCGCCGCCGCCCGCCGGCGCGGCGCGATCACCGTCCTGAACCCCGCCCCGGCCGCACCGCTGGAGGCTGAACTGGCGTCGGCGTCGGACTGGCTGATCCCCAACGAGGTGGAGCTGACGGCCCTGACCGGCGAGGATCCCGGCGACGGACTGCCGAGCGATGACCTGCTGCGATCGGTGGCCGACCGTGTGGGTTGCCGCCTGCTGGTGACCCTCGGCGAGGCCGGCTCGGCGCTGGTGGGCACCGACGGATCCGTCCACCGCGCGCCCGCTCCGACTGTCGACGCCATCGACACCACCGGAGCCGGCGACGCCTTCGTGGGCGGCTTCATCTGGGCCCTGGCCGGCGGCCGCAGCGAGATGGACGCCGTCCGCATCGCCACCACGGTCGCCGCCGACAGCGTCACCCGCCCCGGCACCCAACTCTCCTTCGCCACGACCGCGGAATACGAGCGCCTCCTGGCAGATCTCTAGTCAACCCGCCGACGGTGCGGGGCGGTCAGGCCAGGGGTGGGCGGTGGATGACTCTGGGCTCGCGGCGGCTGGTGAGCCAGGCGCCGAACAGCACGACGGCGATGCCGGCCCACTGCAGCGGGAGGATGACCTCGGAGCGGAACACGATGCCCAGCACCATGGCGACGAGCGGGATGAAGTAGACGGCCACACCGCCTCGAGTCGCGCCCACTCTGCCGACCAGCACCGCCATGATCACGAACGCGACGCCGGTGTTGATGATTCCCAGCGCTGCGACCGCCAGGACCGGTCCGGTGCTCCAGCGCGAGCCGGCCAGGCCGGCCAGACCGAACGGCGTCGTGGCCACGGCGGCCACGCCGAGCGCTCTCATCATCACCGCCGGTGCTCCGTACCGTTGCTGGAGGGGAACCGCCAGGTTCAACGCGATCCCGTAGCAAACGGTGGCCGCCACCACGAGCAGTACCCCCCGGGCTGCGGCAGAGGATCCCAGCGCCGCGGGCAGCCCGATGCCGACCGTTCCGGCGAACCCCAGCGCAATGCCTGCGGCTTGGCGCGAGCGGGGGAGAGACCGGAGCAGCACCGTGGCGACCAGTGTGCTGATGATCGGCACGGCGGCGTTCAGCATGCCCGCCAGGGCCGAGTCGATGTGTTGTTGGGCTATCGGGAACAGGAGGGACGGCACGGCCACCCAAACGAGTCCGAGCAGCCCGACACGGGGGTAGTCGGATCGGTCCAGCGGCGTTCGGGCGGCCGGGACGACGAGCAGGGTCAGGAAGCCGAGCGCCACCCTCACCCAGGTGATGACCGTGGGTGCCAGCGACTCCAGACCTATCTCGATCAGCAGGAACGAGGATCCCCAGATGAGCGCCACCCCGCACAGCAGTGCCCATTCCACCAACCCGAAGGGCTCGAGTCTCGAGCCCTGGGCGGTGGAGAACACGCGGCGACCGCCAAGAAAGAAGCCCTCAGACATGATCGACGGCGAGCCTAAGCGTCGTCACTCCGAAACCCGCTGGGCACAAGGTGCGCCGAGACCGAGGCGGGGAGCATGCGCCAGCTCAGAGCGGCAATGAGAACGCCGAGATCGGGGGCGACTTCGTGGCGGAGAGGGTGGGATTTGAACCCACGAAGGGCTTTTGACCCTTACTCCCTTAGCAGGGGAGCGCCTTCAACCGGACTCGGCCACCTCTCCGTGAACGCAGCATGATATCCCGCCGATCGCCGGGGAGCCCGCGGAGAGGCGATGGGTAGGCTCGCAGCATGACTGAGCAGCCGATCTCATCGTTCCCGGTTCCCGACCTGGCCGACATCCCCGAGGATCTGCGGGAGCGGATCGAGGAGGTGGCGACCAAGACCGGCTTCGTGCCCAACGTGTTCCTGGCGCTCGCGCACCGGCCCGAGGAGTTGCGGGCCTTCCTCGCCTACCACGACGCCCTGATGGCCGCCGACGGTGGCCTCACTCCGGCCGAGAAGGAGATGATCGTGGTGGCCACGAGCGCGGCCAACGACTGCCTCTACTGCACGGTGGCCCACGGGGCGGTGCTGCGGATCCGCTCCAAGGACCCGCTGTTGGCCGACCAGGTGGCCATCGACCCCGCCCAGGCTGACATCACCGACCGCCAGCGTGCCATGATCGACTTCGCCCTGAAGATGTGCCGCGAGCCGGGCTCCGTCGGCGCCGACGACTACGAGGCACTGCGCTCCCACGGCTTCGGCGACGAGGACGTCTGGGACATCGGCGCCATCACCGCGCTGTTCGCCATGTCCAACCGCATGGCCCACCTCACCGCCATGCGCCCCAACGACGAGTTCTACACCATGGGCCGCGACTGACGACGGCCCCGCCTGGACCGCAGACACGACAGGGGGTCGCCGGGGGGCGGGGGGGGGGGGGCCGGGGGGGGCGGGGGGGGGTTGGGGGGGGGGCGGGGGCGGGGGCGGCGGCGGGGGGGCGGCCGCGCCCGCCGGGGCGGGGGG
>VXXM01000003.1:25109-25828 GCA_009835395.1 Acidimicrobiia bacterium
TTTTTTATATTTTACTTTCCCCTTTGCGCCCCACCTTTTTTTTATACACTTTGGGCGGTTATTGAGGCGGCCCGGGCCCGCCCCCCCCCCGCGGCGGGGGGGGGGGGGGGGCGGGGGGGGGGCCGCCGGCGACTCCTTGAGGGGTTTGGGCTACTCGCCGCCCTCGTTCAGGACGACGGTGACGCGGCTCCAGCCGCTGCCGCTGGTGTCGAGACCTGCGGCCTCGAGGTTGGCGATGGCCTCCAGCGCGATGTCGGTGCGGTAGGCCTCACCCTCCGGCTCGGCCGAGAGGATGCCCTCGGTCACCGCAATGTCGACCGTCTGGTTCCACAGATCCGCGTCCATCACGCCGATGCCGTTGCTGGACGGCCAGATCAGGGCGCTGATCTCGTTCAACTGCCAGGTCTGGTGCGAGCGACCCAGCGTCGGTGCGTTGTCGAGCACCACGTCGACGCAGGCGTCTGGGTTGTCGCGGCACCAGATCCACCCGGCGAGCGTGCCCTGGACGAACCGCACGGCGGTGTCGCGGTAGGCGGCGTCGCTGTCGAGGCGACCGGCGTCGGCCCAGACGGCGTCCTGCAGCATGGCGGTGCCGACGTCGTTCCAGTCGATGACCACGAGATCCTCCGGCTGGTACAACTCGCCGGTGTCGGGGTTGATGGCCTCCAGCACCTGGGCGTACTCGTTGTAGATCATCGCCTGGGCGGCGTCGATCTCCC
>VXXM01000008.1 GCA_009835395.1 Acidimicrobiia bacterium
GCCTCCGCCCGCGCCGGAGCCGTCACCTCCACCGGCCGAGCCCACCGAGCCGGTTGAGATCGCCTATCTCTCCGCCAGCTCCGCCAATACCTGGCTGGCCGCGTCGAAGGCGGCGATGGAGGAGGTCGCTGCCGCCAACAACGTCGAGATCGTCGAGTTCGACGCGCAGTTCAACCCCACGCTGCAGCAGCAGCAGTTCCAGGATGCCATCGCCACCGGCCGGTACCAGGGCATCATCCTTGTCTCATTGGTCGGTGCCGGGTCGATTCCCGACGTCGAGGACGCTCTGGCCGCCGGAATCGAGATGGTGTTCCTCAACCAGGTCGTGGGTGAGGACTTCAGCGAGGTCCAACCTCAAGTGCCCGGCGTGGCCGCCGCCGTCTTCGAGCCACCCTTGGTGCGCGGCGAGCGAATCGGTCAGATCACGCTGGAAACTTGCGCTGACTTCGATCCCTGCAACGTGGTGTACTTCTACGGGATCCGCGGCGTCCCGCTTGACGAGGCCATCCGCCAGGGCTGGGACAGCGTCACCGCCGGCTCGAACGTCAACGTGGTGGCCGAAGCCGAGGGTCAGTACCTCGGCCCCGACGTCGGGCTCGCGGCGATGCAGGACATCATCGTCTCGACGTCCGACATCCACGTCGTGCTCGGGGCGGATCAGTCCATGCAGGGCGCGGAGATCGCGCTCAGCGAGGCCGGTATGGACGACGTGCGCATCATCGGCTTCGGCGGCAGCAGCTACGCCGTGGAGGCGGTGCAGGACGGGCGCTGGTACGCCGGACTCTTCGGAGCCCCCTTCACCGAAGGTCGGTTGGCGATGGAGGCTATGGTGGCGGCTCTGGCCGGGACCGATACCGGCGGTGTCGACCCGGCACTATCGGTGCCCCACGGCGGCCTGATGTTCCAGCACAATGCCGATGACTTCGAAGCGGAGTGGGCGGGATAGTTCCAGCGGGTAGTTCCCAGGCGCATGTCGAGCTGCGCGGCGTCACCAAGCGTTTCGGCGGCACCGTCGCACTGCGCGACGTCGACATCAGCGTCCGGGCCGGCACCGTTCACGCCCTCGTCGGCGAGAACGGTGCCGGCAAGTCCACCGCGGGAAAGATCCTCGCAGGCGTCCTGACGCCCGACGCCGGGCGGCTGCTCCTACACGGTGCCGAGACGGCCTTCCGCTCGCCGCGGGCGGCACTGGACAGAGGTATCACGATGGTGGCCCAGGAGTTGTCCCTGGTGCCGTCGCGCTCGGTCCTCGACAACGTGTTCCTGG
Source organism: Acidimicrobiia bacterium (assembly GCA_009835395.1). GTDB lineage: Bacteria > Actinomycetota > Acidimicrobiia > Acidimicrobiales > CATQHL01 > VXNF01. Next base: position 1,268 of record VXXM01000008.1, read on the forward strand.
GGATCGAGTCGCACAACGGGCCGTTCGTGCGCGCCGCCGGCGACCGCTTCGCCGAGTTGGTGGCGGAGTACGGCATCGGGGCCGATCCCGACGCCGTTGTGGGCCGGCTGGCGGTGGCCGAGCAGCAGAAGGTCGAGATCCTGCGGGCCCTGGCCCGCCGTGCCGAGCTCATCGTGATGGATGAGCCGACGGCGCGGCTCACCAGCGAGCAGGCCGTGGCGTTGCGCCGCACGGTCCGGGCGCTCGCAGAGCGCGGGGTGACGGTCGTCTACGTGTCGCACTTCCTCGACGAGGTGCTGGCCGTGGCCGACGATGTCACCATCCTTCGCGACGGGCAGGTCATCCGCAGCGGCCCGGCCGCCGGCGAGTCGAGGCGGTCGCTGATCGAAGGCATCGTCGGCCGGGCCATCGAGGCCGCCTTCCCGCCGCGACGACCCCGGGAGCCGGCCGCCCCGGTCGTCCTGGGGGGGCGGGGGCTGTCCCGGGCGGGGTCCTTCGAGCACGTCGGCTTCGAGGTGCGGGCCGGCGAGATCGTCACGCTCGCCGGTCTCGTCGGCTCGGGTCGTAGCGAGGTGCTGCGCTGCATTTTCGGTGCGGACCGCGCCACCGCCGGCTCGATGACGCTGGACGGCGAACCGTACGAGCCGCGCTCGCCGCGCCGGGCCATCCGCGACGGCGTGGCGATGGTTCCCGAGTCCCGCAAGGCCCACGGGCTGTTGCCGCGCCGCTCGGTGCGCGAGAACGTGACGCTGCCTCATCTGGGCAGTTTCGTCACTCCGGGTGGGTTCGTCCGCACCGGTGGGGAGCGGGCGGCGGCCGGCCGGGTCACGACGGCGGTCGGCCTCACAGGAGCCACCATCGCCTCCGCGATGGCGGAACTCTCCGGCGGCAACCAGCAGAAGTCGCTGTTCGCCCGCTGGCTGGTGGGGCGCCCGCGCCTCTTCTTGGCCGACGAGCCCACCCGAGGCGTGGACGTCGGGGCCAAACGCGGTATCTACGAGGTGCTGGTGGGCCTGGCGGCCGAGGGCATGGGCGTGCTCGTGGTCTCGTCGGAGCTGGAGGAGGTGCTGGGACTGGCGCACCGTGTCCTGGTGATGCGGGGCGGCCGCCTGGTGGGGGAGTTGGACGGGGCGGCGGCGACCCGCACCGAGGTCATGGAACTGGCATTCGGGGCAGCGGCATGAGCCCCGGCGGGACCGCCGCGCGGCGGGTTCGGAGGCTGCGCCCCGCCGACTTCGGCATCGTCTGGGTCACGGTGGCACTGTTCGTGCTGCTGAGCCAGACCAGCGACGTGTTCCTCACGGCTGTGAACCTCCGCAATGTGCTCGACCAGCAGGCTCTGCTGCTGATCGCCGGATCCGCGTTGACCCTGACGCTGATCAGCGGCCATTTCGACATCTCGGTCTCGGCGAGCCACATCAACGCCGCCATCGTCACCGCCCTCATCGTCAACGAGTCGGGCTCGGCGGTCGCCGCCATCGCCGGCGGGATTGCCATCGGCGCGGCGTTCGGGCTGCTCAACGGCGTCGTCGTGGCCTGGGTGCGCATCAACTCCTTCATTGCCACGCTGGCGACGTCGTTCGTGTTCTACGGCGTCGGCTTCCTGCTCTCCGATCGCAGCATCATCAGGATCGGCGACCGCGCCTTCTCCGATCTGGCGCGGGGCCGCTCGGCCGGCGTGACCAACGCCACCTGGATCGCCGTCGGAGTCGTCGTGGTGTTCTGGGTGCTGCTCGAGCGGACCCGTTTCGGCCGCCACGTCTTCGCCACCGGCGGCAACCCGGAGGCGGCGCGCCTGGCCGGTGTGCGCGTGGAGGGCATCGTGCTCACGTCCTTCATGCTCACCGGTGCGGCCGCCGGCCTGGCCGGGGCCCTGTCGGCCTCCAAGACGCTCACCGCGCAGCCCAGCGACGACTTCAGCTTCGTCTTCGCGGTCCTCACGGCGGTCATCGTCGGGGGCACGTCGATCGCCGGCGGCGAGGGCGCCGTCTGGCGGACGGTGTTCGGCGCCTTCTTCACCGCCTTCATGCTGAACGGGTTCAACCTGCACCAGATCGACCCGATCATCCAGCGGCTCATCCAGGGCAGCGTGATCCTCGTGGCGGTGGCGGCGGACAACTGGACCCGAAGTCGCCGCTCGGCATAGGTTCCCGTCCCGCGGAACGAGGCTCGCGAGTGGCTCGCCATGGCCGTCCGCCGACGGGTCCGGTCCTCGAATCCACCGCTCCACGAAGAGCGTTTTCGACCGTGCCGGGTATCACCCAGGGAGTCGACGGGGCCGGGTAGCGTAGGCGCCGTGATCTGGGACTCGATAAGACCAATAATGCCGAGCCGCGCCCGCGTGACCGGTGAATCCGGTTTCCAGGGGCGCCGCCACGGCCGCAAGCAGGTTCCCCCTCGTCGGGCTCCTCGAATCGTCAGGCTGGTGGCCGTCCTGGCCGTTGGCGCCCTGCTCCTGAGCCAGTGCGGGGACGACGAGGAGCCGACCGAGGGCGACCAGGAGACCACCGACACCACGGCGGAGGTCGGCGAGGCGCCGAACACCACGGCGTTCGAGCCGCCGCCGGCACCCGAGCCCTTGCCGCCCGTGGAGCCGTCGCAGCCGGCCCCAGCGCCCGCTCCGGCACCTGCACCTGCCGCGGCTTCCCCACCGGCTCCGGCTCCCTCGGGACCGCCACCGGTGGCGCAAGGCGTCATGCCCGACCTGGCGATCGCCGTGGACGGCTATGCCCACGCCGTGTTCGTGCAGGAGTACTTCAGCGGGCCGGTGGACGGGTATTCCGCAGCGTCCTCGGACAGCGGCGTGGCGCAGGCGGGCGTGCGCGCCCCCGACATGCTGATCGTGGCGCCGGTCAGCAACGGATCCGTCAGCATCACTGTGACCGCCTTCGGTGCCGGTGGAACCGCCACCCAGACGTTCACCGCCCGGATCGGGGCTGGACCCGAGCCGGTCACCCGCCCGGCGACCGCCGCTCCTGCACCTCCACCCGCGCCCCCCGCGCGGGCGCCGGCGCCGCCCCCGCCCGCACCCGACG
>VXXM01000040.1 GCA_009835395.1 Acidimicrobiia bacterium
GCCCAGCGCGAGTAGCCCGACCCCGACGGCTGCGACCCACCATCCACCCCCACCGTGAGCGTCGCCGACCACACCTCGGAGACCGCGTCCGCCTCTGCCGTGTCGCTGTTCTCGGCCGGCTGCTGGGGCGGATCCGTCAACTTGTACGCGACTTGCCCGCTCGTTCCGCCGTCGGGTTTCACGGTGATCGCGGTGGCGTCCTCAGGCGGATCCGACGTTTGGTAACGCAGCCTGTAGGTACCCGCACCCGTGCCGGACACCTGAACGCGCATGAAGTACACCCCCGGGTCCAGCGTCAGCTCCAGCAACTCCTTGGCCGTGCCGGGATTCTCGCTGCTGGCCACCACGACGTGGTCGGAATCCTCGACGAACAGGTCGGCCTCCAGGGTCAGCTTGCGCGCGACCAGACGGACCGCTCTGCGCGCCGTCAGCTCGAAGCGGAAGTAGTCCGACGGATTGTTGACGCTGTCGAGCGCCTCGTCCCTGAATTTCCGGGTAACGACGCCGGTGATGTCACCCAGGTTTGTCGTGCCCACCGGCCAAGACGGGGGCTGAGGGTCCGCCGTACGCGCCGTCGCGGTCGCCGGGGCACAGACCGCAACGATGATCGCCGCTGCCACGACCCGGACCGCCAACGACCGACGCCGCATGGGCCGTCTCGGACTTCGTCGGGATGAGGGACCAGGCCTGCCGGGCAAACTCAAGACTCCTCAACAGCGGAGCGGACTCCAGTCGCTAGGGCTGACCGGTCCGTAGAGCCAGCCGGCGGCGAGTGTAGTAGAGACGACTATAAGAGATCGCGGGTTTCGCCCAGGCTGTTCGGGTCGAGTCGTGCCCGGCCTTCGCCGGAATGACGAGAACGCGAGGGAGGGGACGCCGGGGGCCGGCCGGCGGAGCGATTTCGCCAGACGCTCCCGACGATGGCCACCGGCGGCCCCGACCGGACCGGCGCCCTCAGTCCTCGGCGGCAGCGAGTAGGGCTCGGGCCTGGCGCGCCAGGGGTTCGTCGACCATCTGGCCCTCGAACGCCACCGCGCCGGCACCGCTGCGCTGGGTCTCCTCATAGAGCGCCAGCATGCGGCGCGCCCGGTCCACCTCCTCGGGCGACGGGGCGAAGACTCTGTTGGCCCACGGCACCTGCGCCGGATGGATGCAGAGCTTGCCCTTGTAGCCCAGGGCCCGTCCCTGCCGGGCGTCGGCGGTGAACAACTGCTCGTCCCGCAACGCCACCACCACCTGGTCCAGCGCCACGACACCCGCCAGACGGCACGCCACCGCCACGCGGGAACGGGCGTACAGCACCTCGGTGTTGTCCGGCGTCCGCACTCCCCCAAGGTCGACCACGTAGTCCTCGGCGCCGAAGTAGGCGGCGATCACCGGCGGGCGCAGCACCTCGGCGGCGTACTCCACCCCCGCCACAGTCTCGAGTCCCGCCATGACGCCCAGTGGGCCGACCGGCTCGAGGCGCTCGGCCACGAACTCCACGGCGGCCGCCGATTCCAGCATCGGCACGACCACGCCGGTGAGCTCCGGCACCAGCGCCTCGGCCATGTCGCCCTCGAACCACTCCGTGTCCACGGCGTTGACGCGCACGAAGATCGCCAGGTCGGGGTGTGCCCGGCGCAGTTCGCGCGCCGCGGCGGCGGCAACCGGGCGGGCCTGGGGCTTGGCATTGGGCGCCACGGCGTCCTCGAGGTCGATGATGACGCCGTCGGGGCCGCTGCGAGGCAGCTTCGGCAGCAGATCGGGCCGGCTCGCCGGGGCGTACAGGGCGCTGCGCAGCCGCAGCCGGGAACCGTTCACGACGCCAACTCCGGGCGGTCGCGGAACTGCTCCAGCGCCTCGGGGTTGGCGATGGCCTCGGTGTTGTTCACGGGCCGCCCGCACACGACGTCGCGCACGGCCAACTCGGTGAGCTTGCCGCTGCGGGTGCGGGGGATGTCGTCGACCGCCAGGACGCGGGCGGGGACGTGGCGCGGCGAGGCACCCCGGCGGATGCGGTCGCGGATCCGCCCGGTCAGTTCCTCGGTCAGGGCGCCCCCCGAATCGGCACTTAGCCGCACGAACAGCACGATACGGGTGTCGCCCCGGTACGGCTGACCGATGACGATGGCCTCCAGCACCTCGGGGACGGCCTCCAGGCAGCGGTAGATCTCGGCGGTGCCGATGCGCACGCCCCCCGGGTTCAGGGTGGCGTCGGAGCGTCCGGCGATGACCATCCCGCCGTTGGGCGTCCAGCGGGCGTAGTCGCCCTGGTGCCAGATTCCGGGGAATCTCTCGTAGTACGCCCGGCGGTAGCGGGGGCCGGGCCTGATGCCGAGAGCGGGATCCGCGAGCTCACCGGTCTCGCCGCCATCTCGATCGTTCCAGAACCCCAGCGGCATCGAGGGGAAGGAGTTGGTGCACACCAACTCGCCCTGGGTGCCCGGCGGGCACGGGCGACCGTGGTCGTCGAACACGTCGATGTCCAGACCGAGAGCGGGCCGCTGGATCTCCCCGGTGTGGACCGGCGCGGTCGGATCTCCGTTCACCAGGCACCCGCACAGGTCGGTGCCACCGGAGATGGACGCCAGGTGCAGGTCGGGCTTCACTTCGCCGTACACGTACTCGAAGCCCTCCGGCGAGAGCGGCGAGCCGGTGGACGTAATGGTGCGCAGCGTGTCCAGGCGGTGCGTTCGCCGCGGCGACAGTCCCCGCTTGGAGGTCGCCTCGATGAAGCCCGCGGCCGTGCCGAACAGCGTGATCCCCTCGGCGTCGGTGAGATCGAACAGCCGCACCGGGTCGGGCGCCCCGTCGTAGAGCACGAGTGTGGCCTCGCTGGCCAGGGCCGACATCAGCCAGTTCCACATCATCCAGCCGGCGGTCGTGAAGTAGAACACGCGGTCGCCGGGACGAACATCGCAGTTCAGGCGGTGCTCGACCAGGTGCTTGAGGAGTACGCCACCTGCCCGGTGGACGATCGACTTGGGCACCCCGGTCGTGCCGGAGGAGTAGAGCACGTACAGCGGTTGATCGAACGGCAGCGGCGTGAAGAGCGGCGGCGCACCGCCGGCTGCCGAGGATCCGGAGGCCAGGAAGTCCTCCCAGAGAACGGCGCCCGGCACTCCGCCGACGTCCGGGGAGGGATCGAGGAACGGGATGACGACGAGGTGCTCCAGGCCGGGCAGTCGCGAGGCCACGTCGGCGAGACGCTCGAGGCAGTCGAAGTCCTTGCCTCCGTAGCGATAGCCGTCGACCGCCACCAGCACACGGGGGCGGATCTGCCCGAACCGGTCGACCACGCCATTGGCGCCGAAATCGGGCGAGCAGGAGGAGAACACGCCGCCGAGTGCGGCCGTGGCGAGCATCAGCTCGCAGGTCTCGGGGATGTTCGGCAGCCAGGCCGTCACACGGTCGCCGGGTCCGATGCCCGCGCCCCCGCCGAGCGTTCCGGCGATCCTCCTCACGTCGGACTGCAGCTGCGCCCAACTCAACTCGCGCCGCCCGCCTGCCTCGCCGTTGAAGATGATGGCGGGCGCGTCGTCGTGGCGCCGCAGCAGGTTGGCGGCGAAGTTCAGCCGGGCGTCCGGGAAGAACCGGCCGTCGTAGATCTCCGCTCCGGGCTCGAAGACGCGCTCGCCGCGGGTCTCGGCGATCACCTCGCAGAAGTCCCAGGCGGCCGACCAGAACGCCTCGGGATTGGCAACGGAGAAGGCGTGGAGTTCGGTGTAGTCGCCGAACGATCCGTGATCTGCCTTCTCGAGCGCCGCGCAGAACGCCCGGAGGTTGGTCTCCTCCGGCGCCTCCGGCGACCAGAGCGGTACGTCGCGCGCGCCGCCGGCGGCGTTCTGTGAAGATCCGGATCCCATGACGGGCGCGAGCTTTGCACATGGCGTCGCACCGGCAGAACACGGAAGGAAGGTGCCGAAGAGCCCGCGCGAGGGATCGTCGAATGCGCCCGCGGGGAGGGAGCCGGCGAGTTCTCGAACCCGGTGGCCTGCTCGCGAGCGGTGCGGTCACCGGCTGTACGCTCACTTTCGTCAGCGACCGGCCGTCGCCGGCGCGCAGAGAGGAGCCGACGTGACTGACCCGCTTGTGCATCTCTTCCCGCCGTCGCAACACGCCGGACGACGGCTGCACCGCAGGCGTGCCTCGACCCTCTTGGCCGCGCTCCTCGCTGCCGGCGCGCTGCTGCTCGCCGCATGCGGCCAGTCGGACGCGGAGCCTGCCGCCGCGCCGGAGCCCGCCCCTGCGCCCGCCTCCGAACCGCCGGCACCGGCCCCTGAACCC
>VXXM01000057.1 GCA_009835395.1 Acidimicrobiia bacterium
GGGGTGGGCTTTCCTCGGTGGAGTTGTTGGGGCTGCTGGATGCGCTGGTTGGTGGTTTGGGCGGGTTGGGCGGTGGGCGCCTCGAGGAATGCCTGCGGTTGGTGGGGCGGTGTGAGGCCCGGTTGGCGGCGGTGAAGGCCGACAAGATCGCCGAGTTGGCGCGGTGGCGGGGCGAGGCGCATGCCGCCGGAGTGCTGCGGGACGAGTTGAAGCAGTCCCGGGGCGGCGCCAAGCGAGACGTGAAGTTCGCCGAACGGCTCGGGGATCTCCCCAAGACGGCCAAGGCGTTGGCGGCAGGGGACGTGACACCCCAGGCGGCCCGTGCCATCGCCGATGCGGCCGCGCACACGCCCGTGGACGAGGACGAACTGCTGGGCGCCGCGGAGACCGAGCCCGGCGATGTTTTCGCCCGCACGGTCCGCGATCACGTGAACGAGCGCACCGCGGCGGTGGACCTCGAGGAGCGGCGGCGGCACCAGCGGTCCCGGCGGGAGGCGAACATCAAGCAGGAGTCCGACGGCATGTACAAGCTGTTCGGCACCTTCGACCCGTTGGCCGGCGCCCGCATCGAGACCGCGCTCGCGGCGATGGCCAAGCAGCTCTGGCACGCCGAGGACCCCAAGCGCCGATCCACGCCCGCCCAGCGCTACGCGGACGCGCTCGAAGCGCTCATCACCCGCCAGGGCGCCGGAGCGGACACCGCCAAAGCGCAGCGCACCACCCTGGTGGTCGTCGCCGACTACGACCTCGTCACCGACCAACTGGCCGACGCCCGGCTGATCGACGGCACCCCCCTGGCGCCCAGCGAACTCCTCAAGATCGCCCTGGAGGCCGACATCCTGCCCGCCCTGTTCGACTCCAAGGGCCAACCCCTGTGGCTGGGCCACAAGTGCCGCACCGCCAGCGTCGCCCAACGCGTCGCACTAGCGATCCGCGACAAGGGCTGCGTCATCTGCGGCGCCGCCAACAGCTACTGCCAGGCCCACCACGTCATCCACTGGGAAGACGGCGGCCCCACCGACATCGACAACCTCTGCCTGCTCTGCAGCGACTGCCACCACAAACAGATCCACGAACTCGGAGCCGACCTGATCCGCCAACCCGACGGCACCTACCGCCTCGAACACCCACCCAACCTCGCGGGCCTGGCGAGCCGCAACGGCCAAACCCGGACCGCCAAAGCCCGAACCGCCAAAGCGCACACCGGCAAGGCCCACGCAGGCAAACGCGGCCGGCCAGGGCACCGAACCGCCAACCACCCCCTCCAATGCTGACCAGCAACGCCACCCCCGCTACCCCCAGCGGCGGGTCAGTCCGTTACGGCGCCGCGATGGCATGATTCTCTTATGCGCATCACCGTGAAGCTGGACGACGATGTCTTGGAATGTGCCCGCTCGCTCGCACGCGAGCGTGGCATGTCGCTCGGTGCTGCTCTGTCGGCTTCGGCGCGACGTGGCCTGAGCACGCGCCCCACAGCCATCACGCGTCACATTCCAGGATTCGACGTCTCCCCGGACGGCCGGCGGATCACAGCGGAGATGGTCCGAGTTGCCAACGGGGACGGGTGACCGTTCTGCGCCGACCGATCCCCGATCCGTCCGGTGCAGGCATCTGAGGGCGGGACGCAGGATGACAACCGAGGGCGCGAGTCGGCGGCTTCCTATGCTCCAGCAATGCGCCGGACCCTCTCCCGAGCCTTTGCCGAGGTCGACGTGTTCACGTCGGTGCCGTACATGGGCAACCCCCTCGCCGTCGTCGCCGACGCCGGTGGGCTCACGACCGACGAGATGCAGCGCTTCGCCTCGTGGACGAACCTGTCGGAGACAACGTTTCTGCTCGAACCGACCGCCGAGGACGGCGACTACCGGGTCAGGATCTTTACACCCGACCGGGAGTTGCCGTTCGCCGGCCACCCCACCCTGGGAACCTGCAAGGTCTGGCTCGACCAAGGCGGCGTGCCCCGGCGGCCCGGAGTGATCGTCCAGGAATGCGGGGCCGGGCTGGTGACGATCCGCTCCAGTCACCCCCCAGGTGACAGTCCGGGTAACAGCCCCGGCAGCGGCCCCGGTGACAGTCCCAGCAACAGTTCCGGCAGCAGCCGCCTGGCCTTCGCCGCGCCCCCCTTGACGCGCTCGGGGCCGGTCTCGGCAGAGGATCTGGCGGCTGCGTGCGCGATCCTGGGCATCGATCCCGACGGGCCCGACACGCCGGTTGTGGACTCGAACTGGGTCGAGAACGGACCACCCTGGATGGCGGTGCTGTTGCGCTCGGCCGACGAGGTGCTCGCTCTCAGTCCTGACACCTCTGCGGCCGCCAATCCCCGAGGCCTGTTCATCGGCGTCGCCGGGCCGCACAGGCCGGATTCAGCACCCGACCCGGCCAACACAGACGACCCGGCCGGCCCAGCCGATCCAGCTAGCCCAGCCAGCCCAGCCGACTTCGAAGTGCGCGCCTTCTTTCCGCTGCGTGGGGCGCTGGCCGAGGATCCCGTGACCGGCAGCCTCAACGCCTCACTCGGCCAGTGGCTGACCGCAGCCGGCCACGCCACCGCGCCGTACACCGCGAGCCAAGGCGCCGCCCTCGGCCGCGACGGCCGCGTCTACATCGACCAGGACCCCGACGGCACGATCTGGGTCGGCGGCGAGGTGGTCACCTGCATCCAGGGAACCGTCGACCTCTAGCCGGTCGGGTATCCACGACAGGTGACGGCCGGCAGCCGTCAGAGAGGACTAAGAGAGGACTACCGGTGCTCAGGGATGTGATCGGTCGGAGCAGGCTCCGTCGCATCGCCGTGATCCTCTCGGTCGTCCTCACTGCGGCTCTCCTCGCCGGCGCCTGCGGCTCGGATGCTGACCGACAAGATCCAGTCCGCCCCGTGCGCCTGCCGCCGACCACGATCAGCGAGGGAGAACCGCCACCGAAGATCCAAGAACCTCCGCGGCCGGTCGACCCGCTACCCCCTCCGGAAACCGAACAGCCCTAGCCGCTGAGTCCAGCAGCGCCGGGGAGCCCCGCAGCCCTGGACCTAGATGTCGAACGGCACCAGCACCAGCGCCACGGTGGCATCGCAGCGGCGCAGGACCGTCTCGACGGTGTGGCCCAGGAACGGCCGGTCCCTGAGCCGTCTGAGGTTGGCGCCCATGACGACCAGGTCGGCCTGGGTCTCGTGCACCAGATCCAGCAATTCGAGAGCCACCGACGTGCCGGGGCGGGTCACGAGCTCGGGCTCCACCCCCAATCCCTCGACCAACTGCGCCGCCTGGCCCAGGACCTGCTCACCGATCCCGGTGGCCCGCGCCGGCGAGCGCAGCATCGCCAGGCGCCGGGGCCGCAGCAGATCCAGCGGCGCCTGCAGCAGCCGCGTCATGGCGCCGGCCAGCGATCCGACGAAGGCGGGGCCGGCGCCCCGTCCCGGCGGCGTGCCCGGCTCCTCGCTCTGCACCCAGCCACCCTCGGTCCCGGGGCCAGGCTCAGCGCCGGCCGGGTCTTCCGGCTCGGCCCGGCCTTCGGGGTCAGCCGCCGGCCTGGGAGGCGCGTCCGCGGCCAGCACGCTGATCGCCTCCGCGATCTCCTCATCGTCGTGCCAGATCCCCGGCCACATCGCGCCGGACGCCATCCCGGGCAGCCGGCGTAGGCCGCTCATCACGTCGGCGGAACCCACGACGTGGGCCAGCACCATCTGCGTGCCGAGCTGGGAGCTCAGATTGGCCGCCACCTCGGCCGCGGCACGGCTGGCCGGCCCGCCCGAGGCCGGCACCAACGCCTTCGCGTAGGCCCCCGGCAGCGGGCGGTCCAGATTGCGGGCCCGGCGCACCACGACCACCGGGATCGGGCTCACCCGCAACACCTCGTCCACCAGCGGCGAGATCACCTGGCCGATCTCCTCGCTGCTCTGCACGCCCATGCCGATGGCCCCATAGCCCAGCGCGGCCTCCCGGGCGATGCGCTCGGCCACGTCGCGCTCCCGCACCCGCTCGAAATCAATCTCCCGGCCGTGCAGCACGTTCTCGAGCGGCCCGAAGTCGAACGCCGCCCGCCGGTCGGCGGCGGTGATCACTGTCACCTCGGCCTCGGGAGGCCACGAGTAGTGCATGAGTTGCGCGGCGGTGATTGACGCCGGCCCACCCCGCGAAGGGATCAGCAGCCGGGAGGTGCGCACCACCAGGTTCTCGCTGAGGGCCTTCTCGCGCTCCAGCCGGCGGATCTCGCCGGCGTCGCCGCGCCAGTTGAAGACCACGACCCGCAGCGCCACCGAGGCGAAGAGCGACGTCACCAGCGGCACCAGCACGATGATCGTGAACGACGCCGTGTTGAAGACCCCCAGGCTGAGGCCCACCGAGGCGATGACGATCTCGAGCGTTCCCCGGGCGTTCAGCCCGGCCCCCAGCGCCATCCCGGCCCGGTGGCTGCGCCCCGCCACCCGGGCCCCGCCGTAGGCGCCGGCGAACTTGGCCACGATCGCCACCGCCACGACCACGATGGTCCAGGTGAGGATGGTCGGGTCGTCCAGCAGCAACAGGTTGACCTGCAGGCCGGCGGTGGCGAAGAACACCGGGGCGAAGAACGACGACGTCAGTCGCTCGAGGGAGTGCTCCAGCCGCTCGTCCACGAAGCGGGAGCGGTGCAGCACCACACCGGCCACGAACGCCCCCACCACCGCCTCGACCCCCAGGCCCTGGGTCACCACCCCGAAGCCCAGCATCGTGACCACCGCCACGGTGACCGCCGCACCCAGGGTGTCGCTGCTGCGGCGGGTGCGGCGCAGCCAGCGGTCCACCAGCCACTGGCCCACGGTGAGGGCCAGCACCAGGAACAGCAGCAGGCCGCCGACCGAGATCAGGATGTCGGTCGCCGAAACGCCGCCGGCCGCCACCACGCTGGTCAACACGCCCAGCAGCACCCAGCCCACCACGTCGTTGGCCATGCCCACCGCCACGGTGATCTGGCCGAAGTCGCGCCGCATGAGCCCCAGGTCGGAGAGGATCTTGGCCACCACCGCCAGCGCCGAGACGCTGACGGCCAGCGCCACGAACAGCAGGAACGTGCTGCGCGTGGCATCGGGGCCCAGGAACTCGCCCGGGATCTGCCAGCCCACGATGCTGCCCGCGGCCGCCGGCACCAGCATGCTGCCCAACGCCACCAGCACCGCCGGGCGGCCCAGCTTGGCGATCAGGCCCAAGTCGGTCTCGAAGCCCGCCAACACCAGCAGCAGCGCCACGCCGATCCAGCTGACGGTCAGCAGCGCGGCGGCCTGCTCGGCGCCGGCGGGGAGGAACCACTCGAACTGCTCGGGAAAGTAGTGCCCGAACAGCGACGGGCCCAGGATCACGCCCGCCCCCAACTCGCCGATCACCCGCGGCAACCCCAGTTGCACCATCACCCAACCGAGGGTGCGGGCGCCCACCACCAGCGCCAGCAGCTGCACCCAGAAGACCAGCAGGTCGTACTCGGCGTGCGCCAGGTCACCGGCGCCGGCGGCGAAGATCATCGTTTGGCCGCTGGGTCACAGCACCGGCCGGGAAAGACCGCCACGCCGCGGGCGCGTGGATTCCGGCCCCGGATCGAGTCCGGGGCAGGCTCTTCGCCGGAATGACGAGGGGATGCCGACCGAGGATGGGGAAACTCGTCGGCGCGGAGGCTCACAGGTCGAAGTCCACCACGAGCGGGGCGTGGTCGGAGGGCTTGGAGCCCTTGCGGGCGTTACGGTCCACGACGATGCCGCCGGCCCCGGCGGCCAGAGACTCGGTGGCCAGCACGTGGTCGATGCGCATGCCCTGGCGCTTGTGGAAGCGGCCCGCCTGGTAGTCCCAGAACGTGTAGAGGCCGTCGACGCCCGGATAGCGCCGCCGGAACACGTCCACCAGGCCCCAGTCGCAGACGGCCCGCCAGGCCTGGCGCTCGGGCTCGGTGACGTGGGTGGACTCGGCGAACACCTCGATGTCCCAGACGTCCCGGTCCTCGGGGGCCACGTTGAAGTCACCCGCCACGACGACCTCGCCGGCGGGGTCGCAGACCGCCTCCAGGTGGGCCCGCAGCCACCCGAACCAGGCCAGCTTGTAGTGGTAGTGGTCGTGGCCCACCTCGCGGCCGTTGGGCACGTACACGCTGGCCACCCGCACACCGCCGCAGGTGGCCCATACGATGCGAGCGTCGGGGTCCTCGCCGGCGCCGTTGGCGAACCCGGCAGCAGGATCCTCCAAGCCCAGGCGACTGCAGATCGCCACCCCGTTCCAGCGGCCCTCGCCGTGGTGCACGCACTCGTAGCCCAGCGCCTCGAACGCCAGGTGGGGGAAATCGCCGGTCGCCAGCTTGGTCTCCTGCATGCACAGAACGTCGGGCTCGACGGCCGCCAGCCAGGGCTCCACCCGCTCCATGCGCGCCCGCAACGAGTTCACATTCCACGTCGCCAGACGCACGGCCGCAGGCTAGCCCCCAGCACCACACCGGACCGGCGGCGCCCGCCGCCCGGACCGCCGCCGACTGGATTCCGGCCTACGCCGGAATGACGAGGAGATGAGGGCGGGGGACGCCGGGGGCCGGCGCCGGATCGATTTCGCCAGACGATCCGCCGACGGACACCGGCGGCCGCCGCGGCCGACTCGCAGGCGAACAGGGCGCTCTCGTAGACTCGATACGTGGTGTCAGAGCGGACTCCACCCCCGGAGCTCCCGGACGGCCAGAACGCCTGGCTGATCGAGGAGATGTTCGCCCGCTACCAGGCCGACCCCGACTCGGTCAGCGCCGGGTGGCGGAACTTCTTCGCCGACTACCGGTCGCACATTCCCGAGGCCGCGCCGCCCGAGCAGGAGGCGCCCCCGGCACCCCCGGCCGGACCGGCGGCCGTCCCCACCCGCAGCGACCTCGCCCCGGTCGTCGAGATCGCCCCGGAGGGTCAGCCGCTGCGGGGGCCCGGCGCCCGCCTCGCCGCCAACATGGAGGCCAGCCTGGCGGTGCCGGTGGCCACCAGCTACCGGGAGATCCCCGCCAAGCTGCTCGACGTCAACCGCCTGGTCATCAACGGCCACCTGCGCCGCACGAGGGGTGGCAAGGTCAGCTACACCCACCTCATCGCCTACGCGATCGTGCGCGCCGTGGCCGACCACACCCCCGACATGAACGCCGCCTTCGCCTCGGGCGCCGACGGGACGCCCCGGATCGTGCGCCACCCGCACGTCGGCCTGGGGCTCGCCGTCGACCACGAGCGCTCCGACGGCACCCGCACGCTGCTCGTGCCGTGCCTGCGCCACGCCGAGGAGATGGGGTTCCGGCAGTTCGTCGACGCCTACGACGAGTTGGTGATGCGCACCCGCGCCAACCGCCTCAGCGCCGACGACTTCGCCGGCACCACCGTCACGCTCACCAACCCGGGGATGCTGGGAACCCGCTGGTCGGTGCCGCGGCTCATGACCGGCCAGGGACTCATCGTGGGCGTGGGGGCCATCGACTACCCGGCGGCGTTCCAGGGCGCCGACCCCCACACGCTCGCCGACTGGGGGATCTCCAAGGTCGTCGTGCTGTCGTCCACCTACGACCACCGCATCATCCAGGGCGCCCAGTCGGGCGACTTCCTGACCACGGTCCACGATCTGCTCGTCGGCGGGCACGACTTCTACCACGACATCTTCAGGGACCTCGGCGTGCCCTACAAGGAGGTCGAGTGGCACCGGGACGTCATGGGCTCCGACACGGCGACGGCGATGAGCACCAAGCAGTCGCAGGTGGACGCCCTCGTCGCCGCACACCGCGACCGGGGGCACCTCATCGCCGACCTGGACCCCCTGGCGCTGAACGAACCCGAACTGCACCAGGACCTCGACCCCGCCGGCCACGGGCTCACCATCTGGGACCTCGACCGGGAGTTCGAGGTGAGCGAATCCAACGGCCTCGCAGCCGCCGCCGGGGGCCGCGACCGCCTGCCGCTCCGGGAGATCCTGGGCCTGCTGCGCGACGCCTACTGCCGCACCCTCGGCGTCGACTACACCCACATCCTGGATCCGGAGGAGAAGCGCTGGATCCGCGACCACGTCGAGAGCCCCCAGCCGGCCCTCAGCGGTCACGAGAAGCTGCGCATCCTCGACCGGCTGAACGCCGCCGAGGCCCTCGAGACGTTCCTCGGCACCCGCTACGTGGGCCAGAAGCGCTTCGGCCTCGAGGGCGCCGAGAGCGTCATCCCCACCATCGACGCCATCCTCGCCGAGGCCGCCGACGACCGCCTGCATTCGGCGATCATCGGCATGGCCCACCGGGGCCGCCTGAACGTGCTGGTCAACATCGTCGGCAAGACCTACGGGCAACTCTTCAGGGAGTTCGAGGGCGCCATCGACCCCGACGCCGTGCAAGGCTCGGGCGACGTGAAGTACCACCTGGGGATGAGCGGCAAGTTCACCAGCCCCGCCGGCAACCCGCTCCAGGTGGACCTGGCGGCCAACCCCTCGCACCTCGAGGCAGTGGGACCGGTGGTGGTGGGCATGGCCAAAGCGCGCATGGACACCCTGGCGGTCGAGGCTGCGGCGGGGGCTTCGGACGAGACTGCGGACGAGACCGCGGACGAGGCTCCGGCAGGCGGTTCCGGGGCAGGCGGTTCCGAGGCAGACGGTTCTACGCCCGGGGGGCAACCCGGCACCGGCAATCTGCCACTGGTCCTGCCGCTGGTACTCCACGGTGACGCCGCCTTCGCCGGCCAGGGCGTCGTCACCGAGACCCTGCACATGTCCCAGCTCGACGGCTACGCGGTGGGCGGCACGATCCACCTGGTCATCAACAACCAGGTCGGCTTCACGGCGACGGCTCAGGAAAGCCGCTCCAGCCCCTACCCCACCGACGTGGCCCGCACGGTCCAAGCGCCGATCTTCCACGTCAACGGCGACGACCCCGAAGCCTGCGTGCGGGCCGGGCGCCTGGCGTTCCAGTACCGCCGGCGCTGGGGCAAGGACGTGGTGATCGACCTGTGGTGCTACCGCCGCCACGGCCACAACGAGAGCGACGACCCCAGCGTCACCCAGCCGCTGATGTACAACCGGATCGCCGAGCACCGTCCGGTGCGCAAGGGCTACGTCGAGCGGCTGGTGCTGCAGGACGAGATCGACCTGGCGGCCGCAACCGGTGCGCTGGACGGCTTCGAGTCGATGCTGCACGAGGCGCTGGACGCCACCCGGGCCGAGCTGCCCGAGGAGCAGTCCATGGCGCTGCCGCCCAAGCCGCCGACCGGGGCGCTGCCCGACATCGACACCACCGTTCCCCTCGAGGAGTTGCGCGACATCTACGCGGTACTGAGCCGGCTGCCGGAGGGCTTCTCGGTGCATCCCCGGGTGGCGAAACACCTGGGTGCCCGTGACCGGATGTTCGCCGACTCAGAGGCCGACTGGGCGCTGGCGGAGACCCTGGCGTTCGGCAGCCTCCTGCGCGACGGCACCTCGGTGCGCCTGTCGGGCCAGGACTCACGCCGGGGCACCTTCTCCCAGCGCCACAGCACCTTCGTGGACAACGTCACCGGCACCGAGTACACGCCGCTGGCCGCGCTGTGCGCCCCCCGCACCCACCTGTGGATCTACGACTCGCTGCTGTCGGAGTACGCCGCGCTGGGGTTCGAGTACGGCTACTCGCTGGCCAACCCGGAGGTGCTGACGCTGTGGGAGGCGCAGTTCGGGGACTTCGCCAACGGGGCGCAGATCATCATCGACCAGTTCCTGGTGGCCGCCGTGGACAAGTGGCGCCAAGGCAGCGGGCTGGTCCTGCTGCTGCCCCACGGCCTCGAGGGCCAGGGACCCGAGCACTCCTCGGCCCGCATCGAGCGGTTCCTGAACCTGGCCGCCGAGGACAACATGACCCTCGCCCAGCCCACCACCTCCGCCCAGTACTTCCACCTGCTGCGGCGCCAGGCCCTGTGGGACCTCGACCGGCCGCTGGTGGTGTTCAGCCCGAAGTCGCTGCTGCGGGCCCGGCCGGCCCGCTCACCGCTGGGGGACTTCGCCGAGGGCTCGTTCCGGGCCGTGCTCGACGACCCGGCGCCGCCGAGCCGGGTGGACCGGGTGATGCTGTGCTCGGGGAAGGTGGGCCACGAGGCCGCCGCCAAGCGGGACTCTCTTGCGGCCAACGTGGCTGTGGTGCGCGTCGAGCAGCTGTACCCGTGGCCGGCCGCCGAGATCGCCGAGATCCTGGCCCGCTGTCCTGATGCCGGCGAGATCGTGTGGCTGCAGGACGAGCCCCGCAACATGGGGGCCTGGAACTTCGCCCGGGACCGCCTGGCGGGCACGCTCGACGGCGCCCGCCTGGTCTGCGTCAGCCGCCCCGAGTCGGCCAGCCCTGCCACCGGCTCGCGCCAAATCCATCTCCAGGAGCAGACCCAGCTCCTCAACGCCGCCTTCGCCTCGCTGGACGCCATCGAGATGCTGCTGACCTGAGAGGCCCGCCGGGCCACCGGCCCGGCCCACGGACCCGCTGGCTCATATCAGGACGCGGCCGGCACACCCCGCAGCGGCAACTCGACCAGGCCCCGGAACGCCACGTTGGGGTGCCAGCGGTTCTGGAAACCCTCGGCTAGCTCCAAGTGCTCGAAGCGGTCCAGCAGCAACTCGAAGGCGACGCGGCCCTCCAGGCGGGCCAAGGCGGCGCCGATGCAGTAGTGCGGGCCGCCGCCGAAGCTCATCGGGAACACGTCTGGGCGGGTCACGTCCAACTCGTCGGGACGCTCCCAGAGTTCAGGGTCGCGGTTGGCAGAGCCGAGGAAGGCCGTGACCGGAGTGCCCTTGGGGATCTCGCGGCCGCCGATGAGGATGTCGCAGGTGGTGATCCTGCGCACCCGCTGCACCGGGCTGTCGAAGCGCAGCAACTCCTCGATCGCGCCCGGCAGCAGTTCCGGCCGGCTGCGCAGCAGGGCCAACTGGTCGGGGTGGCGCAGCAGGGACAGGGTGCCGTTGCCGATGAGGTTCGTGGTGGTCTCGTGGCCGGCGAAGAGCAGG
Organism: Acidimicrobiia bacterium; assembly: GCA_009835395.1. Classification (GTDB taxonomy): domain Bacteria; phylum Actinomycetota; class Acidimicrobiia; order Acidimicrobiales; family CATQHL01; genus VXNF01. The sequence continues at coordinate 10,959 of VXXM01000057.1, forward strand.
TTGATGGACGTCGCCACCAGCTCGTCCTCGGCGAGCCTCTCGCCCTCGTCGACCGCTTCCACCAGGTCGCTCAGCAGGTCGTCCCGGGGCCGGCGACGACGCTCGGCGACCAGCCCGTGGAGGTAGGCCCGGAACTCCGCCAGGGCCACGTCGAGTTCCCTGGCCAGGTGGGGATGGGCGACCGAGGACCCCGTGTAGGCCACGACCGCCTTGGACCAGCGCTTGAGGTCGGCGTGGTCGCTGTCGCCGACGCCGTAGAGCTCGCCGATCACCGCCACCGGCAGCGGGTAGGCGAGAGTGGCGATGAGGTCGAAGTGCACCTCGTCGCCGGGACCTGCACCGTTTTCGCCCGCCTCACCACCCTCGCCGTCGCTGCCCGCTGGAGCGACCTCGTCCAGCAGGCGCTCGGCGCGGGCGCGCACCTTGTCCTCCAGGGTGGCGATGCGCCGCGGCGTGAACGCCTTCGACAGCAGCCGGCGCAGGCGCGTGTGCACCGGGGGATCCTGCGTGGAGATGTTCACGGTGCTGAAGTGGTCGATGACGGTGGGAATCTGCGGGCGCAGGTCGTCGGGCAGTTGGCTCAGGAAGAAGCTGTCCCAGCCGACGCTGGAGAAGATCTCCCACTGGCGGGCCACCTCGACCACCAGTTCGCCCCGGGCGACGAGCCACTGCCCGAAGTAGGGGCTCCAGTAGACGGGCGCCTCGGCCCGCAGCCGGTCGTAGACCGGGTACGGGTCGGTGGTGAACGACGGCGGGTGCAGGGCCGCCTCGACAGCCTCGTCGCCGTCCGGCAGGCTGCCGGAGGCAAGGTCGGGCGGCCCGATGACCGTCGCCGTGGTCATCGCCCCAGAGTAGTGGAGGCAGTCGAGGGCATCGCCGGGCCTCGGTACGATGCGGTGCGTGGGTCGCCTCGCCGAGATGATCGCCGCCTCGGCCGGCGCCCTGTCCCGGGCCACCGGGCGCGGCGGGGGCACCAGCCTGCCGGGCATGGTGCTGAACAGGCTGGACCCGGGTGCGCTCCGCCGGCTCGGGGGCGGCCTCGGCGGCGGCGCCGTGTACATCTCGGCCACCAACGGCAAGACCACCACCGCCCGCCTGCTGAGCGCCTGCCTGCGCGCCGACGGTCGCGACGTCACCGCCAACGCCGCCGGCGCCAACCTGGCGAGCGGGGTGACGGCGGCGCTGCTGGCCCGGAAGCGCAGCAGGCGCGCCACCGGGCGCGCGAGGCGCCGCGGGCGCGGACGCGGACATGGCGAGACGACCGGCTGCGGCGGGATCGGCGTCTTCGAGGTGGACGAGGCGGCGCTGAGCGAGATCGCCGGCGCGCTGCAGCCGCGGGCCGTCGTGCTCATGAACCTCTTCCGGGATCAGCTCGATCGCTACGGCGAGCTGGAGGCCATCACCGAGCGCTGGAGCGATCTGGCCCGCAGCCACAGTCTGGGTCCGGCCACCACCCTGGTGTTGAACGCCGACGACCCGGCGCTGGCACACATCGGCGCGGACCTGAATGTGGTGTTGTTCGGGATCGATGACCCCGCTGTCGGGCGCCGCGAGCTTCCTCATGCCGCCGACACGGTGCGCTGCGGCAGCTGCGGCGGGCCGTTGAGCCACGACCTGGTGACCGTGGGGCATCTGGGGCACTGGCGCTGCGACGGCTGCGGGCTGCGGCGACCCGAACCCCACATCAGCGCCCGTCGCGTGCGGCTCGACGGCCTCGACCACCTGGAGCTCACGATCGCCGGGATGAACGGGCCCGGCGGCGCCGATCTCGAAGTGGTCGCCGGGCTGGGAGGCCTGCACAACGCCTACAACGTGACCGCGGCGATCGCGACGGCGGCCGCCCTCGACGTACCCGCCGAGGCCATCGGGGAAGGCATCGCCGGGGTGCAGGCAGCGTTCGGGCGGGCCGAGCAGGTGAGCCTCGACGGGCGCACACTGCGTCTGCTGCTGGCCAAGAACCCCACGGGCGCCAACGAGAACATCCGCTGCCTGCTGGCCGAGCCCGCTCCGCTGAACCTGCTGGTGGTGCTCAACGACCGCACCGCCGACGGGCGCGACCCGTCGTGGATCTGGGACGTGGACTACGAGCCCCTGTGGGATCGCATCGGCAGCGTGACCCTGGCCGGCGACCGCTGCTGGGAACTGGCCCTGCGGTTCTCCTACGGCGGGCTGGACCCGGCGCGCTTCCAGGTGCGGGAGAGCCTGCCCGACGCACTCGACAGCGCCGTGGCCGCCACCCCGCCCGGCGGCGTGCTGTACGCGCTGCCGACCTACACCGCCCTGCTGGACCTGCGCGCCGAACTGGTGCGCCGCGGCGCCACCCACGACTTCTGGCAGGAGACATGAGCAAACCGTCCGTGCGCCGTCGCCGGCCTGCGACGCTGGGCGCACCCGGCGCGCCCGGCGCGCCCAGGAGCCAGCCATGAGCACGCCCACCGTGCGGCTCTGGCACCTGTACCCGCGGGAGATGAACATCTACGCCGACCGGGGCAACATCGCCGTGCTGAGGGGGCGGCTGCGCCGGCGCGGACTGGACCTGGAACTGCGAGAGGGCAGGCCCGGCGAGCCGGCGCCCGGCGGCGGGGCGGACCTGGTGTACCTCGGCGGCGGCCAGGACCGGGACCAGCTGAACGTGGCCGCCGACCTGATCGCCACCAAGGCCACCGACCTGCACGCCCTGCTGGGCGGCGGCGCCGTGGGACTGTTCGTATGCGGGGGTTACCAACTGGCCGGGCACCGCTACCGCACCGCCGCCGGCGCGACGGTCGAGGGGCTCGGCGTCCTGGACATCGAGACCACAGCGGGCGCAGACCGGCTGATCGGCGACATCGTGCTCACCTCGGACCTCAGGCCGGCGCCGGGCCGCCTGGTCGGCTACGAGAACCACGCCGGGCGCACCACCCTGGGCGGCGGCGCCAAGGCGCTCGGCCGGGTGGTCGAGGGCCACGGCAACAACGGCCGCGACCGGACCGAGGGCGCGGTGGCGAACCGCACCGTGGGCACCTACCTGCACGGGCCGCTGCTGCCGAAGAACCCCTGGCTGGCCGACCTGCTGCTGGGCTGGGCCCTCGAGCACCGCTATGGCCGCAGCTTCGACCTCGAGCCGCTCGAGGACCGGCTGGAGCAGGCCGCCCACAGCGCCGCAGTGGCCCGGGCCAACCGCCGCCGCTGAGCCCGGCCGGCCAGCCTCCCGGATCAGCGTCGCCTCATTAGGGTGAGCCCGTGTCCAGCGACGCCACCGCCGGCGCGGATCGTGCACAGGCCACCGACGCCGACCACCGGTTGGCGGCCGACCTGGCGACGCAGACGGGTGCCCTGCTCGTGGAGCTGCGGCGCAAGCACCGGTTCGACACCGCCGAGCCGGCCGACGACGAGTTGCGCCGCACCGGCGACCGGCTCGCCCAGGAGTTCCTGGCGGGCGCGCTCGCCGAGGCCCGGCCCGGCGACGCCGTGCTGTCCGAGGAGGCCCCCGACGACCTGCGCCGCCTGCACGCCCAGAGGGTCTGGATCATCGACCCCCTCGACGGCACCCGCCAGTACGGCGAGGAGGGACGCAGCGACTGGGGTGTCCACGTGGCGCTCGCCGTCGACGGGACACCGGTTGCCGGTGCCGTGGCGCTCCCCGGCGAGGGAGTCACGTTGAGCACCGCCGATCCCCCGCCCCTGCCGCCGGTCGCCGAGATGGCCGGCAGGCCCCGGCGGGTGATCGCCAGCCGGAGCCGCCCCGGCCCCGACGCCCGGGGCGTCGCCGCGGCGCTCGACGCCGAGTTGGTGGCGCTCGGCTCGGTCGGGGCCAAGACGGCGGCGGTGATCCGCGGCGAGGTGGACGCCTACGTGCACTCAGGAGGCCAGTCGGAGTGGGACTCGGCGGCCCCGGTCGCCGTGGCGCTCGCCTGCGGCCTGCACGCCTCCCGTCTCGACGGCCGGGCGCTGCGCTACAACCGGCCCGACGTCGAACTCCCCGACCTGCTGATCTGCCACCCCGAACTCGCCGCGGCGGCCCTCGCCGCGGCCGCCGCCGTCGCAACACCGGCGAGCTGAGCCCAGCCGTGCGCATCGTCGTCGCCCGCTGCACCGTGGACTACGAGGGGCGGCTTGCCGCGCACCTGGCCGAGGCGGTGCGCCTCATCATGATCAAGGCCGACGGCAGCATCGCGGTCCACGCCGACGGCGGCGCCTACAAGCCGCTCAACTGGATGAACCCGCCCAACACCCTCAGCGAGGAACCCGAGTGCTGGACGGTCACCAACCCCAAGGGCGAGAAGCTGGTCATCAACATCGCCGAGGTCCTCTCCGACGTGTCCCACGACCTCGGCAGCGACCCCGGTCTGCGCAAGGACGGCGTGGAGGCACACCTGCAGGAACTGCTGGCAGCCGATCCGTCGGTGCTGGAGGAGGGCTACCGGCTGGTGCGCCGCGAGTACCCCACCGCCATCGGGCCGGTCGACCTGCTGTGCCGCGACGCGGACGGCGCCGCGGTCGCCGTGGAGGTGAAGCGGCGCGGCGAGATCGCCGGCGTGGAGCAGCTCGACCGCTACCTGGACTTCCTGAACGCCGACCCGGCGCTGCATCCCGTGCAGGGTTTGCTCGTGGCCGAGGAGATCAAGCCGCAAGCACGGGTGCTCGCCGACACGAAGGGCATCCGCTGCAAGGTGGTGGACTACAGCACGCTCCGCGGCGCCCGGCCCGACGACCTGAGACTCTTCTAGCCGCCCCGGCCGGTCTCCTGGCCGGATCCGGCAAGCAGGTGACAGGAATCGGCGGCCCGCACAAGAGATTCCCCGTCCCTTTGAACGTGGCGGGCACCGGTACCCTGAGGGCATAGCCACACCTGAGATGCCGCACCCCTACGACGGGCCTCCGGGCGGCTACGAACCCCGACGTCCGCGCTACTGGCGGATCCTCGCGATTCTCGTCGGTGCGCTGGTGATGGGCTTCCTGGGGGTGTACATCGCCGACATGGTGGTGCGCTCGGGCAACTCGGATCGGAACACTTCCATCGAGGGTGTCGACGTGGGCGGGCTCTCCGAAAAGGAGATCCGCAGCGCGGTCCAGGAGCTGTCGACGGAGTACGCCAACCGCTCCCTGCCGCTGCTCACTCCCGCCGGCACCGTGGCGGCGACCGCCGGTCAGCTGGGGTTCGCCCTCGACGTGGAGGCCAACGTCGCCGCCGCTCTGGCCGCCGGGCAGAGGGGCGCCTCGCCCATCGCCTGGGCGTCCTCGTTCTTCGGCGAGAACAACCTGCGTGCCATCGTGACCTGGGACGAGGTCGTGGCGCACCAGTTCATCGAGGGGATCCAGCCCGTCCTCGTCCGGGAGGCCGCGCCGGCCCGCCTGGAGTTGCGCGACGGCGCCTACGTGGTCGAGCCGGGCGTCACGGGCCTGCAGGTGACGCGCGAGGACATCCGGGCGGCGGTGCGGCGGACAGCGGCCGAGCGCGCCCTGCCGGACGTGATCGTGGTGGAGCCCTCCTCGTTCCCCCCGCCGGTCACCGCCTTCGACCTGCAGGCGACGGCCGACTACGTCAACTCCTACACGGCGCGGGGTCTCACCGTCTACGTCGAGGACACGATCCGGGACTTCCTGCCCGCCGAGGTGCGCACCTGGCTCAGCGTGACCCCCGGCAACCCGCCGGCCATCGGCCTCGACACCGCCTACGTGACCGAGGTGATCGAGACCCGCCTGGCGAATACGGCCGTGCCCGGCGACCCCGGCAGGTTCGACATCGTCGACGGGGTGCCGGTGGCGGTGGACGCCCGGCCGGGCCGCCGCTGCTGCGCGCCGAACGCCGGCGAGACGGCCCTGACCGCCCTGCTCGCCGGCCAGCACGAGATCGCGCTGCACCTCACCGACGTTCCGGGCAGCGAGGGCGACCTGATCGCCGAGACCGGCATCCGCGAGCTCGTCGGCAAGTTCACCACCTACTTCACACCCGGCCAGGACCGGGTGAACAACATCCGCCGCATCGCCGAGTTGGTGCAGGGGGCGATCATCGAGCCCGGGGAGACGTGGTCGGTGAACGACTACGTGGGGCGCCGCACCGAGGCGAAGGGTTTCGTACCCGCCGGGGTGATCTACCTGGGCAAGTTCCAGGAGGACGTGGGCGGCGGGGTGTCGCAGTTCGCCACCACGATTTTCAACGCGGCCTTCTTCGCGGGCCTGGACTTCGGCGAGTACCAGGCGCACTCCATCTACATCAGCCGCTACCCGTACGGGCGTGAGGCCACGATCTCCTACCCGCACCCCGACCTGCAGCTCATCAACAAGACGCCCTACTCGATGCTGCTGTGGCCGACGAGCACCGAGGACTCGGTCACGGTGCAGATCTACAGCACCCTCCACATGACCGTCACGCAGAGCGACCAGTGGGAGGAGCCCGAGGACCAGTGCACGGAGGTCTTCACCGAGCGCACCCGCACCTTCGCCGACGGCAGCTCCACGACGGACGTCGTCACAGCGCTCTACCAGCCCGCCGAGGGGCTGAACTGCCAGGGCGAGCCCTTCGTGCCTCCGCCGGACTGCGCCCCCGGCGAGGGGGCCGTGGACACCGACAACGACGGCTGGGTGGAGTCCTGCCGGGCGCTGTGCCCGGTGCCCGAGCCCGGCGGCGAGGGTGCCGGCACCGACAGCACAGTCACCGGCGAGACAACCGGCGCCGGGACCGCCTGCGTGCCCGTGTGCGGCGCGGTACCCCAGGCCGAGGGCATCCCGGAGGGCGAGGAGGAGCCGGTGTGCATCCCGCTGTGCGGGCCCGAGGACGCCGAGGCCTCACCGGGCAGTTGCGCCCGTCCCGAGGACATCCCCCGCGGGTCCGAGGACATCCCCGGAGGGCCCGCGGACAGCGAGGCGCCACCCGCCGGGGACACCTCCGGGGACTCCACCGTGACCGAACCCGACCAGGGCCCCGCCGACGCCGAGGCGGAGACCGAGGCTCAGCCCATCGACGGCGCATGAAGCCGCTCGTCGCTGATGTCGCCGTCGTGGGGGCCGGACCGGCCGGTGCCGCCGCCGCCATCGGGCTGGCCCGCGCCGGCCGGCAGGTCGTGGTGGTGGACCGCACATCGTTCCCGCGCGACAAGTACTGCGGCGACGGGCTCACCACCGGGGCGTTACGGCTGCTGGAGCACCTCGGGCTGGACCCGTCAGCGGTGTCTTCCTGGCAGGCGGCGCCGAGCCTGGTGATCCGCGCCCCCTCGGGCCTGGAGGTGGCCTACCCGTTCAGCCGGCCCGGCCAGTACGCCGCCACCGCCCGGCGCAGCGATCTCGACGCCGCGCTCGTGGGCCTGGCCCGGCAGGCCGGCGCCGAGGTGCTCGACGGCCGTGCCTGCGAGGGCGTGACCGTCGACGCCGACCGGGTGGTGCTGAAGGTGGCCGGGGTCGGCGCGCTCCATGCCCGCTACGCGATCGCCGCCGACGGCATGTGGTCCCCGGTGCGCCGCATGCTGGGGCTGTCGCTGCCGGCCTACCGGGGTGACTGGTGCGCCTTCCGGCAGTACTACTCCGACGTGGACCCGCAGGCCGCCGCGGCGCTGCGGGTGTGGTTCGAGCCGGAGATCCTGCCGGGCTACGTGTGGTCGTTCCCGCTGCCCGGCGGCGCCGCCAACGTGGGCTTCGGCGTGTCGCGGGCCACACACCGCACCGGCAGCCTGGCCCGGCTGTGGAACGAGTTGCGGAGCCGCCCGCACATCGCCGCCGTCCTGGGCCCGGACGCAACCCCGGCGGACCGGCCCCGGGCCTGGCCGATCCCGACACGCCTGGGCGACCTGCCCCTGGCCGGCGAGCGGGTGCTCTTCTGTGGCGACGCGGCCGGGGTGGGCGATCCCATGACCGGCGAGGGCATCGGCCAGGCGCTGCTGAGCGGGCTGCTGGCCGCAGAGGCGCTGACCGCAGCGGGCCCGCACGACGACGCGGCGGCCCGCGGGCTCTACCGGTCCGGCGTGGCGCGCCACCTGCAGCGGGACTTCCACTTCACCCGCGTCCTGGGACGGGCCCTGCGAAGCGCCGCAGGCTGCAACATGGCGGTGGGAATCTCCGGGGCGACGCCCTGGACGCGCCGCAACTTCGCTCGCTGGCTGTTCGAGGACTACCCCCGCGCCCTGATACTCACCCCCGACCGCTGGCAACGAGGCGCCCTCGGAGGCGGGGCCTTCGGAGCCCACACCAGTCGAAGGCTGGAAGAGCCGGAACCGCTGAACCCTGGATTCCGGCCTGCGCCGGAATGACGATCGGAAGGGTCGCTCCGCCGGCTCAGGCCGTGCGCGGAACCACGTTGCGACCCATCGGGTGCACTTCTCCCGGACCGTAACCCTCGGGCAGGTCGTCCATGCCGTTCGCACGCAACTCGGCCGTGGCCTCCTTGTCGACCGCATAGCCGGACTCGGTCTCGGTCAGCGCCACGCCGTAGATCTCCGCAGCCAGGCCGGCACTGAAGTACCCCTCCGTCACGTCGCGAGCCACTGCTTCAGGCGCTCGCTCGCGAGGTGGGCCGAAGCCGCCGCCGCCGTTGGAGCTGTAGCGCAGCACATCTCCCTTGCGGATGTGCTCGCCCACCGCGTGCATCCCCAGCCACCTCTCGGACTCGGTGCCGGGATTCAGCACCAGCACGTTGCCCCCGCCGTTGCAGCCACCCGCGAGGCCGAAAGGCGTCACCTCCGCCCGATCCCCGTGCATCGTGAGGATCATGTCGCCGGTCGCCTCGAAGGAACGGTCGATGCCGAACCCGCCGCGGTAGGTGCCGTGGCCGGCGGAGGCCCCCACCGCCTCGCACGACAGCGCCCGGATGGCGTTGAGCCTCTCCAGAACCTCGATCGGCTGGTTGGTCGCACCGCCGATGAAGATCATCAACTGAAAGCTGTTGCCGTCCTTGTAGCTGCGCGCCCCCTGCCCGCCCTCGTTCCACAGGTACGAGACGAACGGCACCCCCGTCTCGGGGTGGTCGCCGCTGAGCGCCAGGTTGGCCAGATTCACCGTCGCCGCGTGCATCCGCGTCGGGTCGACGGTGGCGAAGGCCTGCGCCCAGCACGCCATGACCGCCGCGGCGACCTTCTCGTAGGCACCCGAGGCGAACCCCAGCACCGGCGTGGGCGGCAGCACGTCGACGCACGAGCCGGGCACCGACACCACCTCGATGGATCGCGTGATGCCGTGGTTCAACGGCACCAGGTGGGGGAAGCAGTGCATCGTGCCGTCGTAGACCGATGACAGCAGCGCCGGGCGGGCGAAACCGAACGGCGAGATGGGCGCCGGATCCGACTTGCTGAAGTCGAAGCTGACCTGGTCGCCGTAGATGGTCATGCTGACGTGGACGCGGATGCGCGGCTTGTCGGGATGCAGCACATCGCAGTCGCCGAAGTCCTCGAACTCGTAGGTCCCGTCGGGCAGTTCCCGGATGCCCTCTCGCAACAGCACCTCGCTGCGGTCCATGAGCGCGTACATGGTGTGCTCGACGACATCCGCGCCGAACTGCGCCACGTACTCCAGCAGGCGCCGCTCCATCAGTTCGGCGGCGCGCTGCTGGGCGTGCAGATCGGCCATCCTCTCGTCGGGCACCCGCACGTTCGCCTTGATGATCTCGAACGTGGAGCGCACCGGGCGGCCCTGGTCCACCAGCAGCATGGGCGGGATGCGCAGGCCCTCGGCGAAACACTCCCTGGCCAGGGGATTGAACGACCCGGGGATGGGACCGCCGACATCGGCCCAATGGCCGCAGGAGATCGTGAAGGCGAAGAGGGATCCGTCCACGAACACGGGACGGATGACCTTGACGTCGGGCTGGTGGGTCCCCCCGTGGTAGGGATCGTTGAAGACGAAGACATCTCCCTCGCGGAACCCGCCGGCGTGCTCGATGGTCGTCCGGATGGACTCCTCGAAGGTGCCCAGGTGGGCCGCCTGGTCTCGCCGGCCGTGCGCCACGAGACGGCCCTCGCGCGTCAGCAGGGAGCCCGAGTGGTCGTGGCCCTCGCTGATCGTGGCCCCGTAGGCCCCCTTCGCCAGCAGGGCGCTGGCCTCGTCGCAAATCGCCCGGAAGGCGCTGGAGAGCACCTCCACGGTGATCGGATCGATGTTCTTGCCGTCGGCTACCCGACTCATCGGCTCTCTCCAATCTCCATCACCAACTCGCCGTGCGGGGCGACCCGGGCCACGACCCCTGGGGGAACCACGGTGGTGGAGTCCCACTCTTCGATGATCGCCGGGCCGGCCACGACATCGCCGGGTGACAGGCCCTCGCGCTGGACGAAGGCCGTCGGGACGACCCCGCCCGACTCGAAGAAGTACGCCTCGCCCGACTCGGGCGGCGACGGCGTGCCCGCGGGGCGCGCCGGCAGGCTCACCGGGTCCACGTCCCCGACGAGCACCGCCCGCAGGTTCACGATCTCGACGTCGGTCACATCCTCGGTGAGCACGTAGCCGAACTCCCGCTGGTGCTCCAGCTGGAACCGCTCCAGGCTGTCGCGGCCGAACAGGTAGTCGATGCCGTGCGGCAGATCCAGCGTCAGGTACCCCGAGATCTGGCCGTAGTAGCGCATGTCGGCCCGCCAGTTCACCTTCCAGTCGGTCGTCATCGTCTCGCTGGCCCGCAACTCGTCGATCTCGGCAAGCAACTCGGCCCGCGCGGCCTCCAGGACCGAGCGACTGACGCTGGAATGCAGCTGGAACACGGGCCGGACGAGGTCGTGGCGAAGCATGACCTGCAGCGCGCCCATCGCCGACACCAGCCCGGGATAGGTCGGGATCACCACCGTGGGGATCCGCAGTTCGCGAGCCAGGTCGGCGGCGTGCAGCGGTCCCGCCCCGCCGAAGGCCACGAGCGAGAAGTCGCGGGGGTCGTAGCCGCGCTCGACCGTCATGAGTCGCACGGCGTTCAGCATCGAGGCGTTCGAGAGCCTGATGATGCCGGCGGCTGCGTCGGTGACCGAGCAGTCCAGCACCGGGGCGATCCTGCGCTCGATCGCCTCGTGTGCCGCCGCGGCACCGAGGGTGATGTCGCTGCGGCGGCCGGTGAAGGCCTGGGGCCGCAACCGTCCGAGCACCACGTTGGCGTCGGTGTTGGTGGGCTCGGTGCCACCCCGCTCGTAGCAGGCCGGGCCAGGGTCGGCGCCGGCGCTCTGGGGGCCGCTGTGGGGCGTGCCGCTGGGGTCCACCCAGGCGATCGTGCCGCCGCCGGCGCCGATGGTGACGAGATCGATGGCGGGGAAGATGATCGGCACGTTGAACTGGGCGTGCCACTCCGAGCGGAACATCGGCGCCCCGTCCACGATCACCGAGATGTCGGCGCTCGTCCCGCCCATGTCGAGGGTGATCACGTTGTCGAACCCGACCCGCTTGGCGACCGCCAGACCGCCCATGACACCCGCTGCGGGACCCGACTGGCAGACGCGTGCGGGGATGCGCGTCGCCGCCCGCGACGTCATCAGCCCGCCGCCGGAGTGCGTAATCAGGACGTCCCCCTCATAGTCGTGGGATGCCAGCAGGTCGTCCAGCCCCTGCAGGTAGGTCGCCATCGGGGGACCGAGATAGGCGTTGACGACCGTGGTGCTCATGCGTTCGAACTCGCGGATCTCCGGCACCACCTTGCTGCTGGCGCAGGCGAACATCTCCGGCGCCTCGCCGGCGATGATCTCCAGGGCCTGCAACTCGTGGGCCGGGTTCACGAACGAGTTCAGGAAGCAGACCGCCACGGCCTCCACGCCGCGGTCCCGCAGGACGCCGATCGCCTCGCGGACCTCGCCGGCGTCCAGCGGCGTGACCGTGCGCCCCAGGTAGTCCAGCCGCTCGGTGACGGTCAGGATGTCGCGGCGGGCCACCAGCGGCGGAGGCGGATCCCAGATCGAGTCGTACAGGTCCATGCGGCTCGCCCGGGCCGCATGAAGGATGTCCCGGAACCCCCGGGTGGTGATGAGACCGATGCGGGCGCCCTTGCGCTGGATGATGGCGTTGGTGCCCACCGTGGTGCCGTGACGGAAGTCGACGATCGCGGCCGCGCCCAGATCCCCCAGCGCCTCGTCCACGCCCTGCAGGAAGTTCGCCGGCACCGACGGCTGCTTGGCCAGGATGATCTCGCCGTCGTCGCCGACCGCCACCAGGTCGGTGAAGGTCCCGCCGATGTCGACCGCGACCGCCACCACCCTGTCGGCGTTCCCCGGACCTTCCCTGCCGTTCCCGCTCACGCCGACCTCCTCCCCATCAGGTACCCACCATGACCGTCCGGCGATACGCCCGGAATCCGTAGACCGCCGCCACGATGATCACCGGAGCGGCGACGAGTATCAGCACCAGGTTGCCGGGCAGGCCCAGGATCGCCTGGAGCCGGACCTCGCCGTTCTGCAGGAACCCGAAGTAGAGGGCGAAGGGCACCACGGGCAGCATCTTGCCGCGCGCCAGCAGCGCCACGGCGACGGCGGTGAATCCCCAGCCCGGCGAGAAGTGGGCGCCGATGCGGTACTGGTTGCCGAGCAGCTCGACGACCCCGCCCAGCCCGGCCAGCCCGCCGCCCAGAGCCATGGCCACCGTCCGGCTGCGCGCCAGATTGATCCCCTGGCGGACCGCCACGGCGTCGCTCTGGCCCAGCACACCCAGCCGCCATCCCAAACGCGTGTAGTCCACGAAGTAGGTCGTGGCCAGCACGACGACGATGGCGATGAAGATGCCGTAGGGGATGTCATCACCGGCGAAGCGGCCCAGCCGGAACCCGTCGGACACGGCCCTGCTGGCCGCATACGGGAGGTCGGGGTCCTTCAACCCGCCGCGCAGCAGGAACGTGAGGGAGAAGAACGCGATGAAGTTGAACATGATCGTCGTGACGATCTCGTGCATGCCGCGGGCCTTCAGCCAACCGGCCACGGCCCCGAGGGCGCCGGCCGATCCGAACGCCGCCACCAGTGGCAGCAGGAACGCACCCGGTCCGCCGCCGAAGGCCGTCCCGATGTAGACCCCGACGAGGGCCCCTGTCAGCAGCTGGCCCTCGCCTCCCACGTTGAACAGGCCGGCCCGGTAGGGCAGGGCCACACCCAGGCCGACGAGCACCAGCGGGAGCGAGGAGGTGAGCCACGAACCCACCCCGACCATCGACCCGAACGACGCCTTGAAGAGCTCCCTGTAGCCCTCGGCGAATCCGGCGCCGCCGATCTGCACCAGCGGCGCCAGCACCACGAGCGAGACCAGAATCGCCAGGACGGGGATGACCGTCTCCGGCACGCGCAGCCGGCCGCGGGATCCGGCGCTCATGTCACCCTGGATTCCGGCCTCCGCCGGAATGACGGCGCGTCGCGGCGCAGCCGGCCGCCCGCTCGGAGGCTCATCGTTCCTGGAGCATCAGATTGCCGATGCCGCCGATGGTGATCGCCTCGCTGAGCACGCCCGTGATGCGCCCCCGGACCATGACAGCCACGCGGTCGCTGACCTCGATGATCTCCTCCAGTTCGGTGCTCATGTACACCACCGAACTCCCCCCCTCGGCGAGACGGCGCACCCAGGCTCGGACCTGCTCCGCGGACCGGACGTCGAGGCCCCGAGTGGGATAGGTGGCGACCAGCAGCGCCGGATGCTTGCTCAACTCCCGGGCGAGGATGACGCGGCGGCGGTTGCCGCCGGACAGCTGGCGAACCGCGGCACCCACCCCGGCAGTCCGGATATCGAACTCGCTCACCAGGTCGGCGGCCGAGCGACGCCGGAGCGCCTTGCGGCCAGGCGTCGGTGCCTCCTGCCAGGCGAAGGTCCCCAGTGCCAGGTTCTCCCAGACCGAGAGTTCGCCGCAGGTGGCGAGGAAGTGGTCGTCGGGCACGTCTCCGACGAGCTTGGAGCGCTCCGGCGGCGGGTAGTCCGCCAGCGGCCTGCCGTCCAGCAGGACCGAACCGCTGCCGGGCGACCACGAGCCGGCGAGCAGGGCGGACAATTCCCGCTGGCCGTTGCCCTCCACGCCCGCGACGCCGAGTACCTCGCCGCGGCGGATCGTCAGGTCCACCTCGTGCAGTGCGCGGCCCCACAGCGGCGCACCCGAGACGCGGCGGACCTCCACCCGCACCTCTCCGGCGTCACCCGCCCCGTCCCCAGTCTCCCCG
>VXXM01000035.1 GCA_009835395.1 Acidimicrobiia bacterium
GTCGGCTGCGTCTGTTGTGAATACGTGACCGGCGGCGCCGCTACGCGGCCGCCTGCGGGGGCACCGTGGGCGACGACCGGGGCCGTTTGCCCGCCCCGGTCGGCCGCTCGGGCCGCCGACCCGCGCAGATGGCGGTGACCGAGCGCGGGCGCCCGGCTCGGACGCGCTACGAGGTGCGCCGCCGCTACGGTTCGCCGGCCCCGGTGACGCATCTGCGGTGCCGGCTGGAGACGGGGAGAACCCACCAGATCCGGGTGCACCTGGCGGCGATCGGCCATCCCCTGCTCGGCGACGAGGTCTACGGGACGGTCCCGAAGGTAGGAAGCCCGACGGTAGGAGGCTCGGCCGTAGGTGGTCCGGCGGCGAAGGCGGCGCTGCGGCTCGACCGCCCGGCCCTCCACGCCGCCCTGCTGGGATTCGACCACCCCACCGGCGGCCGGGAGATGCTTTTCGAGTCGGCCCTGCCCGCCGACCTCGAAGCCGTTCTGGCTGCCCTGTCCTAGCGCGGTTCGGTGGCCGGAGCGGCGGGGGCCGCGTCGGGCCAGGGCGCGGTGCCGCCGGCAATGGCGGCGATGTCGGCGAGGCTGAACGAGGACAGCAGTCGCCGCATCTCGGTTCCCACCGCGGCCCACACCGCCAGCAGCACGCACTGCCCCTCGTGGTCGCAGGCCCCGTCCTTGTGCGGCTCGCCGAAGTCGTCGGCCACGATCGGCGCCTCCACGGCACTCACGATCTCGCTCAGGTAGATCTGGTCGGGCGGGCGTGCCAGCCGGTAGCCGCCGCCGACGCCGCGCTTGGACAGCACCAGGCCGGCGCCCTTGAGTGCCAGCAGGATCTGCTCCAGGTACGGCTGGGGGAGTCCGGTGCGGTCGGCGATGTCGCGAGCCGACTGCGGTGCGCCGGCCTCGTGCAGGGTGAGCGAGAGCAGCGCCCGGCTGGCGTAGTCCGCCCGCGTGGAGACCTTCACGCCTGCGAGCGTACCGGCTCACCGGAAGGCGATCGCCGGCCGCCGGAGGCGCCGCCGGGCCGCTAGCGTCACAGCACCCGACCTGTCCCGAGCCCGGAGCCGGCAAGCATGACCTCCGACAGCGAGCACAGTCCGACCGAGCCGGAGCGCGCCGAGATCGTGGCGCCCGAGGATGCCACCGAACCGCAGGGCGACGCCATCGAGCAACCGGCCAAGGTGATGCGCGTCGGGGCCATGCTGCGCGGCCTGCTCGAGGAGGTTCGCGAGGCGCCGCTCGACGAGCGCAGCCGCGACCGGCTGCGGGAGATCTACGAGATCTCGCTGCAGGAGCTGGGCTCGGCCGTCTCGGCGGACCTGCGGGAGGAGTTGGAGCGCCTGGCACAGCCCTTCCCCGACGCCGAGGTGCCCACGGAGGCGGAACTGCGCATCGCCAAGGCGCAGCTGGTGGGCTGGATGGAGGGGCTCATCCAGGGCATCCAGGCGACGCTGTACGCCCAGCAGGTGCTCGCCCGGAGGCAGCTGGCGGATATGCGGGGCCAGTTGCCGCCGTTCCGGGGTGCCGACGAGCAGCGACCGGCCGAGGAGCGGCCCGGCACGTATCTCTAGGAGTCTCTAGGAGGCGGGACCCGCCTCCGCACCCCCCAGCGCGCCGCGGTTCCGCAGCGCACCGCAGCTCCACGGCGCCATGCGCGCGTGCGGTCCGCAGCCGACTATGGTCGGCGCTGAAACGACATCGCTGTGATTTGTCCACAGGGAGGTGGGGACCTCGTGGGGACAGTCTGGGGAGCCGACGATGCCTGACAGCTTCGTTCACCTGCACACCCACACCGAGTACTCCATGCTCGACGGCGCCTCGCGCGTCGATGCGCTCGTGGCCGCCGCCGCGGCCGACGGCCAGCCGGCGCTCGGGATCACCGATCACGGGAACCTCTACGGCATCGTCCCGTTCTACAAGGCCTGCCGCGCCGGCGGCGTCAAGCCGATCCTGGGGATCGAGGCCTACATGGCGCACGAGAGCCGCCACGAGCGTCCGGCCCGGCGCGGCAAGGTGGACGACAGCGGCGGCGAGACCGCCACCGGGGACAAGCTCTACTACCACCTGACGCTGCTGGCGGAGAACGAGGCCGGCTACCGCAACCTCATCCAGATCGCCAGCCGCGCCTTCCTGGAGGGCTACTACTACAAGCCGAAGGTGGATTGGGAGGTGCTGGCCGACCATTCCGAGGGAATCCTGGCGAGCACCGGCTGTCTCGGGAGCCACGTCTGCCAGGCGCTGCTCCAGGACGATTTCGACAGGGCGCTCGGCCATGCGGGGCGCCTGCGGGACATCTTCGGTCGCGGCGGCACTTTCGTGGAACTCCAGGATCACGGCATCGAGGCTCAGCAGCACATCATGCCGCACCTGCTGGAGATCTCCCGGCGCCTCGACCTGCCCCTGCTGGCCACGAACGACAGCCACTACACGCACCGCAGCGATGCGGTCGCGCACGACGCCCTGCTCTGCGTGCAGACCGGAAGCGTCCGCAGCGACCCGAACCGCTTCAAGTTCGGCGGCGACGAGCACTTCCTGAAGTCGGCGGCGGAAATGCGCAGGCTCTTCGGCGAGCTGCCGGGGGCCTGTGACAGCACGCTGGACATCGCCGAGCGCTGCAACATCGAGATCGGCTTCGGCGACATCAAGCTGCCGCCGTTCCCCGTGCCCGAGGGCTTCGGCGACGCCGACGAGTACCTGGCGCATCTCACCCTGGAGGGGGCGCGGTCCCGCTGGGGCGCCGAACTGCCCGCGGCCACCTCCGACCGCCTCGCCTACGAGTTGCAGGTGATCGCCACGATGGGCTTCGCCTCGTACTTCCTGATCGTCTGGGACCTCATCCGCTACGCCCGGTCCGCCGGCATCCGCGTGGGCCCCGGTCGGGGCAGCGCGGCAGGCTGCGCCGTCTCCTACTGCCTCGGCATCACCAGCATCGACCCGCTGCGGTACGACCTGCTGTTCGAGCGGTTCCTGAACCCGGGTCGGCGCCAGATGCCCGACATCGACATGGACTTCGACTCCCGCTACCGCGACGACCTGATCCGCTACGCGGCGGAACGCTACGGGCGGGACCACGTGGCACAGATCATCACCTTCTCCACCATCAAGGGCCGCGCCGCGGTGCGCGATGCGGCGCGGGTGCTCGACCGCCCCTACGCCGTCGGCGACCGGATCGCCAAGGCGGTCCCCGAGCCGATCATGGGGCGGACGACCCCGTTGACCGCCTGCCTGGAGCGCGACAGCGCCTACAGCGCCGGCTACGACCTGGCCGGGGACCTGCGCACCATGTACGCCGAGGATCCCCAGGCGCGCGAAGTCATCGACGTGGCCATGGGCCTCGAAGGGCTCCGCCGCCAGGACGGCATCCACGCCGCCGCCGTGGTGATCTCGCCCGACCCCCTCACGACTCACGTCCCCATCCAGCGCAAGCCGGCGGACCGCCAGGGGAACACCGAGGCGCCCATCGTCACCCAGTACGACATGGACGTGGTCGAGGAGCTGGGTCTCCTGAAGATGGACTTCCTCGGCC
This sequence comes from Acidimicrobiia bacterium, assembly GCA_009835395.1. Lineage (GTDB taxonomy): Bacteria > Actinomycetota > Acidimicrobiia > Acidimicrobiales > CATQHL01 > VXNF01. The sequence goes on from VXXM01000035.1 coordinate 3,529, forward strand.
TGCGGACTCTGGACGTCATCACCGACACGGTGACCCACGTGGCGCGCCTGCGCGGCCTCGACCTGGACATCGAGGGGCTGCCCCTGGACGACGCCCGCACCTACGAGATGCTGCAGGGAGGCGACACCACCGGCATCTTCCAGCTGGAGAGTCCGCCGGTGCGCGCCCTGCTGCGCTCCATGCTGCCGAGCGACATCAACGACGTGGCCGCGCTGGTGGCCCTCTACCGGCCGGGTCCGATGAAGGACAACATGCACATCGCCTACGCCGACCGCAAGACGGGCCGGGCGGAGGTGAGGCTGCTGCACTCCGAGGCGGAGGAGATCCTGGCCGACACCTACGGGCTCATGATCTACCAGGAGTCCATGATGCGGATCGCCCAGGTCTTCGCCGGCTACAGCCTCGAGGAGGCCGACAACCTGCGCAAGGCCTGCGGCAAGAAGATCCGCGAGAAGATGGCGGAGGAGAAGGAGAAGTTCATCGACGGCTGCGAGGCCACCGGCTTCGGCCGGCGGGTCGGGGAGCAGTGGTGGAACCAGATCGAGCCGTTCGCCGACTACGCCTTCAACAAGAGCCACTCCTACGCCTACGGCCTCCTCGCCTACCAGACCGCCTATCTGAAGGCGAACTACCCGGTCGAGTACATGGCCGCGCTGCTCACCAGCGTGCGCGACAAGATGGAGCGTCTCACGCCGTACCTGCTGGAGTGCCGCCTGCAGGACATCGACGTGGTGGTGCCCGGCATCAACGAGTCGTTCTCGGACTTCACGCCACAGTTGGACCCTGCTGCGCCGGATCGGGGGCGCATCCTGTTCGGACTCTCGGCGGTACGGAACGTGGGAGCGGGCGACGCGGCCCACATCATCGCGGCGCGGGACGAGGGGGGCCCGTTCGGCGACTTCGACGACTTCTGCGACAGGGTCGATCCCTCGGTCCTCAACAAGCGAACCGTCGCCTCCCTCATCAAGGCCGGCGCCTTCGACTCTCTGGGCCATCCGCGGCAGGGCCTGCTGAACGTGCACAGCCGCACGGTCGACGCGTCGATGGCGGAGCGGCGCGATCGGGAGGCCGGCGTGTTGAGCCTCTTCGGCGACGCCGGCGTCTCCACCGGCTACAGCGCCAAGCCCGTCGTGCCGGACACCCACGCCCCCCGCGAGCGCATGCTGGCCGACGAGAAGGAGATGCTGGGGCTCTACATCAGCGACCATCCCCTTGCCGGTATCGAGCACCTGCTGGTGGCGAGGCGCGACCGCAGCGTCGCCGAGTTGGCGGAACTCTCCGACGGGGAGATCGTCACCGTGGCCGGCGCCATCACGTCCCTGGTGCGCCGCCAGACGCGCAGCGGCGCGCACATGGCGACCTTCACGCTCGACGACCGCACCGGGATGATCCCGGTGACGGTCTTTCCGAGAGCCCTGGAGGCGCAGGACGGGCTGCTCGCCGACGAGGAGGTCGTGTTGCTGAAGGCTCGCCTGGACCGGCGAGAGGAGGAGCCCAAGCTCATCAGCATGGACATGGAGGGCTTCGCCAACGAGACCCGCGGGGCACTGCGCCTGCACTTCCCCCCGGCCGGCGTGGACGCCGATCAGATGCTGGCCCTCAAGCGGCTCCTGAGCACCCACGGCGGCCACTCGCCCGTCGAGATCCTCGTCGGCAAGGGACATCTGCTGCAGCTTCCCCAGGAGTACCACGTCGACATCGAGGGGGGACTGGTGCCCGAGCTGCGGCAACTGCTGGGAGTCAGGGCCGTGCAGGTCTGATCGCTGCCCGGGTCGGTTTGCACGCGGCCGTCCGGCACACTGGACTATTGGGCGATCCACCCTGTGATCGGTGTGGCCGGATAGCGACAAGGCGGCGACAATGGCAGTTGAGGTCGAGAGCAGGGACTGCACCGCGGTCAGCGATGCCGAACTCGAGGCGATGGCCGATCTCTGCGCGGAAGGTCCGAATCCCTTCACGGTCGGGTTCCTCTCCAAGCAGACCGAGCTCTGGGTACTGCTGACCGAGGCACGCGAAGGCAGCCGGCTGCGCGGGTTCGTGTTCTCAACCCTCGAGCGCATCGGCGGCACGCCGGTCGTGATCCTCGGGGCGGGATCGGTGGCCCGCACCTCCCGGCGCAGCACGGTCCTGCAGGCGCTGGTGGCCGAGCAACTGCACCGAGCGGTCATGGCCTTCCCCGACGAGGACGTGCTGATGGGGGTGCGGATGAACGATCCCTCCACGTGCGAGGTGTTCAAGGTGCTGAGCAACGTGATCCCCCGGCCGGGCCACAGTGCCAACGGCGAGGAACGGGCATGGGGTCGGCGGCTGGCGAAGCGCTACCGGATCGGCAACAGCGCCTATGACCCGCGCTCCTTCATGGCGACCGGTGACGGCGGGCAGCCGGCCGTGCTCGACTACGAGACTCTGCGGCCCGAGCGGACCGATCCGGCGCTCGTGGACATGTTCGCGCCGCTGCAGCGCCAGCGGGGCGACTCGCTGGTGGCCGTGGCCTGGGCGACGGCAGGGCGGTTGCAGCGCTACGGCGATTGAGTCCCCGCGGCGCTGAACCCGCAGCGGGGAGGCGCGGCCGGCCGTGAACCTCGGCGAGTTGCTCGCGGCACGCCACATGACGAGGAGCTTCGATCCTCGCCCCTTGGACAGCGCCCTTCTCGAGGAACTGTGCCTGCTGGCGCGGCGTGCGCCGTCGGCGGGCTTCGCTCAGGGCACCGAGTTCATCATCCTGGAGGGCCCCGAGACGCTGGCAGCCTTCTGGGATCTCACGCTGCCGCCCGAGCGGCGCTCCGGGTTCGCCTGGCCCGGCCTTCTGCAGGCGCCCGCCCTGGTCCTGCCGGCGGCCGACAGCCGCCGCTACCTTGCCCGCTACCGCGAGGGGGACAAGGCGTCGGGCACGGCCGGCGGCCTCGGCGAGTCGACCCGGGCCTGGCCGGTGCCGTACTGGCTGATCGACTGCGCGTTCGTCGTGCAGAACCTGCTGCTGGCGGCGACCGAGCGCGGTCTCGGGGCGCTGTTCTTCGGCCTGTTCGACGGGGAGGCCGAAGTGCGCGCCGCTCTGCGGGTCCCCGAGGGGGTCGAGCTATTGGGTGTCGTGGCGCTGGGCCGGCCGGCTCCCGACCGCCCGAGCAGCTCGCTGGCACGCGGCTGGCGGGATCCCGATGAGATCCTGCACTGGGGGTGCTGGAGTGCCCCCCGGCGCTAGTGTTCCTCGCACCGGCTCGAGTCCCGGAGGCTCCGATGGCAAGCGAACGGATTCCCCTGGTCGCCTACCTGGTGCTCGAACCCGAACCGCACCTCGTGGCGCAGCAGTGCGTCAGGTGCGGTGCCCGCTTCTTCGACCGCCGCAACGCCTGCGGGTCGTGCGGCGGCCGTGATTTCGAGCCCGCTCCGGTGGCGGTGACCGGTCATCTGCGGGCGTTCTCCATCGTGCACCGGGCTGCCCCCGGCGTGACGGCGCCCTTCGTCTCGGCGATCGTCGAGGCCGGCGACGGCACGACCGTCCGCGCCAACCTCGTGGAGGTGCCGCCGGATCCCGCCGAGATCCAACTCGGCATGCCGGTGCGGCTCGTGACCTACCCGGCCGGCACCGACAGCGAGGGCACCGAGTGCATCGCCTTCGGGTTCGCCCCTGTGAGCGCCTGATGGCCGGCGCGGACCGCGGCGGCCTCGGGGACCTCCGGATCGACCCTGCAACCCGATTGAGGAGCCAACCATGAGTGACAGCGTCTGGATTCTCGGTACGTCGATGACCCGGTTCACCCGCCACGAGGGTCGTGACCTGGTGGACCTGGCCAGCGAGGCGGCGCTGGACGCCCTCGACGACGGCGGCGTGACGGTGCATGACCTCGATGTGCTGGCCTGTGGAACCCTCTTCTCCGCGAACGCCAGCGTGGGCCAGCAGTTGCTGGGCCAGATCGGCCAGACGGGCATCAGCATCTACAACGTGGCCAACGCCTGCGCGACGGGGGCCACCGCCGTGCGCGTCGCCCTCATGGCGATCCGCTCCGGGGAGGCCTCGATGGCGCTGGCCCTGGGCGTGGAGAAGATGGGCAAGATGGGACTGCTCGGCAGCCCTCCCCGGGCCCCCAAGGGCCCCACCACCTACGAGGCCTCGGGCCGCTTCGGGTCGGTTCGGTCGGTGGACGGGCTATTGGGCACCAAGACCATGCCGGGCGTGTTCGGCCAGGCCGGTATGCGCTACGCCCACGACCATCCCGGCGTGGGCTTCGAGCAGTTCGCCAAGATCGCCCACAAGAACCACCTGCACTCGACGCTGAACCCGCTGGCGCAGTACCGCAAGGAGTTCAGCCTCGACGAGGTCAAGGCCTCGCCGATGGTGGCCTACCCCAACACGCTGCTGATGTGCTGCCCCACCGGAGACGGTGCCGCGGCGGCGGTGCTCGTGAGCGAGGAGCGCCTGAGGTCACTCTCGGCGGATCAGCGCCGCCGGGCGGTGAAGATCTCGGCCTCGGTGCTGACCAGCGATCCGTACGTCGAGGGCGGCCAGGTGCAGCCCGACGTCAACACGCTCACCCGCAACGCCGCCGATGTCGCCTACGAGCAGGCCGGCGTGGGTCCGGGGGACCTCGACCTGGTGGAGTTGCACGACTGCTTCGCCTCCGCCGAACTCATCCACTACGACAACCTGCGGCTCTGCGAGCCCGGCGGCGCCGGGGACTTCATCGACTCGGGTGCTCCGTACCGTGACGGCGCCACGCCCGTGAACGTCTCGGGCGGACTCATCTCCAAGGGTCACCCCATCGGTGCCACCGGCGTGGCCAACATCTACGAGATCGCCACCCACCTGCGCGGCGAGGCGGGCGACCGGCAGATCCCCGATGCCAGGGTGGGTCTGGCACACGTGATCGGGCTGGGATCCTCCTGCGGCGTGCACATCCTGGAGCGGTCAGCCGCCTAGAGCCGGTCGCGCCCGTCGCTCGGGTCCCGCCCGTCATTCCGGCGAAGGCCGGAATGACGGGGCTCCCGGCAGACTGTGGCCGTCCTCGATGCCTCGGGGACTGACGGGGCCTACGCCGCGTCGATCCCCAACTGCCGGCGCAGGGTGCCGGCGTCGGTCGCCGGTGTCGCGCAGGTGTACTGCCGGCACACGTAGGCGGCACCGTCGGGGCGCTGGGCCCACAATGGCGAGTCGTACGGTTCGCCCCAGGCCAGCACGGCGTTCGGCAACCAGGCTTCGTGCACCACGTTCACGAGATCGCCGCGATCGCCGGTGATGACCACCTCGGTGGCGCCGGCGGCGTGCAGGTCCAGGGCGCACAGCAGGTTCCCGAAGGCACTGGGATGCTCGCCGGCGAGCGGGCCCAGCAGGGTCAGGATATTGACGGCCCGCTCCTGGTACCTGCCCTCACCCACGAGGGCACCCAGACGGAGCAGGCTCCGTGCCGCGGCGCTGCTGGCCGAGGGCGTGGCGTTGTCGAAGAGGTCGCGCGGGGTGGCGACGAGTTGTTCGGCATCGCGGCCGCAAGTGAGCAGGCCGCTGCCGTCCGGATCCCAGAACAGTTCCAGCAGATCGTCCGCGGTGCGGCGAGCCTCATCGATCCAGCGAGCCCGGCCGGTGGCTTCGCCCAGCCGGCAGAAGGCGTCCAGTACGGCGGCGTAGTCGGCGGCGCAGGCCAGGTGCCGAGCCCCGGCAGGGCGCTCGTCGTCGCCCGCCTGCCAGGAGCGTCGCCAGCGCCCGTCCGGTCGTCGCAGGTTCTGCAGCAGGAAGTCGCCGCAGTCCTCCGCCGCCGCCAGCCAGGCGTCGTTGGCGGTGGCGGTGGCCGCAGCGGCCAGCGCGCCGATCAACAGCCCGTTCCATTCGGTCAGCACCTTGTCGTCGAGGCCGGGGCGGATCCGCTCCGAGCGGGCCTCGAACAGCGCGCGGCGCGCCTCTTCCACCTCCGCCGGGCGCAGCAGGTCGCCGCGCACCGGCCGCCACAGGATGTTCGCGCCCTCGAAGTTGCCCTCGGTGGTGGCGCCGTACCACTCGACGGCGGCGTCGGCGGCCTCACCGACGACGGCCCGGATCTCCTCGAGGCTCCAGACGTAGAACTTGCCCTCGACGCCTTCGGAATCGGCGTCCTCGGCCGAGGCGAAGCCGCCACCGGGCAGGCGCAGGTCGCGCAGCAGGTAGGCGACGGTCTCGGTGACCACCTGGCCGTAGCGGGCCTTGCCCGTGACCTGCCAGGCGGCGGTGTACAGCCCCAGCAGCAGGGCGTTGTCGTAGAGCATCTTCTCGAAGTGCGGCACCAGCCAGCGCTGGTCGGTGGCGTAACGCGAGAAGCCGCCGCCGAGGTGGTCGTAGATGCCGCCCGAGGCCATGCAGTCGAGGCTGTTGACGACCATCGCCAGCACGTCGTCGTTTCCGGAGTTCCGCCAGTGGCGCAGCAGCGCCTCCAGCGTCATGGCCTGGGGGAACTTGGGAGCATGGCCGAAGCCGCCCCAGGCTGCGTCGTACTGGCGCCGCAGTGCTCCGGCGGCGGCGGCGAGCACCTCGTGGCCGTCCGGGACGCCGCCCGATGCCGGCGGTAGGCGAGCGGCGCGATCCAGGGCCGCGGTGATGCGCCGCGCCTGCTCCGTGACGTCGTCGCGCCGCTCGGCCCAGGCGTCGTTGACCCGCTGGAGGACATCGCTGAACGAAGGCATCCCGTGGCGCGCCGTGGGCGGGAAGTAGGTGCCGGCGAAGAAGGGCTCGCCCCCGGGTGTCAGGAAGACGGTCATCGGCCAGCCCCCGTGGCCGGTGAGGGAGGTGACCGCCTCCATGTACAGGGAGTCCACGTCGGGTCGTTCCTCGCGGTCGACCTTCACGTTCACGAACCAGCGGTTCATCAGCTCCGCCGTGGCCGGGTCCTCGAACGATTCATGCGCCATGACATGGCACCAGTGGCAGGAGGAGTAGCCCACCGACAGCAGCACCGGCTTGTCGGTGCGGCGGGCCTCGGTGAACGCCTCGTCTCCCCAGGGGTACCAGTCCACGGGGTTGTCGGCGTGCTGGCGCAGGTAGGGGCTGCCCTCAGCGGCGAGGCGGTTCATGCGGCGAGCATACGGCCCGTCGCCGTGTGGGCCGGGCCGACGGCTCTGGTGATGGGTTCAGCGACGTCTGCCGGAATCGCGTCTGTGCCGGCCGGTCGGTATCGGGCGGCCCCGCGGCGGGGCCGCTAGCGTCCGGGGCGTGGCGCGGGTGCGGGACTGGGTCGCGGGGGCGAGGCCGCGCACCCTGCCGGCATCGCTGGCGCCGGTGATCGCCGGCACGGCGGCGGCGGCCAGGCCGGGCTTCGGCTGGGGCCAGGGACTCATCTGGTGGCGACTCGCTATGGCACTGGTGGTGGCGCTGGCCCTGCAGATCGGGGTCAACTACGCCAACGACTACAGCGACGGCCTGCGCGGCACCGACGACGAGCGCCGCGTGGGCCCGCGGCGTCTGGTGGGTTCGGGCCTTGCCGAGCCCGGAGCCGTGCGCCGGGCCGCGGCACTCGCCGGGCTGTTGGCCGGCGGTGCTGGCCTTACGCTGGCGGCGTTCGCCGGGTGGTGGCTGCTGGCGGTCGGGGCAGCCTGCCTGGCGGCGGGCTGGTTCTACAGCGGCGGCCGACGGCCCTACGGCTACCGCGGCTGGGGTGAGGTGGGCGTCTTCGTTTTTTTCGGCTTCGTCGCGGCCGTCGGCAGCGCCTACGTGCAGGTGGAGGCGATCACTGCCCGCAGCGTCTGGGTCGGTGTCGGCTGCGGCTGCCTGAGTTGCGCCCTGCTGGTGGCCAACAACCTGCGCGACATCACCGGCGACGCGGCCGCGGGCAAACGCACTCTCGCCGTCCGAATGGGAGTGCCCCGAACGCGCCTGCTCTACACCGCTCTGGTGGCGGGCGCATTCGTCGGGCTGATCCCGCTGGCGCTCAGCGAGCCGTGGGCCATGCTGGGGTTGGCCGCCCTGCCGTTCGCTGTGGGCCCGCTGGCGCGTGTGCTCCGCGGCGCCGCGGGCCTCGAACTGATCGGCGTGCTGGCCGCCACCGGCCGCCTGCTCGCCGTCTACGGCCTCACGGTTGCCACCGGCCTCTGGCTCGCCTCGGCCCTCACCTAGGCACCCAGGTGACAGGCGGGGAAGTTGTCCCTCGGTGAGTGGGTCGAGAGTTCCAGGTCAGCTGGAGTTCGCCTCGGTCAGCAGCGAAGCGGTAGAGCGACGTCGCCGTTGTTCCCCGGCGGCTCTGGGCACCGCCTGACTCGTTGCCGTGGTTGCACCGCCGGGCAGCGCTCCGATCCGGTCAGCAGCGGAGCGGCAGGGCGACGTCGGCGTTGTTGTGGCCGGTTGGCGCGGCGGGTCTGGAGGTCCGGTGGGAGCCGTTTAGGCCGGACGGTGACGGCAGTCGGTCGTGGCGTCGGTGGCGGAGTGTGAAGTCACCGTCGGACCCTTGGGTGATGTCGGCTGCGTTGGTGTGGACGAGGTTGTGGCAGTGGCTGCAGAGCAGGCACATGTTGTCGATGTCGGTTCGCCCGCCGTGTTCCCAGTGCCGGACGTGGTGGGCCTGGGTCCAGTTGGGGGAGGTGGCGCAGCCGATGCAGCCTTTGTCGCGGGCGGCGAGCATCGAGCGTTGGTGTTTGGTGGCGTGGCGGCGGCCGCGGCCCAGCCACAGCGGCCGGCTCTTCTGATCGAAGATCGCCGGCAGCACGTTGGCGTCACACGCCAGCCGCAGCAGTTCCTCCGCTGACAGCGGGGTGCCGTCAACGAGGCGGAGGTTGGCGAGCCGCCCGGCGAGGATGTCGTAGTCGGCGATCACGAGAAGGTCGACGCCTTGGGCGGCCCCGGTGGCCTCGCTGCCCTGGGTGACCAGCGATTCGAGAGCGTCCGCGAGGCGCTGCTGAGGAGTTGCGCGGTTGTTGGGGTCTTCGGCGTGCCAGAGCCTGTTCGCGGTGGCGGTGATCGCCGTCTCGATGCGGCTTCCGGTGAGCGGATCGAACCGGCCGAACAGCTCGAACATGCCGTCGGGCTGGCGCTTCCAGGTGAGACGGCGCTGGGCGCGCTGACGCTTGCGGCGCCCCTCCAAGTCGTCGCCGCGGTCGCGCTGGTTGAGATGGTCGCGCACCGTGGCGCCGAACAGGTCCGCCGGCTGCTCGGCGGCCGCGGTGAGCAACTCGGCCTCATCGATCGGCGCCCCTGGAGGTGCCGCCTCGGCGGCCTCGGCGATCAACCGGGCGTGCTGAGGCGTGATCGCCCCCTCCGCGAGCGCCCGAGCCACCTTCGGCACCTGGGCAAGCTGTCCCGCCTCCTTCACCTGCCGCTTCGCTGAGCCCTTGGACTGCTTCACATCGTTGCGCAACACATCCGCCGCCCGCGCCTCGCCATCCCGGCGGGCCAAAGCGGCGACCGTCTCGGCCTTCACCGCCGCCAACCGCGACTCGCAACGCCCCACCAGCCGCAACCGCTCCTCCAAGAACTCACCGCCCATCGCCCGCAACCCCGCCAGAGACGCATCGAACGACACCAGAACCCGATCGGCCAGATCGCTGCGGGACTCGGCGTTGCAGAGTTTCGGATCGGTCATCGGCGGTCCCCCGAGGGAATACATCGCAGCGGGCTTGGGTCGGCCAAACCGACAAGCCGGTCGGGGAACACCACCCCCTGCCGAAGCAAGGGCCAGTGACCGGTGCCCCTACTCTATCGGACCCCTATGACAGTCACAACATCTGTTCGGATATGATCTGAAAGCGGCTAACAATAGATGCTGTTCGAATATGGGTTCGGTTATCCAGAGATCAGCGGCAGCGGGTGGCGGTTAGGAGTTGGACGATCCCGCCGCTGAGGAGGCCGTGCTCGACTTCGTCGAAGCCGGCGGCTGCGAGCTGTTCGGCGAGTTGTTCTGGCGTTGGCAGCAGTTTCACCGATTCGGGCAGGTAACGATACGCGGCTCGGTCCGACAGGAGCCCGCCGATGATCGGGACGACCCGTCCGAAGTAGAGATGATGGCCCCAGCGGAAGACCCGGCAAGTCGGCTCGGCCACCTCGAGGAGAGCGATCCGGCCGCCGGGTCGCACGATGCGGGCCACCTCGACGAAGAATGTCTCCAGGTCGGCCAGGTTGCGCAGTGCGAAGCCGCAGACGGCCCCGTCCACGGTGCCGTCGCCCAGCGGCAGGCGCAACACGTCGGCGCGCACCAGGGGAGCGGAGGTGGTGGCGTGGCGCAACATCCCCGCCGAGAAGTCCACCCCCAACGCCGCGTGTCCGGCGCGCTGCAGGTCGCCGCAGAAGTCACCGGTCCCGCAGGCCAGGTCGGCCACGAATGAGCCCGTCGGCAGGCCAAGCCGCTGCACGCTGCGGCGGCGCCAGCGGCGGTCCAGGCCGAACGTCAGCAGACGGTTCAGCAGGTCGTAGCGGCGCGCCGCCCGGTCGAACATGCGCTCGATGGCGTGCTCGCGACCGGCGCCGAAGAGATCCTCGGATTCGCCGCGCCTGGAGTCCCGGGGGTTCATCGCCGATCCCTGGACCTGTGTCACGCGCTCGCCGGCAGGACGAGCCGGACATCTCCGACTCTGGATTCCGGCCTATGCCGGAATGACGATCTACGCAGGAATGGCGGCCTACGCAGGAATGGCGATCGAGCGGTCTTCGGCACTGTCGACTAGCGGAACCAGGTGCGGTAGTAGGCCCGGCTCATGGGGTGCAGCAGCAGACTCGCGAGAGCAATCGCCAGCAGGACTCCGATGAGGTCCCAGCCCGAGAACTCGTCCAGCATCCCGAGTACTTCCCCCACCATGTCCAGGACTGCGTAGAGCACTGCCAACCAGTAGCCGCGTTTGCGTTCCCGGACGATTCCTGCCGCGCCGGCGAAAGCGATCAAGCCGGTCAGGAAGAGGAAGACGCCCAACGGATGGCCGATGGCGATGAGACCCCGGAGAATGCCGAAGAAGGCGGTGATGTAGAGGAGCAGCACTGCGATTTGCAGCGTCTGGGGGAGCGACGGGTTCGTCCAGCGGAAGCGACTCATCCCACAAGTGTGCTCGCGGCGCCGGCCGGTTGCCGCATACCGGCCTCAGAGATCGGCGACATAGGCCCGGTTGGTGTGGTGGCGGCGGAACCCGAGGCGCCGGTAGACGGCATTGGCGGCGTCGTTGTCGGATTCCACGTAGAGCATGCCGGTCGCCGGCCCGCGGCTGTGGAGGTGCGCCAGGCCGGCGAGCGTGAGCGGACCGCCGATGCCGAGTCCCTGGAAGTCCGGATCGACGGCGATCACGTAGATCTCGCCCATGGCGACGTCCTCGGGGGGCGCGGCGCCGGCCGGGTGGACCTTCGTCCAGCAGAAGCCGGCGATGCGCCCCCCGCGCTCGTGGACGAGGAACCCGGCAGGGTCGTACCAGGGCTCGCGCTGCCGTTCCCGCAGGTCCGCCGCCGACATGTCGCCCTGCTCGGGATGCCAGGCGAAGGCTCGACGGTTGACGACCAGCACCGAGGCCTCGTCATCGGCGGTGATCGGGCGCACATCCAGCCCCGACGGCGGCGCCGGCAACGAGCACCGCAACTGCCACAGATCCCGGTAGGGGGCGAAGCCCCAGCGCGCCGCCAGCCGGTCGTCGCCCGGCGCGACGTGCCCGATCCATAGCCGGCAGCGGCCGCCACCGCCCGCGCGCGCCGTCTTGACCGCTCCCGCCAGGTTCTCCGCCAGGTCTCCGGGACTCATCACGAGCCGCTCACGAGCGGGCACCTCGATGCTCCAGGTCACCTCACCCTCGTCCGGCCCGAAGATCTGGATCGCCACCGGTTCGGAGGCTAGCTGCCGCCCCTCGTCGCGGATGCCACCGCCCGAGAGCGGCTCCGCCTCCGGGGCCGGCACTAACGTCCCATGCTCGGAGGCGCTCGACAACGATGGATCCGAGACTCTTGCGATCGCGACGGCGAACCCCGGATGACGAGTGATCCGGCTATGCCCCTCGGTGGCATCAGCCGCCGCGACTTCCTCCGCCTGCTGTCGCTGGGAGGCGCGGCCGTCGTGCTGGCGGGCTGCACCCGAGGGTCGCAGCGGGCGGGCGGCGCTGTGGCGGTGGTGCCGGGCGATCCGGCGGCATTCTTCAAGGACCCCGCGCCGTTCATCGGTCATCCCGGTGGCGTTCTGGAGTCCCGCCTGGAGTTGCAGCACGGGCTGATCACGCCGAACCGGCTCTTCTTCGTGCGCAATAACTCCGACACTGCCACCCACATCGACGCCACCGGCTGGCGCCTGAGGGTGGAAGGGGACGCGGTGGAGAGTCCGATGACGTTCTCCTACGACGACATCCGCGCCCTGCCGGCGCGCAGTCTGGTCTGCTACCTGGAATGCGCCGGCAACCACCGCTCCATGTTCGATCTCCTTCAGGGCCGGCAGGCCACGGGGACCCAGTGGGGGACCGGCGCGGTCGGCAACGCCGAATGGACCGGCGCGGCCCTCCGGGACGTGCTCGTTGCCGCCGGGATGGCGGCCGACGCGGTCAGCGTGCTGCTCGTAGGCCTCGACTCGGAGGCGCCGGAAGGCGGCTTCCGTCGCGTCCTGCCCGCCTGGAAGGCCCTGCATCCCGACACGCTCCTGGCCTACGGGATGAACGGCCGGGAACTCCCGCGCGATCACGGCTATCCCCTGCGAGCCGTGGTGCCCGGATGGGTGGGCGCCAGCAGCATCAAGTGGCTCGGTCGCATCGTCGTCTCGCACGAGCAGATCTGGACGCGCAACAACACCACCTCCTACGTGCTCATCGGCGGGGGCTATCCGGCCGAACCGCCGGCGGAGGGGCAACCGATCACCGCTCAGGTACCCAACAGCGCGCTCGCCCTGCGTTGGCCCGCCGAACTGCCGGCCGGGTTGCACGTGATGCGGGGTTATGCCCACTCTCCCAACGGTCCGATCGCCGCTGTGCAGTGGAGCGCCGACGGGGGAGCGACCTGGCGCGACGCCGCCCTGACATCCTCCCAGCCGCAGTACTCGTGGGCGCAGTTCGCCTTCGACTGGCGGGCGAAGCGCGGCGAGCACACCCTGATGACCCGCGCCATCGACGCAGCCGGCGACACCCAACCCGAGACCGTGCCGTACAACGCCAAGGGCTACCTCTTCAATCAGCCGCTCCCGCACCCCGTCCGCGTGGTCTGAGCAGCCGGATCCCCTGGAACGCACGTACCGGAGCGCTACCGTTGCCGGCGTGGGTCGTCCACGTTCGCCCCGGGGCCGTGCGCGGGAGACGCACGAGCGTCTGAAGCACGAGTACCCCGACGCCGATTGCGCGCTGACGCACGACTCGCCGTACCAGCTGATTGTGGCCACGATCCTCTCGGCACAGTGCACCGACGAGCGCGTCAACATGGTGACCCCGGCGCTGTTCGAGCGCTTCCCGACACCGGAGGATCTGGCCGCCTGCGATCCCGCTGAGCTGGAGCAGTTGATCCACTCCACTGGCTTCTACGCCGCCAAGACCCGCAACCTGATCGCCATGGCCGATCGGCTGGTTCGCGTCCACGGCGGTGAGGTGCCGACGACGATGCGCGAGCTCACCGCCCTGGGGGGCGTCGGGCGCAAGACGGCCAATGTGGTCCGCAGCGTGGCCTTCGACCTGCCGGGCCTGCCAGTGGACACGCACGTCGGGCGATTGTCGCGGCGTCTCGGATTGACGACGCAGACCGACCCGGTCGCCGTCGAGAAGGAACTGAACCCCATGATTCCCGCGGCCGAGCGGGGTGATTTCAGCATGCGGCTGATCCTGCACGGCCGCCAGGTCTGCGGGGCGCGCCGGGCGGATTGCGGCGGCTGCGTGTGCAACGACTTCTGCCCGTCGGCCTTCGCAGTCTGACGATGCGGCGCCGCTCCAGCGAGCCTCCGGCCGGCCGCGGCCTGCGCCGCCTGCTGTCCCGGTCGCCTGACCGCGATGACGCCACTCCGGGCGGGGCGAGAACTAGCGTCGCCGCGGTGGCGGATTCGGCGGGTCTGCTGGGGTTGATCGACGCGCGCGGCATGGCTGAGGTGCCGCTCCCGGAGATCCAGGACACCACGCCGCCGGGGGTCCTGGAAGCGGTGCGCGAGATCATCGGCGAGGTGCGGCGTGACGGCGACGCCGCGCTGAGGCACATGGCCCGGCGCTTCGACGGGGCCACGTTGGAGGACTTGGCGGTGCCGCCGGCGGCGTGCGCCGCCGCCCTGGAGACGCTGGAGCCCGCGGTGCGCGACGCCCTCGAGTTGGCGGCGGAGCGGATCGAGGAGTTCCACCGCACCCTGCGCGAGCCCGACCACGTCTGGTCCCGCCAGGGCGTGACGGTGCGCTCCCTGCGGATTCCAGTGGATCGGGCGGGCCTGTACGTGCCCGGTGGCAGAGCCGCCTACCCGTCGACGGTGCTCATGACGGCGATCCCTGCACGGGTTGCCGGCGTGGCGAGCCTGGCGCTCTGCGTGCCTCCCCGGCCCGACGGCACGGTGGCGCCGGTGACCCTGGCCGCCGCCGCGCTGGCAGGCGTCCAGGAGGTGTACGCCGTCGGCGGTGCAGGGGCCGTGGCGGCGCTGGCCTACGGAACCGGAACGATCCCGCGGGTCGATCTCATCGCAGGGCCCGGGAACGTCTACGTGGCGGTGGCCAAGCAGGAGGTTGCCGGCGTGGTCGGTGTGCCGTCGGCGTTCGCAGGCCCCTCCGAGGTGGTCGTGGTGGCTGACCGCTCGGCGCCGGCGGAGCTGGCCGCGGTGGATCTGATCGTGCAGGCCGAGCACGGCCCTGACGGCATGGCCTGCCTGGTGACCTGGGACCCCGACGTCGCCGAGGCGGTGGGCGCAGAGGTGGTGGCGGCCGCCGCGGTGGCCCCGCGCCGGGCCGAGATCGAGGCGACCCTGTCCTCCTCCGGCTACGCCATCGTCGTGGAGGACCAGCGGCAGGCGGCGGAGGTGGTGAACCGGATCGCCCCCGAGCACCTGCAGTTGATGGTTGCCGAACCCGAGGAACTGGTGCCGCTGGTGCGCCACGCCGGAGCCATCTTCTGCGGCCAGAATGCGCCGGCCTCCCTCGGCGACTACCTGGCGGGCCCCTCACACGTCCTGCCCACCGGGCGGACGGCGCGCTTCGCCTCGGCACTGGGGGTGGCGGACTTCTGCCGCCGGACGCACGTCATCTCGGCCGAGGAGGACGCCCTGCTGAGCCTCGGGCCGGCGGTCGAGACACTGGCGACCGCCGAGGGGCTGCCGGCGCACGCCGCCTCGATGCGACGGCGCCTGGACCGCCTGCGCGGCGGGGATCCCGCGGGAACGCGCCCGTGAGCGGGCCCCAGCCCCGCCGGGAGGTGGCCGGGATGAAGGGCTATCACTCGGCCCAGGTGGACGTGCGGGTGCGACTCAACACCAACGAGTCCCCCGACGCGCCTCCCGAGGGATTCAGTGCGGCCCTGGCGGAGAGGCTGGCGGGGATCGACTGGAACAGGTACCCGTCGCGATCGGCGGAGGAATTGCGGTCCGGTATCGCCGACCTGCACGACACGTCGCAGGCGAACGTGTTCGCGGCCAACGGATCCAACGAGGTGATCCAGACGCTGCTGCTGAGCTACGCCGGTCCGGGGCGGCGCGTGGGCCTGTTCTCACCGACATACGCGCTGCACGCCCACATCGCCCGCGTGGTCGGCTCGGAGGTCATCACGGCGCCGCGCGGACCGGACTTCCGCGTGGGGGCCGGCGCGGCCGCCCGCTTCGCCGCCGCCGAGCAGCCGGACGTGCTGTTCCTCTGCTCGCCCAACAACCCGACCGGCACCGTCGAGGATCCTGAGACGGTGCAGGCGGCCCTCGAAGCGGTTGCAGGCTACGGCGGGCTGCTGATCACCGACGAGGCCTACGTGCAGTTCGCCGGGCGCGAGCCCGGCAGGTTCAGCGCGGTCGACCTGCTGGCGGAGGATGCACCGCTCGTGGTCTGCCGCACGTTCTCCAAGGCCTGGGCGCTGGCCGCCGTCCGGCTGGGCTACGCGCTGGCGCCGGCACGCATCACCGAGGAGTTGCACAAGGTGGTGCTGCCGTACCACCTCGACGTGATGACCCAGGAGATCGGCCTGCTCTGCCTGCAGGACGCGGCCGCCGCCGACCGCCGGGCCGCCGGCATCGTCGCCGAGAGGGAGATCCTTGCCGCCGGCCTGGCGGCGCTGCCCGTGGATCAGTGGCCCTCGGGCGCCAATTTCATCCTGTTCCGCCCCAGCGAGCGCGACGGCGGGGCCGTGTGGCGCGAACTGGTGGAGCGTTCGATCCTGGTGCGGGATTGCAGCTCCTGGGAGGGCCTCTCCGGGTGCCTGCGCGTGACCGTCGGCACGCCCGAGGAGAACGCACTGTTCCTGGAGGCTCTGGGGGACGTTCTGCGCTGAGCCGTCCGAGCGCCGGAGCCTGCTGCGATACTGCACGGTGCCGGCGAGGACCGGTCCCCGACGAGCCATCGAGGAGGCGCCGTGAGCGAGAGGCAGTCGCAACGGCAACGCAGCACCACCGAGACGACCATCAGCATCGACCTTCACGTGGACGGGGACGGGCGCAGCGAGGTGTCCACCGGGCTGCCCTTCTTCGACCACATGCTGGCGCAGTTGGCCCGTCACGGCGGCTGGAGCCTCACCGTGTCGGCGCAGGGCGACCTGGACGTGGACTCGCACCACACCGTGGAGGACACGGGCATCCTGCTGGGCCAGTGCTTCGCCGAGGCGCTCGGCGACAAGCGCGGCGTGCGCCGGTTCGCCTCGGCGGCGGTTCCCCTCGACGAGGCGCTCGTGAACGTGTCGCTGGACCTCTCGGGCCGCCCCTTCCTGCACTACGAGGTGGACCCGCCCGGCGAGAAGATCCTGGGTGACCCCCCGTTCGATCCCCAGCTCATGGAAGAGTTCTGGCGGGCATTCGTGGTGGCGGCGGGTATCACTCTGCACCTGGTGCTGGTGCGCGGCCGCAATACGCACCACATCCTGGAGTCCGCCTTCAAGAGCGTGGCACGGAGCCTGCGCGACGCCGTGCGTCTCGAGGGAGCGGACGTGCCCTCGACGAAGGGGACGCTCTGAGCGCGCCCGGGGGCCGCGGTGCCGGGAGCGTGAACGAGCCGCGACGCCCACTCGTTGCCGTTCTGGACTACGGCATCGGCAACCTCCGCTCCGCCCAGAAGGGCCTGGAGCGCGTCGGCGCCGAGGCGCACCTCACGGCGGAGCCGGAGCTGATCAGGCGCGCCGACGGGCTGGTGCTGCCGGGAGTCGGCGCCTTCGGCCCCTGCATGGCGGCGCTCGAGGCGGCGGGCCTGGACGTCGAGGCGCGCCGCGCCGTGGCCGGCGGGGTTCCGTTCCTCGGCATCTGCATCGGCATGCAGATGCTCTTCGAGGGCTCCGAGGAGGCTCCCGGGCGAGCGGGCCTGGGTTTCCTCGCCGGGCAGGTGCGCAGGTTGCCCGACGGCCTCAAGCGGCCCCAGATGCAGTGGAACCAGCTGAACGTGCAGCGAGCGGATCCGCTGCTGGCCGGCCTCGACGGCGCCTGGGTCTACTTCGTGCACTCGTATGCGCCGGAGCGCTCGGAGACGACGGTCGCCACCTGTGACTACGGCGGCCCGGTGACAGCGGTCGCCGCCTCGGGCACCGTGCGGGGCGTGCAGTTCCACCCCGAGAAGTCGGGAGCCGAGGGATTGAGGCTGCTGGCCAACTTCGTGGCGATGCTGGCGGTCGGCTGATGTTGCTGTTCCCGGCGATCGACGTGCGCGGAGGGCGCTGCGTGCGCCTCTACCAGGGCGATTTCGCGGTCGAGACCAGCTACGCGGAGGACCCCGCGGGGGTGGCGGCGTCCTTCGCGGCGGCCGGCGCGCGCCGGCTCCACGTGGTGGACCTCGACGCGGCGCGCACCGGCGAACTCACCAACCTGACGCAGGTGGCGGAGATCGTGGCGGCCGCCGGCGTGCCGGTGCAGTACGGCGGGGGAGTGCGCTCGGTGGAGGCCGCGGCGCGGCTGGCCGACGCCGGTGTGGCCCGGGTCGTGATCGGGACCGCCGCCCTGGAGAACCCGTCATTGGTGGCCGAGATCGCCGCCCGCCAACCCGTGGCCCTGGGTCTGGACGTGCGCGGGCGGGAGGTGGCGGTGCGGGGCTGGCAGGCCGCCGGGGGCCGCAGCTTCGCCGAGGTCCTGGCTAGCGCGCCGGAGGCGGATGCCGTGGTCGTGACCCAGATCAGCACCGACGGCACCCTCGGGGGCCCGGACATGGAGTTGCTGGCCGAGACGCTGGCGGCGACGGAGATCCCGGTGGTCGCGTCAGGGGGCGTGGGCACACTCGAGGACCTGCTCGGGCTCGCCGACCTGCGCGCCGGTGGGCGCGCCCTGGCCGGAGCCATCGTCGGGCGGGCAATCTACGAGCGGACAGTCGACCTGGCCGAGGCGCTGGCGATCCTGGCCGAGACCACCGCGACCCACTCGGCACGGCGAGGTGCCGGAGGCGACGGCGAGGGGGGGCGATCTTGAGTCCCGTCGTCGTCCGCATCATCCCCTGCCTGGACGTGGACGCCGGGCGGGTCGTCAAGGGCGTGGAGTTCGTGGACCTGCGCGACGCCGGCGACCCCGTCGAGTTGGCCGCACGCTATGACACCGAGGGCGCCGACGAACTCGTCTTCCTGGACATCACCGCCTCCTCCGACGCCCGCGAGGTGATGCTGGAGGTCGCCCGCCGCACGGCCGAGCAGGTCTTCATCCCGTTCACCGTGGGTGGGGGGATCCGCAGCACAGGCGACGCCCGGCGCCTGCTGCGCGCCGGCGCCGACAAGGTCTCGGTGAACACCGCGGCGGTGGCCCGGCCGGCGCTGGTGGCCGAGATCGCCGAGGAGTTCGGCAACCAGTGCGTGGTGGTGGCCATCGACGCCCGGCTGCGCCCCTCCGGTGGTTTCGAGGTGGTCACGCACGGGGGTCGGCGCCCGACCGCGCTCGACGCGGTGGAGTGGGCGGCACGCGCCGAGCAGCTCGGCGCCGGCGAGATCCTGCTCACCTCCATGGATCGCGACGGCACCAAGGAGGGCTTCGATCTGCCGCTGACACGGGCCGTCAGCGACGCCGTGAATGTCCCGGTGATCGCCTCCGGTGGGGTCGGAACCCTCGATCACCTCGCCGAGGGGGTCGCCGCCGGCGCCGATGCGGTGCTGGCGGCCTCCATCTTCCACTTCGGCGAGCACAGCATCGCCGAGGCCAAGGAGGCGTTGGCCGCCGCGGGGGTGCGGGTTCGGCCCGCTTCGGGCGCCCGAGCGGGGTAGCGTCACGTCGTGTCCTCCTCCTCGAACTCCCCCTCGGCGCTCGGCGCACCCGCCCCGGAATCCGACGACAAGCTTCCGGTCAAGATGCTCAACGACCGGATCATGGTGAGCATCGGCGCCGCCGAGGGCGAGCGGCGCTCCTCGGGCGGCATCCTGATTCCCGCCACCGCGCAGGTGGGCAAGCGCCTGACCTGGGCGGAGGTCATCGCCGTGGGTCCCAACGTGCGATCGATGGAGGCCGGCGACCGGGTGCTCTTCAATCCCGAGGACCGCTACGAGGTGGAGGTCCGCGGCACCGACTACATCATCCTGCGCGAGCGCGACGTGCACGCCGTGGCGGCTGAGCGCCTGGAGGAGGGAAGCACGGGCCTGTACCTCTGATCCGCGATTCACGGTTCGTCGCGGCGTGCGCGGGCCGCGCCTCTAGCATGACGGGATGACCGTCGCCACCCCCATCACGCCTGCGGCGGGCGCCCTCGAGGCGGTGACCTACAACGACGACGGTCTGGTGCCCGCCGTCGTCCAGGATGTCGAGTCGGGCGCGGTGCTGATGCTGGCCTGGATGGACGCCGAGGCGCTCCGGCGCACCCTGGCGACGGGCAGGACCTGGTTCTGGAGCAGATCCCGCCAGGAGTACTGGTGCAAGGGGGAGACCTCCGGGGACCGGCAGTTCGTGCGCGAGGCCTCCTACGACTGTGACGGGGACACGCTGCTGTTCAAGGTCGTCCAGGAGGGCCGCGGCGCCTGCCATACCGGCGAGCGCTCCTGCTTCTTCAGGTCCTTCGCCGGCTGAGCGGCCGTGAGCGCTCGGCCCACCAGGCAGGAGTTCGGCCGCCTGGCGGCACACCACCGGGTGGTGCCGGTCTGGCGCGAGCTGCTCGCCGACCTGATCACGCCGGTGGCAGCGTTCTCGCGCATCGTCGGCGACGAGCCCGGGTTCCTGCTGGAGTCCACCGAGCGCCACAACCGCTGGAGCCGCTTCTCGTTCATGGGCTGCCGGCCCCGGGCCCGCATCGTGGCGCGGGGCCGCCGGCTGACCGTCAGCGGCGACGACCTCGGACCGCTGCCGGCCGACGAGGGGGTGCTTGCGGCGCTCGACGTGATCCTCGAACGCTTCCGCTCGCCGGCCATCGCGGGGCTGCCGCCGCTGCACTCCGGGGTTGTCGGCTATCTCGGCTACGACGTGGTTCGGGAGGTGGAGCGGCTGTCCGACCCGCCGCCGGACGACGTCGGGATGCCCGATGCGGTACTGGACGTGATCGGCCGGCTCGTGGCCTTCGACCATTGGCGCCAGAGGGTGCTCCTCGTCCACAACGTGATCCTGCCGCCAGAACCCAACGAGAAGGTGCTGGACGACGCCTACGAGGAGGCGCTGGAGTCGCTCGAGGAGCTGGCTCGCGCCGGAGCGCGGCCCCAGCCCGAACCCCTGCTGGAACCGCCCGGCGACGGGGATCCGCTCCCGGAGGTGTCCGCCGGCATCACCCCCGAGGCCTACTGCGACGCGGTGCGCGTCGCCAAGGAGCACATCCTGGAGGGTGACATTTTCCAGGTGGTGCTCTCCGAACGCTTCGACTTCGACCTCGAGGCCGACCCGTTCCAGCTCTACCGGGCACTACGGCAAATCAACCCCAGCCCCTACATGTACTTCCTGCGCCATCCGGAGGTGACGCTCGTGGGCAGCTCGCCGGAGCCGATGGTGCAACTGCGCGACGGGCGGGTGACCTCCCGGCCCATCGCCGGCACCCGGCCCCGCGGCGCCGATGAGCGCGAGGACCGGCGCCTCGCCGGCGAACTCGCCGAGCACCCCAAGGAGCTGGCGGAACACCTCATGCTGCTGGACCTGGCCCGCAACGATGTGGGCCGGGTGGTGCGGCCCGGCACGCTGGTTACCGACGAGTTGATGACGCTCGAGTACTACAGCCACGTGATGCACCTCACCTCGCAGGTCTCCGGCGAGTTGGCCGACGGCCACAGCCCCGTCGACGTGCTGCGTGCCACGCTTCCCGCCGGCACGGTCTCGGGTGCTCCCAAGGTCCGTGCCATGGAGATCATCGACGACCTCGAGCCGACCCGGCGCGGCCCGTACGCCGGCGTGGTGGGCTACCTCGACTTCTCCGGCAACCTGGACACGGCCATCACCATTCGCACGGTGGCTGTGCGCGACGGGCGCGCTCACCTGCAGGCGGGCGCCGGGATCGTGGCCGACAGCGTGCCGGAGGAGGAGGAGCGCGAGTGCCGTGCCAAGGCGCGGGCGCTGCTGGCCGCCGTCGGTGCGGCGCGCACCATGACACGCAGCGCCGAGGCGTCGGCGGAGCAGTCGTGACCGTCTCGGAGTCCTACCGGGCCGACTACCGGGAACTGCGTCACGGCGCCGGCGGGGTCGTGACGGCCCGCGACCTGCTGATGCTCACCGGGCCCGACACCGCCGAGTTCCTGCAGGGCCAACTCAGTCAGGACCTGGCCGACCTGGCGCCCGGCGAGGTGACCTCGTCGCTGCTGCTGCATCCCGACGGCAAGCTGCTCTGCCGGTTGCGCGTCACCCGCACCGAGGAGGAGCGGTTCCTCTGCGACCTGGCCCCCGGGCTGGGGGAGGGGGCCAGGTCCCGCCTGGAGCGGTTCAAGCTGCGCGTGGCGGTCGACTTGGAGGTTCGCCGTCTCGCCATGCTGTCGGTGCGGGGTGCCGCCGCGCCGCCACCCCCGGCGGCGGGATCGGCGGGCGCACCCACCGCCGACGGCGAGGATGCTGCCGTGGTCGCCGGCGTGCGTTGGGGAGGCATCGGCGGCTGGGACCTCGTGGCCGGCCAGGTGGCGCCACCGGAGGGGGTGAGGCTCTGTGATCCGGCCGCCCTCGAGGCGGTGCGCATCGAGGCCGGGATCCCCGAAGCGGGCAAGGAGCTGACCGATGGACTGATCCCCGCCGAGGCGGGCATCGTGGCCGAGACGGTCAGCTTCACCAAGGGGTGTTTCGTGGGTCAGGAACTGGTCGCCCGGATCGACAGCCGCGGCGGCAACACGCCGCGCCGGCTGCGCGGCGTGGTCCTCGAGGGCACGGACCTGCCGCCCGCCGGAGCCACGATCACAGACGCCGGCGGTTCGAACATCGGGCGCATCACGAGCAGCGCCTTCTCACCCGGCTTCGGGGCCGCGGTCGCCCTGGCCTACGTGCACCGCCGCGTCGAGCCGCCCGCGCCGGCGCGTCTG
Organism: Acidimicrobiia bacterium; assembly: GCA_009835395.1. Lineage (GTDB taxonomy): Bacteria > Actinomycetota > Acidimicrobiia > Acidimicrobiales > CATQHL01 > VXNF01. The sequence continues at coordinate 25,931 of VXXM01000035.1, forward strand.
GGTGGCGACGACGGGCGGTCGTGCGAGATCCGGGTGCTGCCGCTGGTGCCGTGAGCGGTGCCGGGGACCGCGGCGCGCCCGAGGGCGGCCGGCGAGCCGCGCCACCGCAGGTGGTCGTCGAACCGGCGCCGGCCGGCCGGTAGGGTCGCGGCGTGTTCGTCAAGATCTGCGGCATCACCAGCGAGGAGGACGGGCTCCTGGCCGTGGCCATGGGGGCCGATGCGGTGGGGTTCCTTTTCGCCCCGTCGCCGCGGCGGATCTCGCCGTCGCGGGCCCGGGACATCGCCGGGCGGCTGCCGCCGGAGATTCTCACCGTCGGCGTCTTCCGCAACGAGGATCCGCGCAACGTGGTGCGCATCGCCAACCAGGCGCGCCTTCGAGCCGTACAACTGCACGGCCGGGAGTCGCCGGAGGAGACCCAGCGAGTGCGCCGGCAGGTGCCGAGGGTGATAAAGGCCTTCCGCGCCGGTTCGGAGGAACTGGAACAGGCCCGCTCCTACGGTGCCGACATCATCCTCGTGGACGCCGATCAGCCCGGCTCGGGGAAGGTCTTCGACTGGGCCCTGGCGGAACGCTCGGCAGGGCCGCTCCCGGTGATCGTGGCAGGCGGGCTCACACCGGAGAACGTGGCCGCGGCGATCAGCAAGACACGCCCCTGGGGTGTCGACGTGTCGACAGGGGTGGAGTCGGCGCCGGGCCGGAAGGATCCGCGCCTGGTGCGGGAGTTCGTCAACGCAGCGCGTCAGGCCGCCGCAGAACTGCCGGCGCCGGAGCCGCCCAGCGGCGTGCTCTACGACTGGCAGGCCGAGTTCTGACTGCCGGCGCGGGCGAACGGACAGAGGTGTTGCGGTGGGCATGAGCGACCCGACCCCGGAAGGCCGCTTCGGCGACTTCGGCGGCTGTTACGTCCCCGAGACCCTGGTGCCGGCATGCCAGGAACTCGACCGGGCGTTCCGAGCCGCTTGGGCCGACGAGGCGTTCCGGCGACGACTCGACGACCTGCTGCGCGACTACGCCGGCCGGCCGTCTCCGCTGACCGAATGCCCCCGCCTCTCGGCCGAGCTGGGGCTGCGCCTCCTGCTCAAGCGCGAGGACCTCAACCACACGGGCTCCCACAAGATCAACAACGTGCTGGGGCAGGCGTTGCTGGCCGAGCGCATGGGCAAGACCCGACTCGTGGCCGAGACGGGTGCCGGCCAGCACGGGGTCGCCACCGCCACCGCCGCGGCGCTGCTGGGCATGGAATGCACGGTGTACATGGGCGAGGTGGATGTGAGCCGCCAAGAGCTGAACGTGTTCCGCATGCGCCTGCTCGGCGCCGAGGTGCACGCCGTCGCCACGGGCAGTCGCACCCTCAAGGACGCCATCAACGAGGCCCTGCGCGACTGGGTGGCGACGGTGGAGCGGACCCACTACTGCCTCGGCTCGGTGATGGGCCCGCATCCCTACCCGTGGATGGTGCGCGAGTTCCACCGCGTCATCGGCAGCGAGGCGCGCCGGCAGTGTGCCGAACTGCTCGGCGGCGATCCCGACGTGGTGGTCGCCTGCGTGGGCGGCGGCTCCAACGCGGCCGGGATATTCAGCGGCTTCGCCGACGGCGGGAGCGAACTGGTGGGCGTGGAGCCCGCCGGCGGGGCGGCGGTGGGGCGCGGCACGCCCGGCGTGGTGCACGGTTCGCTGTCGTACCTCATGCAGGACGAGTTCGGCCAGGTGCTGGAGGCGGAGTCGATCTCGGCGGGCCTCGACTATCCCGGCGTCGGCCCCGAGCACGCGCACCTGGCCCGCACGGGCCGGGCCCGCTACGAGAACGTGACCGACGGCGAGGTGCTGGAGGCGTTCGAGCTGCTGTCGCGCACCGAAGGGATCATCCCTGCCCTCGAGCCCGCCCACGGGCTGGCCTGGATCAGCCGCGAGCGGCAGGCGCTGGCGGGACGCACGGTCCTGTTGAACCTGTCGGGGAGGGGCGACAAGGACGTCGACCTGGTCATGGGACTGCAAGGGTGAGCGGGTCCCGGCCCGGCCTCCTGGAGGCCTCGCTGCGCGCGGCCCGCGACCGGGGACGCAAGTGTCTCGTGCCCTATATCACGGGCGGGTTGGAGGGCTGGGAGGCTGCCGTCGAGGCCGCGGCCGCGGCCGGCGCCGACGCGGTGGAGATCGGCATCCCGTTCTCCGACCCGGTCATGGACGGCCCGACCATCCAGGCCGCCGGCGACCGTGCGCTCGCCGCGGGGGCGACGCCGGGCGGCATCGTGGCCGTCGCCGCCGAGCTGGATGTCGGCGTGCCGCTGGTGGTGATGACCTACTACAACATCGCCCATCACATGGGTCACAGACGGTTCGCCCGATCACTGGTGGAGGCGGGCATCGCCGGTGCGATCCTGGCCGACCTGCCGCTGGAGGAGAGCGAGCCCTGGACCGCCGCCGCCGATGACGCCGGCGTCGAGACGGTGCTCCTGGCGGCTCCGACCGCCTCGGCGGAGCGGCTGGCAGCCGTCTGCGCCCGCGCCCGGGGGTTCGTCTACGCCGTCGGCCTGCTCGGCGTGACGGGGGAGCGCGACGCCCTGGCCGCCAGCGCGGTGGTGATCGCCGGCCGGCTGAAGGAGATCACCGACCTGCCGGTGCTGGTCGGCGTGGGCGTCTCGACGCCCGCCCAGGCCGCCGAGGCGACCACGGTGGCCGACGGCGTGGTCGTAGGGTCAGCGGTCGTGCGGCGGCTGCTGGAGGGGGAGGGACCCGAGGGCGTGGGGTCATTCGTGGCCGACCTGCGCCGTGCCCTGGACCGCTCCGGGCCATGAGGAGCCGCAGGAGCCGCCACAGCGACTCTCGACTCGGAGCTCTCGCCATCCTTGTGGTCCTCGCCCTGCTTGCCGGGGCGTGCGGGGGGAGCGAGGACGCCACCCCCGACCCCACCACGACGACGCGGTTCGTTCCGGAGGCGCCGGAGACTGACGAGCCGCCTCCGAACGCCGGCGGCGAGGTGCTGCCCGGTCGGGCGCCGCTTGCGGACAGCAGCGGACGGGAGGCGGTCCCCTCGGCGCTGGCGGACCGCTTCTGGCCCGGATTCGCCGCACTCATCCCGCCCGATCAGATCCGGTCCGGCGGCCCGCCGCCCGACGGCATCCCCGCCCTCGACGAGCCGGTGTTCGCGCCCACCACCGAGATCGACTTCCTGGCTGACAGCGAGGCTGTGCTGGCCCTCGAGATCAACGGCGACGCACGCGCCTACCCGCTGCAGATCATGACCTGGCACGAGCTGGTCAACGACACGGTCGGCGGCGTGCCGGTCACCATCTCGTACTGCCCGCTGTGCAACTCCTCGGTGGCGTATGACCGCAACGCCGCCGGGCGGGTGCTGGACTTCGGCACCTCCGGGATGCTCTACCAGTCCTCGATGGTCATGTACGACCGCCAGACGCAGTCGCTGTGGACCCACTTCGACGGTCTCGCCGTGATCGGGGAGCTGATCGGCACTCAGCTGGACTTCTGGCCGATGGCCATCGTTTCCTGGGCTGCGTGGCGTGACGCGCATGCCGACGGCATGGTGCTCACGCAGGAGACCGGCTACCACCGAAACTACGGCCGCAACCCTTACGTCGGCTACGAGACCAGCGAGCGGTTGCTGACCCCCGCCTTCCAGTCCACCGACATCGACGAGCGCCTGCCCGCCAAGGAACGGGTGGTCGGGATCCGTGGCGGGGGCGACGCGGTCGCCGTGCGGCACGCCCACCTCACCGGGAGCGGTGTGGTGGAAGTGGAACTCGCCGGGGTGCCCCTCGTCGTCTGGAACCTGCCCGGGGCCAGTTCGGCGATCGACGCTCCCGAACTGGCCAACGGCATCGACGTGGGCTCCAGCGGTGTCTTCGAGCGCGAACTCGACGGGCGCCTGCTGAGCTTCAGCCGCAGCGACGACGGGTTCCGGGACAGCGAGACCAACTCGACCTGGAACCTCTTCGGCGAGGCCACCGCCGGCGAACTGGCCGGCAGCCGCCTTCAGGCACGCGAGTTCGTGGACACCTTCTGGTTCGCCTGGGGCACCTTCGAGCCCGACAGCAGCATCGTTCCCCCGCTCGGCTAGCCCGTCGGGACCTCCGTGGGCGGCCCTGCCGGCTCCAAGTCGGTGCGGTACAGGTAGCGGATGTCCCAGAGTCCGAAGAGCGTCGGCGCGGTGTTGCCGAAGGTGTTGCGCACCGCGGTGAGACGCTCGGAGAGGGTCGTGTAGACGAGCGGCACGTTCTCGGCCACGATCTGCTGGAAGCGGTGGTACAGGACCACCCGTTCCGCGTTATCGAGCTCCTGGCCGGCGGTGACGAACAGGTCGTCGATCTTGGCTTCCCAGTCCGTGGCGGGTGAGGGCTGGTTCGGGTGCCAGAGATGCAGGTTGCCGCTGCTGTGCCAGAGGTTGATGCTGTTGTGCGGCTCCGGCCCGCCGGTGAAACCGATCACCATGGTCTGCCAGTCGTAGGTCTCGGTGAGCTGGTCGACAAGTTCGCCGAATTCGATCGCCCGGTAGTCCACGGCCAGCCCGATGGCCTCCATGCCCTGCTGGATCAACTCGGTGGTCCGCTCGCGTACGGAGTTGCCGGCGTTGGTGACGAGCGTGAACTCGATGCGGTTTCCTGCGGAGTCCTCGCGTACACCATCGCCGTCGCGATCGGTCCAGCCCAACTCGTCGAGGATCTCCTTGGCCCGCGCCGGGTCGTAGTCGTAGCGCCGCACGTCGGGGTTGTGGAAGGCGCCGGCCGCGGGGCTGATGGGGGACCACTGCGGGTAGCCCTGACCGTCCTGCACTTCGGTGATGATGGTGTCCTTGTCGATGCTGTGGGCAACGGCCTGGCGGAACGCTGTGTTGCTGAACCACTCGAGCTTGACCGGATCCAGGTAGGACTCTCCGGTGTCGGCGTCGCCGCCGGGATTCATGTTGAACGCCAGGAAGGTCGTCCCGAACGCGGGACCTCTGCGGTGGATCGTGAAGTTGTCCTGTTCCTGGAGCGGCTCGAGATCGGCGTACTCCGCGCCGAGGACGCCATGGACATCCGAGCCGCCGTCCAGGAAGGCGGCGAGTTCGTCCTCGAGATCCTCCACGATCACGTGCGTGACCTCGTCCAGGTACGGCAGGCGGTTCCCGTCGGCGTCGGTCATCCAGTAGTTCGGGTTGCGGCGCAACTCCAGCCGCTCCCCGGGTTCGTAGCTTGCGATCGTGAACGCTCCGGTGCCGACGATCTCGCTCGGATCCGTGGTGATGCCCCAGGCCGAGGCGAAGTCGCCGCCGTCGACGTGCCGTTCGAGCAGGTGCTCGGGGTAGATCGCCGTTCCGAGCGAGCGAAGGAACGGCGCGAAGGGCACGGGTAGGACGATCTGCACGGTGTGGTCGTCGAGGGCGGTGACGGTCATACGGTCGGTCTGCCAGGAGCCGTCGGTGAAGTGGCGGAACTCGAAGGTGGGCCGGGCCGATGCCTGGATCTCATCGTTGTAGATGATCCGGTTGAAGGTGAAGTCCACGTCGTGGGCGGTGAACGGCTCGCCGTCGTGCCAGGTCACGTCCCGGCGGAGGTGGAAGGTCCACGTGAGGCCGTCGGTGGAACGCTCCCAGGACTCCGCCAAGGAGGGTTCCACCTCGTCGGTCAACCAGGAGGTCTCGGTGAGACCCTCGAAGAGGTATCCCAACACGTTCGAGGAGCCGGCATCGTTCGAGACGGCCAGATTGAAGGTGAGCGGTTCGGAGATGGTCGCGATCGTGAGGCGGCCGCCCGCCTCGCCGACCGTGTAGCCGAACTCTTCGGCGTTCTGGCGGAGCCGGGCGACGAGTGACTCCAAGTCCCCGGTTGCATCGCTTGCCTGTCCGGCCGTCGCGGTCTCGGTCGCGGGGGTCTCAGCCTCGGGAGGGTCGTCGGAGGCGACACCGGAGGAGGCGACCGCCAGGAGGGCGAGCGGTGCGGCAACCAGTGCGATGACGAACCGGATCCCCGTCCGGCGCCGGATAGAGCTTCGCAACATCTCGTCACGTCCTTTTCGATTGCTTTGGTGCCTGCTGGCGGTCTGAAATGCTATCCGGGCGGTGCCCCTGATTTCGCAACTGGGCCACCCGCGGGCAAGATCAGCACCCGACCCGCCCTAGGATTGCGTTTCGAGTAGTTGCACCAACGAGGAGCCGCCATGAAACTCCAACCAGGCGACCCGGCGCCGGACTTCCGGCTGCTGAACCAGGACGGCGAGGAGGTGTCCCTCGAGGACTTCGCCGGTCGCAGGGTGGCGCTGTTCTTCTACCCGAAGGCCATGACGCCCGGTTGAACCAAACAGGCCTGCGGCATGCGTGACATCGCCGGACAGCTTCCCGAGGAGGTCTCCATCCTGGGCATGAGCGCGGATCCCCCGAACCGCCAGAAGCGCTTCGATGAGAAGCACGACCTGGGGTTCGGACTGCTCTCGGATCCCGACAACTCCACCACCTCCTCCTACGGGGCGCGCAGCGAGAAGAAGATGTACGGCAACACGTTCATCGGGACCACGCGGTCGGCCTTCCTTATCGACGCCGAGGGTCGCATCGAGCAGGCCTGGTACGGCATCAGCCCGAAGGACACCCCGCTGGAGATCCTGGCGGCGCTCGAGGAGTCGGAGTGACCGACGGGCCGCTGCCTGCGCCCGCAGCGGTCCTGCCGCACAGACCGCCGTTCCTGTTCCTGGACGAGGTCACCGCCCTGGTGCCTGGCGAGCGGGCCGAGGGCTACTGGCGCACGACCGGCGACGAACCCTTCTTCGATGGTCACTTCCCCGGCCGGCCCACGCTGCCGGGAGTGTTGATGACCGAGGCCCTGGCCCAGTTGGGTGCCTACGCGGTCCTGAGCGACGAGCGCATGGCCGGCCGGTTGCCGCTGTTCGGCGGGATCGACGGGGCACGCTTCCGCCGCCAAGTGCTGCCCGGCGAGCGGCTGGACCTGCGCGTCGAGGTGCTGCGCCTCTCCGCCCGCGCCGGGCGGGCCGCAGGGGAGGCCTCGGTGGACGGGAAGCTGGCCTGCAGTTGCGAGTTGATGTTCGTGGCCGTGCCCGCCTGAACCGGATTACCCGGTCCTGTCGGGGCTAGGCGGCCGGGGGTGGGCTGATGACGAGGCAGCCGTTGTGCCCGCCGAAGCCGAAGGAGTTGGAGATGCTGGGACCCGGCTCCCACTCGCAGGGATCCGGCGCCAGGATGCGGATCGGCGCCATGTCCGGGTCGGGGGTCTCGTAGCACGCTGTCGGGGGCAGCACGCCGCGCTGGATGGACATGACCACGGCGGCCGCCTCGATGGCACCAGCTGCTCCGAGCGCGTGGCCGGTGACGCCCTTCGTGGAGGTGACCAGCGGCCCGGGGGAGCCGAACACCTTGTGGATCGCCTCGGCCTCGCTGGCGTCGTTGAGAGGCGTCGAGGTGCCGTGGGCATTGATGTGGACGATGTCGGACGGTGCCAGGCCGGCGTCGTCCAGCGCTCGCTCCATGCAGGCCACCGCGCCCGCCCCGCCGGGGGACGGTGCGGTGATGTGGTAGGCATCGGCGGTGCTGGCGTAGCCGGCGATCTCGGCGATGGCCTCGGCACCGCGCGCCCGGGCGTGCTCCAACTCCTCCAGCACCAGCACCCCGCACCCCTCGGCGTGCATGAAGCCGTCGCGCTCGAGATCGAACGGGCGGGAGATGCCGACCCGGGACAGCGCCGTCATGTTGGCGAAGCCCTGCAGACCGGTCGGGGAGCTCGAACACTCCGAGCCCCCGGCCAGCATCACGTCGCAGCGGCCGTGGCGGATCAGCTCGGCGGCGTTGCCGATGGACTGCGTGGCGGAGGCGCAGGCCGTGGAGGTCGACTCGCAAGGCCCCTGGTAGCCGTAGCGCATGGAGACGGCGGCGGCCGCGGCGTTGGCCATCATCATGGGGATGAGGAAGGGTGAGACTCGTTTGGGGCCCTTCACGAAGTGCGCCAGCATGCACGTCTCGATGCTCATCAGTCCGCCCACGCCGGTCCCGATCCACACGCCCACCCGGTCGGGGTCCGGCTCCAGGTCGCCGGCCTGCTCCAGCGCCTCGGCCGCGCAGGCCAGGGCGAACTGGGTGAACCGGTCGTGACGGCGCATCTCCTTGGCGTTGGCGAAGTGCGGCGCCGGGTCGAAACCCGCCACCGCGCGCAGGCCCTTGGGCGGTTCGCTCAACAGACCCGCGAAGAAATCCTCCTGCCCGATTCCGCAGGCCGCCAGGACGCCGAGGCCGGTGACGACCACCCGGCGGCGGCTCATCCCAATTTGGCTTCGATCATCGTGAAGGCGGCGCCCACGGTCTCGATGTCCTCGAGCTCCTCCTCCTCCACGGTCACGTCGAACTCCTCCTCGAGCGCCATCACCAGCTCCACGAGGTCGAGGCTGTCGGCGTCGAGGTCATCGGCGAAGCTGGCCTCCAGGGTCACCTGTTCCGCGTCGACGGACAGCACCTCGACCGCACAGCGCTGGAATCGTTCGAAATGGTCGTTGCTCACTGCATTCACTCCGTCGTCTCGGGGTCAACTCATGCTCAGGCCGCCGTCCACGGGGATGACGGCCCCGGTGATGTATCCGGCCTCGGGTGAGACAAGAAAGCATACGGTCGCCGCCACCTCGGCCGTCGTACCGAAGCGGCCGAGCGGGACCGCCGAGCGGATCTCTGCCTGCCGCTTGTGGCTCAGCGCGTCGATCATATCGGTCTCGATAGGACCGGGAGCCACGACATTAACCGTGATGTTGCGTCCGGCGAACTCCTTGGCGACTGAGCGGGCGAGTCCCACGAGACCGGCTTTGGAGGCCGCGTAGTTGGCCTGGCCCGCCTGGCCTCCGAGGCCCACCACCGAGGAGACCAGGATCACGCGGCCCCAGCGGGAGCGCATCATCGAGCGCACGGCGCGCCGCGCCACCCGGTAGCCGCCGGTGAGGTTGGTGTCCAGGACGGCGGCGAAGTCCTCCTCGCCCATGCGCAGCAGCAGGCCGTCCCGGGTGATCCCGGCGTTTGACACCAGGATCTCCACCGGCCCGAGGGCCTCCTCGACCGTCTCGAAGGCGGCCTCGACGTCGGCGGTGTCGGTCACGTCGCAGCGCACCGCCAGCAGGCCTGCTTCGGAGGCGACCGCAGGCGGGCTGGATCGGTAGGTCACGGCGACGCGGTGGCCGGCGTCCTGCAGTGCCAGGGCGCACGCCAGGCCGATTCCCCGCGCTCCGCCGGTCACCAGCGCCACCCGGCTGTCGCCGGTGGCGTTCACAGGTCCCAGCGCAAGAGCGCGCTCGCCGAGGTCATGCCGGCGCCGAAGCCCACCAGCAGCGTCACATCACCGCGACGCAGCCGACCGCTGTCGGCGGCGTCGGCGAGCGCCAGCGGGATCGATGCGGAGGACGTGTTTCCGGTCCAGCTGAGCACCTGCACGGTCCGATCCTCCGAGATGCCCAGCTTCTCGCAGGCGCTCTGGATGATGCGCGTATTGGCCTGGTGGGGGATCACGAGGTCGATGTCGCCGATGGTCAGTCCCGCTGCCGCCAGGGCGTTCTCGCAGGTGGAGACCATGATCCGCACCGCCTGGCGGAACACCTCCCGGCCGTCCATGTGGATGAAACCGCCGAAGTCGCAGTAGAGCGACTTCTCGAGGGTGCCGTTGCAGTCCAGCGCCCAACCCAGCAGAGCGTTGTCCTCGGCGGATGCGGCTGAGAGCACCACGGCGCCGGCGCCGTCACCGAACAGCACGGCGGTGCCGCGGTCCTCCCAGTCCACGAACCTGCTGAGAGTCTCCGAGCCCACCAGCAGGACTCTCTCAGCGCCCGCCAGGATGAGCCCGTGCGCCACGTTCAGCCCGTACACGAACCCCGAACAGGCCGCGTTCAGGTCGAACGCGCCGCAGCGGGCGCCTATTGCGAGTTGCAGGGAACTGGCGGTTGCCGGGATCACGCGATCGGGAGTCGTCGTGGCCAGGATCACGCCGTCGAGGTCGGCGCCGGTCACTCCGGCCATGTCCAGGGCCAGCTGCGCCGCCTCGATGCCCAGGGCGCGGGTGGTGCCGCCGATGCGGCGCTCCTTGATGCCGGTGCGCTCGGTGATCCAGGCGTCGCTGGTGTCCAGGGTCTGGGCCAGGTCGTGATTGGTGATGACGCGTTCGGGCAGGGCCGTGCCGTAGCCGGTCACGCGGCTTCCCCGGTTCATCGGCGCCCCCGCCCGGAGGTGGGTCGCGTTACGCCGTGGGTCGGTGGGGCCCGCATCACTCGATCCGCAACCAGGCGATCGGCTGGTTGGTGACGACCCGCTCGCCATCCACGGCCAGATAGTCCATCACAACGCCGCTGAACGGCGAGCGCACCGGTTCCCCGCTCACCTCGCCGAGCACCGCGCCCGTGGCGATGCGCTCACCTCTGCAGTCGGGTTCGGCCGGCCTGAACACTCCTGCGGCGGTGGCCACGACGAGCCGCTCACGCGCATGGAGGGCCTCGCCGTTGGCGAGAGCCGCCTCCCCGGCACCGACGGACTCCAGCAGCGGGTCGATGTCGGTGGGTGTGCGCACGCTCAGCGTGGTGGCGCCGCGTTCGATGCGCTTGGCCATACCGCTGAGGGCGTTGCCGGGGCCGAGTTCCAGGAACGTCTCGCAACCCGCGTCGGCCAGCCGCCGGATCGTCTGGTGCCAGCGGACCGGGCTGGTGAGCTGGCGGGCCAGCAGCAGCGGCCACGGTCTGGCGTTGTCGTAGGGGGTGGCATCGACGTTGGCGTAGACGGGGGCATCGGGATCGTGGAACTCCGCCTTGGCAAGAGCCTTCGTGAGGCGCTCGTAGGCCGAGGCCATGAAGGGCGTGTGGAACGCGCCGCCCACCTGCAACTGCATCACCCGCTTGGCGCCGCGCTCGCGGGCACCGGCGCCGGCGGCGGTCACGTCGGCCGGCGAGCCGGCGATCACCACCTGGCCGGGGGAGTTGTAGTTGGCGACCCACACGTTCGGTCCGGCTTCGTCGCAGGCCGCTTCCACCTCGCCGTCGGCGAGTCCCAGGACGGCGGCCATGGTGCCCTCCTGCTCCTCGGAGGCGATCTGCATGGCCTCGCCGCGCTCGGCGACCAGGTGGGCCGCTTCGGCGAAGTCCAGAACACCCGAGGCCACCAGGGCGCTGTACTCCCCGAGACTGTGCCCCGCGTGGGCGTTGGGCAGCAAGCCGACCCTGGCGACGGAGTCGAGCGCGAGCATGCTCATCACGAACGTGGCGAGTTGGGAATTGCGCGTCTGGCGCAACTCCTCGGCGTCCGCCTCCAGCAGGAGCAGCGCGACGTCGCGGCCGGTTGCCTCGCTGGCCTCCTCGACGAGTTCCCACGATGGCTCGTCCACCCAGGCGGCCCCCATGCCCGGCGCCTGCGAGCCCTGACCGGGGTAGGTGAAGGTGATCACGGGCTCAGGCTGGGCCGCTGCCGGCGCCGCGATGCACCACTGATACAAAGGGGGCGCGGTATGGACGACATGGTGGAGCAGACCTCGTCGGCAGAAGCGGTTGGAGCGTGGGTGAACCGTAGGCGCTCGACAGCCGGCTGCAAACCGCCACCGCCGCAACGGGCACGGCCGACGTTGCGGCGGAGACGAGCGCACACCGGAGTCAGGTGGTCACCCCGGGGCATTCTACACTGATCCCGCGATCGGCCCGGGTGGCGGAATTGGAAGACGCGGAGGACTCAAAATCCTTTGACCTCGCGGTCGTGTGGGTTCGAGTCCCACCCCGGGCACCAGCCGGTGAGGGAGTGGCAGGCGGTCGGAGCCGAGCGCCTGTGGTGAGTCAGGTGCGCAGCTTCTCGGCGACCCTGAAGGCCAGGTCCAGCGACTGCCGGCCGTTCAGGCGGGGGTCGCACATGGTCTCGTAGCGCATCGGCAGGTCGTCGTGTCGGAGATCCTCCGATCCGCCGAGGCATTCGGTCACGTCGTCGCCGGTGAGTTCCACGTGGAGTCCGCCCGGCCAGGTTCCTTCAGCCCGGTGCACGGCGAAGAAGCCGTCGATCTCGGCACAGATGTCCTCGAAGTGGCGCGTCTTGTGCCCGCTACTGGAGGAGGTGAAGGTGTTCCCGTGCATGGGGTCGCACGCCCACACAACCGGATGGCCGGCGTCGCTCACGGCCCGCACAAGGCCCGGAAGCACGTCTGTGACCTTCTGCGCGCCCATCCGCGAGATCAGAGTCAGGCGGCCCGGACGGCGCTCCGGATTGAGTGCGTCGCAGAGTTCCAGCACCTCGGCGGCCGTGGCGGTCGGTCCCAGCTTGCACCCCAGCGGATTGTGCACGCCGCGCAGGAACTCAATGTGGGCGCCGTCGAGTTGCCGGGTGCGCTCGCCGACCCAGAGCATGTGGGCCGAGCAGTCGTAGGGCTCACCGGTGAGGGAGTCGATGCGCGTCAGCGCCTCCTCATAGGGGAGGATCAGAGCCTCGTGGCTGGTGAAGAAGTCCACCGTGTTCAGCGCCACGTGGTCGCTACTGCCGATGCCGCAGGCAGCCATGAAGCGCAGGGCGGCGTCGATGCCACCCGCCAGCTCCTCGTAGCGCTGCCCGGCAGGGGAGGAGGCCACGAACTCCTGATTCCAGGCATGGACCCGGCCCAGGTCGGCAAAGCCCCCCTTCGTGAACGAGCGCAGCAGGTTCAGCGTGGAGGCCGAGGCGTGGTAGGCGGTGATCAGCCGGTTGGCGTCGGCCACCCGCGCCGAGGCCGAGAACGTGATGTCGTTCACCATGTGCCCGCGGAACGAGGGCAGGGTCTCGTCCTGCACCACCTCGGTGGGACTCGAGCGAGGCTTGGCGAACTGCCCGGCGATCCGCCCGACCTTGGCAACCGGCACGCCGGCGGAGTAGGTGAGGACGACGGCCATCTGCAAGATGACGCGCAGCTTGTCGCGGATATTGTCCGCCGAGAGGGAATCGAAGGATTCGGCGCAGTCGCCGGCCTGCAGCAGGAACGCCCGGCCGGCGGCGACGTCACTCAGCTTGGCGGTGAGGTTGCGCGCCTCCCCGGCGAAGACCAGGGGCGGGAAGCCCGCCAGGACCTTGAGCACCCGCTCCAAGTCGCCGGCATCGGGCCAGGAGGGCTGCTGCTGGGCCGGGAAGTGCCGCCAACTCTCCGGCGACCAGGGCTTCGCAGCCATGGTGCGCTTCGGTTCAGGCGGCGTCGGTGCGCTCGACAGCTCGCTCACGCACCACGTTCACGGCGCGCTTGACGAGTCGCCGGGCCGCCTCTGCGGTGACGCCCAACTCCTCACCGACCTCGCGGTAGCTCCGCTTGCGGCCGTCCTGCAGCCCGAAGCGCTGCTCGACCGCGTAGCGGGCGCGTTCGTCGAGGACCGACAGCAGGTCGGTGACCATCTCGTTGTCGGCGAACGCCATCACCATCTGCTCCGGTCCGGGGTTGCCGTCGGCAATCAGGTCGATCAGCTCGTTGCTGTCGTCGTCGCCGATGGTCCGGTCGAGGGAGGTCGGGGTGGTGAGCCGGTGCAGGCGGGCGTGCTCCTCGTCCAACTCGTCGCCGTTGCCCGAGACCTGGCGCAGCGCCGCCCGCAGGCTTGCCGAACGGTCGCCCGGCAGGCGCACGAGGCTGGCCTTCTGGTCGAGCGCCCGGCCGATGGCCTGGCGGATCCAGAAGGTGGCGTAGGTGGAGAACTTGAACCCCTTGCGCCAGTCGAACTTGTCCACGGCGTGCTCGAGTCCGAGGTTGCCCTCCTGGATCAGGTCGAGCAGTTCCATCCCCGGGGGGAGGGGATAGCGCCGCGCCACGCTGACCACGAGGCGGAGGTTGGAGCGGATGAACCGATCCTTGGCGGCGGCCGCAGCCTCGATCTCACGGTCGAGGCGCCGGGCCCGCTCGCCGCCGGCCTTGCGTTCGGCGGCGACGCGGCCGCGCTCGATGATCTGCGACAGCTCGCGCTCGTCGGCGGCGGTGAGCAGGGGCACCACGCCGATCTCGTTGAGGTACTGGCCAACTGAATCACTCATTGTCTTCTTCGTCTCTGCTTCGCTTGGTTTCCCAATTCGCAGCGAGGCCGTCGGTGGCCGCCGGTGCGATCCCCTTGGGTTCGATCTGGCTCGACTTGTTCCAACAACTCCTGGGGCTGTCTTGTTCCCGCCCCCTGACGCCTGGCGATCCGAGCTTGTGACAGATTTCACAGGTTCCGGACCGCCCTGCGGGCGACCTTTGGCATCGGCCGCTGCAGGAGGAACTCGACCTGGTTCGCCGGAATCCGGTCGAGACCGAACGAGGGGCTATTTGCCTGCAGATTTCCTTGCTTTTCCTGCCATATGGCCCCGACGAGGCGCCACATTGCACGCGCGGGAACGCCGCAAGCAGTCGTCACTCTAGCGCATCGAGACCGTCAGGTCCAGCCGACCCGGCGGTAAGTTCGCATCATGGAGGGTTCGTCGAGCGCGGCCACAGCGGGGTCGGAGCGGCTCGGTGTCTTCGGAGGAACCTTCGATCCGCCCCACATCGGCCACCTCGCCGCTGCGGAGGCGGCACGCTGGGCGCTGGGCCTGCACCAGGTGCTCTTCGTGGTCGCCAACACGCCCTGGCAGAAGATCAACGATCAACCGGTGAGCCCGGCGGCTGATCGTCTGGCGCTCGTGCGCGCCGCGGTCGCCAACCTCGAGGGGTTCGAGGTCTCGACACTGGAGATCGACCGGGGCGGGGAGTCCTCGACGGCCGAGACGCTGACCGAGCTCGCCGGCGAGGGACGGGAGTTGTTCCTCGTCGTCGGCAGCGACCTGGCCGGCTCACTCGACACCTGGCGCCGCCCGGAGGTCATCCGCTCCCTGGCAACGGTGGCGGTGGTGGCGCGCCTGGGTGCCGCCGGACCGGGCGTGCCGCCGCCCGGTTGGAAATGGGTCGCCGTGGACGGTCCCGGCATCGAGGTCTCCAGCACGCACGTGCGGCGTTGGTTGGCGGAGGGCCAACCGCTCGGCACCGTGCTGTCGCGGCCGGTGGCCGCCGAGATCGAGCGACGGGGCCTGTATCTCTGAGCGACCGGCACCGGCGCCAACCCGACCCGGGGTGCCCCGGCGATCTACACTGGCCTCAGTGCGGCACGGCAGGGACCGAAGCGACCTCATCTCCTGGGCGACGGCCGGGGCCAGGGCGGCACACGAGCACTTCGGCCGCGACACACTCCTCATCGACGTGGCGGAGGTGCTGTCGGTCTGCGATTTCTTCGTGATCACCAGCGGTGCCAACCCACGGCAGATCAAGGCCATCTGTGAAGAGGTCACCGAGGGCGTGCACGCCGCGGGCGGGCCGAAACCACTGTCGGTGGAAGGCCTCGAGTCGCGCGCGTGGGTGCTGATGGACTTCGGCGACTTCGTCGTGCACGTCTTCAGCGAGCAGGACCGCGAGTACTACCAACTCGAGCGCCTCTGGGGTGACTGTCCCCGGCTCTCCTGGGAACTCGGACTCGTGGCCGAGGCGGGCTGAGGGTTCCAACGCCCCGGGGAGGCGAACGCGCCGCCCGGCTAGTCCTCCCCGGCGAGCACCACCACGGTCTGCTGGCGTAGCCAGTGATCGGCCAGCACCAGGCAGACCATCGCCTCCACCATGGGGACGGCGCGGGGCAGCACGCAGGGGTCGTGCCGGCCGCGGGCCGCGAGGTCGACCGCCTGCCCGGAGCGGTCCACGGTTCGCTGCTCGGAGGCGATCGTGGCCGTCGGCTTGAAGGCGACGCGCACGACGATGTCCTCGCCGTTGGAGATCCCGCCCTGCACGCCCCCGGAGTGGTTCGACAGGGTCCGGGGCCGGCCGTCGGGGCCCGGCACGAAGGGGTCGTTGTGCTCGATCCCCGTCATCGTCGTGCCGGCGAAGCCGCTGCCGATCTCGAAGCCCTTGGCCGCCGGCAGCGACAGCAGCGCCTTGGCGAGGTCGGCCTCGAGCTTGTCGAACACCGGGTCGCCCAGTCCCGGTGGCACGCCGCGCGCCACGCAGGCCACGACGCCGCCCAGCGAGTCGCCGCGCCGGCGCGCCTCGGTGATCGCCGTGCTCATCGTCTCGGCCGCTTCGGGGTCGCCACAGCGCACCGGCGACGCCTCGACGGCTTCCCTCTCGACGGTGCTCGAGTCGGTGGCAGCCCGGATCTCGTGGACCTGCGCCACCCAGGCGACCACCTCGACCCCGCAGGCCTCGGCCAGGAGGCGGCGCGCCACGGCCCCGCCGGCCACGCGGGCGGCCGTCTCGCGGGCGCTGGCGCGTCCCCCACCCTGCCAGTTGCGGATGCCGTACTTCGCCTCGGTCACGTAGTCGGCGTGGGAGGGGCGGTACACGTCGCGCAGGTGCTCGTAGGCCTCGGGACGGGCGTCGGTGTTCGGGATGAGCATCCCGATGGGTGTGCCGAGTGTGCGTCCCTCGAAGGTTCCCGACAGGATCTGCACCCGGTCGGCCTCGTCGCGCTGGGTCGTGAGACGGCTCTGGCCGGGCCGGCGCCGGTCCAGGTCCACCTGGACGTGCTCGGGACTCAGCGCCAGCCGGGGCGGGCAGCCCTCCACGCTGACGCCGATGGCCCCGCCGTGGGACTCCCCGAAGGTGCTGATCCGGAAGGTGTGGCCCCAGGTGCTGCCCATCGCCTCTACGTTACGTCGATTGCACCTCCGTGAGGGGCGCCTCGGGACCCGCCACCTCGCCGAGCAGGTGGCGTTGCACCTTGCCGAGGGCGTTGCGGGGGACGGCCTCCAGCGGCACCACGGCACGGGGATGCTTGTAGGGCGCCAGCCGCTCGGCCACGTGGCTGCGCAGCTCGTCCGCCGAGGGGGCCCGCCGGCCCGGCGCGGGGACCACGTAGGCGGTCACGAGTTCGCCCCACTGCTCGTCCGGCCGGCCGGCCACCACCACTTCGGCGATCGCGGGGTGGTCGGCGAGCTGCTCCTCCACCTCGCGCGGGTACACGTTGAGCCCGCCGGTGATGATCACCTCGCCGCTCCGTCCCTCCAGGTACAGGTAACCGTCGGCGTCACGCCGGCCCACGTCGCCCGTGCAGAACCAGCCGTCGGCACGCGGCCCGGCACCCGGCCGGCGCCAGTAGCCGGCGAACACGTTCGGACCGCGCACCCAGATCTCGCCCGGCGCACCGGCGGGAACCTCCGGATCCGCCGCCGGCGAGTGGCCGGGCTCCAGCAATCTCAGTTCCACTCCGGGGAGCGGGAAGCCCACGCTGCCGGGGCGGCGGTCGCCGTCGAGCGGGTTGGACACGAGCATCACCGTCTCGGTCATCCCGTAGCGCTCCAGCACCGCCAGGCCCGTGTTCTCCTCCAGCCGGCGGTGCAGATCGGCGGGCAGCGGCGCCGAACCGGACACGGCCAGCCGGAGGGCGGCGAGCTCCGGTGCGCGAGGGTTGCCGGCGATGCGGTTGTACATGGTGGGAACGCCGAAGAACAGCGTGGCCCGGTGCTCGCGCACCGCGTCGATGACGGCATCGGAATCGAATGAGGGCTGCAGGACCGCAGAGGCGCCGCTGTGCAGCGTGCCGTGCAGCCCCACGCCCAGACCGTGGATATGGAAGAGGGGCAGGGCCAGCACCAGGCGGTCGCTCTCGCTCCAGCCCCAGGCCCGGCGCAGCGCCTCGGCGCCGGCCAGCAGGTTGGCGTGCGTGAGCACGGCGCCCTTCGGAGCGCCGGTGGTCCCGGAGGTGTAGCCGAGTATCGCCGGCTCGTCGCCGTCGAGATCATCCAGGCTGGGGGCGTTCCCCGGAGGCAGGTCCACGGCGCTGGTGCAGACCAGCGCGTCGGGTTCGGCCTGCCGCACCCAGGACTGCATCCCGGGATCGTCGATGACGGCGCCGCGCGGGGAGGCGTCGGCCACGATGTGGGCCACCTCGCGCCGGCGCAGGGCGGCGTTGACGGGCACGACCACCAGACCCATGCGCAGGCACGCCGTGTGGGCCGCCACCAGGGCGACGCCCGACGGTGCGGACAGCAGAACCCGGTCGCCGCGGCGCAGACCGGCGGCGTACAGGCGGCCCGCCACCTCGGCGCCGGCCGCAGCCAACTGGCCGCGGGTCGTCCAACCCGCCACGGGATCGTGGAGGCAGGGACGGTCGGGGTGACCGACGGCGTGCTCCCGCCAGGTCGCCGGCAGGCTGCCGGCGGCGGTCAACTCCCCGGCGTCCCCGCCGGCTCGCGGGTGCCCGGTCGGGCCGCTCACTGCAGCAGTCCCAGCAGGGCCTGCTCGACGACCTCGCTGAGCGCCGGGTGGATGTAGAGCTGCCCGGAGGCGATCTGGGTCACGCTCAGGTCGAAGGCCATGGCCTGCACGAGTTGCTGCAGCAGCACCGCCGCGTCGGGCCCGCAGATGTGCGCACCCAGCAGGCGGTCCGAGCCCGGGTCCGCCAGCACCTTGCAGAAGCTGGCGGTATCCTCCATGGCCCACCCGTAGGCGGTGTCGCCGTAGGGTCGCAGCGAACGGCGGAAGGGTCGCCCGGCGGCGACCAGCTCCTGCTCGGTGAGACCCACCGAGGCCACCTGCGGCGAGGCGAAGACGGCGTGGGGGACCGGCCCGAGGGCCAGTGGCCTCAGGTCCTCCGGATACGCCAGGTTGTGGGCCACCGCCCGCGCCTCGGCGTTGGCCACGTGCTTCAACTGGTTGGGGTTGCAGATGTCCCCGAGTGCCCAGACCCCCTCCGCGGTCGTGCGGCCGTAGCGGTCCACCGTCACGTAGCCGGCCTCGTCGAGCGCCACGCCGGCGGCGCCGACCTGCAGTTCGTCGCCGTTGGGGATCCTCCCGGCGGCCACTAGCAGCACATCCGCGCCCAGGGTCTCGGTGCCCGAGGCGTGGCGCACGTCCAGCGAGATCGCGCCGCCGGGCGCGCTCGCCGCGGCGACCGGCTGCGCCTCGGTGATCACCCTGAAGCGCTCCCGGTAGGCGGCGGTGAAGGCCTCGCTCACGTCGCGGTCCTCGGCCCGCAGCAGGCGGGGCCCGCGGTTCAGGATGGTCACCTCGCTGCCGGCGGCGTCGAAGACGTGCGCCATCTCCGCGGCGATGTAGCCGCCGCCCCAGATCAGCAGCCGTTGGGGGGGCTCGGGCAGGCGCATGATGTCATCGGAGGTGTAGTAGGGCACGGAGCTCAGGTCCGGAAGCGGCGGGACGAAGGGCCGCGCCCCTGCGGCCAGCACCACGGCGTCGCCGGTGACCTCCGCCCCGGCCACCTCGAGACGGCGCGGGCCACAGAACCGGGCCTGGCCCTTGTACACGGCGACGTTCTCCAGCCCGCGGCGGTAGTCCTCGCCGGCCGCGGCGATCGGATCGATGCGTCCGAACACCCGCCCGGTGACCTCGGGCCAGTGCACCTGCTCCACGTGCGCGGCGACACCGAGGCGACCGGCGTGGCGCGCCGTCTCGGCCACGTCGGCCACGTGCACCAGCATCTTGGAGGGAATGCAGCCCCTGTTCAGGCAGGTCCCGCCGAAGTCGGCGCGCTCCACGATGGCCACCCGCCGGTCCTGGAGTTCGGGGATCAGCAGCGAGTTGCCCGAGCCCGCCCCGACGATGACGAGATCGAAGTGCGCCACGGCTGAAACCCTACGCCGACCCTCCCGAACCCGGTCCGATCCCGCAGCGGCGGCGACGGCGGGGGAGGCTGGGAATCCGAGGCGCTTGGCCCCCGGTGGGGCGCCTCGGTAGTCTCCGCTGCATCGTCCCGAGCGTCGCCGGACCGCGGCGCTCGCGGCGGGCACGCTGAAGCGAACTGAACGAAGGGGTGTCGGTGAAGACCTACCCGACCGAACGCATCCGCAACGTGGCGCTCGTGGGTGCCAGCGGCGCAGGCAAGACCATGCTGGCCGAGGCCATGCTGTTCCGAGCCGGAGCGCTCGACCGCATGGGCGGCATCGAGTCGCAGAACACCGTCTGCGATCACGAGCCGGAGGAGCGGGATGCCGGCAGCTCGCAGGTCATGGCGCTGGCCTCCTTCGAATGGAACGACCACAAGATCAACCTGCTGGACACGCCGGGATCGTTCGACTTCGCCGGCGAGCAGTGGGCCGCCATGGCGGTGGCCGATCTGCTGGTGATGGTCGTCGACGCCACCGCGGGAGTCGATCACGCCGTCGCCGGCGCCTGGCGGCGCGCCGCCGAGGCGGGCATCCCGCGCCTCTTCTTCGTCAACAAGCTGGACCGCGAGTTCGTCAACTTCGACGCCGTGCTGAGCGCGTTGCAGGAGACCTTCGACAGCGGCGTGGCCCCGCTCGAGCTGCCCATCTCCGAGGGGCCGGGCTTCTGCGGCGTGGCCGACCTGCTGAGCGACGACGCCTGGCTCTACGAGGGCGGCTCGATCACCGAGACCCCGATCCCCACCGACATGGCAGCGCGTGTCGAGGAGGTGCGGGAGTCGCTCATCGAAGGGATCGTCGTGGCCGATGACGACCTGTTGGAGCGGTACCTGGAGGGCGACGTTCCCCCCACGGCGGAGTTGGAGAAGACCCTCGGGCAGGGGGTTGCCGACGCCTCGGTGTTCCCCGTGATCTGCGGTTCCGCCACGGCGCCGATCGGCGTGGACCGCCTCTGCAACTACATCTGCGGCATCGGGCCCTCACCGCTGGAAGCCCGGCCCATGCTCGACGCCGCCGGTGAGCCGGTGGCTCCCAGCGGCGACGGCCCGCCGGCGTTGCTGGTGTTCAAGACCACCGTGGATCCGTATCTCGGCACCGTCTCGGTGTTCAAGGTCGCCACCGGCTCGCTGGTCGCCGACACGAACCTGCAGAACTCCCGCACGGGCAACAGCGAGCGCGTCCGCACCCTCGTGACCCTGTGCGGGGGGAGCAGCGAACCGGTCACCGAGTTGGCTGCGGGGGACATCGCCGCGGTCGCCAAGCTGGCCGACACCAACACCGGGGACACCCTTGGGGACGGATCGACGGTACTGGCGCCGCCGCCGTGCCCCGAGCCGATGCTGTCCTTCGCCGTGGTGCCGCGCAGCAAGGCCGACGAGGAGAAGCTCTCCAACGCGCTGCGCCGGCTCTGCGGGGAGGACCCGTCGCTGCGCGTGACACGGCCGATCGAGACCCGCCAGACGCTGCTCTCGGGACTCGGCGACATGCATCTCCGCACGGCCCTGAAGCGCATCGAGCGCAAGTTCAACGTGGGGGTGGACCTCGAGGATCTGCGGATCCCGTTCCGGGAGACGATCACCGTCAAGGCGGCCGCCGAGGGCAAGCACAAGAAGCAGACCGGGGGTCACGGCCAGTTCGGCATCGCCCACGTGCGCATCGAGCCACTGCCCCGGGGGTCGGGATTCGAGTTCTCCGACGAGATCACCGGAGGCGTGATACCCCGGCAGTACATCCCGGCGGTCGAGGCCGGGATCCGCGAGGCCATGGAGAACGGTGGCAAGCACGGCTACCCGGTGGTCGACCTGCGCGCCACCGTCTACGACGGGAAGTACCACTCGGTGGACTCCTCGGAGATGAGCTTCAAGATGGCCGGACGGCTGGCCTTCAACGCGGCCCTGGGCGAGGCCCGCCCGGTGGTGCTGGAACCCGTCTCCCAGGTGGACGTGCGCGTGCCCGGCGAGTGCCTCGGCGACGTGATCGGCGACCTCTCCTCACGCCGGGCGATCGTGCAGGGAACCGACACCGGCAACTACGGCGAGCAACACGTCCGCGCCCTGGTGCCGGAGTCCGAGCTGGTGCGCTACGCCATCGATCTGCGGTCCATCACCGGGGGCCGCGGCGCGTTCACCGCCAGCCACGACCACTACGCGGTGCTGCCGGGCGTGCCGAGCTGATCGCGCGGCGCCCGGTCCATCACCTCCACGTTGGAGTCGAGCGCCCGCAGGCCCTCCCAGCGCACGATCACCGAGACCAGGTACAGCGCCAGCACGATGCCGTTGATGCCGAAAACGAGGCGCAGTCCCAGGTGGTCGCCGAGCCAGCCCCCCACGAGCGCCCCCGTCGGCCAGCCGCCGAAGATGCCCATCACGTAGAGCGACATCGTCCGGCCGCGCATCGCCTCGGACACCTGGGACTGGACCGCCGAGTTCAGGGAGATGGCGATGCAGACGTGCGCCACCCCGCTGAGGAAGTATCCGGCCAGCCCGACCGGGTAGCTGGTCGTGGCGACCGCCAGCAGGGCGGCCGAGGCATAGAGGGCCAGGCCCAGACGGGCCAGCACCGAGCGATCGAAGCGGTCCCCGTAGCCGATGATCAGCACCGAGCCGATCACCGAGCCCACCCCGGCGGCCGTGATCAGCCCCGCCAGTCCGGTCTCGCCCACGCCGTAGTCCTCGCTGGCCAGTCCGGCTGCGAGGTGCAGCAGCGCGCCGCCGAAGTAGGCCATCACGAAACCCGTGAGTATCGCCTGCCGCAGCGATGCGCGGCGCCGGACATAGGCGACGCCCGCGGCCAGGAAGGCGCGGATCCGTTGGCGCGCCGGCGGTTCCACCCGGCGCGGCCGCATCGTGGCGATCACGATCAGCAGGAGCCCGTAGGTGACGGCGTTGGTCACGAAGACCGAGCCGGGGCCGACCAGCGCCAGCAATCCCGCTCCTGTCAGCGGCCCGATGGCACGCGAGGCCGTGAACTGCGCGGAGTTGAGGCGGATCGCCGAGAGGAGGCTCGAGCTGGGCACGAGCAGCGGCACCAGCGCGAGCCAGCTGGACGCCTGGATCCCCAGGGCGACCCCCATGACGAGGTTCAGCCCGATGATGCGCCACGGCGTGAGCTGACCCGTCATCTGCAGCGCCGCGAAGCCTGCGCAGGCGACGGTGCTGACCGCCAGCGTGATGACCATCACCTTCTGGCGGGCGAACCGGTCGGCCACCACGCCGGCGACGGGAGCCAGGAACACGGCGGGGATCAGCATCGTGAACGCCGCCGCCCCGACCCAGGTGTTGGAGCCGGTCATGTCGAAGATGAGGAACGGGACGGTGAACTGCTGCATCCAGTTGGCGGCGTTGGAGATGAGGGCCGCCCACCAGAAGAAGGCGAAGTCCCGGTACCTGAGTGCGCCCAACGCGCCTGAGTCCGATCGCCGCGCGCCGTTCACACCCGGCGAGCCTAGGTGGGACACTCGCGGGGGAGACCGGATCCTGCTCGGCGCGGGCCGGGGCATATGCTTTCGCGGGTGAGTGGGTTCTCGCGGCTCTTGAGGTCCGCGCCCCGCCGGCGCACCTCTCGTCGCCTCCTCGGCGGCGCTCTGGTCATCGTCACCCTGGCGGCCGTGCTGCTGGCCGCCGGTTCGTCGCCCGCGGCCGCGCACACCCGGCTGCTGGAGACGATCCCGGAGAACCGCACGATCGCCGACGCGCCGCCCGAGCGCCTGACCCTGGTCTTCGCCGAGGCCGTCGACCCCCGCACGGTGCAACTCGACGTGATCGGCGCCGACGGCGGCCTCGTGCCGGGCGCCGCCCTACTGACCCCCAGCGGTGCCGATCAGGCGGTCATCGAATTCTCCCTGCCCCCGCTCGACGACGGCGTGTACGGGCTCTCCTGGATCACCGTCGGACCCGACGGCCACAGGGTGGCGGGGGAGGTCGTCGTCGGTGTGGGCTCCGTCGACGCCGCCGGCGTGCAGGAGGCGCGGTTCAGCGACACGCCGCCTCTCGAGCGCGTCCTGAGCATCGCCGCCGGGGTGGCCCGCTACCTCTGGTACTTCGGCCTCGCGGCGGTGGCCGGGTCGCTGCTCGTGCTGGCCTGGGGTCTCCGCCCGGGGGCCGGCTCACCGGCGAAGGAGATCCTCAGCCGCCGGGCCCGGCGCGCCCTGGTGCAGGGCTCGTTGCTGCTGCACGTCGGCATCCTCGTGCGCGCCGGTGCCACCATCACCCTCGTCACCCGCGGCTACCGCAGCGGATCGCTGAGCGAGGACCTGCTACTCGCCCTCGTGGACGGCATGGGTCTGACCCTGCTGCTGGCGGCGGTGGCCGCCGGCGCCCTGGTGGTGTGGGCTCCCCGGCTGAGCCGGGCGCGGTCGGGATGGACGTTCCTGCAGGCGGGCCTGGGCGTGATGGCGCTGGTGGCGATCGGGTCGGCAACCTCGCACACCGCGGTGCTCTCCGAGGACCCCTTCGGGATCTGGGTGTCCACGCTGCACCTCACCGCCGCAGCCCTCTGGCTCGGGCCGCTGCTCGTCGTGGGCTGGGCCACCGCCTCGGGCCGCTGGCGTGCCCGGCCGGCGGCCGAGCGGGCGGCGACGCTGCGGGAGGTCTTCGGCCGCTTCGGCCCGGTGGCCGTGGGCGCCTTCGCGGTGCTCGTGGCGACCGGCGCCCGCTCGACCTGGCTGCTGGCCGGCTCGGAGTTGCTCTCGGGCTCGGGCTACACCATCGCGCTCATCGTCAAGCTGGCCGTGCTGGCGGCGGTGATCCTGCCCCTCGGCACCTACCACGACCGGCGCCTCGGCTGGCTGGCCCGGCGCCGGCCGGACGGGGATGCCGGAGCCGCCCCGGTTCGCTCGCTGCGCCTGGAGGCCGGGGCTCTGGCGTCGGTGCTGGTCGTGGCGGCCGTGCTGGCCGGGCTGAATCCGGCCGTCTTCGGCTCGGGCGGGGAAGGCGACGGCTCGACGGTCGCGGTGGTCGGCGGGGCCGCCCCGGCGGAGGCCACCGATCCGGCCGTGCTGCTGTCCGACGCCCCGCCGGAGAGCGTCGAGGACTGCCGCGACCGCCCGGTGGGAAGGCCCAACTGCTACCGCGACTACTTCGCGGAGGTCATGCGCAACCAGGGTGCCGACGTGGCGGTGGCGGAGATCGCCGCCCTGTCCGAGACCGACGACCACGTGGCGCGGGACTGTCACCAGGTGGTGCACGACCTCGGCAACGACGCCGCCGAGTACTACGGCGACGTGGGCATCGCCCTGACCTACGAGGGATCGGCCTGCTGGTCGGGCTACTACCACGGTGTCGTGGAGTACGCCATCTCGCAGTTCAACGGCACCGAGCTGTTCGACGAGATGCCCAACATCTGCACCACCGCGGCCGAGCGCGAGTACTCCTTCACCCACTACAACTGCGTGCACGGGCTGGGCCACGGGGTCATGTTGAACCTCGACGGCGACCTGTTCGGTTCGATCCCGTACTGCGAGACGCTGCCGGACCGCTGGGAGCTCAGCTCCTGCGTGGGCGGCGCCATCATGGAGAACGTCGTGTCGGCGCAGCAGGGCATCCAGACCGACCTGCGCACCGACGACCTCATCTACCCGTGCAACGTGATCGGCGACGACTACGTCGACGAGTGCTTCGCCATGCAGACCTCCTGGATGCTCTACAACCTCGGCTACGAGGATGAGAACTTCGCCGAGGCGTTCGCCATCTGCGACTCCGTCCAGACCGACATGGTCGACAACTGCTACCGCAGCATGGGACGCGACATCAGCGGCTCCTCGCTGCTGGAGGTGAGCCGGATCGTGCGGCTCTGCTCGCTCGGCGATCCCGCCTACCAGGAGGAGTGCTTCGTGGGCGCCTCGTTGAACGCGGTCTACAACGACCACGGCACGGCGATGGCGACCGCGCTCTGCGAGGCGATCCCGGCCCGCATGCAGGACGCCTGCTACGCGGCGCGTGACCGGGCGGCGGGCACCTTCTGAGCCCACCGCCCGCCTCTGCGGGGGCCGTGGGCAACCCGCAGGCCTCTAATATCGGTTGGCGTGACCGCCGCCGGACCACGCCCGACCGAGGGGGTCATCGTGCTGGGCGCCGGCCCGGCCTGCCCCGGCATCGCGCAGATCATGGCGGTGGCCGGGCACCGCGTGACGCTCTGCACCCCGAGCGAGACGCTGGAGGCGGCACGGGAGGCGGTGGACGGTGGCCGCTTCGGGCTGCTCGCCGCCGCCGACGCCGGGCGCATCAGCAGCGACGAGCGGCACCGGGCTCTCGAGCGACTGCACTTCAGCGCGGAGCCGGGCGCGGCCCCCGCCGCGGACCTGGCCGTCGTGAGCGATCCGGGCGGACCGGAGACGCTGGTGCCGCTGCTCGTCGAGGTGGAGGGTCAACTCGCCACGGGCGCAGTGCTGGCGGTGGATTCCCCCGGCGAGCCGCTGGCCTCCCTCAGCGGCGGGCTGCGCAGGCCCGAGAGGCTCGTGGGATGGCACTGGGGTTGGCCGGCGCAACTGAACAAGCTCGCCGAGATCGTGGCCGGTGCGGGCACCGCCGAGAGCGCCGTCGAGATCGTCGTGCGGGTCGCCCGGCGCGCCGGCAAGAACCCCGTCGTCATCGCCGACGCGCCGGAATCCTGGGGCTATGTCACCAACCGTGTCTGGTCCGCCCTGGGAGGCGAGGCCGCTCGCATCGTCGCCGAGGGCGTCGCCGGGCCCGAGGAGGTGGATCGGCTCCTCATCGACGGCTTCGGTTGGCCCGCCGGCCCGTTCGGCCGGGGCAGCGAAGCTCGCTAGCGAGAGCGAACGCTCTCAGAGGGCTCAGAGGGCCGCCAGCAAGCGCTTCACGATCGCCTCGATCGGCGGTCCTGGCGCCGCCGTGAGGCTCTCGAGGGTGAACATGATGGCGGTGTCCTCGTCCCGTCGGTACACCTCCGCGAGGAGTTGGGCGGGCGGCGCGCCGGCGACCTCGACGAGGATCTGCAGGGTCAGGGTCTCGGGGTCGACGCCGCTGAGATTGCCTACCGCAGGCGCCGCCGCCCGGAGTCGCCGGAAGACCTCCTCGGGCGATCGCCGTCCCACGACCGCACCGGCGGACCCTGGACCTGACGTGCGATCCGCCGGAGCGCGTGGCTTCGGCTCGGCGGGCGCGGTGCGGCGCGGCGCCCGCGGCCCGGGGGTCGCCTTCGGCACCGGGAGCGGGCGGCGGCCGCCGTCGGTGGCCTTCTGCAGCACGGCGTAGGCGGCGGTCAGGCGAGCCGTGCGGTCCGCCGCGCCGGGCTCGGAGGTCAGATCGGGGTGGTGCGCGCGCAACAGCCTGCGGTAGCGGGCGCGGATCTCGTTCCAGGTGGCGCCTGGCCCCAACTGCAGGGCCGTCAAGGCCTCAGCGACCTCCACCGCCCCCCGCCATTTCGGCTCAGACGAAGGCCGAGGCGAAGATGAGCGACACGATCGTCATCACCTTGATGAGGATGTTCATGGACGGCCCCGAGGTGTCCTTGAAGGGATCCCCGACGGTGTCGCCCACCACCGCGGCCTTGTGAGCCTCCGAGCCCTTGCCGCCGTGGTGCCCGGCCTCGATGTACTTCTTGGCGTTGTCCCAGGCCCCGCCCGAGTTGGCCATGAAGATGGCGAGCGCGAACCCCGACACCAGTGCGCCGGCCAGGAAGCCGCCCAACGTGTCGACGTTGATGAAGCCGATGACGAGCGGGGCGGCGATCGCCAGCGCGCCCGGGATGAGCATCTCGCGCAGTGACGCCCGCGTGGAGATGTCCACGCAACGCGCCGAGTCCGGCTGCACGCCCGCGGCGCCCTCTCGCAGCCCGGGGATCTCCCGGAACTGCCGGCGTACCTCCTCGATCATCTTGTTGGCGGCGCGGCCGACCGCGTCGATCGTGAGCGCGGCGAACAGGAACGGCAGCATCACCCCCAGGAACAGGCCGATGAAGACGTCCACCGAGCTCAGATCCAGGAACAGGAGGCCGCCCTCGGCGCCGATGGCCTGTTTGAAGGCGGCGAAGAGGGCCAGCGCGGTGACCGCGGCCGAGCCCACCGCGAACCCTTTGGCGACCGCTGCAGTGGTGTTCCCGAGCGAGTCCAGCGAGTCGGTGACCTCGCGTACCTCCGATGGCAGTTCGGACATCTCGGCGATGCCGCCGGCGTTGTCGGCGATCGGGCCGTAGGCGTCCACCGCCACGACCACCCCGGTGGTGGCGAGCATGCCGATGGCGGCGATCGCCACGCCGTAGATGCCCCCGGAGAGCTCGGCCCCCGCGGCCCCCAGCGTGGCGTCACCGGCGAAGTAGGCCAACCCCACCGCCACCACGATCAAACCCACCGAGGCGGCCACGGAGATCATGCCCGCCGAGAGACCCGACAGGATCGTGGTGGCCGGACCGGTCTTGGCCTGCCGGGCGATCTGGCGCACCGGCCGGTAGTGGTCGCTGGTCCAGATCTCGGCCACCTGGCCGATGGCGTAGCCCACGGCGACCCCGCACACCACCGCCAGGGGGAGCCCCCAGGCGGCGCTGCCCTCGAAGAGCGCCGCGCCGACCGCGAAGACGCCGCCGAGGGTGATCACCATCGCCGCGTTGGTTCCGCGGTGCAGTGCCTTGGCCAGGTCCTTGACACGCGACGAGTCGCCGGCCCGGACGAAGAAGGCGCCGATGATCGAGGCGGCCATACCCACGAACGCCACCAGGAAGGGGAACAGCAGCAGGTCGCCGAGCAGACCTTCGCCGGCGTCGCCGACCGAGGTGGCTCCGTAGGCGAACCAGACGTAGGCCACCGGGGCGATGATGGCGCCGGCGTAGCTCTCGAACAGGTCGGCGCCCATGCCGGCCACGTCGCCCACGTTGTCGCCCACGTTGTCGGCGATGGTGGCGGGGTTGCGCGGATCGTCCTCGGGAATGCCGGCCTCCACCTTGCCGACGAGGTCGGCACCCACGTCGGCGGCCTTGGTGTAGATGCCGCCGCCGACGCGGCTGAACAGGGCGATCGAGCTGGCGCCGAGGCCGTAGGCGGTGATGACCTGGAAGGCGTCGAGGTGCTCCAGCCAGACCACGAACAGCAGGTAGCAGAAGCTGAGCCCAAGCAGGCTCAGGCCGGCCACGGAGAAGCCCATGACGGCGCCGCCCCGGAACGCCAGCGGGAGCGCTTTCTGCGGCCCCGTGCGGGCGGCCTGGGTGGTGCGGGCGTTGGCCATCGTGGCGACGGTCATGCCGATCCAGCCGGCCGCCGCCGAGAGCAGGGCGCCCAGGAAGTACGCCACCGCTCCCATCGGGCCCCAGTCCAGGAGCGTGACCAGCAGCACGATCATGATGATCACGAAGCCGGCCACCCAGCGGTACTCCCGGCGCAGGAAGGTCCGGGCCCCGCCGGCGATGGCCTCCATGAGCTGCACCATGCGAGGGTTGCCCGGGTCGGCGGCGCGCACGTAGCGGAAGAAGTATCCGGCCAGGACCAGGGCCGCCAGCGCGATCGCGCCGGCGAGGTAGGGAATTGCCTGCACTCCTGTGACCTCCTCGGTTCAAAAAGTCCTCCGCAAGCTAGCAGCGGACCCCGCGGCCCGGTGGCTTCGCAACGCCCGGCGCGCAGCCGGGGAGGCGGCCGCGGCGTGGTTGAATCATCCGGACGCCGCCGCCTCGCTAGAGTTCAATCGGTGGAGGTATCCACACGACAGGCCCTCGCGCGCCGTCAACGACGCGACCTTCCCGCAGACCTGCAGGCCGTGGCCTCCGCCGCGACGGCGTCACAGATCTGGGCGATCCCCGAGATGCACCTGGCGCGTGTGGTCGCCACGTTCATCGCCGACGACGGCGAGATCAGCCTCTGGCCGGTCGTGGCGCGCCTGTGGGCGGAGGACGTCGCGGTCACGGTGCCCGCGATCGATGCCGCCGACGAGCTGATGTTCGTGCGCTGGCATAGGGGTGCCGAACTGATGCCCGGGCGTTTCGGCATACCCGTCCCGGTCTCGACCGAGAGGATCGACGTCTTGAACCATGACGTCATCCTGCTCGCGGGCGTGCTGTTCGGCCCGCGAGGGGCACGGGCCGGTCGCGGCAGGGGGTACTACGACCGGGCCCTGGCGTTTCGCAACGCCCCGGGCGCGCCGATGCCTCCGGCAGGTCCATTGCTCGTCGGCGTGGGCCACGTCTTCCAGTGGGACCCCGATCTACGTCGCCGCCCGACCGACGTCGCCATCGACGCCTTCGCCTCGCCGGAGGGCGTCCGGCGTTTCGACGCCCGGTGCGCGCCATGGAACTGATGCAGGACCCCGAATCGGCGCCGTCCGGGGGTGAGCCGCCGCATCCGGCCGCGATCGGGAACCCCTGCCGCAGCGGGAGGCGAGAGCCATGAAGGTCGTCATCGTCGGCGCCGGCGAGGTGGGCTCCTACCTCGCGGCGCGGCTCACCAGGGAGAACCACCACGTGGTGGTCGTCGAGCAGGACGCCGAACGCGCCTTGCACGTGGAACAGCACATCGACGCCCACGTGGTCACCGGCAGCGGCAGCCATCCCGACGTCATGGCCGCCGCGGGCATCCGTGCCGCCGACCTGCTCGTGGCCGTCACCACCGACGACGAGGCCAACCTCGTCGCGTGCATGCTGGCACGCCAAGCGGGTGTTGAGCGGCGGATCGCCCGCATCGAGGCCGCCGCCCTGCGGGCGCCTGAGGCCGCGGACCTGCTGCGGGCGGCAGGCGCCGACGAGGTCATCGATCCCGACGCGGAGACCGCTGTCGAGATCCTCCACCTCCTCGACTACCCGGGCGCGACTGAGATCAACATGCTCGCCGACGACCGTGTCGCGGTTGTCGGCACCGTCCTGGGCCCCGACTCCCCGCTCGTGGGACGGCCCCTCTCGGAGAGCTTCGCCCCGTACGGACCCGACTGGGAGTTCCTCATCGGTGCCGTCTCGCGGGGCGACCGGACGGTCATCCCGCGCCGGGACATGGTGCTGCAGTCCGGCGACGTCGTGCGGATCGTGGATCTCGGAACGTCCTCCAACGAGCTCCGGCACCTGCTCGGGCTGACGCACGCCCGTGCCAACCGGGTGATGCTCCTCGGGGGTGGCCGCACCGGTGAGATGGTGGCGGAGCGCCTCGTGGAGATGCACGCCGAGGTGTGCCTGGTGGAGCGGGACCCTGAACGCGCCCGCGAACTGGCCGAGACCCTCGACGACGTGCTGATCCTCGAGGGCGACATCACCGACGCCGAGTTGCTCGAGGAGGAGAGGGTCGGTGATCACGACGCCGTGATCGCGGTCACCGGCAACGACGAAGACAACATCCTGGCCTGCCTCTATGCCAAGTCGATGGGCGTGCCCGAGACGATCGCCCTGCTGCACCGCCTGGAGTTCCTGCCGCTCCTGCGCACGCTCGGCATCGACGGAGCCCTGTCGCCGCGCACCGCCTGCGCCAACGGCGTCATGCGGATCATCCGCGGCGGCGTCCAAGTCGCCACCTACCTGGACATGGATGTCGAGGTCCTGGAGATGACCGTCGCCGACGGCAGCGGCGTGCACGGCCAGCGGATCTGTGACCTGCACCTGCCCAAGGAGGTGCTCATCGCGGCGGTGGTCCGCGACGGAACCTCGATGATCGGCCGGGGTCACACGGTCCTGCAGGAACAGGACCACCTCGTGGTCTTCGCCCGTCCCAAAGCGGTCGCCGCAGCCCGCAAGCGATTCGAGTGAGCGCCGCGGCGGACCCGCCGGCGAGACGCGGCTCCACCGGCAAGCGGACCCGCTCCCGAGCCGGCACCGATCTGGCCCTCTGGGCCTCGCTGTGGGCGAGCGTGGTCTGCGGCCTGGGACTGGTGCTGTCCGGGCTGGTCGGGCTGGCGGATCGGGCCCCCGCAGCGGGCCTGCTGGGGTTGGGAGTCGGCTGCAGCGCCGTCGCCTGGCTCTACGCCCGGCGGGCGCGCGTCCCCTCGCAACCGCCGCCGGGAGCCATCTTCGTGGCCGCCTGCAGCGCCTGGTGCGTGATGATCCTCATCTCGACGGCCGCATACCTGGTGACCGGTGCGACCGGATCGCTGCCGGATGCCGTCTTCGAGTCGATCGCCGGGTTCTGCACGACCAACCTCAGTGTGCTGCCCCAACTCGAGTCGCTGCCGGCGGGCGTGCTCTTCTGGCGGGCGCTCACGCAGTGGCTCGGGGGGTTCGCGGCCCTGGCGCTGCTGGCCGGGGCGCTTCCCCTGTACGTTCCGGCGCTGGTCCTTCCCGGCGACAACGCCGGTCTGCCGGACCGCGCCTCGGCCCCGCCGTTCGCGACGCAACTCCGCCGGATCGCCGTCGTCTACGGCGCCGTCGGCGGGCTGTGCGCGGCCGCCTACGCCATTGCCGGCATGGGTGCGCTCGACGCTTTCAGCTACGCCTTCTCGACCGTCTCCACGGGGGGATTCGGCAACCATCCCGGCGGCCTGGGGTACTTCGATTCGACGGCCGTCGAGTCGGTGGCGACGGTCTTCATGGCGCTCGCCGGCGTGAGCGTGGTGACGCTCTGGTGGGCGGTGCGGGGTCGCTGGGGGGTGCTGTGGCGCTCCTTCGAGCTCCGCGCCTACCTGGCGCTGCTGGCGGTGGGAATCGCGGCGGTCACGGCGCTGACCTGGAGCGACGGCGGCCCCGAGGCCCTGCGGCGGGCCGCCGTGGCCGTGACCGCGGTCTCCAGCAGCACCGGCTTCGAGCCGGCCGGCTGGTCCGGTTGGTCCTGGGGCGCGCAGGCGGTGGTGGTGGCGCTGATCGCCACCGGGGGGATGGCCGGCACCGCCGGCGGCGGCTTCCAGATGCGCCGCGCCATCGCCGCGGCCCGCTACGCCTACCGGGAACTGGTCACCGAGATCCACCCCCACACGGTGCACGTGGTGAAGATCGGCCGGCGTTCGGTGGCCGAGAGGCCGTTGGCGCTGCTGAACGGCTACCAGATCCTGTTCGCGGCGGCCGTGCTGGCGGGGGTGTTCGGCCTCAGCCTGGCCGGCATGGATCTCTGGGGCGGCGCGACCGCCTCGATCAGCGCGCTCGCCACGATGGGTCCCGCACCCGGTGCCGATCTGGGGGCGCTCGGCGGCGGCGAGCGGACCGTTCTGGCGGTGCTCATGGCGCTGGGGCGGCTGTCCTTCTTCCCGCTGGTGGTGGTCGCCGGAGGGGCCGTGACGGGGGCGCGCCGCCTGCTGCTGGCTGAGCGATCCAACGGCCCGAGGACGCACTCATGAGACGGACGTTCCGGGGCGTCTCGGAGTTCACGCTCGTGCCACGGGCCCCGCGCCACGAGAATCTCTCGTTGCACGTGGTCGGTCTGGCCCTCCTCTTCCTCGTGCCGGGCATGCTCATCGCCACGCTCGTGGAGTGGGGCTCGGCGACCTCCGACGGCGAGTGGCCGTTGCTCCTCGCCGCACTGATCACGGTCGCCGTCGGGGTAATCCTCTTCAGGGGGTTCCGGCCTCCCGACGATGTGCGACCCTCCGACGTGTTCCCCGTCGTGGTGTGGACCTGGCTGTCGTGCTCGCTACTGGGTGCCCTGCCGTACGTGCTGGACGCCGATTTCTTCGGCTGGTCGCAGTGGGACTCGGCGCTGTTCGAGTCGATCTCGGGGTTCACCGCCTCGGGCTCGACGGTGCTGGTCGACATCGACACCCACGGCCGCGGCATGCTGCTGTGGCGGCAGCTCACGCAGTGGTACGGCGGGATGGGCATGGTCGTGCTTGCGGTGAGCGTGCTGCCGTTGCTGGGCGTGGGCGGCCAGGAGTTGATGCGCGCCGAGACGCCCGGCCCCGAGAGCGACCGCCTGGCGCCGCGCATCAGCGGCACCGCCAAGCGTCTCTGGCTGGTCTACGCCGGACTCACCGTGGTGATCGCCGTGGCGCTCTTCGCCGTTCCGGGCGTGGGTCTCTACGACGCCGTGGCGCACGCCCTCACCGTGGCGGGTACCGGGGGCTTCTCGCCCTACGGCGGCTCGATCGGCCACTTCGAGTCGCTCGCGGCCGAGCTGGTGATGGCCGGCGGGATGATCGCCGGAGCGATGAGCTTCAGCCTCCACTACCGGGCGCTGCGGGGGGACTGGCGTGTCTACCGCCGGGCCAGCGACCAGATGCTGTTCCTGAAGATCCTCGCCTCCGCCACGGCGGTCATCACGTTGCTGCTGTGGCTACGCCAGGGGGCGTCGTTCGGCCTCTCGCTGCGCGACTCCTTCTTCAACGTGGTGACGCTCGCCACGAGCGGCGGATTCCACAACATCCGCCCCGGCGGGCTGGGGGACTTCGCCGCCTGGACGCCGCCGGCGCAGGTGGTGCTGGGGGTGCTGATGCTGATCGGCGGGGGAGCGGGCTCCACCTCGGGGGGCATGAAGGTGTTCCGCGCCCAGATCTCCGCGGCGCACGCCCTGCGCACGGTCCGCCTGGCCCGCAGGCCCCGCTCGGTGGTACCGATCAAGCTGGGCGGGGCGGTGATCCCCGAGCCGGCGGTCGGGCGGGTACTGGCCTTCGGGACCCTGTACATCATGTCCTTCGGGGTGGGGACGCTGATCGTGGCGTCCCTCGGCGCCGACCCGGTCACCGCGGTCTCCGGTGTGATCAGCGCCCTGTCAAACATGGGCCCTGCGCTGGGCGAGGCCGGCCCGTCCTCGAACTTCACGGTGTTCGCCCGTCCCGCCCGCCTGGTGCTCGCCGGGCTCATGATCGTCGGCCGCCTCGAGATCACCGCCGTCTTCCTGGGTGCGGCGGTGATCGTGCGCCACCTGCTACGACACCGCTGACCGGCCCCGGACGGCCGGCTCTTGGTCCCGGCGGGGCCTCTCGGTAGGATGAGGTCCCCTGTGGGGATCGCACAGGGGATCGGTCGCCGACGGCGCCGGCCGGCTCGGGCGCGCTGACAGAAGCCTCATTCGGTGCGGGCGCGCCGCCAGGAACGACCCACGCCGAGCGTCACGAGACGAAGCCAGACGAGTCCAAATGCCGATCACACCCGACCTTCCGCCGCCTCAGGGTCTCTACAGCCCCGAGTTCGAGCACGACTCGTGCGGGGTGGGTTTCGTGGTGGACCTGCAGGGTCGGCCCAGCCACCGCATCGTGGAACTGGCCCTGCGCTCGCTGGGGAACCTCGAGCATCGCGGCGCCCTGGGCGCCGAGGTGAACAGCGGCGACGGGGCGGGAATCCTCGTGCAGGTGCCCGACGACTTCTTCCGGAAGGTCACCGACTTCGAGCTGCCGGCGCCGGGAACCTACGCCACCGGCATCGCCTTCCTACCGAACAATCGGGCGCGGGCCACCGAGGCCTGCGCGGTCGTCGAGCGGATCGTCCGGGAGGAGGGCCTGCAGGTCCTGGGTTGGCGGGAGGTCCCGACCGATCCGAGCATGCTCGGGACCGGAGCGCGGCGCACCATGCCCCGCTTCCGTCAGCTCTTCATCGCCGGTGATGGCGCCGCCGGTATCGACCTGGATCGCAAGGCCTACATCTGCCGGCGCAGGATCCGCCACGAGATGGACCCCGACACCACCCGGACCAGCGGCGAGATGCTCGGGTCGATGAGCCTTGCCCACGAGGGCGTCTACTTCCCGAGCCTCTCCGCGCGCACCTTCGTCTACAAGGGCATGCTAGTCGTGCCGCAGTTGACGCAGTTCTACCCGGACCTTCTGGACGGGCGTCTCGGCAGCGGCCTGGCGCTGGTGCACAGCCGCTTCTCCACCAACACCTTCCCCTCCTGGCCCCTGGCTCATCCCTACCGGATGATCGTGCACAACGGTGAGATCAACACCGTGCAGGGCAACCAGAACTGGATGCGCGCCCGCGAGACCCTCCTGGCATCGGAGCACTTCCCCGGCGACGCCCTCGAGCGCATCTTCCCGATCTGCACCCCCGGCGCCAGCGACACGGCGCGCTTCGACGAGTGCCTGGAGATGCTCTGCCTCGGCGGCTACTCGCTGCCGGAAGCGGTGCTCATGATGATTCCCGAACCATGGGAGAACCACGAGTCGATGGCGCCGGAGTTGAAGGCGTTCTACCGCTACAACGCCTCGCGCATGGAACCGTGGGACGGCCCGGCCTCCATCGCCTTCACCGACGGCACCGTCATCGGGGCGGTCCTCGACCGCAACGGGCTGCGCCCGAGCCGGTACTGGGTGACCGACGAGGACATCGTGGTCATGGCGTCGGAGGTCGGCGTGCTGGACGTGGCGCCGGACCGCGTCATCGAGAAGGGCAGGCTGCAGCCTGGGCGGATGTTCCTCGTGGACACGAGCCAGGGCCGCATCGTGCGCGACCACGAGATCAAGCACGCCCTCGCCACCGCCCGCCCCTACGGCACATGGCTCGAGGAGAACCAGATCCGCCTGGCGGACCTGCCGGCGGTCTCCGCGGGGCGCAGCGCCGCCGAGCCGCTGCTGCGGCGACGCCAGCTGACCTTCGGCTACACCCACGAGGAGCTCCGCATCCTCGTCGCCCCGATGGCCCGCGACGGCAAGGAGGCGCTCGGGTCCATGGGCACCGACACCCCGGTGGCCGTGCTCTCGAAGCGCTCGCGGCTGCTGTTCGACTACTTCCAGCAGTTGTTCGCCCAGGTGACCAACCCGCCGCTGGACGCCATCCGGGAGGAGATCATCACCTCGGTCTACGGCTGGCTCGGACCGGAGGGCAACCTGCTGGACCCCCGGCCGGAATCCTGCCGGCAGATCCTCATCGACCACCCTGTGCTGACCAACGAGCAACTGGCCCGCCTGGTCGACATCGATCACGTGAACCCGGCCTTCCGCACCGCCGTGATCGAGTGCCTCTATCCCGTCGCCGAAGGCGGCCCCGGGTTGCGCAGCGCTCTGGACAGGATCCGCGCCGAGGTCACGGACGCCATCGACGGCGGCGTGAACCTGGTCGTCCTGTCGGACCGCTTCAGCGACGAGACCCTGGCGCCGGTGCCGTCGCTGCTGGCCGTCGGTGCGGTCCACCAGCACCTCGTGCGCGGGCGCAAGCGCACCCAGGTTGGGCTGATCGTGGAGTCCGGCGATGCCCGCGAGGTGCACCACATGTGCCTGCTGCTGGGTTACGGAGCCACGGCCATCAACCCCTACCTGGCGCTCGAGTCCATCGCCGACCTCATCGCGCAGGGCGCCCACGGCCTCAGCCCTGATGGTGATGTGGCCGAGGCGCACCGCAACTACATCAAGGCCTGCGACAAGGGGATCCTGAAGGTCCTCTCGAAGATGGGCATCTCCACGGTGCGCTCCTACGTCGGGGCGCAGATCTTCGAGGCGGTGGGTCTGGGGCACCGGCTCGTCATGGACTGCTTCACCGGCACCATCAGCCGGCTCGGCGGTATCGGCTACTCGCACCTGGCCCGGGAGGTGGAGCTCCGCCATCGCCTGGCTTATGCCCCCAACGAGGTCGAGCGGGCGCACCGCGACCTCGAGGCGGGCGGCGAGTACCAGTGGCGCCGCGAGGGCGAGTACCACCTCTTCAACCCCGAGACGGTCTTCAAGCTGCAGCACGCCACCAGGGAGGGTCGCTTCGACATCTTCCGGACCTACTCGCAGGCCGTCGACGAGCAGTCCCAGAACCTGGGGACCCTGCGCGGCCTGTTCCGGCTGCGTACCGAGGGTCGCGAGCCGGTCCCGCTGGAGGAGGTGGAGCCGGTCAGCGAGATCGTGAAGCGGTTCGCCACCGGGGCCATGTCCTACGGCTCGATCTCCGCCGAGGCGCACGAGACCCTGGCCATCGCCATGAACCGCATCGGGGGCAAGTCGAACACCGGAGAGGGCGGGGAGGACCCGCGCCGCTACGTGCGCGACGCCAACGGCGACTACCGCCGCAGCGCCGTCAAGCAGGCTGCCTCGGGCCGCTTCGGCGTCACCAGCCAGTACCTCGTGGAGGCCGACGACATCCAGATCAAGATGGCCCAGGGCGCCAAGCCCGGCGAGGGCGGCCAGCTGCCCGGGCACAAGGTGTGGCCCTGGATCGCCGAGGTGCGCCACTCGACGCCGGGGGTAGGCCTCATCTCGCCGCCGCCCCACCACGACATCTACTCCATCGAGGATCTGGCGCAGCTCATCCACGATCTCAAGAACGCCAACCCCCGCGCCCGCATCCACGTGAAGCTGGTCTCGGAGTTGGGCGTCGGCACGGTGGCCGCCGGCGTCTCGAAGGCGCACGCCGACGTGGTGCTGATCTCGGGCCACGACGGCGGGACCGGCGCCTCGCCGCTCACCTCCATCAAGCACGCCGGCACGCCCTGGGAACTGGGTCTCGCCGAGACGCAGCAGACGTTGCTGCTGAACGACCTGCGTGACCGCATCGTGGTGCAGGTGGACGGGCAGTTGAAGACCGGGCGGGATGTGATCATCGCCGCGCTGCTGGGCGCCGAGGAGTTCGGCTTCGCCACCGCGCCGCTGGTGGTGATGGGCTGCGTGATGATGCGTGTCTGCCACCTGGACACCTGTCCGGTGGGCATCGCCACCCAGAACCCCGACCTGCGCGAGAAGTTCGCGGGGCGGGCTGAGTTCGTCGTCAATTTCATGGAGTTCGTTGCCGAAGAGGTGCGCGAGACGCTGGCGGAGTTGGGATTCCGCAAGCTGACCGAGGCGGTGGGCCGGGCCGACTTGCTGGACGTGACCGGCGCGGTCAACCACTGGAAGGCCGAGGGGCTGGATCTGAGCCCCATGTTCCACATGCCCGCGGTGGCTCCCGGCGGCCACAGGTACTGCGCGAACCGCCAGGACCACGGCCTGGACCGGGCGCTGGACAACGAGTTGATCCGTCTCGCCACCCCGGCGCTGACCGAGCGCGAGCCGGTGCGCATCGACCTGCCGATCAGCAACGTGAACCGCACCGTCGGCACCATGCTGGGCTCAGAGATCACCCGGCGCTGGGGCGCGGACGGCCTGCCCGACGGCACGATCGACGTGCGCTTCGAGGGCTCGGCCGGCAACAGCTTCGGTGCCTTCGTGCCCCGGGGTGTCACACTGCGGCTCTTCGGCGACGCCAACGACTACCTCGGCAAGGGCCTCTCCGGGGGACGCATCGTCGCTCGACCGCACCGCGCGGCGCGCTTTGTGGCCGAGGAGAACGTGCTCGCCGGCAACGTGATCCTCTACGGCGCGACCGGCGGCGAGGTCTTCCTGCGCGGCGTGGTGGGGGAGCGGTTCTGCGTGCGCAACTCGGGTGCGATCGCCGTGGCGGAGGGGGTCGGCGATCACGGCTGCGAGTACATGACCGGCGGTCGGGCCGTGATCCTGGGTCCCACCGGTCGCAATTTCGGTGCCGGCATGTCCGGGGGGGTCGCCTACGTCTACGACCCCGACGGCACCTTCCCGCTGAGAGTGAACCGGGAGATGGTGGACCTCGATCCGATGGGCGACGAGGATCGCGCCTGGCTCATCGAACGTCTGCGCCTGCACCACGACGAGACCGAGTCGGAACTCGCCCGGCGGATGCTCGCCGACCTCGACGTCCACCTGGAGATGTTCGTGAAGGTCATGCCGAAGGACTACAAGCGGGTGCTGGCAGCCACCGAGCGCGCCGCGCGGACCGGCGGCGACGTCCAGTCGGCCGTCATGGCCGCGGCGCACGACTGAGGATGCCGACGGAGGCCGGACGTGGGTGACCGCACCGGCTTCATGAAGCACGACCGCGCCGTGCCCGAGCGGCGCCCCGTGCCGGTCCGGCTGCGGGACTGGCGCGAGGTGTACAAGCCCTTCGGCATCGAGGCGGTGCGCACGCAGGCCTCGCGCTGCATGGACTGCGGCATCCCGTTCTGCAACAGCGGCTGCCCGCTCGGCAACCTCATCCCCGACTGGAACGATCTCGTCTACCGGGACCACTGGCGCGACGCCATCGAACGGCTTCACGCCACCAACAACTTCCCCGAGTTCACCGGCCGGCTCTGCCCGGCCCCCTGCGAGGCGGCGTGCGTGCTGGGGATCAACGAGGATCCCGTCACCATCAAGCAGGTCGAGGTCGAGATCATCGACCGGGCCTGGGAGGAGGGCTGGGTGCGTCCCATCCCGGCCGCCGAGCACACCGGTCACAGCGTGGCCGTTGTGGGTTCGGGTCCCGCCGGGCTGGCCGCGGCCCAGCAGCTGACGCGCGCCGGCCATGAGGTCGTGTGTTTCGAACGTGACGACCGTCTCGGCGGGCTGCTGCGCTACGGGATTCCCGAGTTCAAGATGGAGAAGCGCTTCCTGGACCGCCGCCTGGACCAGATGTCGGCCGAGGGCACGCGCTTCGTGACCGGCACCGACGTGGGGGTCGACATCTCCGCCGACGCGTTGCGCGAGCAGTTCGACGCGGTCGTCCTGGCGGGCGGCGCCACCGCTTGGCGGGACCTGCCCATCCCGGGTCGTGAACTGCAGGGCATTCACCAGGCGATGGAGTTCCTGCCGCCCGCCAACCGGGTCATCGAGGGCGATCTCCTACACCACCCCTTCCCGGCGACCGGCAAGGACGTGATCATCGTGGGTGGGGGAGACACCGGAGCGGACTGCCTCGGCACGGTGCACCGCCAGCGCTGCGCCTCGGTTCAGCAGTTCGAGATCATGCCCCGCCCGCCTGACGAGCGCGCCACCAGCACTCCCTGGCCCACCTGGCCGCTGATGATGCGCACCTCCTCGGCACACGAGGAGGGTGGTGAGCGGCTCTATGCCATCCAGACCCAGGAGTTCGTCGGTGACGGCGAGGGGCGGGTGGCAGCGCTGCGCACGGTGCGCGTCGAGCAGAGGATCCACAACGGGCGCATGAGTTTCGAACCCGTCGGTGACACCGAGGAGAGCCATCCGGCCCAACTCGTCCTGCTGGCGCTGGGCTTCGTGGGGCCCGAGCGCTCACGCCTGCTGGAGGACCTCGGCGTGGCGTTCGACGCGCGCGGCAACGTGGCCCGCAACGACCACTGGATGACCAGCGCAGACGGCGTCTTCGTCTGCGGGGACATGGGTCGGGGTCAGAGCCTTATCGTGTGGGCCATCGCCGAGGGTCGTTCCTGTGCCGCCGCCGTCGACCACTGGCTGGAGGGTCGGACCTTCCTGCCCGCGCCGGTGACGCCCATGGATCAACCCCTGCGCTAGCCGGACCGCGCCAACACACCGCGCCGGCAAGCACGTCGTGGAGCTCTACCGGCACCCCGAGGTCCAGCGGCGACGCTGGTGGCTGCTCGCGGTGGTGAGCCTCGGCCTGGCGCTCGTGATCATGTCGATCGCCGGGGTCAACGTGGCGCTCGCCAGCCTGCAGCGCGATCTCGGCGTGAGCCTGGCCGTCCTGCAGTGGATCAACAACGCCTACACGATCACCTTCGGCGGGCTGCTGCTGACCGCGGGCGCCCTCGGCGACCGCTACGGGCGCAAGGGTGCCCTGGAGTTGGGCCTGGTGATCTTCACAGGCGCCGCGTTGCTGGGTGGCATGGCGACCGACGCGGCCGTCCTGCTGGTCTCACGGGGGCTCATGGGGCTCGGTGCCGCTTTCATCATGCCGGCCACGCTGTCCATCACGACCAACGTCTTCTCGCCGCGGGAGCGGCCCAAGGCGATCGCCATCTGGGCGGGCGTCGCCAGCGCCGGCGGCGCGCTCGGCCCGCTCCTGACCGGCCTGCTGATGACCGGCTGGTGGTTCATCCCCCCCGGCGGTTGGGAGATGGCGTTCCTCTACAACGTTCCCATCGGCGCAGCGGTCCTGCTGGCCACCGCGCTCTGGGTGCCCCGGTCGAGCGATCCGGAGGCCGCCCGGCTGGATCCGCTCGGGGCGCTGACCTCGCTGGTGGCCCTGAGCGCCCTGCTGTTCGGGCTCATCGAGGGACCCGAACGGGGCTGGACCTCCCCGCTGGTGGTCTCCGGGCTGGTCGTGGCGCTCGTCGTAGGGGCGGCATTCGTCGCCTGGGAACGGCGCAGCGCGCACCCGATGTTGCCGCTGTCGCTGTTCTCCGAGCCACGCTTCACGGTCGGGGCGGGTGTCAACACCATGTCGTTCCTGGTGCTCATCGGCTTCTGGTTCCTGCTGATCCTGTATGTGCAGTTCGCCCTGGGCTACAGCCCGCTGCAGGCCGGCCTGACGACCCTTCCCGAAGCGGCCAGCGGCATGCTCGTGGCCCCGCTCACACCGAGGCTGGTCGGCCGCTTCGGCGCCAGGCGGGTCATGGCCGCCGGCTTCGTTGTGCTCACCGTCTGTTTCGGCCTGCTGTCCCTGGTCGGCCCGACCACGACCTACGGCTTCCTGGTGGCGCCGATCACCCTGGCGGGCGTGGGACTGAGCCTCACGACGGTTCCGGCGACCAACGACATCATGGCCTCCACGCCGCTCGCCAAGGCGGGGGTGGGGTCGGCCGTCAACGACGCCACCCGGGAGGTCGGCGCGGCACTCGGTATCGCCACTTTGGGCACGCTCTCGGCGGTGATCTATCGCCGGAGTGTCGACGTGGCCGGTCTGCACGAGTCGGTGGCCGATGCGGCCGCGGACTCGCCGGGTGCCGCACTGGAGACGGCGAGCGGGTTGGCTGCTGCCGGAGAACTACGGGCGAGCCAGGTGGAGGCGGTCGCCTCCGACGTGGCGGAAGCGTTCAGCCGGGCGTTCGCCGCCAGCATGCTGGCCGCGGCGGTCCTCTCGGCGCTGTGCGGCCTGTGGGTTCTGCTGGCCCGGCACCACGGTGCCACCGGGCGGGCCGGGAGCGATCGCGCGCCAGCGGTGGAAGGATCGGGAGTGACACCCGAGGAGTGAGAGCCGCTGCTGCAGCCGGCGTGGCTAGGGGAGCGGCTCGCCGACCCAACTCAAAGCGGCGTCAAGGAAGTCGTAGCTCTTCGGGGTGGCGAAGTGATCCACCCCTCGCAATGTCCGCGACTCCGCATTCCCTAGAGCGGCCACGAGTTCGTCGGCCGGCCCCGAGCGGTCGCGGTCGCCCAGAACGACCAGCACCGGGCACGTGATGCGAGCTAGCCGGGAGACTTCGATGTCCGGGTCGAATCCTTGCAGCAACGCGACCAGAGCCTCCCGGTCCATCTCCGGTCTGTCGGCGAGCGCGCTGAAGTAGGCCATGCCGGGATCCTCCGGACGGCGCACGGCTGCGACGGCTTCAGCGACCCGCCGGCGGTAGTCCGGATCCCCGTTGATGATGTTCCTCCCGACACCCGCGATGACGAGTCGCCGGAAGCGGGCCTGCTGCTGCGATGCAACGCCCAGCAGCAGGCGGGCACCGAGCGAGAAGCCGATGGCGTCCAGTGGCCCCTCGGGCAGCCGGTCGGCCAGCCAACCTTCTAGATCCGCGTAAGCGGCCGGTTCGTGGGGCTTCGGCGCCGCACCGTGGCCGAGGACGTCCGGGGTATGCACCTCGCGTCCTGCCTCGGTGAGCAGGTCGATCCACCCCAGGGATCCCCAGGTACGGCGGGAGGAGGTTCCGAAGCCGTGGACGAGCACGACCGGGGGAAGCTGCACGGGGCGACCCTACCGGGTTGATCCGCGCCGGGGAGGGCCCGATCGGCCGGTCGCGTCCCGGAGCCGGTGCGGTGGCGCAGCCGTCGCGCCGGCCTCCTAGCATCGCGGCGTGGCTCGCCCCAGCCTGCGGGAGGCAAGCGAGGAGATCGCCCGCCGCAGCCCCGAGATGGCGCGCCTGATGGCCCTGCACGGCCCCTGCCGGCTCGGCAGGCGGCCTCGGCGTGACGCACGGTTCGGCTCGCTCGCCCGGTCGATCGCCTACCAGCAGCTGGCCGGCGCGGCGGCCGGAGCCATCTGGGAGCGCGTGCTCGGGCAACTGGCCGGCGACTGCAGCGCTCGCGGCATCCTCGAGGCCGGACCGGAGGCGCTGCGGGCCGCCGGTCTCTCGGCGGCCAAGACGGCCTCCCTCATCGATCTCGCCGAACGCGATCTGTCCGGCGATCTGGCGCTCGAGAGCCTCGGACACCTGGGGGACGACGCCGTCGCGGCACGGCTCACCCAGGTCAGGGGTGTGGGCCCGTGGACGGCCGACATGTTCCTGCTGTTCACGCTGCACCGGCTCGACGTCTGGCCCACGGGCGATCTGGGGGTCCGCAAGGGCTACGCCCTGGCGTTCGAGCTGCCCGACGTGCCTGCGCCGGCGGATCTCGGAGAGTTCGGCGAGCGGTTCCGGCCGTACCGCTCCGTGGCGGCCTGGTACTGCTGGAGGGCTTGCGAAGCCAAGTGAAAGGCGAGGCCCCCAGCGGCTCTGCGGCTTGCGCCGGTCGGCTTCTCGGGGCCTCCGTTCGAATCGTCTCTCTGGAGGGCCTGCGAAGCGAACTGAAAAGGGCGAGGCCCCGAGTAGCTTTCCGGCTTGCGCCGGTCGGCTTCTCGGGGCCTCCGTTCGGTTCGTCTCCAGCGGCCGGGCCACCCCGCAGAGGTGGTCCGTCTCCTCCGATCCGCCCCGATCTCTACCGATGGCCGCAGCCTCCGGCGGTTCCGGTTCGGTTCGGAGCAGACCCGCCTGCCTTGCGGCCGGCGGACCCGCTACCGGTTCCTGTTGCCAGGTTCCGGCGGATCCGATCCTGGCCGAACCCTCCGCCCGCCTCCGCTGGAGCCGCTTCGCACCGGTTGCCCGGTTCTCTGCGTTTCCTGCGGGCTCCTCTCCTCGCGGCAAGGAGCAAGGCAGGTGATTCGGTTGAGTGTGAGTTTGGCAAGGGGCCCGCAGGCCTGCAATCGCGAAATGCCCGAATCGAGGGAAATCCCCAGAATTTCGGGAGAAATCCCCAGTTCGACCCACACTGTCAACAGGGTTGCAGACAGTTGTCAACGAACTGCTCAACAGGAGGCCGAGAAGTGGCGGCAGATCGGCCGTCCCCGCCGGGGCCAGCAGGCTCCCGGGATGACCTCACCAGGCGCCGCGTGCCTCCAGGACCCGGCGCAGGACGCTCGGTCTGTCGGTCATCAGACCGTCCACCCCCAGATCCAGCAGCCGGTGCATGTGGCCGGCATCGTTCACGGTCCACACATGGACCTGCAGCCCGCGGCGATGCGCCGCCTCCACGAACCTGCGATCCACCAGTGCCCGCCCCTCGATGCGCGCCGGCACCTGCACGCAGCCGGCGGGACCCGCCCGAACCGGAACGGGAACGCCGCGCGACCGCAGCCACAGCCGCGCCACGCCGAGCGGCCCCAGACTCCGGCAGACCTCCGGACCCAGGATCCCGCCCAGGCGTGCGGTTCGGCGGGCCTTGAACGAGCCGAAACACACCCGCTCGACCATTCCCAGGTCGCGCACCAGCCTCGCCAGGGGTTCCACGACCTCGTCGCACTTCGGGTCGATGTTGAAGCGGACCGATTCCCAGGCACCCAGAACGTCGGCCAGGCGCGGCACCGGTTCGATGCCGTGGACCCGGGCGGCGGCGACCTCGGTCCAGTCGAGATCGGCGATCCGGCCGCTGCGGTCGGTCAGCCGGTCGAGTACGGGATCGTGGAAGGCCACGACGACGCCGTCGGCAGTGAGCCGGGCGTCGGTCTCCAGGTAGCGGAACCCCAGGCTCA
Organism: Acidimicrobiia bacterium; assembly: GCA_009835395.1. GTDB lineage: Bacteria > Actinomycetota > Acidimicrobiia > Acidimicrobiales > CATQHL01 > VXNF01. The sequence continues at coordinate 70,881 of VXXM01000035.1, forward strand.
CCGCCCGTTCGAACGCGGCGAGGGTGTTCTCCGGGGCCTCGTGGCCGCCGCCCCGGTGCGCGAAGGCCAGAGGCCCTTCATGTCGCAGGTAGGGCGCCGGTTCGGAGATGGCGCGGAGGATAGCGACGCCGGTAGCCTGCTGAGGAGATGAGAGGTCGACGTCGCTTGTGCGCGCACGGGTGGGTGCACGACCTGGACATCCGCCGGGTTGCGGAGGCGCCGCGGTGAGCGGCGACCGGCGGCGCACGAAGATCGTCGCCTCCATCGGGCCCGCCTCGGAGAGCCCCAGGGTCCTGGCGCGGCTCATGGGTGCCGGCATGGACGTGGCCCGCCTCAACCTCTCCCACGGCTCGCTCGACGCCGCGCTCGAGCTCTACGAGCGCATCCGCGGCGTGGCCCGCTCCGAGGGGCGCGAGCTCGGCATCCTGGCCGATCTGCCCGGCCCGAAGATCCGCGTCGCACCGCTTCCCCGGGGTGGCGCCATGCTCGAGCAGGACGCCGAGGTGATCCTCCGGCCGGGGAACACAGCCAGTGACGGCCGGGTGCTCGAGGTGGACTACGAGCGCCTGCTGGACGATGTGCAGGTGGGCGACCTCGTCGGTCTGGCGGACGGCCAGATCCTCATCGCCATCCGATCCGCCGGCGAGGCCGAGTTGCGCGGCCAGGTGCTTCACGGCGGGTTGCTGCGCGGGCGGCCGGGGTTCTACATCCCGGCCGATCGGCTCAGCCTCGCCACGCCGACCGAGCGGGACCTCCACTACGCCGAGGCATTCGTCGAGGCCGGCGTCGACTTCCTCGGCGTGTCGTTCGTGCGGGGCCCCGACGACCTGCGCGCTTTGGGAACCGCGCCACCGCCGGCCGGGCCGCTGCTGGTCGCCAAGATCGAGACGCGCCCCGCCGTGGAGAACATCGACGCCATCATCAACGCCGCCGACGCCATCATGGTGGCTCGGGGCGACCTGGGCATCGAGTTCCCGATCGAGTATCTGCCCCATCTGCAGAAGGACATCATCCGGCGCTGCATCGCCGGGGGTCGCCCCGCCATCACCGCCACGCAGATGCTGGAGTCCATGATCGAGTCGCCGGTGCCGACCCGCGCCGAGGCGTCGGACGTGGCGAATGCCGTCTTCGACGGATCCAGCGCCGTCATGCTCTCCGCGGAGACGGCCATCGGCGTCGACCCGGTGCAGGTCGTCACCACGATGGCGCGGGTCGCCCAGGAGGCGGACCTCCGCTTCGACCACACCGGCTGGGCCGAGCACATCACGCAGCTGCACATGATCAACCCCGACCAGAGGTCGCGGTCGGTCACCGACGCCATGACGACGGCGGCCTCCCGGGTCGTGGAGGAGGTCGACCTGGCGGCGCTCATCTGCGTCTCGGGCAGCGGGTTCACGGTCCGTTCCATGGCCCGGTTCCGCCCCCGCATCCCGGTGCTCGGCTTCAGCGCCGATCCCCGGACGGTGCGCCAGCTGACGCTGAGCTGGGGCGTGGAGCCCATCTGCCTGGCCAGCGAGATCGCCTACGAGACGCGGGTGGCCGACGCGGTGCAGGCCGCCGCCGAACTCGGCCACATCCGCGGCGGCGATCTCGTCGCCGTGCTGGCCGGCATCAACCCGGCGATGCGCAGCACCGACGTGCTGCGGCTGCTGCAGGTGCCCGCAGATCCGGGAGAACTCCGTCACGCCTCCCAGCCGGCGCGATAATGCGGTCGGCAGCCGGATGAGCCGGCGGGAGGCCGCGGCGGGCACGTCCCGTTCGGAGGCCTGCCGAGAGCCGGCCGGCAAGGAGGGCAGGTGAGCGACGTCCCTATTTCGCTGAGTTCGTCGGGCCCGCCGGAGACGGTGCTCGACCCCGAACCCACCGAGGCACTCACCGCTCTGGCGCGCGCCCTGGCTGCGGCCGACTCGGAGAGGCGCGCCCTCATCAGTGACGTCGTGGCCCGGTTCCCCCAGTTCCTCGAGGGCTGGGCACGCCTGGGCCACGAGGCCCGGGACACCGTGGAGGCCTACGCCTGCTTCCGTGTGGGCTACCACCGGGGCCTCGACAGGCTCCGGCGCAGCGGCTGGCGCGGCTCGGGCTACGTGCGCTGGAACCATCCCCACAACCGGGGCTTCCTGCTGGCGCTCGCCGGCCTGGCCCGCACCGCGGCGGAACTGGGGGAGTGGGAGGAGGCGCAGCGCTGCGAGCACTTCCTGCACCAACTGGATCCCCAATGGCCGCCGGAGGGATTCGATTCCTAGCCCGCCGCCGACGGGTTTCAGCGGCGCCGTACTCGCCGGCGGTAGCAGCAGGCGGATGGGTCATGACAAGGCCTTCGCCCCCTTCGAGGGCCGTCCCCTCGCGGAGATCGCCCGCTGCGCCCTCGTCGAGGCGGGGGCGGTCGAGGTGCTCAGCATCGGCGGCGACGAGGCCCGCCTGGCCGCGTTGGGGTTCACCGCGATCCCCGACGATGCCGCCGGGGAAGGTCCTCTGGGAGGGCTGCTCACAGCACTCCGGGCGGCCACCGCGGACTGGGTTGCGGTCCTGGCAACCGACCTGCCCCACGCCAGCGCGGCGACCGTGCGCGAACTGCTGGCGCACACCGGCGACGGCAGCGACGCCGTGGTGCCGCTGCTGGACGGGCGCCCGCAGCCGGCTCATGCCGTCTGGCGGCGCGACTGCAGGCAGTTGCTCGAGCCACTCTTCGCGGCCGGTGAGCGCCGGCTGCGCCAGGCGCTTGATCACGTGCGCACCCGTTTGGTCACCGTGTGCGACCCGGCGAGCCTGCGTGACGTCGACACGCCGGGAGACCTGCAGGCGCTGAGCACCCCGCCGTCCCCGGTGCCCGGCGCGGTGGCGGGCCGCCCGACCGATCCTGCCGGTGCCGGATCGGGTGCGTCGCAGCGGAGCGCCTGATGGAGGGCTCCGGAACCCCGAACGGTTACGAACTGGTGGAGGACGAGGCTCGCCTCGTCGAACTCGTCGCCGAGGCGAGCACTGCGCCCCGCTACGCGCTCGACACCGAGTTCCACCGGGAGCAGACCTACTTCCCCCGCGTCGGCCTCGTGCAGCTGGCCTGGGGGGAGCGGGTGATTCTCCTCGACCCGCTCACCACCTCGCTCGAGCCCCTGATCGCACTCCTCGACAGTCCTGCCATAGCGATCATGCACGCCCCTGACCAGGATCTCGAGATCCTGCGGCAGGTTGTCGGGCGGGTACCGGCACGCCTGATGGACACGCAGACCGCGGCGGGATTCTGCGGTCTGCGCTCGGCCTCGCTGCGCGACCTACTCGCCCGGTTCCTGGATATCGACGTGGCCAAGGGCGATCGGCTCACGGATTGGCTGCGCCGGCCCCTGCAACCGGAACAGCTCGCCTACGCAGCCGCCGACGTGCGCCACCTGACACCCCTCTGGGCGGCCCTGCAGGCCCGCCTGGAGGCCAGTGGGCGTCTGGAGTGGTGCGAGGAGGAGTGCGAGCGGTTGCGCCTTCGCCAATCGGCGGCGCGCCGTCCCGAGGACGCCTGGCTGCGGGTGCGGGAACTGCGCAGGCTGCCGAGACGCTCCCAGCCGTTGGCGATCGCGGTTGCGGCGTGGCGTGAACGGCGCGCCGCACAATTGGACATCCCGGTCCGCTACGTGCTCAGCGACCTGGCACTGGCCGCGGTCGTGCAGTCCGCTCCGGACTCGGTGGCCGCTCTCGCCGCGGTGCGGGGCGTGGACGGCCGGGCGATGTCGGGGTCGGCAGGCAAGGGGCTGCTCGAGGCCATCGCACAAGCGCGCCGCAGCCCCCCACGCGTGCCCCGCAAGCCGAAGGGTCCCGACCGGTCGCACTTGCAGCCGGTCGTTGCGCTCGTGTCGGCCTGGCTCTCGCAGGTCGCCCGCGACGACGACCTGGATCCCGCCCTCGTGGCGACCCGGGCCGACCTGACCTCGTTCCTCGACGGCGAGCCGGATGCGCGGCTCGCCGGCGGCTGGCGCTACGAGCGTTACGGCTCACGGGTCGAGGAGTTGCTGACCGGCAATGCCGCAGTCGCCCTCGAGCCGGACGGGAAGCTGCGTCTTGAGAAGCGCTCCGGGCGGCCGCTCTGAGCCCGCCGGGAGGGCATCGGCCGAGTCCCTGCAGGCCCCCTGCCACAGGTCCGGTGGCAATGACGGAGATGAACGTGACCAGCGCACTAGAGTTGTTGATCCCGCGGGAACGCGCGGTGGTCGTGGCGTTCCTCGCCCAACAGACAGAGCCGGACGCCTGTGGTACGGCGCTCGGTACATCGAGTTCGGAGTTCTGGTTGTGAAGAAGGGACGCCACCGGCGCTACGAGGAAGCCCGAGCGCTGAAGCAGACCAGCGACGGGTTCGACGCGCTGTTCGAGGACGACGAGGAGCCCTGCCCCGAGTGTGGGGCGCTCCCGGGCCACGACTGCCGATCCTGGTGCGCGCACAGCTCGGACGCCTAGAGCCACAAGACCGGTCACCCTCCCGTCGCGCCAGATCCGACGCCGCCTCGAGGCGCCGCCCACGACAGCCGAGCCCCTCAGCCGCCGGTCTCCTCCAGGATCTCGTCGAGCTTGAGGATGTCGTCTTCGAGCACCAAGCCGACGAACGTGCCGGCGGCGGTGACCACGGCCAGCATCTCGACGTCGGCCGCGTCCATCGCCGCGACGGCGTCGCGGAGTGTCCAGGAGGGGTTCGCCGCCGGCAGGTCCGCCGCAACCATGTCCGCCACGGTCGTGGAGTCCCATTCGCTGCGGGGCAGATCCCCGATCTGGTCCAGACCGCACATTCCCACGTAACGGCTGCCGTCCACCACCGCCACCTCGCGCTCGCGACGTCCGAGGACGTGCATCGTCATGAGCTCTGAGATCGTGGCGTCGGGTGGCACGGTGAGGACGTCGGTCCGCAGCACCGACGTGATCGGCAGCGTGAAGCGGCGCTCAAGGTGCCCGAGGCGCTCGGCGGCCTGGTGGGAGGAAACACTGGCCCGGCCCGCCACGAGTTGCGCCACGGCTGCGGCGACCAGCGCGGGAACCACGAACGCCGAACCCTGGCTGGACTCGGCCACGAACATGACCGCCGCGATCGGGGCGCGGTAGCCGGCCCCCAGGAAGGCCGCCAGGCCGAGCGTCGGGTACAGACCCGTGTCGGTCTGGCCCAGCAACACCCCCACGACGGTGCCCATGAGGACGCCCTGAACGGCCAGAGGGATGAAGAGACCTCCGGTGCCGCCCGCCACGACCGTCGCGAGCGTGGCCACGATGCGGATCCCGAACAGCGCCACGATGAGCCAGACTCCCCGGGGCACGTCGAGCACCCACTCGGCGGACCGCACACCGGGCCCGAGACTCAGCGGCGATCCGAAGAGCGCGTTCGTGGCGAAGGCCAGCCCGCACAGCAGGCCGCCGGTGGCGACGATGCGGGGCACCGGCCCGACGCGTCCCGGCAGGGCCTTGGCCCAGCGCACCAGCGCCGAGAACCCCCGGCCGCCCAGGCCGGCGGTGACGCCCACCAGCGCACCGCCCAGCAGGTCCACGATCGCCAGGGTCCTCACGTCGCCTGCCAGGCCGGGAAAGACCGGGCTGGTGTCGCCGAGCACGACGGCAAACATCAGGAAGCTGACGGCGGAGGCCACCAGCGACGGCAGCAGCGCCCGGCGGGTCACGTCGTCCCGGTAGGGCGCCTCGAGAGCGAAGATGACCCCGGTCGCCGGTGCCCGGAAGATCGCCGCCACCCCGGCGGCGGCACCTGCGGTGAGCAGCATCTGTATCTCCTCGCGGCGCAGGAATCGTCCCAGCACTCGCTGCAGGTTGTGCGCCAGGGAGGCGCCGGCGAAGATCGAGGGCCCCTCCATGCCCAGCGCGCCGCCGCAGCCGATCGTGGCGGCCCCTGCCAGCAGCTTCGCAGGCAGCTGGCGCAGCGGCAGCCGCGGCGAACGTTCGTGGAACGCCTTGATGTACTCGTCGGAGGTGGCCGGCGTGGTGCCGCGCCCGCCGACGACGCGCAGCAGGATCGCGGCCGCGCAGAGCCCGATCAGCGGTGCGAGGGCCTGCTGCCACAGCGGTAGCTCGAAGAGCCGCTCCAGCATGATCTCGACGACGACCTGCTCGAAGAGCGCCACCAGCAGGCCGACGCACACACCTACTCCGACCGCCGCGCCGAGCACGCGCGGCAAGCGGCCGGCCGGCCGGAAAGAGCGGAGGAAGCGCACCGGAGGCGAGGCTACCGGGCCGGTTGGGCGACTCTGAGAATTATCCGCCGGCTGTCCCGCCGCAGCCCCGTGGCCGCGACCCGCCGCCCCGAGGGCAGACTTCGGGGGTGAGCGACATCCCCGATGCCCTCGAGGACTTGGCCGAGCGCCTCGCCGGCATCGCGGCCGACATGGACGACCTGGGTTTCGAGGAGTTGCGCGCCGCCGCATCCGGTGGTGATCCCGGCCATCTGGCCACCGAGCGACGGCTTCTCAAGGCAAGGCGCGCCGTCGGGCGGGCGATCGCCGCGCTGCGAACACCCGAAGGGGACGATCCGGTCTCGTTCTGAATCCTTCGAGCGCTCAGGCGGTGAGTTCGGCGGCTCGCCCGGCCAGGGTCTCGAGGAGCTCGTCGAAGGACTTGGCGAATGCCGCCACCCCTTCGGCCTCCAGGACCTCCGCCACCTCCGCCAGATCCACTCCAACCGCCGCCAGGCCGTCCACGGCCGCGGCCGCCTCGTCGAGGTCGGCGTCGATCGTGCGGGTTACGGTGCCGTGGTCCTCGAATGCCTCGAGGGTCGCCTCGGGCAGCGTGTTCACCGTGTCGGGCCCGATCAGGTTGTCGACGTACAGCGTGTCGGGGTAGGCGGGGTTCTTGGTGGAGGTAGAGGCCCACAGGGGACGCTGCAGGCGGGCTCCGCGTGCGGCGAGCGCCTCCCAGCGCGGTCCGGAGAAGCGACGCCGGAAGATCTCGTAGGCCAGCTTGGCCTGCGCCACCGCGATCCGGCCGCGCAGGGCAAGCGCCGCTGCGGTACCGGCGGCTTCCAGGCGCCGGTCCACCTCGGTGTCCACACGGCTCACGAAGAACGAGGCCACGCCCGAGACGTCGCTCAGATCCCCCGAGCGGCTCTCCAGCCCGCTCAGGTACGCCTCGATCACCTCCTCGTAGCGCGACAGTGAGAAGATCAGCGTGACGTTGATGCTGTGGCCCTCGGCGGTGAGGGTGCGCACGGCGTCGACACCGGCCGCGGTCGCCGGCACCTTCACGTAGAGGTTGGGAGCGGCGATCCTCCCATGGAGCTCCCGGGCCGCCTCGGTGGTGGCGGCGGCGGCGTGGGCCAATTCGGGCGCCACCTCCACCGACACGTATCCGTCGGTGCCGGCGCTGGCGTCATAGGTCGGGCGCAGAACGGCGAGCGCCGCACTGATGTCACTGGTCACGAGCTGCCAGTAGCTCTCCTCGGTACCGGCCCCTCCGGCGGTCAGCTCCGCCAGGTCGCGGTCGTAGGCATCGCCGGAGGTCATCGCCTTCTGGAAGATCGTGGGGTTGGAGGTGATGCCGCGGCAGCCCCGCTCCACCCAGCGGGCCAGCTCGCCGCCGGTTATCCAACTCCGCTTCAGGTTGTCCAGCCAGGGGCTCTGCCGCCCCACCTCGTGGAGTTCGATCAGCCTGCTCATGACAGCTCCCTCCTCCCATCCGCTCCCTGTGGTACCGGCCGGGTGTCCAGCAGTTCCCTGGCCGCCGCCACGACTCGATCCGGGTTCATGCCCAACTCGGCGAGGACGATGTTGCCCGGCGCGGACGCGCCGAATCGCTCCACCCCCAGGGCGCGGTCCACCCAGCGTTCCCAACCCTGCGTGACGCCCGCCTCCACCGCCACCGACGGCCGGTCGGGTGGGATCACGGCCTGCCGGTACGCAGCAGGCTGGGCGGCGAACAACTCCCAGCAGGGCATGGACACCACTGCGGCGGCGATGCCCTCGGCCGCCAGTCGCTCGGCCGCGCCGACGCACAGCGCGACCTCACTGCCCGAGCCGACCAGCGTCAGCACCGCCCCGGCCGGTTCGTCGAGGACGTAGGCCCCGAGGGCGACTCCCTCGGGGCTGGTCCCCGCCAGCACCGGCGTGGCTTGGCGCGTGAGGATGAGCGCGGTCGGGCCTTCCGCTTCGAGGGCGACCCGCCAGGCCCCCAGGGTCTCCGGCGCGTCCGCGGGGCGAAGGACCGTCAGGTCGGGAATGGCGCGCAGCGCGGCCACGTGCTCCACGGGCTGGTGCGTGGGTCCGTCTTCGCCGACCCCCAGGGAATCGTGCGACCAGCAGAACACGACCCGGGCGCGGGACAGGGCCGCCAGTCGCACGGCGGGGCGCATGTAGTCGCTGAAGACCAGGAAGGTGCCGCCGACGGGCAGCAGGCCGCCGTGACGGGCGACACCCACCATGGCCGCGCCCATGGCGTGCTCGCGCACGCCGTAGAACACCTGGCGCCCGTCGCCGGTCTCGCGGCTGAGTGGGCTGTCGCCGGTCAGCTTCGTCCCCGTGTTCCCGGTCAGATCGGCCCCGCCCGCCAGGAGGTGGTCCATGGCGCCGGCGAGCGCGTTCAGGCAGGAACCGCTGGCGGCGCGCGTCGCCACCGAGGCACCGACCTCCCAGGGACCGACGGCGTGGTCCCAGCCCGCCGGGGGTCGGGCCGCCCACAGGCCCGGCAACTCGGAGCGGTTCTCGCCGGCGGCCGCCCAGCGGGCCTCCCAGGCCCGGCGCGCCGCGGCCCCGCGGCCAACGACGGCGCGGTAGTACTCCAGCACGTCGTCGGGCACCCGGAAGCGCTCGGTGGGCGGCACACCCATCACGGCCTTGGCGGCCGCGATCTCCTCGTCACCCAGGGCGTAGCCGTGCGCCGCCGGCGCATCGGTGAGGTCTGGGGAAGGGTGGGCGATGTGACTCCGCAGTACGAGCAGCGAGGGGGCCTCGGCGACCATGGCGCGGCGCAGCGCGGCCTCGAGCGCATCGAGGTCCTCGGCCACCTCGCCCAGGGTCTCGACGTGCCAGCCGTAGGCGGCGAAGCGGCCGGCGGCGTCGTCGGAGAGCCACAGGTCTGTGCCACCGTCGATGGAGACGCGGTTGTCGTCATAGACGTAGACGAGGCGGCCCAGACCCAGATGACCGGCCATGGAGGCCGCCTCGTGGCTCACGCCTTCGGCGAGATCGCCGTCGCTGCAGATCACGAAGGTGTGGTGGTCGCAGAGTTCGGGGCCGTAGCGGGTGCGCAGCCAGCGCTCGGTCAGCGCCATCCCCACGGCGTTGGCGAAACCCTGGCCCAAAGGACCGGTGGTGACCTCCACACCGATGGCGGTCTCGGCCTCGGGGTGGCCGGGAGTGCGGCTGCCCCACTGCCGGAAGGCCTTCAGGTCCTCCAGGGTGAGGTCGTAGCCGCAGAGGTAGGCCATGGAGTACAGGAGGATCGAGGCGTGGCCGGCGCTCAGTACGAAGCGGTCCCGGTCGGGCCAGTCGGGAGCAGCGGGGTCGAAGGTCATGACCCGGCTCCACAGCACGTGCGCCAGCGGGGCCAGGGCCATGGCGGTGCCCTGGTGGCCGGAGCGGGCCGCATGGGGTGCATCCATGGCGAGCCCGCGGATCACCTCGATGGCGCGCTGGTCGAGAGTGGGATCGCGGGGCACTCCGGCGCCGGGGTGGTCCTGCAGGAGACCGCCGAGGCTCACGGGGCCGCTCCCTGCCCGAACAACGCGATAGAGGCCGTGAACCCGTGCAGGTAGCTGCGCGGGCCCACCGGTCCGATCTCGCCGGCGCAGAACATCCCGGCCAGCGGCGCCGGGGCGATGGCGCCGGCCACGACCGAGGCGTCCTGATCGGCAACCTCGAAGAGACGCCGGCCCCTGCCGTTGCAGGTGAACAGCAGGGCGCCCCCGGCGCTCCGGCCCGCCATCAGGCCACGGAGATCCTGGCGCGCGCTTGCGGCGTCACGGACCTGGAATTGCACCGTCGTGCCGGTCTCGACCATGTCGCCCACCGCCAGGGCGCGGGTCTGTCGCTCCAACCCCAGCACGCCGCGCACCAGGAAGTCGCCCCTGCCGAAGTCCAGCTTGTGCTCGTTCACAACGATGCCGAGATGCAGACCGCGCTGCACGAGGGCGCGTTCGGAGGGGTCGAGACCCTCCACGATCTCCTGCAGGCGTTCCAGGGCCGGACGGCCACCCAACTCGTGGATCAGGTTGCGCTCACCGTGGGTCACCACGTAGGGCTGCCCGATCGGTCGGCAACCCTGGGACACCACGGTCTCGACCTCCGCCTCGGATCCGAGGAGCAGGCCGACGGCCCCGTCGTCGAAGACCTCGCCGTCGAGCACCAGCCGGTTCCCTCCGGCCGACCCCGATGCCGAGGCCAGCCCGCCGATGGCGCGCACCTGGGGGAATTCGGTCCCGAGCTGCTCCAGCAGGCGGTCCGCGGGACAGCTGAAAGGATCGGCCAGCAGCAGCAAGGTTCGCGGCTGCTCGTCGAGCAGCGGCAGGTCGTCGGTGGGCGAGTGATCCGCGCTGAGCGCGGGGTTCAGACGCACCGGCACGGCCGCGTCGAGGGGAGCCGCCCAGGCCGCCACCGCAGGCGTCTCCTCCAACTCCCGGCCCTCGGCGATCACCGAGACCGCGCCGGCGCCCAGGACGACCTCCGGTGCGAGCCGGTCGGCGAGGGTTGCAGCGAGGAGGTCCATGGCATCGAGGTGCGCCGCGGTGGCGAAGAACACCAGCGCGGCGGGCCCCCCGGCATCCAACGCCCCGGCCAGGTCGTCGGCCACGGCGGCAGCCGCATCCGCCGTGGACTCCGCCTCCGAGAGGGCCACCGCGAAGCTCATCGAAGCGGCGATCGTGGCGCCGGGCTCACGTGTCCGCCGCCGGCGGCGGAAGCAGCGTGTAGGGGACCACCGTGCTGGGGCCATCGCCGAGGCGGCAGTGCGCCTCCACCGTCGCGTAGTCCTCGAACTGCAACTCGGCGCGCACGAGCCGGAAGCTGAACTTCCCGGGCTCCACCTGCAGGTACTGCACGTTGCGGGCGATCTGGGAGCCGTCGCGGGTGTAGACCACCTCGAGCACGTCGTTGCCGTCGCCGTCGGTGGGGCACCGCACGATCACCACGAGGTGCGGCGTCCAGAGCAGCGGCAACTCCGAGGGCGCCGCCACCGAGAAATGCACCCCCGTGAGGTCGAGGCGCGTGGAGGGGCCCGGCACCTGGCGGACATCGATTTCCTCGATGAACAGCGCTGCCACGATCTGCACGCCCTGACCGTACCCCCTGCACCGCCGGGAACGTGGCTTCTGGCACGACGGGCCTAGCGCCCACCGCGATCTGCGCGGCGGCGCGCCCCGCGCGGGCCCCTCGGGCGTACAGTTTGGGCGGTATGTTCCGCGTCTTCGTGCCGCTCGTGCTGCTCGCCCTGGCGGTCGCGACCCTGCTGGTGTCCAACCAACTGGCAGACGAACCCCCGCCGGCCGAACCGCTCGGTGTGGCCGGGGCGGACATCCCGCTGCTGGCGGCACGGCGGCTGCCGACGGTGGCCGCGAGCGCCACGCCGGTGCCGACCCCCACCCGCGAGGTGACCCTGGCACGCGACCTGACGGCGCTGGTGATCAACGCCCCGGCGCAGAGTTGCGTGGTGGTGCGCCAGGACGGCGAGGACCTGTTCGCGAAAGATCCCGATGAGCCGCTCACGCCGGCATCGGTGCAGAAGCTCGCCACCGCCCATGCGGCCCTATCGGCTCTGGGACCCGACTACACCTATCGCACGGTGGCGATCGCCGAGTCCCCGCCGGCCGGCGGTGTCCTCCCCAGCGACCTCTACCTCCTCGGCGGTGGCGATCCGCTGCTGGCGACCGAGTCCTACGCGGCCCTGCTGGCAGCGGAGGGAGCCGAACCCACCCCGCTCGACGACCTCGCAGCCGATCTGGTCGCCGACGGGCTGACCCGCATCGAGGGGGGCGTCATCGCCGTGCAGACCCGCTACGACGACGCCACCGCGGTGTCCTCGTGGCCCGACGAGTGGATCCGGGCCGGCGTCTCGGGGACACTCAACCCGATCGCCCTCAACCAGGGGTACCGGACACCGGAGGGAATCGTCGGCACGGCGGGGCTGCTCCCCGAGCCCGAACCGGCCCTGCGCACCGCCGTCCTGTTCGACGACATGCTCGAGGCCCGCGCGGTGCGCATTCCCGAACGGCCCGGCGTGGCCGCTCCCGAGCGGGACTTCAGCGGCTACCAGGAACTGGGATCGATCGACTCGGCGCCGCTGAGCAGCTACCTGCGCTTCATGATCGCCGAGAGCGACAACACGACAGCCGAGTTGCTGCTGAAGGAAGTCGGTCTGCACTGGTCCGGCACCGGCACGACGCTCGACGGCGCTCTGGCCACCCTGGAGTTGCTGGCGGCGGACGCCGGCCGGCCGGTGCTGGTGTTCCCGCCCGCTGACGGCTCCGGGCTCAGCCCCGAGAACGAACTCACCTGCCGCCAGGTCACCGACATCCTGGAGATCGACGGCCCCGACGGGCTGCTGGCCTCCTATCTTCCTGTGGCGGGGGAGTCGGGAACCTTGCGCGATCGCTTCGTGGACTCGACCGCCACCGGACGCGTCCGGGCAAAGACCGGCTCGCTGCCCGGCGTGTTCTCCCTGGCCGGCTTCGCCACCGGCAGCGACGGTCGGCCGGTGACCTTCGCCGCCATCCTCAACGGGGAGGGCCTGGCCGAGGTCGATGCCGACGCCTTCCTGCAGCAGCTGCTGGAGATCCTGGTGGCCCACCCCAACTACGCCGAGACCGGCGGCGACACCGTCGAGGGCGGCGGGTAGCAGCCGTGGCCGCACCGCCGCCGGCTGAAACGGCGGCGCGCCGGCTGCCGATGTTCCCGTTGCAGCGGCTGCCCCTGCCGGGTTCCGCGCTGCCGCTGCACGTCTTCGAACCGCGGTACGTGGAGCTGACGAAGGTCTGTCTCGACGGGGACCGGCTGTTCGGTGTCGTGCTGATCATGCGGGGGTCGGAGGTGGGAGCCGATCCCGACCAGGTCCGCAGCGATGTCGGGGTCCTGGTGCGGATCCGCCGGGCGCGCCCCACCGAGGGGGAGCGCTGGATTCTCGAGACCGACTGCCTCGAGCGGTTGCGCGTCCGCCGCTGGCTCGCCGACGACCCCTACCCGCGAGCGCTCATCGAACCCTGGCCGGATCCCCCGACCGCGCCCGGTGCCGCCCACGTGCCTGCCGAACGCGTAACCGAGACGTACCGGCGCATCGCGGCCCTGCTCGGAGCGGAGCGGACAGGCCCCTCGCCCGAGTTGCGATTCGACGGCCTCAGCAGCGATCCCACCCGGGCCGCCTACCAGTTGTGCAGCGCTGCGCCTGTCGGAGAACTCGACCGATTGCGCCTGCTCGAGGAGGCGGGCACCGTCGAGCGGCTCGGGTTGCTCGCTGAGCTCCTCGGCGACGTCGAGGAGACGCTCCGGCTGCTACGAGGCTCCGGCGAGGATCCCTCAGCGGACTGAATCGACCCGCCGGCGGGAGCCGAATCCCGGCTCAGAGCGCCGGGGGCCCGGCGGTAGACTCGCCGGCATGGTTGTTGCCAGCGGTGACGAGTCGCGGCCCTCCGACGAACCGGCCGCCGGAACCGCTGCGCCGGAGGCCGAATCGCAACCGGACGGGTCGCCGAGCGATCCGGCCGAGGCCCTCGCCGAATTGCGTGACGTGGTCCTCGCCTATTTCCGCCAGGAAGCGGTGGACCCTCTCAAGCGTCTGGCAGCCTGGCTCGGATTCGGGCTGGCGGGCGGTGTCTTCGTCTGCACGGGACTCGTCCTGCTGGCCCTCGGCGGCCTGCGGGCGTTGCAGTCCGAGACCGGCGAGCATCTGACCGGCAGTCTCAGCTGGACGCCGTATGCGATCGTGCTGGCGGCTGTCCTCGTCGTATTCCTCCTCGCACGCTCGGCGGCGCGGGCACGGCGTCGGGGCGCTCCGGAGGAAGAGCAGTGAACGCCGCTCGACCCGGCGACATCACCCGGGAGGATCTCCTGGCCCGGCTCCAGCAGGTGGCCGACGCCGTCAACTCCTCCAGCGCGCCGGCGCGGCGGAGCGGGTTCCGCCTCGGCGTGATCGCCGGGGTGGCTCTCGTGATCCTGGCGTTCTTCCTGGGCAGGCGACGCGGCCGCCTCACGCGCACCTTCGTCGAGCTCCGCCGGTACTGAACCCGTGGCCGGCGCACCCACGAGCCGCCCCCTGGCACTGGCACGACGGCGGGGCATCACCCGTGGGCTGCTCGGGGGCAGCACCTTCTGGCTGCTGGCCGGTGTGCTGGCGTGGGGCCTGCGGGGCCTGCGCGGGGCGCTCGGTTCCACCCGGCCGGCTGCCCGCACGACATTGCGGCTGAAGCCGGGGGAGCGGCTCGTGGTCTCGCACGGCGCGCCGCCGCGGCGCCGCTGAGTCACCGGACCTCGTGAGCCAGCAGAGCGAGAATCCCGCCGGCGGGGAAGCGAGCGCGCCGGGCGCCGACGGCGAGGGCTTCGGCGGCGGGGAGCTGGTGCTGCTGGTCGACCGGAAGAACCGCAGCTACCTGCGCCGCCTCGAGCCGGGAGGGTTCTTCCACTCCCATTCGGGGCTGGTGGCTTGGGACGACCTGCTCGGCCGTCCCGAGGGCAGCGAGGTGCGCTCGATCGGAGGCACCCGGTTTCAGGCCTTCCGCCCCACGCTGTCGGACTTCGTGGTGAAGATGAAGCGCGGTGCACAGGTGATCTACCCGAAGGATCTCGGCCCCATGCTCCTGCTCGCCGACATCGCTCCGGGTCATCGGGTCCTGGAATCCGGCGTGGGTTCGGGGGCGCTGTCGCTGGCGCTGCTGCGGGCCGGTGCGGAGGTGTTCGGCTACGAGATCCGCGGCGACTTCGCCCGCCGCGCTCGCAAGAACGTGCAGGAGTTCCTCGGCACCGACGCGCTGTCCCGCTACCACATCTCCGAGCGCGACTGCTACGACGGCATCGACGTGGAGGACCTCGACCGCGTGGCGCTGGACCTGCCCGAGCCCTGGCGGGTCGTGCCGCACGCCGCCGGTCGTCTCCGGCCCGGCGGCCTCCTCATCGCCTACACCCCCAGCGTGCTGCAGGCCACGCAACTACGCGAGTCGCTGGAGCGGGGACCTTGGGCGCTCGCGGCAACCGTGGAGGTGCTGCAGCGGAGCTGGCACATCGCCGGTGAGGCCGTCCGGCCGGACCACCGCATGATCGCCCACACCGGGTTTCTGACCCACGCCCGGCGGCTGCCCACCTAGGGACACGTGAACCTCCTCGACCTGGGTGTGCTGGGTCTCCTGCTGCTGGTGGCGCTGGTGGGGTTGCGGACCGGCCTGCTCCGGCCCGGTCTGGCCTGGCTGGGTATCGCACCCGGTCTCTGGGGGGCGGTCCGCCTCCTGCCGTGGGCGCTCTCCGAACTCGCTCCCGCCGCCGAGCGGTGGCACCCGACGGCCTACCCGCTGGGCGTCAGCGCGGGGATCTTGGTGGCCGGCGCGCTGGTGGGCCACATCGCCGGATTCGCGCTGGGGCGGCTGCTGCACCTCGCCCTGCCGGAGTCACTGCGCACCGCCGATCGGGTCGCCGGATTCGTGGCCGCGGCCGCTGTGGCGGGAGCCCTCGTCTGGCTGCTGGCCCCGACCGCGGCCAGCACACCCGGCTGGTTCGCCGAAGCGAGCGAGGACTCGCTGCTGGTGCGGGCGAGCCTGGAGCATCTGCCGTCACCGCCGGAGGATCTGGACCGAGTCGTGGCGTGGGTTCGTCTCGACTCCGGCTAGCGGGCCGGAGATGCCGGGAACCGACTCCTCAGGGAGAACGCCGAGTCGCCTGCCGCGACGCCCGCAGGCGCCTCAGGCGTCGATCTCGATGAAGATGCACTCTCCGGGGCATTCCTCGGCGGACTCGATCGTCGCCTCTTCCTGACCCTCGGGTACGACGGCCAGCCCGGTGGGGCCGCCCGGATCGCTGAAGATGGTGTCACCCTCACGCACGTACGCCAGGCCATCGTCGAGCAGCGTGAACACGTCCGGAGCGATCTCCTCGCAGAGACCGTCGCCCGTGCAAAGATCCTGGTCGATCCAGACCTTCATCTTGCCGCTCCCCGATTGACTGGATGGTGCGTGGCTGACCGGTAAATCACCGCCGCGGTGAGTATAGCGCCGGCCCGGGCGCGCCCCGCATGGACCCTGCCCGGAGCCCACGGTCGACTCTGATGCGAGCGCACCGCGGCCGGAGCGAGTGTAGTCACCTGAACCTATGGCGCCGCGTGTAGGGTCGCATCCGACGACCGGCGGAGGGAGGTGAGAACCATCGACGAGGTGCCCAAGGATCAGGCCGTGCAGCTGAAACTGCTGCGCCAAGAGATCGAGGCGCTACGCCGGCGCCTGCAGGACACCCCTCAGCGCATCCGCACGCTGGAGGAGCGGCTGCTCGAGACCAAGGGGCAGCTGGCCCAGGCCGTCTCGCAGAACGAGAAGCTCACCCACACCCTGCGCGAGGCGCGCGAACACATCAGCGCGCTGCGAGAGGAGGTCGAGAAGCTCACCCAGACCCCGAACGCCTACGGCACCGTGCTCCAACTCAACGACGACGGCACCGTCGACGTCTTCTCGTCCGGGCGGAAGATGCGCGTGGCGATCCATCCCGAGGTGGAGGGCACCCTTGAACGCGGCCAGGAGGTGGCGCTGAACGATTCGCTCAGCGTGGTGCTGGCCCGCGCCGCCGACGGCACCGGCGAGGTGGTCACCCTGACCGAACTGCTGGAGGGCGGTCGCCGGGCGGTGGTGAGTTGCCGCGCCGACGAGGAGCGTGTCGTGGATCTGGCCGAGCACCTGGCCGGTGTGCCCCTCCGCGTCGGCGACCCGATGCTCATGGACACCCGCTCCGGCCTCCTCACCGAGCGACTCGTGCGCTCGGAGGTGGAGGATCTGGTGCTTGAGGAGGTCCCCGAGGTCACCTACGACGACGTCGGGGGACTCGACGCGCAGATCGAGAAGATCACCGACGCCGTGGAACTCCCCTTCCTGCACGCCGACCTGTTCGCCGAGCATCGCCTGCCGGCCCCGAAGGGCATCCTGCTCTACGGGCCGCCCGGCTGCGGCAAGACCCTCATCGCCAAGGCCGTCGCCAACTCTCTCGCCACCAAGGTGGCGGCCGCCACGGGCAACGAGAAGGCGCGGAGCTACTTCCTGAACATCAAGGGACCGGAGCTGCTCAACAAGTACGTCGGTGAGACGGAGCGCCAGATCCGCAGGGTCTTCCAGCAGGCCCGGGACCGCTCGGCGGAGGGCTGGCCGGTCATCGTGTTCTTCGACGAGATGGAGTCGCTGTTCCGCATGCGCGGCAGCGGCATCAGTTCGGACATGGAGTCCACCGTCGTGCCGCAGCTTCTCGCCGAGATCGACGGAGTGGAGGCGCTGCGGAACGTCATCGTGATCGGCGCCTCCAACCGCGAGGACCTGATCGATCCGGCGATCCTGCGCCCGGGACGCCTCGACGTGAAGATCAAGATCGAACGGCCCGACGCCGAGGCGGCTGCGGCGATCTTCTCCCGCTATCTCACCGTGGACCTGCCGATCGCCCACAGCGCCGTCGAGACCATCGGCGGCGGCGAGAGGGACAAGGCGGTGCGCGGCATGATCGAGCAGACGGTCGCCGAGATGTACAGCACCGAGCAGCGCAACGAGTTCCTCGAGGTCACCTACCAGAACGGCGACAAGGAGACGATGTACTTCCGTGACTTCGCCTCCGGGGCCATGGTCGAGAACATCGTGCGGCGGGCCAAGAAGCTGGCCATCAAGCGCGTCATCGCCGGCGGTCCCGGCGGCATCACCCTCGACGACCTGCTTCACTCGGTCGGCCAGGAGCACGCCGAGCACGAGGACCTGCCCAACACCACCAATCCCGACGACTGGGCCAAGATCGCCGGCAAGAAGGGCGAGCGGATCACCTTCGTGCGCACGCTCGTGCACCGAGACGACACCAACGCCGGCGGCCGCTCCATCGAGCGCGTCGCCACCGGCCAGTACCTGTAACACCGCGGACCTCGCCGAACGTGGTCGTCCCCAAGATCTGCGGGCTCGAGACCGAGTACGGGATCACCCATCGCGGTGCCGAGGAGTCCAACCCGATCACGGCCTCCTCGCTGCTGATCAACGCCTACCTGTCCGGCCTCCAGCACGCGCCCGGCTCGCCGATCGCACGCGTCGAGTGGGACTTCGAGGACGAGATGCCCGGCCGCGACGCCCGCGGCGTCGGCGGGGGGGACATCGGTTACGAGCCCGAGACGCATCTCGTCAACGCCGTGCTGACCAACGGCTCGCGCTACTACGTGGATCACGCCCACCCCGAGATCTCCGGGCCGGAGTGCGCCGATGCCCGCAGCGCCGTGGTCTGGGACCGGGCGGCCGACCTCATCGCCCAGCGCTCCATGGAGGCGGCGCGGGCGTTGCTGCCGGAGGGTCAGGAACTCGTCGTCTACAAGAACAACTCCGACGGCAAGGGGAACTCCTACGGCTGCCACGAGAACTACCTCATGGATCGCGCCACGCCCTTCGGGCGCATCGTGCACGGGGCCACCCCCCACTTCGTCACCCGGCAGATCTTCTGCGGGGCCGGGAAGGTGGGGACCGAGGCGGCGGGGGTGGAGCGCTTCTCGGTCCCGTTCCAACTCAGCCAGCGGGCCGACTTCTTCGAGGAGGAGGTGGGGCTGGAGACGACGCTCAAGCGACCGATCGTGAACACCCGCGACGAGCCCCACGCCGATGCCCGGCACTACCGGAGGCTGCACGTCATCGTCGGCGACGCCAACCTCGCCGAGGTGGCCACCTTCCTGAAGGTCGGCACCACCGCCCTGGTGCTGGCCCTGGTGGAGCACGACCTGTTCCCCGACGACCTGGCTCTGGCCGCGCCGGTGCAGGCCATCAGGGCGGTCAGCTGCGACCTGAGCCTGCGGCGCCCGTTCCGGCTCGCCGACGGCACCAGCGCGACCGCCCTCGATGTGCAGTGGGAACTCCTCGAGCGCTGCGCCAAGTACTGCCATGACGTCGGCACCGAGGCGGTGGGCGGCGCGGTCGCCGACGAGGTGCTGGCGCGCTGGGAGACGGTGCTCACCCAGTTGGAGACCGAACCGCTCAGCCCCGCGACGACCGTCGACTGGGTGGCCAAGTACCGCCTGCTGGACGCCTACCGCTCCCGCAACGGCTGCGACTGGAACGATTCCCGCCTGCAGGCCCTGGACCTGCAGTATCACGACCTGCGCCCGGAGCGCTCGGTGGCGGACCGCCTGTCACTGGAGCGCCTCGTGGACGCCGAGCAGGTCCGGTGGGCCACCGAGAACCCTCCGCCGGACACCAGGGCCTACTTCCGCGGCCGCTGCCTCCAGCAGTTCTCCTCCCACGTCGTGGCGGCCAACTGGGACTCGGTGGTCTTCGACCTCGGCGGCGAGACCCTGCGCCGGGTCCCCATGATGGAACCTGCCCGCGGAACCCGGCAACATGTGGCTAGCTTGTTCGACGAGTGTCCGACCCCGGCCGACCTCATCGGGAGGCTGCAGCAGTGATGGGTGAGCGCGAGAACCATGGCTGAACGAGAGCGGATCCAGAAGTCGTCCCGGCCGAGCAGCGAATCGGTCCCGGAGGAGGAGGCGCCGACCGCCAGCCCCACCGGTGACCGTCTGAAGGCGGAACTCGACGACCTCCTCGACGAGATCGACGAGGTGCTCGAGACCAACGCCGAGGAGTTCGTCAACTCCTACATCCAAAAGGGCGGCCAGTAGCGCCCGCGCCGGGCAGGCCCGCCGGCGCCGCCGGAGGCCGCGCTCGCCGGATCGGTGGGAGTAGCCTCACGTCATGAGCCTGCCGCTGCTTCGGGGCCTGCCCACCTTCGGCGCCGATGAGGATCCGGGGCCCAGTTTCACCGGTCTCCTCGCCGCGGCGGGACTTCCCGCCGACGTCGGCCGCCCCGACGTAGCGGCCCCGGGGGACCTGTCCGGGGTGACCCACGGCACCACGGTGGTGGCGCTGCGTCACCGTGACGGGGTGGTCATGGCGGGGGACCGGCGGGCGACCGCGGGGAATCTGATCAGCCACCGCAGCATCGAGAAGGTGTATCCCGCGGGCCGCCACGCCGGCGTGGCCATCGCCGGCGCGGCGGGGCCGTCGATGGAGATGGTGCGCCTGTTCCAGCTGCAGCTGGAGCACTACGAGAAGGTCGAGGGGCAGCCGCTCAGCCTGGACGGCCAGGCAAACCAGCTCAGCCAGATGGTCAGAGCGAACCTCACCTCAGCGCTGCGGGGACTGCTGGTCGTTCCGCTGTTCGCGGGCTGGGACGAGCGCCGCCGGTGCGGCCGCCTCTTCCAGTACGACGTGACCGGAGGTCGCTACGAGGAGCAGGACTACGCCGCCGGCGGCTCGGGCAGCCTGCACGCCGGCACGGTCGTGAAGCTGGGTTTCCGGCCTGGGTTGGAGCCCTCGGCGGC
The DNA here is from genome assembly GCA_009835395.1 of Acidimicrobiia bacterium. Classification (GTDB taxonomy): domain Bacteria; phylum Actinomycetota; class Acidimicrobiia; order Acidimicrobiales; family CATQHL01; genus VXNF01. Next base: position 91,341 of record VXXM01000035.1, read on the forward strand.
CGTCGACCTGGCCATCTCCGCGCTCTTCCAGGCCGCGGATGAGGACTCCGCCACCGGCGGACCCGACCTCGTCCGGGGGATCTTCCCCGTGGTGGTCGACATCGACGCCGACGGTTACCGGCGACTCGACGATCCCCAGGTGGAGGAGCGCTTCCGGGCCCTGCTCGCCGCGCTCGACGCCGACGGCGGCGAGGCGCACATCGAACGGAGTTCCGGTGACGCCGGCTGAGCCGGAGATGCCGCCGGAGCGCCGGCGCGCTGCACGAGACGGGTGCCGCCCATGAACATGCCCTTCTACGTGGCGCCCGAGCAGATCATGAAGGACCGGGCGGACTACGCCCGCAAGGGAATCGCCCGGGGGAAGAGTCTTGTGGCGGTGACCTACCGCGATGGCATCCTGCTGTGCGCCGAGAACGTCTCGAACACGCTGCGGAAGATCAGCGAGATCTACGACCGCATCGCCTTCGCCGGGGTGGGCAAGTACAACGAGTTCGATCAGCTCCGCATCGCCGGCGTGCGCCACGCCGACCTGAAGGGCTACGCCTACAGCCGCCAGGACGTGGAGGCCCGCAGCCTCGCCAACCAGTACGCGCAGATACTGGGACAGATCTTCACGCACGAGATGAAACCCATGGAGGTGGAGATCCTCGTTGCGGAGATCACCGACGAGGTGGGAACCGAGCAGCTCTTCCACATCCTCTACGACGGCACGGTCAACGACGAGAGCCGCTGGTCGGTGCTCGGCGGCGAGGCCGAGGCCATCTCCGAGCGCCTCGGCGACCTGCACGACGCCGATCTCGACGCGGCGGCTGCGCTGCGCGCCGCGGTCGATGCCCTGGCCGGGCCGGAGCGAACGCTCGTCGCCGACGACCTCGAGGTGGCCACCCTCGACCGCACCCTCGGCCGGCGCTGCTTCCGCCGGCTGGGAATCGCCGAGGTGGACGCGCTGCTGGGGCAACCGCGGGCCGCATCCGGCGAGACGTCCGACGGAGCGGCGGACTAGGGGCGACGCCTTGCAGCGACGCATCTACGGGATCGAGAACGAGTACGGCGTCACGTTCGCTCTCGGCAGCCAGCGCCGCCTGAGCCCCGACGAGGTGGCGCGCTACCTGTTCCGCCGGGTGGTGTCGTGGGGGCGCAGCAGCAACGTGTTCCTCGCCAACGGAGCGAGGCTCTATCTCGACGTCGGGTCGCATCCCGAGTACGCCACCCCCGAGTGCGACTCCCTGTACGACCTCGTGGCTCACGACCGCGCTGGAGAGTTGGTCCTGGATCAGCAGGTGGCCTACGCCCAGGAGCGGCTCAACGCCGATGGCATGCGCGGCGAGATCTACCTCTTCAAGAACAACACCGACTCGGCGGGGAACTCCTACGGCTGCCACGAGAACTACCTCACCACGCGTCGCGAGGAACTCGCCGAGTACAGCGAGGTGCTCATCCCGTTCCTGGTGACCCGCCAGATCTACGCCGGCGCCGGCAAGATCCTGCTGACGCCGCGGGGGGCCAAGTACTGCATCAGCCAGCGTGCCGAGCACATCTGGGAAGGGGTGTCCAGCGCCACCACCCGTTCGCGCCCCATCATCAACACGCGTGACGAGCCCCACGCCAACGCCGAGTTGTTCCGCCGCCTGCACGTCATCGTGGGCGACTCCAACATGAGCGAGTACGCCACCTTCCTGAAGGTCGGAGCGTGCAGCATCCTGCTGCAGATGCTGGAGGAGCCGTCGATCGTGCTGCGGGACATGACCCTCGAGAACCCCATCCGGGCGATCCGGGAGATCAGCCACGACGACTTCGAGAAGATCAGCGACGGCTCGCGGCCCTGGCGGCGCGTGCGTCTGGCCAACGGCCGGCAGCTGAGCGCCCTGGACATCCAGCGCGAGTACTACGAGCGGGCCCAGGAGTTCTCCACCCGGTTCGACCTCGGCGTGGAGCAGAAGCGCGCCCTGCAGATGTGGGGCCACTGCCTGGAGCGCCTCGAGGCGGATCCCCTGAGCCTCGACCGGGAATGCGACTGGGTGATCAAGTACCGGCTGATCAACCACTACCGGGAGCGAAACGGCCTCACGTGGGACGACCCGCGGCTGGCGCTGCTCGACCTGAAGTACCACGACGTGAGCCGCGATCGGGGGCTGTTCTACAAGCTGCAGCAACGAGACCTGGTCGAGTCGATCTGCCTGGAGGACGATGTGCTGGAGGCCATGCACCGTCCGCCCCAGACCACCAGGGCCCGCCTGCGCGGCGAGTTCGTGCGGCGCGCCAAGGAGCGCAAGCGGGACTACACCGTGGACTGGGTGCATCTCAAGCTGAACGACCAGGCACAGCGCACGGTGCTGTGCAAGGACCCGTTCAAGTCCCACGACGAACGGGTCGAGAAGCTGATCGCATCGCTGTGAACGGCTAGCGGGAGCCGCTGCGATGAGCACTCCGGCCAGCGCCAAGCTGGAACGCCTCCTGAACCTGACCGCCGCCCTGCTCGCCACCGAACGGCTCCTGCCCGCCAGCGAGATCGCCTCCAAGGTGGCGGGATACGCCGACGGCAAGGCAGCCTTCCGGCGCACGTTCGAACGCGACAAGAGCGAACTGCGCGAGATGGGCATCCCGCTGGAGACCGGCGCCGTGCCGGGCAGCGATCCGCCCGTCGAGGGCTACCGGATCCGCCCCCGCGACTACTACCTCGACGATCCCGACCTGGCGGCCGACGAGCGTGCCGCGCTGCACCTCGCCGCCCGGACGGTGCGTTTGGAGGGCACTGCACTCGAGACCGCGTTCTGGGCACTCGGCGGGCGGCCGCCGGAGGGAGATCCGGCGCAGGAACTGGCCGTCATCCCGTTCAACGAGCACCTGGCCACCCTCTACCGGGCGATCTCGGGCCGCAGCGTGGTGTCGTTCCGCCATCGCGGCGAGCCGCGCACCGTCGAGCCGGTGCGGCTGCACTTCGCCCGCGGGCACTGGTACCTGGGCGGTCACGACCGCGACCGCGCCGCCTGGCGCCACTTCCGCCTCGACCGCATCGCCGAACCGACCCTCGGCGACGCCGGAGGGTTCGTGCCGAAGCCGGCGCCTTCCGGGGGTCTCGAGCGGCCTCCCTGGGCGATGGGCGCCGAATCCTGGACTGCGCAGATCCACGTGGATGCCGACGTCGCCGACTGGGCCCTGGGGCAGGTGGGGCAGGACACGCACCACGAGCGGCGCCCCGACGGGTCGCTGCTGCTGCACCTGCCGGTCGCCAATGCGGACGCGCTGGTCGATTTCGTGCTCGGGCTGCTCGACCGAGCCGAGCTCATCGGCCCACCGGAGCTGCGGGAGAAGCTCCTCGAGAGGGTGCAGGCCTGCGCCGCCGGGTCCGCGCAGCCCCCGGCGCGGGCGCCCGGCCGGGCCACTGCCGCCGGGCCCGAGCAGCCTGCGCAGGCCCCGGCGGCGGCTGCCCCTTCACGGCCGCGGCGGCTGACCTCCTCCGAACGGATGCACCGCCTCCTGCAACTCATTCCGTGGGTGGCCGACCGCGGCGGGGCGACCCTCACCGAGATCACCGAGCGCTTCGACTATCCCGCCGACGGGTTGCTCGACGACCTGCAGCAGGTGGTCTTCATGGTCGGTGTGCCTCCCTACACCCCCGACGCCCTGATCGAAGTGGAGGTGGCGGACGGTTTCGTCCAGATCAACTTCGCCGACTATTTCCGCAAACCGCTCCGGCTCACGCCGCCGCAGGCCGTGGCCCTCCTGGCCGCGGCAACCGGCCTGCTGGGCCTCACCGGCGACAGCGCGCTGGAGCGAGGACTCGCCAAGCTCGCCGGGACCCTCGGCGTGAACCCCGCCGAGGCGCTTGAGGTCCGCCTCGGCGAGGCGACCTCCGAGGCGCTGGAGACCCTGCGGGACGGCTGCCGCGAGCATCGGCCGGCCGCCATCCGGTACTACAGCTACGACCGCGACGCCGTCACCGAGCGGGTCATCGAGCCCTACCGGACCTTCGCTCACGAGGGGGCCTGGTACGTCCGGGCCTTCTGCCGGCGCAGTGGCCAGGAGCGCACCTTCCGGCTCGATCGTGTGACCGCCGCGGACTTGCTGGACGAATCGTTCGACCCGCCGCCGGGACCGGTCCCCGCCACGGTCTGGGACCCGCCGGCGGAGGGGCCGTGGGTCGAGTTGACACTCGAGGGTCCCGCCCAGTGGGTTCTGGACCACTACCCGGCGAGCCAACTGGCCTGGGAGGGGCACATCTGCCGGGCGCGCCTTCCCGTCGGCGGGGTGGCCTGGCTCGAGAGGCTCTTGCTCCGACTCGGGCCGGCGGCTCGGGTCGCAGCGAGCCAGGGACTCCCGCCCGAACCCGGCGCCGCCGCGGCTCGCCGAATCCTCGCGCGCTACGCCGGATAACCGCTGGACAGAAGGTCCGGTCGGTTACGGTGAACCCTCGATGACCCGAGAACCTCCCCGGAAGTCCCCGCGCCAGCCGGACCCCTCCGACCCGGCGTGGGTGGATCACATCCTGGACCAGCTCACCAGCCGGCCGATGCCCGCGGCGCCCGAAGTGGCAGGCGCCGACGCCGACGAGCCCGAGCCCTCCGACGCCGGCCCGGAGCCCGCTCCGGAGGAGGATGTCGAACTCGAATCGCTCCCCCCCGAGACCCCCCCGCCGCGGGGCGGGTATTCACAGCGGCGGGGCCCCGAGCCTAGGGGTGGGGGGGGTGGCGGGGGGCGGGGGGGGAAATAAAGGGGGGGGGGGGGGGGGGGGGG